>JAJCXO010000066.1 GCA_029263395.1 Acidobacteriota bacterium | reverse complement strand
GACCTCCGAATCCCAAACCAACGACATCTATCCTCGTGTAGCATTAAACCGTAAGGCTGATCACAAAAACCAACCTACCAAAAGTGTTACCCATGTTGCCGGTCTAAAGTGTCACCTATGTCCCCGGCTGTACAACACCGCGACGGCCGAGTGTGGTAGGCTGTGTCCATCATGGGCACGACGGGAATAAACACCGGCCAGTCAAGCACTTACGTGGTGTGCCTAGGGATGAAATCGGCGCTCAGTCCGGGCCTTGAGGCTCGTTGATTGCCGCCCTTTCAGGGTTGCACTAGTTTCCAACAAGGCGTGACGGCTCCGAGTCTCAAAGCTCTCGAGGAATCGCCGGTTCAAAGACAGTGGACGTTCAGAAACCTTTCTGAAGAGGCCCTCCGCGACCTTGGATAAATATCCAAGCCGCCTGCGAGACCCATTTACGCACCTAGACACTTGTCGAAGTGCTCTGAGAGCTGATTTCAGAGCTTGGATGAACATCCAAGTTCCAGTTCTAGGCTCGCTTCTCTGGCTTGCCAACGTCCAAGCTCCTTGAAGAGGCTATTTTCGATGCTTGGCCCAACGTCCAAATTGGAGCGAATGCGAATTGCCTGAACGATCAGGACCCTAATTGACCGACCGGTCAGTTGATTAAGGAAAATCTGGTCGACATGAACAAAAGTCCCACGGTCTTTTTTAAGGTATCCCTGTCGCTGGCGGGACTCGCGACTCGTCACCAGGGTGGAACAGTACTCGGCCGCAGGGGACTGTGAAGGCTGGCGGGCGAGTAGCGGAAAGCGCCAAAATTTTGCGACAAGGAGGTTTGTCATGGGTAAGAAGCTGAAGAAGATGGTGATGAAGAGGAAGGGACTCTGTGACTTCGTCGTCAGCGCGGCGATGGTGCAGGGACCAGAGATTGGTGGCTCCCTAGGGGAGTTTCTTTCGCCGGTGCTCGGTGAAGGGGAGACTCTGCCGGATCTGGAGCTGCCGATCACGCTGCTCGGCCGCAAGCTGAGCCTTTATGGTGACGCGATGGTCGAAGCGGACCAAGGCTACTTCGCCGCGGTGGCAGAGTTGGCCGAGGTGCAGAAGAGTGCTGAGGCGCCGAGCTCGCAACTCAAGGGCAAGGTGCTGAGCCTACGCTCTACGTGTCAGGGGCTGTTCGGTGAGCCGAGCGTGCAGGCGTTGGCGCTCGACTTCAACGTTGTTCCGGATCGGGATGCCGCTGGCATGCTGCGCCAAGGTGAGATCATCCGGGATCGGCTACGGAGTGTGTCTCGTGAGTTCGTGTCTGAGCGTTGGGTGAACAGTCCGTTGGACCGTGAAGCCGCCGCCCAGGAGTTCGAGCCCGAGATTGCCGAGTTGCGGCAGGCGGTGGCCCTCATCGTTGAACACCGTAAGAAGGTCGACACTGCCAAGGTCCGTAAGGATCAGACCCTGGAAGCGTTCGATCGCCAGTTCATTCGCATCACGCGGGTGCTGGAAGCCTATTTCCGGGTTGTCGGTGAGGTCGAGTTGGCCGATCGTATTCGTCCGACCGTGCGTCAGCTCGGCCGCGACAGTGGTGAGGAGGAAAAGGCGTCGTCGAGGGAGGACTCGGAATCACCCGAGATCGCAGCCGATGCTCCTTCCGAGCCAGCCAACAGTGAGACGCAGGAGACGGCAGCGGCCTAACCAGTCGGAGCCTAGCGCCATTCTTTGATCTGTTTTTGCCCCTTCCGGCCTCCGCCGGGAGGGGCTTTTTTCGCACTCGGCTATCGCGAGGCCCTGAGATACTCAACTGACCGACATCGCCCAGCGCTTCACCCTTAGCTCGCGAGTTCTCTGCCATATGAACCCGCGAGTTTTGCCGATACAGGCGCCATCCTAGCGCCTCAACCCTGGAATCTGCGGTTGACACCCAGCAATTATCAGGGTTAAATGCGATCGTGGATCGCGATCTTCAGACTTTATTGCTGAGAGACAACCCCTGGCTGGTTGAGAAATCTCGCCTCGACGCCTGGCTTCACGCCCGCATACCGTCGACTTTCATCGCCCGATCGGCTGCCCAAGCGGCCAGTGAGCGTTGGTGTCGGGCAGACCGCGCTCATCTGCTGATCGGACCGCGCCAGGCCGGCAAGTCGACCATGATCTGGGCACACCTGGCCGACACGAAAAGTCCGTCACTGTTCATCGACTGCGAGCAGCCGTTGGTACGTCGTTGGTGCAGCGCAGCGCCTCTCTTCCTCGCCGACTTGGAGCAGGTGGTGCCGTATCCCGTGCCGCTCTTCTTCGAGGAAGCGCAACATCTCGACGACGCGGGGCTGTTTTTCAAAGGGCTGATCGATCGCATGATCGAGGTCCCTATCCTGGTCACCGGCAGCTCCTCGTTCCATCTCGGTGCCCGCACCCGGGAGTCACTGGCCGGGCGTGCGACCCGTACCCGGCTGCTGCCCTTCTCCCTCGAGGAAGTCTGTAACGACCTCGCGGGTAAATCCAAGATGGTCCGTGAGCAACTCGTGGACGAACGCTTGGCACGGCACCTGATCTTCGGCGGCTATCCCGAGGTGTGGCTCAGCGAGGAGCCACAGACGCTGCTGAGCGAGCTGGTGGAAGCCATCATTTTGCGCGATGCCACCGATTTGTTCTCGATCGCACGACCGGACGCCTTTCGCCGTCTGCTGCGGTTGGCAGCAGGCCAGGTCGGCAACCTCGTCAATCTGTCCGAATGGGCCTCGATCTTGGGTATTGGCCGGGATACGGTCGCTTCGTACCTCGAGATCCTCGAGTCGAGTCATGTGGTTGTACCACTGCCCCCCTTTGCTGGCGGTCGACGAGCCGAGCTGACGAGCAGGCCGAAGATCTTTCTGGTGGACAACGGTATCCGCAACCAGCTCGTTCACGACTTCAGACCGCTGGCCGACCGGCTCGATGCTGGGCCCTTGTTCGAGAACTGGATCTTCACCGAATTGTGGAAGGCTCTGCCACCAGGCGCGACACTCCACCATTGGCGCAGCACGTCTCAGGCAGAGGTCGATTTTGTCGTTGTCCGCGGCGATCTCATTGTCGGCGTCGAGGTCAAAGCCGGCCGTCTCCGGCGCCCCACCTTGCCTCGTGCGTCCCGCAGCTTCATCGAGGCTTACGAGCCGGCGAAGTTCTTCGTCGTCAACAACGGCCTCTCCCACCAGGAATCATTGGGTCAGACAGAGGTGTGCTGGATCACAGGCCCTGAGTTGGCCGACTGTATCCGACGGGAATTCTCTTGACTCGTCATCTTCAGGTCTAGCTGACTGATGACTGCCGATCATTTCGGCGCGGCTCGTCAGCGCGATTTTGCATGTGTCAGGATCGTCCGGCGAACATCCTTGTAAACAACAGAATAGCCGGCAGGGCTCTTCTCTATCTGTTGAAAGGCCTTGTCCAGTTCTAGCTGAAAGCGAAGGTCGAGGCCGGGGATCGGCTTCTCTGCGTACCACTCCTTCGCCGCCGCTACATCTCGAAAGGCAGCAGCGCTGAGGCGAAGGCGACTCGTCATGAATTAGTGGGCCAGATTTCAGCCTTAACCTGCTCCCACGGTTTTCCCGGATCGGCTTTTGTTTCTTCCAAGCGCTTGTCAAGCAAGTCTTTCTGCCATTGTGGCAAAGGAAGATCGTCCGGATAGGCGTTCGGATCGGCGATACTGGCCCAGAGTTCCTCAGCGAGTTGGAGGCGTTCTCGCTCCGGCAGTTGCAAAGCCTGACGCTGAACTTCAGTCTTGGTCATCAATCAGGATCTCCTCGCGAGGGTCTTGAGTTCTTCTCCAAGGCCCATCATATCCCAGCACACAGCGGGGAGCCCTCCACTCTACGCCAGACACCTTCACTCCACTCTCCCACCTAGTTACGGGCCCTGAGTTGGCCGACTGTATCCGACGGGAATTCTCTTGACTCGACGCCCGCGACTCCTCGCGAGGCGAGCTTACCCAACTCAGAAGAAGTCGCGCATCCCGGGGCGGGTCAAGACGTCGGCAAGCACAAAGGCGAAGAAGATGAGCAGCCAGAAGAAGCCGCCAACCGCCGACATTTTGATCATCGAGGTTGCACCCTTGACGTGCATGAAGAACGACACCACCAGGGTCGCCTTGGTGACAGCAATCGCCAAGGCTACCAAGTCACTCCAGGGATGGCCGAAGTCAATTAGGGCAGCGCCGTAGGTCACCCAGGTGAGGATCAGCAGGGCGAAAAGTACCAGCCAATAGAACTTCAGGCCGTGTTCGTGCTCGGATGCGTGTTGCTCGGACATGATCTCAACTCTCAGGTCTGGGTAGGCAAACGGTCTAAGTCGACGAAACGGCCTAGGTGGCGAGGCCAATCAGATAGAGGAACGGGAAGAGGAAGATCCATACGATGTCGACGAAATGCCAGTAAAGGCCAAATCCTTCGACAAAGTTGTGATTCTCCGGCGTCCATTTGCCACGCCATGCCGGGCGCAACATCCACAACATGATGCCGATCCCGACGACCATGTGCAGCGCGTGCATACCAGTCATGCCGAAGTAGAGGCAGTAGAAAATCTCGACTGGGCGACCAACGTCGTCACCGTGCCACTCGAAATTCGGGCCAGGGACCAAGTTGTGCTCCCACTTGGCGCTGTACTCGAAGTACTTGACACCCAGGAAGATCCCGCCAAACAAGATGGTCAGCAGCAACCCGTAGACGATCCACTTGCGGTTGCCTTGTTTCGCGGCATTAACCGCCACAACCATCGTGAAACTGGAGAACAACAACACGGTGGTATTGAGAGCACCAATGAACACGTTGAGCTCGCGGCTAGCAGCAGCAAAAGCCTCGCCGTAGAGCGAACGGTAGATCACATAACAGCAGAAGATCCCGCCAAAGAACATGACTTCCTGAACCAGGAACAGCCACATCCCAAGGAACGAGCTTTCTTTCTGCTGCTCGTAGCTCTCGAAGTGGTGAGCGAGCCCTGGCTGGTGGGTCGCTTCGGCGTGAGAATCTGACACTACGATTCCTTCCTCATGCTTCTGATCGGGAGTACCGATAAGGTCGTTCCACGGGCTCGTGTTCGACATAGTCGTAGGGTTCGAAGTCGACCACCGGAATCTCGTCAAAATTGTGCAGCGACGGCGGCGAGGTCGTTTGCCACTCGAGACCAACCGCATCCCATGGATTGTCGCCGGCAACTTCACCGTACTTCAGCGACCAGATGAAGTAGACCAACGGAATGATGTACCCCACCGCCAGAATGGACGCTCCCGCGGTCGAAAGAATGTGCAAGATCTGGAACTCTTCCGGGTAGGAATGGTATCGCCGTGGCATCCCGAGATAGCCGAGCACAAACTGCGGGAAGAAGGTCAGGTTGAATCCCAGGAAGATGATCAGCGCCGAGAGGTGAGACCAGAAGCCAGGATACATACGTCCGGTGATCTTCGGCCACCAATAATGGAGACCGCCGAGATACCCCATCAACGCGCCACCAACCATGATGTAGTGAAAGTGGGCGACCACAAAATACGTATCGTGGACATGGACGTCGATGCCGATCGTTGCCAGCATCAGCCCGGTCAGACCACCGATCGTGAACAACCCGATGAAACCCAAGGCATAAAACATCGGCGTCGAATATTCGATCGAGCCCTTGTAGAGGGTTGCCGTCCAGTTGAAAACTTTGACCGCCGAGGGTACCGCCACCAACATGCTGAGAATCGAGAAGATCAATCCGGCGTACAACGACTGACTGGAGACAAAAAGATGATGTCCCCAGACTAAGAAGCCAAGGATCGCAATCCCCATCGAGGCAAAGGCGACAAACTTATAGCCGAAAATTGGTTTGCGGGAAAAAGCCGCGATGATCTCCGAGATCACACCCATTGACGGCAAGATCATGATGTAAACCGCTGGGTGGGAATAGAACCAGAACAGATGCTGGAACAGCACCGGATCTCCACCCAACGCCGGGTCGAAGAAACCGAGCTTGAACACCCGCTCCATGGCCAGCAGCACGATGGTGATTGCCAAAACCGGCGTTCCCAACACCATGATCAGACTGGTGGCGTAGTGCGACCACACGAACAACGGCAGGCGGGACCAGGTCATGCCCGGAGCCCGCATGCGGTGGATCGTCACCATGAAGTTAATACCGGTGAAGATCGACGAAAAACCGTTGATGAAGATGCCGACCGCCACCGCCGCAACATAGCTATTCGAATAGGTCGAGGAGAACGGTGTGTAGAAGGTCCAGCCGGTGTCCACTCCACCCATGAACAACGCATACATGGTGAAGCCGGCGCCGAACATGTACATGTACCAGCTCGCCAGGTTGAGCCTCGGAAAGGCGACGTCCTTGGCCCCGATCATGAGCGGCAACAGAAAATTCCCCAATACCGCGGGAATCGACGGCACCAGGAAGAAGAAGACCATCAAGATCCCGTGCATGGTGAACAGCCGGTTGTAGGTATCCGGCTGGACCATGTCACCCGCGGGTGTCAACAGCTCGAGGCGAATCGCTGTGGCGTACAGGCCACCGAGCGCAAAGAAGAACGTGATCGACAACAGGTAGAGGATGCCAATCCGCTTATGATCTGTCGTAAAGAGCCACGACTTGAGGCCATAAGCCACATTCAAATAGTGGCTCTTCGGCAGATCCGGATACGGAGTGAAGGCGAATTCCTGGGTACTCATTTCGAGGTCGGTCCCCTATTCACCGTTTGCGGCAACGGCTGCTGGTGCCGGCGACTCTTCACTAGGAGAGTCTGATATCGACTTGATGTATGCGATCAGTTGCAGCAGGCTGACTTCACTGAGCTGTCCCTGGTAAGTCGGCATGATCTGCGAATAACCCTCGTTGACGTGCGCGGAGGGCCTGAGAATCGATTCCCGAAGATAGTTGTCATCCACGACCCGAACCGAGCCGTCCGTGCCGCGTACCTCCGAGCCAAAAATACCAACCAGCGAAGGTCCACGGCCTGTGCCGTCTTCGAAGTGGCAAGTGTTGCAAATATGCTGAGTGAACAGCGCTTCACCAAGCTCCTGGGGCGCCGCCACCGGACCGCCCCCAGCTAGCCAGGCTTGATAGTCGTCCGGCTCCATCACCGTCACCGAGCCTCTCATCTGCGCGTGGTGAGAGCCGCAGTACTCGGTGCAGAACAAGTGATAGGTCCCGACCTTGTCGGCCTCGAACCAGACGGTGGTATAACGTCCAGGTACAACATCCTGCTTGACGCGGAACGCTGGCACAAAGAAGCTGTGAATCACATCTTCCGAGGTCATGGTCAGCATGATCGGCTCACCCACTGGAATGTGGAGGCTGTTGATCTCGCGCTGTCCTTCGGGATGCTGAAACTTCCACATCCACTGCTTGGCAGTGGCGTAGTACTCGGTGGCATCGTCGGGCATGGTCCGCATATCGATGAAGACGATCGCCCCCCACACGAACAGCACCATACAAATGATCAACGGGATCACCGACCACACGATCTCCAGGGCCATAGATTCGTGTGTTTTCGCTCCCACCTCGCCAGCACGCCGACGCCGGAACTTGATGAAGAAGGCGAAGATCACGAGGGCGATCAGCAGCGAGAAAAACGCACTGATCCCCAACGCGAAGAAATAGAGTGCATCGACCTTCGAGGCGATGGTCGAGGCCTGCTCGGGAAATAGCGAGAACTCGGGCCTCATCGCGAACCGACTCCTACGGTGGATGTGTGCAATCGAGCCATGGCCAGATCACGGCGCCGCATGATCCAGAAAAACAAGCCGAGGCCCATGCAGAAGAGGACGGCAGTCACTCGCAGGATGCGAGTGATGGCTGCGGT
>JAJCXO010000065.1 GCA_029263395.1 Acidobacteriota bacterium | reverse complement strand
GTCCCCCCTTTCGCACCAATCTCCCTCTGCAGTCTGTTCCTTGCACCAAGTCTTGACAAGTCTTCTCGTCCCTCACACCACCTAGCCTCGCTGGTCGCCTTTGGTGGTCAACCATGCGATCTACTACCTAGCTGCAGGTGATGACTCAGCCGGACGATATCTCCCCCCTGGCGCTGAACCGGATTTCGGTCTACTTGCGTTGCCTGCGACATCTGCAGGCTGAAGGCGTGTCCCGCATTGCTTCGCAGGAGATGGCTCGGCGATTCCATCTTTCAGCCTCCCAAATCCGAAAAGATCTAGCGTACTTCGGCGAATTCGGGATTCGCGGTGTTGGTTATGATGTTGCGCATCTGCGGGAACGGTTGGAGCGCTTGCTCGGCATCCAACGACTACATCCCGCGATTATTGTTGGCGCAGGCAACATCGGCACTGCGCTCGCGCTTTTCCCCGGTTTTCACTCTGGTAACTTCCGGATCGTGGCGATTTTCGATAACGATCCGACCAAGGTCGGTACTGAGCTCGCCGGAGTCACGATACGTCATAGCCACGAGCTTGCACCCGGGATTGAGGAAACAGGAGCCGAAATCGCCATCCTTGCGGTTCCCGCCGAAGTCGCTCAGGAAAACTATCAAGCCCTGGTGGAAGCCGGCATCAAGTCGGTGCTCAACTTTGCTCCGGTGCAACTCGAACTCGCACCCGAAGTTCGAGTGAAGACAGTTGACCTGCTGATTTTCATGGAAGAGCTCGCCTACTTCCTCCAGTAGCTCGGTCGGTCGCTCACCGGGCTCCTCTGCTGAATGAAGGCTCGCCCATTGCCCTTGCCAGGGAGCACTGGATGCATCTGACAGTGGATGCACCTGACAGTGGATGCATCTGACAGCATTTCGACCCTGAGCTACGCGCGTTATTCGGGCGTATTCACCACGCGATGGGATCCTCGTGGGATCGATTGAGCTAGCAGCCCTATCCTGGGAGAATCGTCTCCTCGTGACGTAGGGCTCGATCGAATCGACTTGCCAGAGCGGCAGCAGACGGGCGCTCTGCGCTCTGCTTCGCCAAGGCCTCGACGACCACGGCTTCGATCGCCTTTGGAATCTCCGGGCGCAACTCACACAGCGATTTCGGAACCTCGTTCATGTGCAGCAGAATCAGCTTGAAGAGGTCTCCCTTGCTCTCGAAAGGTCGACGTCCTGTAAGCATCTCATAGAGCATCACACCGACGCTGTAAACGTCCGCCCGGTCGTTGCACGCTCCTCCACTGAAACGCTCCGGCGCCATGTACATCGGTGTCCCTACGATACCGTCAACGGTAATCTTGTCTTCCATGGCCGAGTCGTCGATGAGTTTGGCAATGCCAAAGTCCAGGACTTTGACCACTTCACCCTGCCTCGCCTGGTGGATGAAAATGTTCTGTGGCTTGACGTCACGATGGACAATTCCCAGGCTGTGAGCCTGACTCAGCACCTGGCATATCGGCCGCAACAGCTCGCCACATCTCGCCAGCGAAAGCTCGCCGACTCGCTGTAACTCCTGCGCCAGAGTGCGGCCTTCGAGCAGCTCCATGACCAAGAAGGGGACATCTTTCTCGGTGACACTGAGGTCCAAAACCTGCACGGCATTGGGATGATCGATGCGGCAGGTCGACATTGCCTCACGCTGAAAGCGGGCTGCGCCATGATTTGCTTTCAGGCCCGAAGTGAAAATTTTTAGAGCAACAGCACGCTGCAGACCAAGATGGGTGGCGCGGTAAACCGTCCCAAAACTGCCGTGACCGATCACCGACTCGAGCCGGTATTTTCCTTCGAGCTCAGTACCAGGTGCCAGATCCATCACGGTTTGAGCTGGCTGAGGAGTCACCGAGCGAGACCGCAGATGCGCTTGCACCCGCGCTACCATCACCGGTACATCCAACGGTTTGGTGATGTAGTCATCAGCGCCCAACTCGAACGCCCGAACGACGCTCTCGCTCTGATCCTTGGCGGTGACCATCATGACGCGCAGCGTCTGTGCCGAATACAGTTTGCGCAGGGTCTCGAGTACATCGAATCCGCTCAAGCCGGGCATCATGACGTCGAGGAGGACCAGATCCACCGGTTCTTCCTTGACCACGCGGAGTGCCTCGATCCCGTCCTCAGCCAAGAGCACTCGATATCCCTCACGGGCTAGTACCCGTGAACACAACACCCGTGTTACCGGATTGTCGTCAACGACGAGGATAGAAGCTCGCCGCTCATCTTCAGTCTGATCCAACGTTCAGCTGTCCTAAAACTTCGACCATTCAAAGGACCGAGCTCAGACTCGGGATCACTCCGTCGGTTGCCTAAAAAACGAAAAGCATGCCAGATGCCTACAACCCATAATCTACACCGGAATCTCTGTTCTAGAAAAGAAATATTGGCAGATTGCGAACACGCTCATCCAGCCCTTGGGCAAAGGCCGCTGCCAAACCCGACCAAGCCCCGGCGCCGCAACGATCTGGTCAGGTCTAGTCGAGAACACAGACTGTTCGAGGCCACGGATTGTTCGAGGGCACAGATTGTTTGAGGGCACAGACTATTCGAGGGCACAGATTAGCGACTTGGCGAGTCACCCGGGAACTCATCCGCCGTCGCTTCGCTGTCCGCGAACGTTTGGCCCGCCGGCGGCAACTCGAGGCCGAGCACAGCCGCATAGTCCTGCATCAACTCCTCAGCACTCGGGCGCTGCAGCATATCTTTGTCTAGCGCTCGTAAGACGATCGCGGCAATCTCCGGCGAGAGCTCTGGGTTGAGCTCCCGTGGCGACCTCGGCGTCTCGTTCATATGCGCGTAGATCACCTTGAGCGGGCTGGTCCCAGCCAAGTGAAAAGGCGGTTTCCCAACCAGCATCTCGTAAAGCATGACACCCACACTATAGACGTCGGCTCGGCCGTCATAACTCACTTTGACAAAACGCTCTGGAGCCATATAGATCGGCGTACCAATGACGCCATCCTCGAGGGTCAACTCCTGATCCCCGGCGGCGTCTCCCACCAACTTTGCGATCCCAAAGTCGAGGACCTTGACCGCTTCACCATGCCGCGCATTATGGAGAAAAATGTTCTGCGGTTTGATGTCGCGATGGATGATGCCCAGAGCGTGCGCCTCGGCCAACACCCCACAGACTGGGATCAAGATCTCGGCACAACGCTCCGGCGTCAGTCGTCCACGACGATTGAGCTCGTCCTCCAAGGTGTCACCGCGCAGCAACTCCATCACCAAGAAAGGGATGCCCTCAGCCGTGACACTGAAGTCCATGATCACCACTGCGTTGGGATGCTGGATTCGGCAGGCAGAGATCCCCTCTTGTTGAAAGCGCGCCAACAACTCATCACCAGGTTGCAGGTTCGCATCCAGCAATTTGACCGCAACATGACGGTCGAGGGTGAGATGAGTCGCCCGGTAGACAGCTCCGAAGTTACCCTGCCCAATCAGAGACTCGAGACGATACTTACCTTCTAGTATGGTGCCAGGTTCGATTCTCGACACCGAGGTGATGGTATCTGGCTGGGTTCTAGCGACGATCCGGGAACGCAGTTGAGCTTGTACGCGAACCGCAACAACCCGCAAGTCGAGCGGTTTGGTGACGTAATCATTGGCTCCGAGATCAAAAGCCTTGACGACATCGGTACTCTGATCTTTAGCCGTTGCCATAATCACCGGCAGGGACTCCGGCGAATGTTTCTCACGCAAGCTTTCGAGGACCTCGAAGCCATCGAGCCCAGGCATCATCACGTCGAGAAGAACCAGGTCGACAGGCTCCTGCTCGATCCGTTCGAGCGCTTCGGAGCCATTGCCAGCGTCCAAGACCTGGTAACCCTCGAGCTCGAGATACCTCGAGTAGAGCTCGCGGTTGACCTGATTATCGTCAACGACAAGAACAACGAATGGACGCTCACCCACGGAACTACTCGCCTTCACTGAGAAGATAAATGATCACTTGGTTCATCGTAAGCTGTCGAGCTGTTTCGATCAAGCATACCGTGGTCTTTGTCTTGGACATGTCAAGCTCCGCAAGCAGACCGCTCTGTTGGCTGATTCCGTGGCTGCCGACGAGCCGTTGTCGCTCACGATCCAGGGCTCAGTATAACCGAGCTGGATGACGTAGTTCCGCAGCAGTGGTAGAGTCCAGGGGTTGTATTGTTGCTGATGAGAGTTGCAATCCGGTTTTCGCGCCGCAACGAAGACCCTGCTACCGCCGCATCCTAGCGCTACCGTGTCCGACCTACCCACTGACCGTAGGCTCCTATGCTTGAGCACTCCGTAATTCACCATCTGCTCGAGCGCCAGTTGCGGCGGTTCGGTCTGGGAGCCGCCACACCCCCGAGTCTGGAACAATGGCGGCAATTCCTCGAGCTGATCGACCGCACCTACGCCGAGGCTGACCAAGACCGCTATCTTCTGGAATGTTCGCTGAGCACTTCATCACACGAGATGAAGGAGCTTTATGAAACATTCCGGCGGACGTCCGAGACCCAAATCACAGCCGAGCGCGACCGCTATCGCAGCCTGGTGCAAGCCGCGCCTGACATGATTTTCAGTTTGGCGGTCGAGGACGGATCGATCACCTCCCTGAACCCTGCCTTCGAACGCCTCACAGGCTGGTCATGCGACGCCTGGATCAACAAGCCGTTCACCTCACTCAGCCACCCTGAGGACGTGCCACGAGCGATCGCCAATATCCACCAGGTCATCCTCGGAGAGAGCATCCCCCCATTCGAGTTGAGGATCTTGACCCGCTCGGGTGAAAACCGCAGTGCAGAGTTCATCGTGACTCCGCATCGCGACGAGCGCCGCACGGTGCGTTTCATTCTAGGCATTGCGCGCGACATCACCGACCGCAAACGCGCCGAACAGGACATGCGCGCCGCCAAAGAGGCTGCCGAAACCGCGTCTCAGGCCAAGAGTGAATTTTTGGCCAACATGAGCCACGAGATCCGCACTCCGATGAACGGCTTCATCGGCATGACTGGATTACTTTTGGAGACCGAACTCAAGTCTCAGCAGCGTGATTTTGTCGAAACGATCCGTTCGAGCGGCGAAACCTTACTCACTTTGATCAACGACATTCTCGACTTCTCAAAAATCGAATCCGGCAAGCTGGACCTCGAGAACCACCCCTTCGGGCTCCGCAGCTGTATCCAAGGGAGCCTTGACTTGGTTGCGGCGGCAGCGGCGGAGAAAAGACTCAAACTATCGGCTGTTTTCGATGAGCACTGTCCAGAGTCCATCGTTGGTGACGTGACTCGGGTTCGCCAGATTCTGGTCAATCTGCTCAACAACTCGGTCAAGTTCACCCCCGAAGGTGAAGTCACCGTCAGCGTCGAGGCGAAGCCCAGAGCCTCTGGCATGTTTGAGCTGCATACTTCGGTCAAAGATACTGGTGTCGGGATTGCAGCCGACCGGATCGACCAAATCTTCGAGTCCTTCAGTCAAGCTGACGCTTCCACAACGCGCAAGTTCGGTGGCACAGGTCTCGGCCTCTCCATCACCAAACACCTCGTTGAACTGATGGACGGCCGGATCTGGGTCGACAGCAAAGTTGGTATCGGCTCTACTTTCCACTTCACTATCCAGACTCGCTTGCCGCTCGGCGACGAGGTGATCCAGCTCGACGAACGTGGCCAGCGCGAAACGATGGTCGACAGAGAGCTCGCTCAGCGCCTGCCACTGCGCATCCTGGTTGCCGACGACAACGTCATCAATCAGAAAGTTGCCCACCTACTGCTGGAGAACATGGGCTATCGGGCGGATCTGGCCGCCGATGGGCTGGAAGTATTAGCGGCCGTTCGCCGCCAGCACTATGACGTGATTTTGATGGACGTTCAGATGCCGGAGCTCGACGGCCTCGAGACCACCGGCCGGATCCTCGCCGAAATTGCCCCCGAGCTGCGGCCCAAGATCATCGCGGTAACAGCAGGTGCAATGCGCGGTGATCGCGAAAAATGTCTTGCTGCCGGCATGGATGACTACGTCAGTAAACCGGTCCAGGCAGACGAGCTCCAGGCGACCCTCAAACGATGTATGGGGATAACGACGGACAACGAACCTCCACTTTCGGTAGGACCGCCGATCGAAACGGTATTCGCTACCCGAGCCTCAGATCCTGCCGGGCCAAGATCTGAGGCCAAGTCGAGCGTCAATCTCCAGGTGATCACCAATCTGCATCGCGTCAAGCCGGCGGTTGTCAACGAGTTGGTGGATAACTTTCTGTCGAGTGCTGAAGAACGGGTCGCAGCCATCCGAGATGCAGTCAATACTGCAGATGGCGCTAAGTTGTCGACCGCAGCCCATAGCCTCAAGGGATCTAGCGGAACTCTAGGAGCCATGAGGATGGCTCAATTCTGCGCCGATCTCGAGGCTCGGGGCCGCGATGGGGTCTTCAGCCAAGCCGAGGCAACACACCGCGCCAAGGCGACCGCTCGCCGACTAGAGCACGAACTCCGCAACGTCCGCCAGGCGTTCGAAAACCAGCTCGCAGAATGGGCCGAAGCCACCCATTGAGGTGTCATTAGTTGAAGGTGGCTAGCTGGCGAGTCATCGCTGCGGCAACTTTACGGTATTCTGCCTCGAGTGCATCCTGATGCTGTTGCGCCCTTTCGGGCATGGCTCCATCAGCCAAAAGCTCGAGTTCACCACAGAGCCCAGCAACCGTTGCGGCACCGAGGTTCGCTGAGCTACCTTTGAGTGAATGCAATGCGTGTCGCAAGGCTTGGACATCATCGGCGTCGATCGATCGTTGGATCTCCGCCAAACGTCTCGGCGCGTCCTCGAGATATAGCTCGAGGATCCGACGCGGCACGTCAACACCCAAGGCTTCGCCCATTTCTCGAAGCCTGGCAATCGGCTCTGCCTCTAACACTTCAGCCACTGCCTCGAAATCTGAAACTTGCCCATCGGAGTCGTGTCGTTCCCTCTTCATCTTGACTTTCGCATGCTAATAGAGGTTCGGTCTTGACGATGCAATGACCAAACCCGCAGGTGAACCCCGACACTCGAACCAGATGCCAGATTCGGCTCTCGGGAGAAACTAGCAACCCATACGCGGTAAAGTATACTGACAGTCCTCTCCCCATGCGTCCCGAGCGTCTTCGATGGCAGGAAAAGACGTGATCTTGGAACGAGACAAGACCAGCAACCGAGCATCCTTTGCCGTGAGTATCGACGAGAGAGCACACCAGGCGCCCCCCAAGCTGACTCGCATTTTGTTCGTAGAAGACGAACGCGATATTCAGATGGTGGCACGTTTGGCACTGGAAGATATTGGTGGCTTTACCGTTGAAGCTTGCAGTTCGGGCAGTGAAGCGCTGGAAAGGGCACCGTGTTTTGGCCCAGACCTCATTTTGCTCGACGTCATGATGCCCGCGCCCGACGGCCCGGCAACGCTGAGTGCCCTGTCGGAGATGCCGGCAACCGCGCAGACGCCGGTGGTCTTCGTGACCGCAAAAGTCCAAAATCATGAAGTCGCCCACTATCTCGAGCTTGGCGCCATCGACGTCATCGTCAAACCCTTCGACCCGATGACCCTCGCCGACCGGGTGCTCGAAATCTGGCATCGCCATCATGACCCTTGAGAAGCTCCACGCCCAGAAGGAGCCGGCGCCTGCCTTGCCCGATGGAACGGATAAACCCGAAGCACCGTCAACCTTCATCTCAACCGTAATGCACACACACTAGCCTCGAGTCATGGGGATCACACAACCGTCGAAGCTGATAGGTAGTCGCAAGATCCGTCTGGATCTCGAAGCCACAGAACGTAAGCTGCGCGACAAAACACTCGAGCTCGAGCAAGCCCAAGAAGAGTTGGCTGCTCAAGCAGAAGACAAGATTAGGCTCGAGACACGATTGCGCCTGCTCGAGAAAGCAGTCGATACGGTGAACATGGGCGTCACTATCACTGACTTGCAAGGCAAAATCATCTACGTCAACCCTGCCGACGCCAGAATGCATGGCTACGCCGTCGAGGAGCTCATTGGCCAGGAGGCTCGGCTCTATGCGTCGAAAGCCGTCCGTACCGAGACCGGAGGAGATCCGGCGGAGCCTTGGGTCCGACGACGGATCGACTCGACCAAAGACGGGCAACCCTTTCCGGTCCGCCTGATTTCCGACCGCGTACACAACACACATCTCCAACCGATGGCGACGGTGACAATTTGTGAAGACATTCGCGAACAGGAACACATTCGGGAAGCCTTGGTGCGGCGCGACAACATTCTGAAAGCGGTCGGCCTCGCAGCTGAAAGGTTGTTGACTGACGCCTCTTGGGAGGAGAGCGTCGAGGAGGTCCTCGAGCGTCTCGGTCGGGCAACGGGCGTCGACTTGATCTACATGAGCGTTGTCAAGGAAGACAGTCCCTTCACCACCGGCAGTGCAATCCTCAGTTGGACAACTCCCGGCGGCGACGTCGAAGAACGATTTCGCCAGGGGCTAGGGCTGCCAGATCGTATCGAGCTCTTCGCGTGTTGGAAGGACCGCTTGGTAGCCGGCCAGACCTTACAGGGCCGAGTCAGCGAGTTGCCCGATCGAGAGCGCGACATCCTCGACGCTTGGGGGGTGCGATCGTTTGCGGTGGTTCCGATTTTTGTCGAATCTAACCTGCGCGGCTACTTGAGCCTCGAAGATGGCGACGATGACCGAGAGTGGTTGTCGGTGGAGATCGAGGCTCTCAAGACCGCCGCCCGCACCTTCGGTGCATCGATAATGACCTGGCAAGCCAAGCTCAAGATCGCGTTGAGTGAAGAGAAGTATCGCGATCTGCTCGACAACGCGACAGACTTGATCCAAAGCGTCTCACCAGACGGACGGTTTCAATACGTCAACCGAGCGTGGAAAGAAACGCTCGGTTATAGCGACCAAGAGGTTCAGCAGTTGAAACTCTGGGACGTCGTTCGCCAGCAACCTTCCGAAGAAGACGACGTCGTCCAGAGCATCTTGTCTGTCGATGGCCAGGGACCAATCGAAGCGATTTTTGTGACTCGTGATGGCGCGGAAATTTTTGTCGAGGGCAGCATCAATTCACGCTTCGTCGACGGCCTACCGGTCGCCACCCGCGGGATCTTCCGCGACATCACCGACCGTAAGCTTGTCGACCGTATGAAACAAGAATTCATCTCCACTGTCAGTCACGAATTGCGCACACCCCTGACCTCGATTATCGCCTCACTCGGACTGCTCGATAGCGGTCGAATGTCCGGTGACCCGGAGCGTATGCAGGAGTTGGTCGCCGTCGCCTTACGTAATTCGAACCGCCTACTTCAACTGATCAACAATCTCTTGGATCAGCAGAAACTCGAAGACGGCAAAATGACCTTCAAGGACGAGCACGTCGAAATCGTTCCGATCGTCCGAGAGACCCTCGACGATATTCGCTCGTTCGCAGAGATGCTCAACATCGAGCTCAGCCTGGACGTGGCAGACGAGAACTTGTGTGCCCGCGGCGACCACGATCGGATCAGCCAAATCTTGAGCAACCTGCTGTCGAATGCGATCAAGTTCTCGCCACCAGGAGATGCCGTCACGATCTCGTGCCGGGGTGAAAGAAATCGAGTGGTCATCAGTGTTTCTGACAACGGCCCGGGAATCCCTCTGGACTTCCAGGGCCGCCTATTCGAAAAGTTCACGCAATTCGACGCTTCGGCGACTCGGCGCTCAGGGGGCTCAGGGCTTGGCCTCAGCATCGCACGGGGATTGGCTGAGGGCATGCACGGCAGGATCGTGCTGGACGAAGAAGTTGCTCGAGGCGCAACCTTTCATGTTGAGCTTCCCAGCACGCTGCCGATCGCAGCCGAATAAGAACGCTGCCTGATCTGGGCGCACACCTGGCTGCCAGGCAATCGGTACAGCCTAGTCGTCAGGCAATCGGTGCATCTTAATGGCCGATGTAAGGTCCTTCGTATTCAATAAGCCTCGTTCCTATCAGGGCGACATCGGCAACCGACGCACCCTTGGTCGCCTTCATCGGTTAGCAGGCCGCGACTGCCAAACAGCCGCGCATGTATTAGGAGAAGTCATGTCGAAATCCATCGGATTGCACTCGATCGCGGTCAGTGTTCCGGACTGCGTGGTGACCAACGACCACTGGCGAGAACACCATCCAGCGCTAGTAGCCCGAGCTCAGGCCAGGCTCGACACTGCGATTCGTCCAGTCACCTGGCAGCGAGATGCACCATCACGACCCGAGATGGCTCCATACCTCAGGGATCCGTTCCAGGGCAGCCGGGAGCGGCGCGTGCTGGCTGAAGGCGGCACCGCCCTGGAGCTCGAGGCCCGAGCCGCCTGCGAAGCGCTTACTATCGCTCAGCTGGATGCCACCGATGTCGACTTACTGATCTGCACCGCGGCGCAACCCGATCACTATGGCATCGGCAACGCCACATTCTTGGCTCGTGAGCTCAATCTGCGCGGTGCTGCTTGGAACATCGAATCTGAAGGCGCTAGCGCCTTGATCGCGTTCCAGACCGCATGCTCATTGATCGCCACCGGTCAATTCCGCCGCGCTCTGGTTGTCACTTCCTGCACCTACTCGCGGTTAGCCTCAGCATCACAAATTGAAGATTGGGGCCTCGGAGATGCCGCGACTGCCATGGTTGTCGGTCCGGTCAGCGAGACTCTCGGCTATCTCGGTGGCCACAGTGTCCACACCGGAACCAGCCGGGCAGCGATAGAGTACCAAGTGGAGCCTGGCGATGCGGAGGCCCCAAGGTTCCGGCTGCGCAAAACCGATGAGGCGGCAAGCGCGTTACGGTCCACCGCCGAAAGACACCTCGTGGCCTGCGCCCGCCAAGCTCTCGACAAAGCGGGTCTCACGTTCGCCGAGATCGATCACTTCGTGTTCAACACTCCATTCGCTTGGTCGGCGGCGTTCTTCGCCAAAACGTTGGGGATCGATGATGGGCAGACCTGCAACATCTATCCGCTGTATGCCGATGCCGGCCCAGCGCTGCTCGGGCTGAGCCTTTTTCACGCCGCACATTGGAAAAACATCCAACCGGGCGAGCACGTTCTGCTGTGCTCTGTCGGCACCGCCTCGAGCTGCACAGCCACCGTATTAGGCTGGAGCGAGACTGCGTTGGGTACTCCACCCGATGGCACTTCACTCGAACGACTGCGTGCGATGGAGGCAGAGACTCTCGCCCAATACCGCTTGCAGAGACTCCAAAAGGAAGTTCTGGAACCGCCCCCCAACACGTCACAGCCAGACCAGCGGCTCCGCCGAATCGTCGCTCGTTACACCAACCTGGCGATCGACGAACCCGGCATCATGTCACTCGTCATCGATGGCGGTGCCGAGAATAACCCCGCTTTGCCCCAGAGCATCCGCGACCGCGCCCAACGTTTCATCAACGCCTTAGAGGAAGGTGTTGCGCAGGTGTTTCAGCAGCGCAACAGCCGTTCGAACGTCGATCCATCCGTTGCCGTCATGAGCCTATTGGGCATCGTCCACTGGGGGGTATGCTCGTATCGTGACCAGGGCCGCCTCAGTCGCGACGAAGCGATTGAGCAGGTCACCCAGCTAGTGTTCCATGGGCTGATCGCTCAGCCCGAGAATCCGCCGGAACAACGTTGTTCGGCTTAGTGCGTCGGTAGGAAACTATACCCAACGCCGCGCTGAGTGATCAGATAATGCGGCTTGGAGGCATTGGGTTCGATCTTCTGCCGCAGGCGGTGGACATGAACCCTCAGGGTATCTTCGAAGACTTCGTCGAGGGGCCACAACCGGGCTAGCAAGTAGTCGGTTGTCACCGTCCGCCGGGCACTGCGGATCAAGATGTGGAGAATTTTGGTCTCAGTGGGCGTCAAAGAGACCGGCTCCTCATTGATCAGTGCTTTCTTGGCAGTAAAGTCGACCGCCAGCCGATCGTCGATCACCGTCAGTGTTTCTAGCCGGAACGCGAAGTCGCCCATGCGCCGGATGACGCGTTTGACACGTGCCGCAAGCTCTTTGGGCTTAAAGGGCTTGGTGACGTAGTCTTCCGCTACTTCCTCGATCGTCTTGACGACCGTCGCTTCCTCATCGATTGCGGTCAGCATAATGACCGGCAAGTCAGAAAACTTTTGAAGTTTGCGAGCCAAGGTAATGCCATCGGTTCCCGGCATCATGATGTCGAGTATCGCGAGGTGTGGTAACCCTTTGCGACCGATCAGATCGAAAGCTTCCTGTGCCGAATAGGCGGTATTGACCTCAAAACCCTCGGACTCCATCGTCATTCGAACCACACTAACGATGTCGGGTTCGTCGTCAACTACCAAAATCTTGTGTGCAGCGCCTGGAACTTCCACTGGATATACCTCCGCTAGGATGCAAATCGATGGCAAGAAGGATCGATGATGCCTTCGTCGCCACGGACCCCCTCGGATCCTTGGAATTGGCGCGAGGCTAGCAGAACGGAATCAATAGGCAGATTCTGTGCTTAGTATACTGAAAGTTGGTCTATCTAGCACGGCTCACTCTTGCCTATTGATGCTCTACCCCTGGCCACCAAAAGGACTGATAGGTGAAGCTCTCGAGCCTTGCCTGTCCCGACCGGTCGCCTACCCTGTCGCGCTGCCTAGTTCCCAGCCTCCGCATCCGGAATCCTGCCCTCCGCGTACTGTCTGCTACGATCCCAGACAGATCCTAGAAACTTTTCGGAGGCTCACTCATGAACCGTTGCTTATACCCAGCCCTGGCTGGTGCAGTGCTCGTTGCCACGCTCAGCCAGCCAGTCTACGCTCAACCCGATTGGTCGCAGGTCGAAATCAAGACCACTAAGGTCGCAGCCGGAATCTTCATACTGGAGGGTGCAGGCGGAAATATCGGCGTCTCAGCTGGCGACGATGGCGTCGTACTCATCGACGACCAATTTGCCCCCCTGAGCGACAAGATCCGCGCCGCGGTGGCCAAAGTCAGTGACCAACCGATCCGATTCCTGCTCAATACGCATTGGCACAGCGATCATACTGGCGGTAATGAAAATTTCGGCCAGGCCGACACCCTCCTCGTTGCCCACGATAACGTTCGCAAGCGCCTCAAAGCCGGTGGCCTAGTCGACTTCTTCCAAACCGATAATCCCCCGGCTCCCGATGCCGCCTTGCCGGTAGTCACATTCGATCAAAGCGTGACGTTTCATCTCAATGGAGGTGAAATCCATGCTTTTCACGTGCCACCGGCACACACCGACGGTGACTCCGTCATCCATTTCCGTGGATCGAACGTGGTTCACATGGGCGACCTCTACTTCAACGGTATGTACCCGTTCATTGATTATTCGAGCGGTGGCTCGATCGATGGGATGATCGCTGCCGCCGACAAGGTTCTGGCGATGATCGATGGTGACACCCGTATTATTCCCGGTCACGGACCGCTTTCTAATCGTGAAGAGCTCGCCGCCTACGCTGAAATGCTTCGCGGTGTCCGAGCCGCAGTTGCGCCGCTGGTCGAAGCCGGCAAGAGCCTCGAAGAGGTTATTGCTGCCAAACCGACCGCCGCCTTCGACGAAACCTGGGCCAAGGGCTTCATCCCTGCCGATGGCTTCACCAAAATCGTCTACAACACTCTGAAGCAATAGCTTTCCTCTGACGACGGGCGTTTTGCGTTGGCTGATCACTGAAGTCGGCCTCGGAACGCCCACTCGACAGCCAGCGTATGGATCCTCTCACCCACAGCCTGACCGGCGTCGCCCTCGCCAATAGCGGACTATCCAAACGGACACCGCTGGCGATGACAACCCTAGTGCTGGCCGCCAACCTGCCCGATGTCGATGGCATGTCGTACTTCGTCAGCAGTGACTTGGCATTGAGCTTTCGCCGCGGCTGGACGCATGGTGTGCCGGCCCTGCTGCTGTTGCCGGTGATGCTCGCCGGTCTGATGGCACTGATCGACCGTTTCTGGCGACAGCGACGCAACCCCCAGGCGCCGCCAGCACACTTCCCGTCGCTACTGCTGTTGGCCACCATCGGCACCTGGACGCACCCTTTTCTCGATTGGCTCAATACCTACGGTATCCGCCTGCTGATGCCGTTCGACGGCCGCTGGTTTTACGGCGACACGTTGTTCATAATCGATCCGTGGCTGTGGCTGATGCTTGGCAGTTCAGCGTTTCTCATCGGCTCGCGAACTCGCCGTCAGCAGGTGGCCTGGACCGTCTTGGCGCTCCTCGCATCGATGATTGTGCTATCCGGTGCCCGTGACCAGCCCTGGGCCTGGATACTCTGGTTCGGCTGCTTGGCACTCCTCGTCGCACTACGAGCAAGCGGTCGCACTCCGCGGTCAGCACGTTCCAAACGCCGGCTGGCCCAAGCCGCCCTGGTTGCCGGCAGCTGCTACATCGCCATCCTCTACACCAGCAGTGTCCAAACACGCCACCAGGTCGAAGCTTCCCTACCTGGACTCGGAATCGTTGCGGAAGACGTGATGGCTGGACCTTTGCCATTGCGTCCACTTACCCACGCTATCGTCATCACCACCGAGACCGAGTTTCGTTTCGGCACCTTCAATTGGTTCACACACCCTCGTTTTGAGCTTGAAGACATCACCCAGCCGCGGCTGACCGAAACCGACGTCACTCGCGCCGCTTTCCATGCTCCCTGCATGCAGGGCATGGCCAACTGGGTGCGTTACCCATGGGTCGAGATCGAACAGGTTTCGACCGACGGCGCTGACGACGGCTACATCGTCCACCTGATGGACGCACGCTACGCAAAACAGCGTACCGGCAACTTTGGTGGCAGCTCAGTGCGGCTACGGAGCGATCTTTCGGACACCTGCGAGCGTTGATCCGATCCCAATCCCAGAACCCAGGGTTGGCACCCTGGGCTACCGGATTCCGCCCTACGGGCTCCGGAATTCGATCGAACCGCGATCCCAGGACTTAGGACTCACGCGATCCAGTTAGGAGTTGCGTCGAGACTCTGTTGGCCGATCGAGGCCATGCTAAGCTGCTAACTTATGCCCACTCCTAAGGAGATTTCTCATGGGTCTTGGCGTTTCCGAACTATTCATCATATTCCTGATCGTGATCGTCTTATTTGGTGCCTCCCGCTTACCCAAACTCGGTAAGGGTTTAGGGGAAGGACTCAGTAATTTCAAACGAGGTCTCTCGGGCCAAGACAAGCTGGAAGCCCCTGAGCAAGACGACGACACCAACCGAGACGACTGACCATTGCCACTGCCACAAGTCTGGAGTGAGCTTTGGTAGCGAGGACACCCCGAGCTCCAAGAAAGCCCGCCGCACGCTCGACCTCTTTCAAGCCAAGTAGCATCGCCGCGGTCAAGAACAGCGGCTCGGTGCCCGCACTTGGAGATCACCGGAAAGCGTCACGCAGAGCCAACGCCAGGTCGGCGTAGGTTTCGGCGGCGTGTCTCGGGCTGGACGACATGGTGGTCGAGACCTCATAGCCGTTGAGCAAGAATTTGTTCTTGCGGGCGATCGAGGATTGGATGTCCTGAAAGTCGAGATAAAGCGCATCGGCGCCGGAAACGAAACGCCAGTAGATCCGTCGATCGGTGACCACAAACCCGGTCTTGCCGCCGGCACGAAAGCCGTCATCGTAAAGCACAAGGATCTTGGTCGGATCCATACCGTGGATTGACGCCGCGTTGTCGGCTTTGAAGCGCGGTATGTCTGGATAGATGTGCAACCGTGGATCCGAGTAACGAGCCAAAGACCGCCGTGCAACGCTCAGAACTCGATCGCGTCGATTGAGCCCCTTCGCCGATGGTTCTGACTTTGGAGAACCGGCTTTGACAACTTTCTTTTTGGTCGCGGGCGCCTCGACGGTTTGTGTCTTGGGCGGTTCGACCTTTGACGCAACCTGACTGCCTGCCTTGGGGGCTTCGACAGTCAAGTTCTTCAGGCGAGTTTCAGCCAATTCCACGAACTGTCCCTGGGGATACTTCTTGATGTAGGCCAGCAGCTGATCCGCGTCTCCGGAGTCCTTCACCGACTGCCAGAACTCGAGCTCGACTGAACTGCTTTCGGCTGCCACCGGCTGTGCCTCACTCGGCTGCGGGCTGTCCGCTGTGACTTCGGGTTCCGCACCGCCGCAGCCGGCCAACAATAAAAGGACGGCCAAATGTGCCAGGGCGAAGGGCAGACGGCGGGACACTCGATGCTCGAACTGGATCGACATGCGGATTCTCCTCAGCTGGTTGGTGACCAGCCAAGGATATCAGCGTCGGCAACAATTCAACTCAGAATCCCGCGTTCCTGCAGCCCCCGCTAATTCACCCGCAGCCAGAAGGACTCTTGCTCACTTTTGAGCTCAATCCGATCGCGTTCGATCTGGGCCAGGACGTAACCCTCGACCATTTGGCCTGGATTGACCAACTCACCGTTGATCTGGGCAAATGGCCGCTCCTCTGACCACACGATGAAGTCCAACTTGACGGTCTTGCCATTTGCAAGCGTGGTTTGGCGGCGGAAAGAGTTCGGCCCAGTGGTCGTGGCGGATGCAGGCGGTCGAGACGCCTCGCCTCGTGTCCTGGCCGGCTCTGATGCCGGCACAGACTCTGGTACCGGCACAGACTCTGGCACGGGTTCAGGCTCTCCTGCAGGCGCAGACTCTGGGGCACGCTCCGGTCTCTCTGCTCGCGGTGCCTCGGCAGGAGCTGCGTCGCGAGAGCGCTCAGCCCGCGGAGGGGAGCTGGGCGATGCCACAGTCGGCATTGCCGTTGTTGGCGATTGCGCGGCCAGGGACTGGGTGACCGGCTGAGCTGGCTGGCCCTCCGCGGACGCCGCAGATTGAGGGGTTGTCGTGACCGGGGCCGGAGACTTGCCCACCGGCAAGGTCCCCTGGGCTGCCTGCTCGGGCGGCGTTACCGCCTGGGCGACGTCTTCCCTGGCGATGGAGGCCGACGGTTTGGCCTGCATCCACCAGAAGACTCCCCCGGCGATGCCAACCACGGCGATCCCACCGACGAAGCCGAGCAACGGCCCCAGCCAGGGTTTGCGGCGAGGTGCAAAGTAAGTCGGCAGAGCAGATGCCGGGACCCCTTTGTCAGCGGCATCACGGCGGGCAGCCTCGAGTCGTGCCCGTTTGAGCGCTTCGTTGATCAGACTCATGTAAATCGGCCCTCGAGTTCGCGGACGGCGCGGCGCACGTGGCGCCATCGCAGACGATCGGTGCCGTCGACAAAACCACACAACAGAGCTTTGTCGCAGACCGCGTTGATCAACCGCGGTACTCCCCTTGAATAACGATAGATTTTGCGCAGCGCCCAACTGTCGATCGTCGGTCGGCCGTTGCCGCCAGCCAGCTTCATGCGGTGGCTGATGTAGTGCTCGGTCTCGTGGAGAGTAAGCGAGGTCAGGTGATAACGCACCGTGATGCGTTGACGCAGCTGACGCAGGCGTCGATCGTCGAGTAACTCGCGTAGCTCCGGCTGCCCCATGAGGACAATCTGCAGCAGCTTGCGCTGATCGGTTTCGAGGTTGGACAGCAGCCGCACCTCTTCGAGCAGCTCGATGCTCATGTCCTGCGCCTCGTCGATAACCAACACTACGTCCTGCCCCTGGGCAACCTGGTCGAGCAGGAAACGGTTGAGCGCCTCGAGGTAGAGAAAACGATCGTCTCCCGCGGTCTCCAAACCAAGCTCGGCGAGAATCGACCGCAGGAGCTGCAGGCTGGTCATCCGCGGATTCAGAATCAGGGCGGTTTCATAACCTTCGTCGAGGCTGTCGAAAAGCGCCCGGCATAGAGTCGTCTTGCCGGCTCCTACTTCACCGGTGATCTGGATGAAACCCTTGCGTTCGGTGATCCCGAACATCAGATGATCGAACGCCTCCCGGTGACGATCGCTGAAGAACAGAAACCGCGGATCCGGGGTAATGTTGAATGGCGGCTCGCTGAAGCCGTAGAACTCTTCGTACATATCGATACTAGTTTTGGTCGACATTGGGTCTGTCGACACTGGGTCTGTCGACAAACCCAGTGTCGGCATTAGTTGTACGGCTGAACAGGCCTGACCGTCAACCGGTCTTTGCCCAACGCTCTCGTTTTGTGGGTCGAATCCATGATAGGACAACTCGACCAGGGAGACGGTGTCTCCACCAGGAGACGGTTTCTCGATCAGGGAGACAGTTCAGTGTCCACGCAAGATCAATCTATAGGATACCTCGCGCTGCTGCGCTCCAATCAGAACTTCCGAAGAATCTGGTTGGGCGACATGGCGTCGCTGCTCGGCGACTGGTTCGCCACCATCGCGCTGTATACCCTGGTCCGCAACCTCACCGGCTCCCCTTTGGCAATGGGTTTGGTGTTGATCACCAAGTTGTTGCCCTGGGCCATCGCCTCACCGTTTGCCGGCTTGCTGGTCGACCGCCTCGATCGCCGCTGGCTAATGATCGGCTCCGATCTCCTGCGAGCGGTGGTGGTGCTCGGCTTCCTGTTGGTGAACGATGCTGGGGACCTACCCCTGCTCTACTTGCTAATCGCTTTGCAAGTGATCCTCGGGGCGGTTTTCATCCCGGCACGGAGTGCGGTGATCCCCAACGTCACGTCACCGCGGGAGCTGCTGACCGCCAACACGTTGTCAGCAGCCACCTGGTCAACTCTACTGGCGGTTGGAGCGGCACTGGGCGGATTTGCCACCGCTTGGCTCGGGACCCAACTGGTGTTTGTGCTCGACAGCGCCAGCTACTTGATTTCGGCCTGGTTCATTCTGCGCACCCGGATACCTGCCACCGATGCCCCCAAGCGCCCGTCAACCCTAGCTGCTGCTCTCACCGACATCGCTGACGGTTGGCGTCACATGCGACGCTTCCCGCGTATCGGCCGGATCGCCTTGACCAAAGCCGCGTGGTCGTTGGGCGGCGGGGCGCAGGTTTTCATGTTGACTCTGCTGGGCGAACAGCTGACACCCGACGAGCCCGGAATCGGCATCGGCCTGCTGTACGCCGCCCGTGGCCTGGGCACCGGCCTCGGACCGATTGCGGCCCGCATCTGGGTGCCACGCCAGGAACATTGGCCGACATTGCTCGGGCTTGGCATCATCGCCAGCGGTGTCGCTTACGCTGCCGTCGGCTGGAGCCCCTGGAACTACGGCATCTTGGCCTTGGTAGTACTCGGCCACATGCCGAGTGGTGCCAATTGGACGTTCTCGACTGTCCTGCTGCAGCAGCGCACCGAAGATCGTTACCGCGGTCGAGTTTTCGCCACCGAGTGGCTGCTGCTGACCTGCACCAACTCGACGGCGATTCTGGTGGTGAGCCTGTTGCTGGAAAGCGCCACCTTGACCCTACGCCAAGCCATCGTCGGCAGCTCGGCGGTGCTCGTCGCAACCGGCTTGTTGTGGCTCGCAACTGTTGTGCCTCAGGAGCGACAGGCGGCAGAGGTCCCACAGTGAATCACGGTCCCTCAAAGAATCGTGGTGACCCATGAGTCCTCACCCGACGGAACCCACGCCAAGTCGTGACCTGAGTGAACACCAGGGGACGTTGCAACTGCTCGGCCCACCGCTGCCCCGCAACCCGTGGAGCCGCGTGTTTCTGGCGGTCAAGGCTGCCGCGGCGTGTGCCCTGGCGCTGGCGTTCGACGGTTTGACGGGCAACCCTGATCATGTGACCTCGACGTTTGTTGCGGTGCTGTCGATCAGTCCGGTGGTGCTGATGGGTCTGCGGCGCTCGTTCGAACAAGTCATCGGCAGCTTGGTTGGAGGCTTGGGTGGCACTGCAGCAACGCTGCTCGGACTGGCACCCATCCTCGGTGTGCCGCTGGCGGTCGGCAGCTCGATTGTGCTGTGTTTCGCCATCGGCTTCGGGCGCGGCTACACCGTGGCGGCGTTTTCGGCCATGTTCGTACAAGTCATACCGCGCGGCACCGCCCTCGAAACCCTCGAAGTTCGCTTGCTGGCGGTCGCCACCGCAGCGATTGCGGCATTTCTAGTCAATACGCTGGTTTCGTCGGTCGCTTACCGCAGCATCTTCAGGCGCCGACTGGTTTATGCCGAGGCCACGGTATCCAAGCTGCTAATCACCGCCTCTGAGACTAGCCCGCTGGCGGTACGGGCCGGCTTCCCTCAGCTCGCGGAGCTGGCAGCACAACTCCAAACCGCTCGCGACGAGCTACGGTTTCGCAGGTCCGAAGCCACTGCCTCATGGCTTGCTGGCATCGCCTATCGCGTGGGTGTCCTGAGACGCTTGCTGCATCATGTGCTCGACCTGTCTTATCTCCTCGAAGAAGAAGGGCTGCCCCCGGACGGAGCGCAAGCATGGCTGCGTTGGCTGGTCCAACCCGGTGGCACGGAACCCGAGGTCCCCGCTGCCCTCGCTGAAACGACCCGCCGTATTCGACGCATCGGCCGGACTCTGAAGATGGGGTCGTAGGTCGCCTCGTGTTAGCATTCGCAAAACTTTAGGATCCAATCCCATGACAGAGTTTTCTTTACGCCCTCCGCGTCGTCGGCCGCACGATCGGCTCGACACTGAGATCAGCAAGTGCGGCACGTTCACCCTGGTGACCGTGCGCGGCCGGCTGACCATCGATACGTCGCCCGCGCTATTGGATGCATTCCGTAGCGCACTGCGCAAGGCTCCGATGCTCAAGGTGGATCTCCAGAACGTCGATTTCCTGGATTCCTCGGGGATTTCGGTGCTGATCCAAGGACTGAAGCTCGCTCAAGAAAAATCGGTCGAATACGTGCTGCTCAATCCGAGCCCAAAGGTCAGTGCGGTGATCGAGCTCAGCCAACTCCAAAATTTTTTCAATATCGAAACGCCCTCGAACGGCGAAACGCCGTGTGACCTAGCGGCTGGCGGTTCGTCTCCCGATTCGGCATGAGCCAGCTGCTCCAGAAGGCGGTCGACGCTTTCGGACGGATCGGCCGCCTCAGCAGCGGTCCGCTGGCTCGTGTCAACATCGCCATGGGCCAGGTAGGAGGCATTGTCCACCTAATGGTCAGCGGGTTGATCCAAGCCGCGATGGCACCAATTGTCGGCCCCCGACGCCTGTGGTTGAAACAGCTTTTCCCACTGATGAGCAACGTCGGCGCTAAGTCCTTCCCCATCGTCTCGTTGGTTGCCTTCTTGATGGGAGCCATTCTGGTCCTGCAAACCGGCGAGCCCCTCAAACGACTGGGCCAGATCCAAGAAGTTCCAGGTGCGGTGGCGCTCGCCCTGGCACGGGAGATTGCGCCACTGATGACCGCGATCTTGATGACCGCACGCGTGGGGGCGTCGTTCACAGCCGTTTTGGGCTCGATGAAAATCAACGAGGAGCTGCTGGCGCTCGAAACCATGGGGATTTCTATCACCAGTTATCTGATCTCCCCACGCTTCACCAGCATGGTGGTTCTGGTCCCCTGCTTGACGGTTTTCGCCTACTTGATGGGAATGACCGGCGGTGCCCTGGTAGCCTCGGCGGTCTACGGCCTGCCCTACGAACTCTACGTCAGCAAATCCATCTATTACCTGACTATGACCGACCTGACCTCCGGCCTGGTCAAATCAGGGCTCTTTGCCGTCTTGATCACTGCCATCTGTTGCCACTTCGGACTGTCGACGGAAGGCGGCTCGGTGGGTCTCGGTCGCAACATCATGATCGCCGTGGTCACCAGCATCATCGCCATCATCATGATGGACGCGGTGGCCACTGGCTGGATCAACAACTACATCCTGTGAGTACGCCGGTCATCGAGGTCGAAGGGGTGCACCGTAGCTTCGGCTCCCACAAGGTGCTGCGCAATATTTCGTTTCGGCTCGAGGAAGGCCAGACCCTGTGCATCCTGGGCGCCTCCGGCGACGGCAAGACGACTCTGCTCAAAGTGTTGATGGGGGTCCTGCGCCCCGATGAAGGCCGCGTCTCGATTTTCGGCCAAGACATTTACGCCATGTCGACCGAGGAGCTGCTGGACCTGCGCCGCAGCATCGGCGTCACCTTCCAAAGCGGCGCCTTGCTCAACTCCATGTCGCTGGCCGAAAACGTGGCGCTACCGCTGGAGTACCATACCGAGCTCGACGACGATACGATCGCTACCATGGTCAAGATCAAGCTTCAACAGGTTGGCCTACTCGACGCTGCGGATCAGCGACCGGCAGAGGTGTCAGGCGGCATGAAAAAGCGAGCCGCGGTAGCCCGCGCGCTGGCGATGGATCCCAGGATGTTGTTGTACGACGAACCTTCCGCCGGTCTCGATCCAATCGCCACCGCACGGATCGATCGCTTGATCAACGACCTCAAGAACGGCATGGGGATCACCAACGTGGTCGTCACCCACGAGATGGAGAGTGTTCGTCGCATCGCAGATCGTGTGCTGCTGCAATATCGTGGCAGCGTGCTGTTGGACGGCACCCTGGACGATCTGCTGGAAAGTTCCGAGCCACGAGTGCAACAATTCGTCAACGGTGATCTCGAAAGTCTTGCGCTCGCTCCCACCACCCTCGCCGCCTACCATCGAGACTTGTTGCAGTAATGAATACCTACCGCCGCAGTGAAGTCCTCACCGGCCTGTTCGTGACCGCCGCCGCGGTGGTGTTTGCGTTGTTCGCCTTCAAAGTCGGTAGTTTTGATCTGATGGGCCTACTCAAGCCTGAGTCGGTTTCGTGTCGCACCTTTTTCTCGAACGTCAAGACACTGCAGGTAGGCTCCAAAGTGCGGGTTGGGGGCCGGGAGGTCGGCGAGATCGTCGGCCTCGAGTTGGTGGAAAGCTCAGGCCCGACCACCAAAGAGAACAAACAACGTCTGGTGAACCGGGTGACCTTCGAGCTCACCAATCCGGAGCTGCGACTGGACCCCAAGTCGGCCAAAGTCGCGTTGGCACAAGACAGCTTGCTGGCACCGCACTACCTCGAGCTGGATCCTGGCCGCTGGTCGGCCGGTGAGCTGCCGTTGCCGATCTTCGACGCCGAACTGCCGGAGGACCTGTTCATCGGCAGTCTGGAGACCGCCGGTATCGAAGAATTGATCGCCATGACCTACCCGGCGATCGAACAGCTCGGCTCGATGATCGAGACCCTCAACCGAGATTTGTTGACGCCGGAGAATCTCGGCACCCTGAGCGAAGCGATTCGCGATCTCGACGGTGTGCTCGTCGAGGGACGTGCGCTGGCGACCAACCTCAATCAGAAGCTTCTGGCACCCGACAACCTCGAGACCTTCGATCGCACTCTCCACAACCTCGATCAGGCGGTCGCCGATGGCCAACAGGTGGCGGATCGACTGGAGTCGATCTTCGACCCCGAGCAGGATCCGCGGCTCGATCAATTCCTCACCGATATCGCCGCCGTCGGCGGCGAGTTGAGAGTCCAGCTGGACAGCGTATCCGGCGATCTCGAGCAGTTGTTACAGCATGCCAATCAGGTGGTGAACAACACCGATGCCGAGCTCGCCGAGGCGACCCGTAGGTTGCAGCGCACCCTGTGGCAAGGCGAGATGGCGCTGCGCAAAATCCGCTCCAATCCCGCCGTACTGTTGTTCGGCGACAACGAGACCGACCTCGAGGCCGGCGCGATCGACTTCACCGAGATCCGCTTGCGAGGCCGAGCGCGGCCCTACGAACAGCGTGACGAGCGTGATGAACAGCGTTAGGACAAGGCCAGCCTATCTCCTGCTGGTGCTTGGTCTGCTCTGCGCAGGTTGCTTTCATCGCGGCGTCACGCCGATTCGAACCCACTTCAACAAGGGTGTTTACCACTACGCCGAAGGTGCACTCGACGCCGCGATCAGCGAATATCGCCTGGCTCTGGACGAAGATACCCGCGATCACCGAGCCCGCTTCAATCTCGCCGAAGCACTCGAGACCAAGGCCCTGGCGCTCGACGGTGAAGGTGCTGGCGAGCGGGCGGAGCATCTCCGGCAAGAGGCCGAGGATCACTACGAGGCGTTGCTGGCAGACGCGCCCGGCCATCTCCGGGCGTCGGTCAACCTCGCCGCCCGCGAGTACCACACAGGCGATTCGTCAGCCGCCGAAGACCGCCTGCGCGCTGCCCTGACCCGTCACCCTCACTCGGCCTTGCCACGGGTTGCGCTGGCGGCGCATCGCCTGAGCAGCAACCAGCCAGCTGCTCGCCACGAAGCGATCGACTTGCTCGAGGAAGCGCTGCGTCAAGACCCAACCAACGTCGACGCCAACGTCTTGGTTGGGCATGCGCTGAGCCGCCAGGCGATGGATGAGAGCGGTTCGGCAGAAATCGATCCCGAGCTCATCGGTCGTGCTCGCGCTGCCTTCCGTCGCGCCCTCGAACTCAGCGCCGACGATGTCGGCGCACTGATGGCACTCGCTCGACTCGAACGCCGAGCGGGTCGTCACGCTGACGCCCTACCCTGGCTGCGGCGAGCGCTCTACATCTACCCGGACTTGATCGAGGCTCACCTTGAGCTGTCGGAGATCCTCGCTACCCGGGGTGATTTGGAAGAGGCGACCCTTCACCTGTGGCAGAGCCGCCAGCTCGAAGACGCGACGCGGCCTCAGCTGACGTCGGAGCAATACCAGCAACGTCTGCTGGAGCTCTACCGTCGCCTGACCGAGCGCGAACAGCCGCCGGTGCCCCCGACTCCCTGAATCGGGCCACTGTGTAGGGCGCGCGCAAGGCACGGCGTAGGGCGCGCGCAAG
>JAJCXO010000064.1 GCA_029263395.1 Acidobacteriota bacterium | reverse complement strand
GTTGCGTCCGACTGCCGGGGGGCGGCAAATGATGATCGATCACCGCGCCGGAGAGCTGGTCGAGCAACTCCAAGCCTTCGTAGCCAACGATATGCCCGTCACAATCGGGCCGCAGGTTGATCAAACCCGCCGAGTACCGTCGTGAAGGCTGCTGGGAAGGCCGCCCGTGGACAATTGCCATGCCCCACTCTTTGTAGAGATCCATCTCGTGGGCCGCACAATAAAGGTCCCACGCGCCAACCCCGGGAGGTCGACAGCCAATCTCCGAAAACTTGAGTCCTTTGGAGCCAAAGAACCATTCCATGTGGGTCGCCGAGGTGCCGATCTCGAGCAGATCAATGACCTTCTTACCCATCACTCGCAGCTCGTCATAACCTTCCTCGTCGAGCCGGTTGGTGGTGATGAACTGCGGCGAGATCCACCGCGTCCGCATACCTTCGAGCACGTTGGGATAGTAGTGCGTCACGAAGCTATGCATGATTTCGCCGTTCACGGAAACGGTGTCGAAGAACCCTTCGTGGCCTTCGATGAACTCCTCTACCGCCACCGAGGCGCCGCGATCGAGGTAGGACTCGGTGATTGCGTTCTCGAGTTCGGCGTCGTTGGTCACCCGCCAGGTGCCAGCCGCACCGGCGCCATCCCGCGGCTTGATGATCAGCGGATAACCCACCGACTTGGCGAAGGCGCGCACCTCGTCAGGGGAATCCGTGCCCGTCGACTGGGCACACGGAATACCACCTTCCCGCAACGCTTCCTTCATCGCCGGCTTGTCGCGGCAGAGATAGGACGTTTTGACGCTGGTGCCCGGAATGCCGGTGGCCTCACGTACCTTGGCCGCCGCCATGATGTGCGCCTCGACCGTCGCTTCGAGCCGGTCAACCCAGCCACGGGCTTGGATGCGCCTCACCGCCTCCAACATCGACGGCTCATGGACCACGCTCGACACCTGCTCATAAGCATGGAGCCAACCGCGGATCTCGTCAGGTAGGGCTTCGATCGGCATCTCTCCGATGCCGGTCACCCGGGCGCCCGCGGCCCGCAGCCCGCGAACAAATTGGCGTTGATTGTAGGGAAAAGCCGGCTCGACAAAAATGACGTGCATCGGGAGGCCTCACGCGGTTCGATGATAGATCCAGCGACCGTCGACGACGGGGAGTGAATTCCCAGTGTAGCACCGTCCTCGGCCCGCGAGGGTGCCCACACTCATCGATTGAACGGTTCCTCGTTGACCCAGCAAGCCCGCAAATCGAAGCAAGATCCTCCGCAGTGGATGCCAACGCTCGCGATCCTCACCACCGGAGGCTGCACTGGCCTCGTCACCACCGGAAGCCACTTCGGCCTCGTCGTTGCGGGAGACCGCTGCGGCCTCCCCGTGCGCAATCTGTGTTGCGCTGTCCGTATTGGCCAGGTCGGTCCTCCCTGGGAAGGCGTAGTCAGGTTCGTGTCCGGGATTGCCCAGTGTCCGCATCCTCAAAGCGGCGTCCCCGTGACTCACTCTGACCCGTAGCGGTAACCCTGGCGAACCCTGAGTCGCAACGCCGTGTCGCGGGGTTGCACCGTGACCTCCTGGTAGCCAACCGCATCCGCCGGATGTTCACTCTGGTAGCTAAGCAAGTAATAGCCGACGTTCTCCGCCGAGATTTGTTGGAGCGGTGTGAGGAAGGTGATCGGATCTCGAATGTAGCGCCCACCGGTATCGGCGGCCAGGCGTTTCAACACTTGACCCTGGAAGTGACGCACCTCGATCGGCGTCAGGTCGATCGGATACACCGCCACATTGTGGTCGTTGAGTGCGTGCATCATGGGTGGATAGCGCCGTGGATCGGGCTCTGGCAGCAATCCACCGAGATCGAACTCACCAAAACCGGCGGAGAACATCAAGACGTTCTTGCGCCCAACCTGATAACCCGCGGCTTCGGCAATCAAGAGCAACCCTTCATAGAGGGTTCGGCTCTGCTGCCGCAGCGCCTTCCCCGCGGGTAGATGGCGCAGCAAAGACGGCGTGTCGATCGGTGGTAACGGACGGCCACGACGGCCCAAGCCTTGTTCCGGATTCTTGCGACTAGCGGCGCGCTTGATCGCACGGACGAGAGCCTCGCGATCCTGCGTGAAATCTTGATGCAGCTTGAGTCGCACGTCGTAACTCGCCACCGCCACCCAATCCGACGGCAATAAATGGTCTTCCACCCAGCTCAAGCTGCCGCGCCGGGCTTCGAGCAACTGGCGCGACAGGTAGTTGTTGATCGAGCCACCTTGCCCCGCGTCGTGAAACATGAGGATGAAATACCGACTCGACGGCACCGCCCCATCCGCCGCCAACAACTCTCCACCATGGCCATAACGGGTGGCGTAGAAACTGGCGCCGGTGATCTCGACCGCCTCGCCATTTTCCTCGACCACAAAATCGTCTTTGCCGAGCCCAAGCGCCGGTTGGCCCGACGCATCGACGGCCAGCACGTCGAGCAGTACCTCGCTGACGGACACCATACCTTCGAAGACTTCACCTCGGAGGGCCTCACCTTCGAGGACTTCACCTTCGAGGACTTCGCCTTCGAGGACCGCCGACGAATCGTCCTGAGCGGATGCCCGAAGCACTAGCGTCAACGCCAGCACGCCGACGGCGAACAGCGACAACGTCCATCTGACTAGGGTACGCAGTCTGACCAGGGTACGCAGAGTATGTATTGCCATCCCCCCATCATTCCACACTTGGCAAAAACCTCCCTTTGGTCTCAACTCTGAGACTGTAGGAATCTCAACCTTGAGAATATGTCCCTGTTTCCACTCGTGGGCGGAGGACACAAAAGCGCAAAAAAAGGACCTCCGGCTGCGACTTTGCACCGATGTTTCAAGAGCTTACAGAGAATAGGCCAAGCTTATTAGCAAATAGGCATCTATTTTGCTTTACCTTTTAGCCACTTAGAAGCCGCAAGATCGATCCCAGCCCAGCTGATGGATCGGGACCTGAAACTACGAAGGAGGTGTTGCCCACCGGGCGAGATCCTCCACCTGCAAAGGGTGGCGAAGCTTGCTCAAAAAACCAGCCGGAGCTCCGGATCGAGGTCCCCGTGAGACCCAGCGATCGGATCGGGTCGCCTTTCGGCGACCGAACCGGGTCGCCTTTCGGCGACCAGACCGGATCGCCCCTGAGGCGACCGACACGTGTCCAGTTCTCATTTCCACATTGAGGAGTCCTTACATGAAGATCCAATGCAACCGATTCCAGAGGACCACAGTCCTCTTCACGCTCGTACTGATCGGCTTGTCGACCGGCGCCGCTATGGCTGGCTACCTAGGCTCGGGCCGCTTCAACACCCGCTTCCTGGATTGGCGTTTCTTCGGTACCACATCGGCCAACGGCAGCTATACCTCACCGGTAGGGGCAGCCATGAACCGCTGGACTTCGACCACCGATCTTTCGTTCAGCCAGATCGGCGGCAACAACTGGGACATCGCCCAATACGTCAGCACCTTCGGCTCAACCGGCTGGGCCGGCCTGGCCTACATCTGTGCCAACAATGGCGCCTGCAACAACTCGTCAGCTTGGAACAACACATTCAACTACTGCATCGCCTACGAAAACCGGACCTACATGGACGGCTACAGCCAGAGTCGTCGTCAGGCGGTCTCCGGGCACGAAGCGGGTCACTGTGTGTCGCTGGCGCACAACAACAACTCGTCCTCGATCATGTACACCTTCATTTCCTCGACCGGCGTCACCAACCCCAACACGGGTGATCGCAACGATGTCAACGCGCGCTACTGATTCTGAACGTGCCACAAAACCAGAGGACATGAACATGAAGACCCAAAAATCGAACCGTTTCGCCCCACTCGCCATTGCTACCTTCGCCGGCTCGCTGGTGCTCGGAGCTGTCGCTACCACGCTGATTCCAACCGACAACCCGCTACAAGGTGAAGCCCATGCGGCCTGGATCTCGACTTCCCAAACCGTCGCCGAACAGGTGATGGAGGCCGACGCCGTGGTCCGCGTGCAGGTGCTCGACCAAGCCAGCCCACGTCATCTTTGGCATCCGACGCCCGAAGGGGCCAAGGGCGGCACCTTCGCCTTCACCGACACTCAGGTTGAGATCCTCGAGGTCTACCGCGGTAAGGTCAATGTTGGGGACCGGGTCGACCTCATGCAGACCGGCGGCGATCTCGTCACCCTCACCGGCGAAACCTCCCGCATGGAGCTGGCTGAGGATCCCCTCTACACCCTCGGTAGCGAGATGGTGCTCTTCCTGGTCGACATCTCCGACGATCCCGTCCATGGCCAGAAGCGGGCTCTCTTCCGCACCGTCAATCCTGCCGGCCGTTATGACGTCTTCGGCGGTCTGGTGAGTCAACGTGCTTGGGGCAGCCAGAACCGGGGCGGCCAAAACCGGGCCGTGCAATCCGATCTCGGCACCCTCGAGGCCGAGATTCAGCAAGCGGTCCGCAGTCGCTCGCAGTTCGAATCCTTCTGATTCGACGAATCTCAGGGGCGCACAACCGTGCGCCCTGCTCCGCGGGCCTCGTGAACCCGTCGGGCCGCGCTCAACAAGCCGACAAGTTCATCAAGCCGACAAGCTCAACAACGCCCCGCACAAGGCGTCGACCGCCGCCCGCAGATCACGACGACGCGCCTCGCCCCGGCTTTCACTGAAGCAGAAGGAGACCCGGATCTGGTCCAGCCCGACCCGTGGATTGCGCGCCTTCGCGTCGAGGGGATAAAAGTCGTACATCGGGATCACCACGATACCGTAGTCCTCGACCAACCGGTTGATGAAGGCATCGTCGGTAACGATGTCAGGGTCTCGCAAGGTGAGCACCGAGAAGAAGCCGGCATCGGGCTCCGTCCAATGGAAACGGTCGCGATGTGCCCCCAGATGCTGCTCGAAGCCCTCGAGCAAAATCTGTCGATTTTCACGGTAGACGACAAGCTTCTCTTCCGCCACCGGCCACAACGACGGTAAGGGTTCAAACGCCGCGTCCACCAAAAGCGCTTCGAAGCCGCGCAACGCATAGGGGTTCTGGAACAGCGTGTCGGCACTGGCTTCGGTCAACACCAGCTCAGTCATCGTGCGCTCCCCGCCTTCGAGCGCCACCCTCGCTTTGGAATAAGCAAACCCCACCCGTGGACCGGGAAAGCCGATCTTCGACGCCGTGAACAGATGGACGGTCTGGGTTGGATCCATGGCAAAAAACGGCTGCGGTCGATCGTCCGGCTCGGCATAACTGATGTACACGTAAGGCGCGTCTTCGGCAATCAACACCCCTTCGTCTCTCGCAATTTCGAGAATCGCCTGACGACGTGCGGTGCTGAATGAAAATCCGGCGGGATTGTGGCCATCTGGAACCGTGTAGTAGAACGGTACCGTGTAGCCGTCCTCCCGAGCCTGGCGGATCTGGGCTCGGAAACGCTCCACGATCGGCCCTTCGCCGTCCATCTCCACGCTGTAAATCGCGGCGTGTTGACACAACATCGACCGCGCCAGAAAACCAGCGTAGGTTGGCGCATCGGTGATGTAGGCGATCGGCGTGCCGGAGCGCTCGAACAACGAGCACATCAGGTTGATACCACCGGTCGCCCCGACGGTCGGGATGAGGTCGTCCGGATCCATCTCTACGCCCCAATCGCGACCATATACGCTGGTGAACAGGCGGCGGGTCGTCACCGGCCCCAGGGTATCGGTGTAGGAGAAGGACTCTCGCAAGAGCTCTCCCAAGGCGGCGGGGTCCGCTTGCCCCTGGGTTTGGGTCAGATGTTCGAGATAACGACGTCGATGGGCCAAAAACGGTCGCGGATCCGTCACCTCCGGGTGCGGATAACCCGCCCCCAGATGGTGGATCGGCAATCCCTTCCGGCTCGCCTTGGCGCGCAACTCGGGTAATGCCGCCGCCATCTTGCGGGTGACGGACACGGGCTGCAGGCGGAGTGATGGAGCGTCTAGGTTAGCCAAAGGCTCACATTCAGTCAGCGAAAATCTGCTGCCAATCGACTTCGAGGTTCGGCAGCACTTGTGGGCGCAACGATCCCTGCGCCTCTGCAACCTGTGCAGCTCCGAAGCCCGCGCCATCCGCTTCGAGATGGTAGACCGTCAACATACGATCGGCGGGATGCACGATCCAGTACTCACGAACCCCGTGACGCCCGTAAAGATCGCGTTTGTGAACCTGATCTCGGGCCGCGGTCCGGGGAGAGAGCACTTCCACAATCCAATCAGGTGCTCCGCGGCAACCCGCGTCGTCGAGCTTGGAGCGGTCACAAATCACCGAGATATCGGGTTGCACCACCGTCTCGATTTGCTCGTCCTGCTCGTCGCCGACCGGCAGACGGACATCGAATGGTGCGACGTAGACTTCACACCGCTGATCTCGGACCGCCCGTTCGATCTGATTCGCCAGCCGAAACAAGACCTGTTGGTGACGTCGCGAGGGCGCCGGACTCATGTCGAAGACTTCACCCTCGATCAATTCCCACCGCTCGTCACCCTCCCAGCGACAATAGTCGCCGTAACAAAAGCGCGGGGAAGAGGTCGGTCGGTTGAGCATCTCTAGCAGTCTACCGCAGACTTCAACGACTCTGGCCTCGCCAAGCCAAGCTTCTCGAGCCGATGACGCAGCAAAAAAACCCTCCCGGCGATCCGGGAGGGGCACAGACTGAGCAACGAAAGATGCTAGGAACCGTTAGCGCTAGGCGGTAGCGGTCTCTGGCGTCTCGCTGAGGATCGATTCAGAAACCGGAGGGGCATCGACGCCGGACGTCTCCGGCGTTGCTGCGACTTCGGTCTCTTCCTCCTCCTCAACGTTGCGGTCGAGCTGGCGCAAGGACGGGCGGATACGATCCGCCAACTCAACCTCGTCGACGACGCGGAAATAGGCTTCCAGCACACGGGCGATGCGCACGTACTGGCGATCGAACTCGTCCATCGCCTGATCCTTGCGGACTTTGGCGGTGTCGGTTTGCTTGCGACGATCGACGGTCCACTGCACCGCTTGCCGCAGCCCACCAACCTCAACCTCGAGCTCCTGCGCCAAGGCTTCACGATCCAACGGCAAGCTCACCCAATGTTTGGGAACAAGCTCGATGTCGGCATTCCGGATCCGATCCAGAATGATCTCACCCAAGCGCAGCATGCCGAGAGCATCCCCGTCCCGCACGACATTGAAGTCGAGCGCCAACGCCTGGACACTCTCGTCGCCGAGTAGACCTAGGCACGTTGAGCGCAAGCTCAGGACCTTGGCCTTGAGCTGTGACGACAGCGTTTCCATGCTGGCCTGGATCTCGGCCAACTTCGCCACCGCCTCGAAGTACTCCTGGTCTGCCTCGACCAACGCATCCCCAAAGTGGGCCAGCTTACGGCCGAGGAGCACCATCGGCAGCTGCAGATCGGGCAGCGTCTCCTCTGCCCCGAGAACCGGAATCAGGTACTCCTTCAACGAGCCCCCGATCTCCGGCCCCTGCACCTTCGCCGCGCCGACGACAAAGTCACAGAGACCCTTCCTCTTCATCACCATCTTCTTCAGTTTCTTTCCCATCACGAACCTCCTATGTCGCAAAAGTTTTGGCTTCCTCGCCAGCGCCCTCCCCTTGCCTTCACGGTGGCTCTGCGCGCCGAGCACCGCTAGAACCTGGGACTGCGTCGCGAATTGCACCAGCGACGATCACTACCTTAAAGAAAAAGTTTTGCGTTGGGATGCCGAGCTTGTTTTTCCAGAAACCTACTGCCCGGTCGGTCAATAACGGAGCCCAAGACCAGGCCAATCGCGAATTTTCCGACTTCGGCACTTGCCGAAACGCTTTGACGAGCCTCGTCGAGCCGTGTCGTCACTTGCCGAAACGCTTTGACGAGCCGAAACCAACGATGTCGTCACTTGCCGAAACGCGCAGGCGGGCCGAAACCAACGACGTCGTCACTTGCCGAAACGCGCAGGCGGGCCACGTCGAGCCGTGTCGTCATCCGCAAATCCGATCGACGGGCCGCGTCCAATCGAGTCGGCATCTGCAAGTCCACTTGACGGACCTCGTCGAGGTGATTCGGCGTCTGCCGATTCGAGGTTCGAGACCGTGCAGCTGGCTAAACAGCTGCCAGCGGCTCAACGACCGCTGACGCCAGCTTGAAGCAGCGCGGATTCCACCGCTATCATGAAGAAGTATCAATCCAGATCATGACGCCGTGACTGAGTTACCATCAATTGAATGTCATGGGGATACAAATGCCGGGAACGAAGGCACTCCAACCCCGAAGGGGTTGCATACCTAAGCCCAGGGTAAGCGCAGCGCAACCCTGGGTTAGTGGACCCGGATTAGGTTCGAACCCTGAAAGGGTTCCACAACATCCGGCCGAAGCAGCATCAGGTGAGGTTTATGGAACCCCGTTGGGGTTCGGATTCAAAGTCCTTTGTAACCCAGGGTGGCGCGGCGCTTCTCGCCAGCTGACCCTGGGCGGTGGAATAGAACCCCGTTGGGGTTCGTCCGCTGCGCACTAAATTCATTCTGGGAGCCAGCGTCAAAATACGCCACCGCCGATGGACGATCAGCTATTCCAGCTCATTCGCAGCACCATCGACGACGGCACCTGTCTAGCGTTTCTCGGTGCCGGTGCCTCTGCCGGCTACACCGACCCGGACGGCAATGACGTGCCCGGACTGCCCGTCGGCAGCCAGCTCTCTAAGAAAATCGCCGACCGCTGCGGCTACCAAAACGGCTCGCCGACCGATCTAGCGAAGGTGGCGGAGTATTTTCTCTACACCAAAAGTGGCAATCGCCAGCAGCTCGTCCAAGAGTTGCAGCAACATCTCCCATCGTGCGATCCACGCCCGATCCACACCGTCCTGGCGCAGCTGCCGCAGATCCGCATGGCGATCAGCTCGAACTACGACGATCTCCTCGAACAAGAGGTCCGACGTTACAAACGCCCTCTGACCCGACACGTCCACAATCCGCGAGACTCTAGAACCGGCCACTTCGAAGGGCCGATCGAAGAACACGAATTCGATGGCGGACGATTGGTGCTCCACAAGATGCACGGCTCGCTCGACGAACCGGACAGCATCGTCGTCACCCAGTCGGACTACATTCAATACCTAACCCAGCTCACCGACCCCGATCGCGGGATCCCGGATTACTTCCGCAAAACTTGGCTTCCCCGGCGCCACTTGCTGTTTCTCGGCTACAGCCTGAACGACTGGAACTTCCAGGTCATTTGGGAAGGTGTCCTGTCCATGCAAGCCGGAAGTCGTTTCGCCAAGAAGTCTTACGCCTTGGTGAAAGACACGTCAGCCTTCGACCGGGATTATTGGTCGAGTCGCAAGGTCACCGTGATCGAGGAGGACCTGACCGACTTCGCCGTCCGCTTGGCTGAGGTCTACAACCTCGAGATTCCGAGCTTGGGGATCAAACGCCAATGCTGACCGAATCCAAGCGGCCACCTGCGGGCCAGCGAGAGCCCTACAAGTATCTCGACTATTACCGCTTTGCGGACGCGGATCTCTTCTTCGGCCGTGAGCGCGAGGTCCAGAAGACGGTGGGAGAGATCGTCTCGGCACGCCTGCTGGTGCTATTTTCCCCTTCCGGCTCCGGGAAAAGCTCGCTGATCAACGCAGGTGTCCGGCCGGAGCTCGAGAACCTCGGCTACAGCACCGTCTACACCCGGCTCGGCGTGAACCCGATCCGTTCGATCCAGAAGGCGGTCGCCGAACGCTTGAACCTCGAAGACGACGGCAGAGTTGATCTCGTCGAGTCGCTGAAGACGGCAACGGAAGCCGCCGGCCAACCGATGGTGATTTTCCTAGATCAATTCGAGGAATTTTTCGTCGTCTACCCCAATCACGACGAGCTGCGGGCGAAGTTCATCGAAGCGTTGGCGAAGGTCCGTTACAACAACGAGCTACCCGTCTACATCGTGTTGTCGCTGCGCGAAGACTACTTCGCCAACCTCCATGAGCTACGTCGCGCCATCCCATCGATCTTTCATCACAATGCCAACGTCCGCCTGGAGCGGTTCACGAAACCACAAGGCGTACGTGCGATCGAAGGACCGCTCGAGGTGGTGGGTGGCGGAATCGACGAAGGTCTCGCCGAGCGGATCTTCTATGACTTGGCGGACGGTGCGTCCAAGGTGGAGCCGATCAAGCTTCAGGTCGTTTGCCAACATCTGTGGCAGCGCCGATCCCCGGAAGGGCGAATCACCACCAACGACTATGAGATCTGCGGTGGTGCCGAAAAGATCCTCGCAGAGGATCTCGCGCAACGCTTAGGAGCGATTCCACGATCACGTCATCGCCTGATGGTCCGGGTGTTCGACGCCCTGAAGACGCCCGATGGCACCAAGCGGTTCCGGTCGTCCGAAGACTTGGCAGCGGCGGTGAATTGGAAGTCGTTGGCTGCGCTGGAAAATTTGTTGAATCTGCTGGCGGACAACAAGATCCTGCGTTGGGAGACGGGCAGCGGCACCGTCTGGTACGAGCTGCGTCACGACTATCTGGTGGCCGCGATCAGAGAATGGCTGGCCGAACGCGAGGCGGTTCTGGCGAAGCGTCGGTTTTGGTTGGGTGTGATTCCAGGCGTGATCCTGTTCGTCGCCTTGCTGGTTTACGTCGGGATGTCGTACGCGACCGTCTACGCCGCTCTGACGCCTCCGCAATACGAAGCTCAGCAAGAGGAGATCGTGATCGAGCGCGGCCGGCCGTTCGGATGGCGGCTCTTTCCGGATATTGGTACCACTGGTCTACTGTTAGAAGACTTACGCGATCTGGACGCCCGCAACACGGTTCGAGCTCGACTAGGTCTAGGCTTGTTTGCAGACAAGAACTGGGAGCGGCTAGATTCGGTGTTGAAGCGTGTCGCAGTGGGTCGTTTGCTGCTCGGACTAGGCCATGATGAACAAGGTACGACAGCACTTCTCTCAGCTCACTCCGACAGCGACCCAAGTGTCCGCCTTGAGGCGATGAAGGTGCTAGGTGAGGTTGGCCAGGCAGATGAGCAAGTCACCGAAGCCCTCTTCGAGGCTCTCCGAGATGCCAACCCAGTGGTCCACCGTTCTGCTGCGGCAGCGCTTCGCGACATCGACTCAGATACTGGACTAGGGATCGATGCACTCCTCGAGGCACTTCGTAGCCCATTTTCATACGTCCGCAGTTCCGCGGCGCAGGCGTTAGGAGACGTCGGCTCGGATGACGAGAGGGTGATCGATGCACTCCTCGTGGCGCTCTATGAGCCTAGTGACGTTGTCCGACGTTCCGCTGCTCTGGCGTTGGGAAAAGCCAACACCGCAGATGAACGGATAAGCGTCGCCCTCTCTAAAGCCGCTAGGCGCGACGCCAGCCGCGCGGTCCGCCGTTCCGCTTACGTAGCGATGCGCGAATTCGGTCTCAGAGAACAGTCAGATTACGATGACTTCCTAGACTCGCTCCAAGAGCCCGACAGCAGCGTCCGTCGTGCCACGGTCGCGGCGTTGAGCACTATCGGCGAAGGAGAGTGGAGGATCGATGAACTCATCGAATCGCTCGGTGATTCCAACCCAGACGTCCGTCGTTCCGCGGCCGTAGCGTTGGGCAATGTTAGCGAAGGAGACAAGAAAGATATCGATAAACTCATCGAAACGCTCCGTGATTCCGACAGCGGTGTCCGTCTTGCAACGATCGCGGCGTTGAGCACTATCGGCAAGGGAGATAAGAGGGTGATCGATGAACTCATCGAAACACTCCGTGAACCTGACGCAGACATCCGCCGTTCCGCGGCCGCGGCGTTGGGTGATGTTGGTGAGGAAGAAGAGAAGGTGATCGATGAACTCATCGAAACACTCCGTGATTCCGACGCAAAAGTCCGCGGTTCCACGGCGGCGGCTCTGGGCGACCTAGGCTATAGAAGGCCGGTTCGCGAACTCCTCACAGAGCTCACAGACCGGGAAAGTGCTCGCCGTGTAGCCGCCGCCCAAGCCCTGGCGCGGGCGGAGACTCTAACTAAAAATACGTTAGCCAAGATCGAGGAGTTTCGGCATGCCTCTCAGCCACCCTGGGTTCGCCTAGGCGGTTCGGAAGCAACCTGGCTTATTCGGCTGAGGCGGAAACTTGAGAGAAAGGCGGAGCGGCTAATCGTAGAAGGAAACAGGCTTCAAGACAACACAGAGTATCTGAAGGCGACACGGCGCTTTGTAGCGGCATACGAGGCGTTGACGAATCCTATCCATCTCCGAAAGCAGGCAGCTGCCGCGGCCTTCCAGGCCGCCCGTTGTTACGCCAAACTCGGACGATCCCGACACGCCATCCAGTATCTGAAAGCCACCTTCGACAACGATCCATCACTTCGCAAGACCTTCCAGCGAGAGCTCGAACAACCCGCGAGCGACTGGGAATTTCTACGCAAAGATCAGCGCCTAGAGAGGCTTCTACGCAACCGCTAAATTATCGATTGATCCAATGCAGGAGGAGATCTGAATGGCGAAATTCAACGACGAGCCACGCAACGCCAAGTACTTCACCGAACTCGCCTACAAGAAACGCGGCCGACAGCGGTTCACTCAAGACTCGCCCATCCTCTCCGATGTGCTTGTCCACTATGGACTACAGGCGAACAAGAGTGAGGCGATGGACCTGTTGCTGACACCGGACTGGTCCAAAACCCCTCGCGAAGTTGCCGAGGAGCTCAAACTCTGGCTGCGTGCCGGAAGTGAAACACCAGACACCGACCAGGCTCACGAAAAGACTCAAATCGCCTTCAACCAGAGCGTGGTTGCGGTCAAGCTCACCTTCGAAGATCTACTGTGTAGCGTGCTGCCGATGAGCTGGTGGTGGCAAAATCGCCTGACTGCAATCGACGGCTTGGACCCGGTCCACGCCAGTACCGACCCCAAGCTCGCACCACAGGTGCGTCAAGAGCTCCTGATGGGGCTGGAATCTGATCACGAACTCAATCCGCCCAACACTCGCCATCGGCTCATTCGCCAGGACTTCATTTGGGCCGCGCGTTTGTTCTGGGTGGTCCAACACTCGAACCGCAAGAAGCCGAAGGACGGGCGTGAGGATGACTTCGAGGGAATCGCGGATTATTTCCTCGGCAACCTCATGCAGCGCATCGCCGAGTGCCAGAAAAAGCCGATCAAGGCAGACCTAGACAACGACCAGGAGCAAGAGGCGAAACCAAGAAAACCACCCAGCAGCCCATGGGTTTATTCGATCAACCGTAATCGACCGATCGAATCCGCCATGCACCACTCCTTGGTCACTACCAAAGCCGACGCCGCCATCCGCACCTTCGACGTGCGCGGACAAGGGATCCGGTGGGCGATCATCGACAGTGGCATCGACGCTCGCCATGCGGCGTTTCGGAAAATGCAAGCCGATGGCCTGCCCTACGAGCGCGCTTTCGACGAACAAGGCAACCACACCCGCATCAAAGCGACGTACGACTTTTCGAACATCCGAGCGCAGCTTTCACAGGACCAAAGACGGGCCCTCGACAACGGCCGGATGATCGATTGGGAGGCCTTGGAGCAACGGCTTGAAAAAAACCCGAAGCAGAAGCCGCTCCGGATCCGCCACAACGACCATGACTACCGGACGCCAAAACTGGCCCACGGCACCCACGTGGCGGGGATTCTCGGCGCGGACTGGCGACCTGACCCCGAGGCCATCGACCCACTAGGGCCACAACCCACCGAACGCGAACCGACCCAGCCCTTTCAGGGCATGTGCCCCGAGATCGAGCTCTACGATCTGAGGGTCTTCAAGGCCGGTGGCGGCGGCGACGAATTTGCGGTGATGTCGGCGCTACAATTTGTGCGCAGCCTCAATCAACGGTACGACACGTTGGAAGTCCATGGCGTCAACCTCAGTCTGGCGATGGAGCACGAGGTCAGCAACTACGCCTGTGGTCGCAGCCCAGTGTGTGAAGAATGCACCCGCTTGGTCGGTAACGGTGTTTTGGTTGTCGCCGCGGCCGGCAACCAGGGGCGCTCGATCTACACCACGGTGCAACAACAGCGACAAGAAGGTTATCGCACGGTCAGCATCGCCGACCCGGGTAACACGGAAGCTGTGATCACAGTCGGCTCGACCCATCGTCGCGAGCCCCACACCTACGGCGTGAGCTACTTTTCGAGCCGTGGCCCAACCGGTGATGGTCGCACCAAGCCGGATCTCGTAGCCCCAGGCGAGAAAATTGTGTCCACCACGCCGGGTGATCGCAAGCAGCGCCAAGACGGCACCAGCCAAGCGGCGCCCCACGTTAGCGGCGCCGCTGCTTTGCTGATGAGCCGGCACCGGGAGGTCATCGGTCAGCCGGCGCGCGTCAAACAGGTTTTGATGGAGACCGCCACCGATCTGGGCCGGGAGCGACACTTCCAAGGAGCTGGTTTGGTCGACGTGATGCGGGCACTCCAGAAGCTCTGAAACAGGAGAAGACACATGGACGGATGGTTCAGCCTCGAAGCGGTTTATGCCAAGAAGGGCGACGCCCTGATCCTGCACTATGGATCCAAAAACAGGCCACGCTGGATCCTGATCGACGGCGGCCATTACGGGGTGTACAAGAACTTCCTGCGTCCCCGGCTGGAAGAGCTCAGGCTCCGCTGGCCAAAGCGGCCGAAAGCGAATGGCAAGCTGATGTTGGAGATGGTCATGGTGAGCCACGCCGACGCCGACCACCTGGCCGGCATTCTCGATCTCACCTCTCAGCTACGCAGCGACGACCCGGGCATTCCCGACGCACCGGTGGACTTCAAAACACTGTGGTTCAACGGCTTCGAAGATCTCGTGTTCGAGGACAAGAAGGCGCGAGCAGCCGAAACCACCACACTGATGACCCACCTGGCGCAAACCGCCAGCATCAGCGAGTTGGACCCGGTGGCGATACCCAAACAAGGGCGTGACGACCACGACTTACGTGCCGTGGTCGCCAGCACCAAACAAGGTCGCCAGCTGCTAAATGATGTCGACTATCTGAATATCGACGTGAACCCACACTACGGAGAGGGCCTCATCATGCGTGGTGGTGAGCATGATTCGGTCACAACGCTGAATGGTGCCAGGCATGGCGTCAAACTCACCCTGCTCGGTCCCGACAAACAACGCATCGACCAGCTGCGCGCCAAGTGGAAAAAAGACCTGCCGAAGATCTTGGAAAAGGAACGTGCGAAGGCCAAAGGTGCCTCGTTCGACGATCGCTCGGCTTTTAATCTCTCCAGCATCATTGTCCTCGCCGAACGCGACGGGAAAACTATGCTGCTAACCGGCGACGCCCGCGGCGACGACCTCTATGAAGGCCTCGAAGCAGAAGGCTTGCTGGACGACCAAGGCAAGATCGCAGTGGACGTTTTCAAACTGCCGCACCATGGCAGCGACCGCAACGTCAAGCAAGAAACCTTCCGCGACATCACCGCCAACCACTACCTGATCTCAGCCAACGGCGAACACGACAATCCCGACACCGCCACCCTCGACATGTTGGTCGCCGGTCGGCAACAAACCCGCAACGACAACTTCACCCTCCACCTGACCTTCCCCAACGAAGCCTTCAAGCGCATTTCCGAGGCATCAGCCAACCGGCGGAACAGTCTGCGAAAACAGAAAGAAGCCCTTGCGAAACTGGATGGCTGGCTGAAGACCCAACGCCCCGACAACATGCACGTCGTCTATCGCGATCCGGATCGTCGGTCGTTGGCCTTGGATCTTGGTGCCGAGAAGGTTTTCGCTTAGGCGACCGATTCAACCTAGCCCCAAGACCAGCACGTTGAATCGGCTCAAAGAGGAAGAATATAAGCGAAACGCCTCATTCTATTGGTATTCTGGATCCACCACAGACACCAGAACCCAACCAGAAAAAGGCGTTTCAAGTGAACAAGAATAAAGTGAATTTCCAGCGACGTCAAAGTGCCATTGAGACCCGACTGGATCGCAGGTGGCAGCCGATGCGACAGGAGCCGGTTCTCGAGGGTGGCAACTACCACTACGAGATCTCTGGCCGAGTGGAAGGCATCCATTGTGGCGGTCTGGGGATGCTTCAAGCGGTCGTCGAGGCCACAGGTTTAAAAGCGGCGATCGATGAGAATGTCGTGTTGCTCAAGCGGCATCTGCCCTACCACGAGTCCGATCATGTGCTGGCTTTGATCTACAACCTTTTGACCGGTGGCCAGTGTCTGGAAGATCTTGAGCAGCGCAGAAATGACAGCGGGTTTCTCAACGCCCTGGGCGCTCGCCGAATCCCCGATCCGACGACCGCAGGCGACTTCCTTCGCCGTTTCGATGCTGAGAGCGTGACGCTGTTAATGGCAGCGATCGATCAGGCTCGGCGTAATGTTTGGCGCCAGCTGCCGAAGGCTGAACGTCAATTGGCGATCATCGATGTCGATGGGACGGTGGTCGACACGACGGGCCGATGCAAAGAAAAGATCGATATCTCTTATGACGGACAATGGGGCTACTGTCCGTTGGTTGTGAGCCTGGCCAACACACAGGAAGTTCTTTCGGTGGTGAACCGTCCGGCGAATCGCCCGTCGCATGACGGGGCGGCAGTCTGGATGGATAAAGCCATTCATTGGGCCAAAGAAGAGGGGGGCTTCGAACGGGTCCGGTTACGGGGCGATACAGATTTCTCGCTGACCAGGAATTTCGATCGCTGGAATAAGGCTGGCGTAGAGTTTGTCTTTGGCATTGATGCGAACCCGAGCTTCGTAGGCCGAGCCAAGCAAATTCCCGAGGATTCCTGGAAGCCTTTGGTTCGCCCGAAGAGCTCACCGAAAAGGCGGCGCCCACGCAATGTCAAGCAAGAGGTTGTTGAACAACGAGGCTTCCGGAATCTGGCCCTGGTCGAAGAGCATCTCGCTGAGATGCAGTATCGGCCTACCAAGGCTCAGCAGGATTATCGTTTGATCGTGTTACGCAAGCGGATTCATGTGAAGCAAGGGCAACTACAACTCGAGGATGAGATCCGGTACTTCTTTTACGTCACCAACATTCCAGCCCAGCAGTTGAGCCCTGCTGCCATCGTGCGCCAGAGCAACGCTCGCTGCCATCAGGAGAACTTGATCGAACAGCTCAAGAATGGAGTCCAGGCGATGCGGATGCCGGTGCGAGAGTTTGATGCCAATTGGGCCTATCTGGTGATCGGTGCCCTGGCTTGGAATCTCAAAGCCTGGGCGGGACTATTGCTGCCGAAGTCGCTGGGCGCTCGAGACATCTTGAAAATGGAGTTTCGGCGTTTCCTCAACGAGTTGATCCTTCTGCCCACACAGATCCTGTGCAGTGGTCGCCGTCTGATCTTTCGATTGTTGGCGATCAATCGCTGGTCACTGCTCTTACTCAAGGGGACCAGGTACCTGCGACAGCAATGTGTTGTGTAGCTCAAAGCTTGATCCGCCCTGTTCGGAAGCCGTTCACGGCAGAGGTGCGCCCACAGGCCACGATCGAGGCTCTTGAGCTACTCGTTTCGACGGTTTCTGGTGTTGCTGCAACGCATTCAACCGCGCTGGACACATGGAGCAGGCGGTATCAAAGCGGTAACGCGAAAACTCAGCTCTCAATCGGTAGTCGTCGTCTCAGGACCGGCCAAACGCGCTTGTTTTGCGCCTAGCAGGCTAGGCATCAAATTCGCCGGGATCTCTGAAGTACCTGTACCATCGCTTCATCATGGGGAATGCCCATGCCAGCATCGAGCTGGCGTTCGGCTTTTCGAAGATCACGACGAAGCTCGTTCTCTTCTGGCGGCCGATCGACGGATGGCACTGGGTTGTCTTCAATCGAACTCAAGATATGAGATCCTTCCACGAATGAGCATCAAAGCAAAACCGTCCTTCTCCCTCAAAGACCAGCTGTTCAACCAAACGTCCGTCGGCAAGCTCTCGACGAGACTCTCGGCTGCGGATCCTACGTTTAAAAAGAAGGCCTTCGAGCGGGACGTTCTAGCGCGATTCCCGGAGCTCGAGCTCAAGGAGCGTATCCACTGGATCGTTACGACGCTCGAAGACTATCTGCCAGCCGAGTTTTCTGCCGCCAGAGACATTCTGGCGAGTGCGCTGCCGGAACCCCTGGACCCCAACCGAAGCGACGATGACTTCGGTGAATTCATTTGGGTTGTACCCGGCGAATATGTTGCCAAACACGGCTGTACCGACGAGAGCTTGGGAGAGGCGCTCGATTTTCTACGTGAGGCTACCAAACGCTTCACATCCGAAGGTGCCATTCGACCGTTTCTCAAACATTACCCTGACGAAACCATGGCGTTCGTTCACGACTGTGCAACCGACACGAATTACCATGTCAGGCGCCTGGCTTCTGAGGGAATCCGTCCTTTCCTGCCGTGGGCGATGCGTGCCAACTTACCTATCGATACCATTGTCGAGGTACTGGACCGACTGCATGGCGACTCGACGCGGTTTGTTACACGATCGGTAGCCAACACCCTCAATGACATTTCGAGACTCGACGCCGAACCGGTAATCGACACCCTGAGGCGCTGGCAAGGTGCGGATCAACAGGACGCATCAGAGCTCGCTTGGATGACGCGCCATGCATTGCGCACTTTGCTGAAAGCGGACCATCCCGCAGCCTTGACCTTATTGGGGTATTCGACCCAACCAAAATTTCGCGTTTCCAATACGGCCGCAACAGACATCGTCAACGTAGGCGAGTCGTTTCAATGGACCTGCACGTTGATATCGCTCAGCAAGCAAAAACTAAAAGTCACTTTACGTCTGCATTTCCTAAAGGCCAACGGAACTCATTCGACGAAAGTGTTTGCGGTGAAAGACGGTCAATTCAACAAGGGTGACACGATCGAGATAGAAAAACGCCAACCGTTCAAGCCGATCACCACGCGCACGCTGTACCCCGGAACCCATTACGCTGAACTGGTAGTCAACGGGATCGCTCGTAAAAAGCTGGCGTTCGAATTAGTGGCCTGAGACGCGAGGTCTCCTTGCTGGACACGAGTCGGCCACGCGCTTCCCGAAGTCACTAGTGTCCTGGTTGATTAGAACCTTCCGAAGATCCTCGAGGATTTCTTGCGGCTGACAAGGCCTGCCGACGCAGGAATAGTGGGGTTCTTTAGAGGAGGCGTAACGCCGTCAGGCACGAGAAAGACCGAAAATAGCGGAAGGGAATAGTCAAACAGGGCACTAGTCCACCGCTTTTAACGCGGTCAACACATCAGTCCCGAGGTGACGGTCGTCTTGATGGGTGTACCAGGCGCGACTTTTCGGCAGGCGCATGCCAGCAGCTTCGAACTCACCTTCGAGCAGGATGACTTCACCGTCGTTTTTGGTTTCGTCGTGGTAAAACCGGTAGCCAATCAGGGCGAAGCTCTCCCGATCAAAGTAGGCGTACCAGGTGTCATCACCCACGCCTTCCTGATAGGTGACCCGCAAGCCATAAACATCCCGCTCTGAGAAGGTGGTTTCGGTGACCTCGCCGAGCAACGTCCCCGGATCGCGCAGCTTCATCGGCAAACCCCAGAGGTAGGTGTAGTAGTTGCGCATCATTTCGAGTCGCTCGCAGCTGAGACGGTGTGTCTCGCGCTCTTCCTCGCTGAACTTGCTGCGGCCATCCAGCGTCATGGTGCATTGACCGTCCTTGATCACGCCAGCGACCTCGACTTTGTCGCGGCGAACCAGCTCGAAGCGACCGCCCGCGACGTCGATCATCGCCGTCGTCTGGCGATCCGATCCGTCAGGGCGAGTCTCGAGAAAGGAAAGGCGGTGAGCCTGTGACAGGAAGCGGCCGTCGGGATCGTGGTAGGCGATCGAGCGGTCCAGAAGCTGTCCCGCCGATGGCGGCTCGGCTCCGGAGGGTGAGGCTAAAAAAACGATCGAAGAGAGCAAAAGAGCGGCTCGGTACATGGGATTCCTCCTCAGAGCGTTTCATCTCCGGACACTAGTCGGGCGACAGGTGCTTCTGAGTTTAGCCGGCTTGGTGCTGGTGAGGTACACAAGTCGTCGACTTGGTTTACGTGTCACAGGCTGCATTACCATTATGCGCCCATGCAATGTGTTCACTGTAAATTCAGCAATCCGGTGGGGTCCAGATTCTGCGGCCAGTGTGGTTCGCCGTTGTCGACAATATGTCCAGCGTGCGCTTTCGACAATCCGGAGGGCTTCAAATTCTGTGGAGGGTGCGGTAAGGCACTCAGCGAGCTCACATCTCCGACTCCGGAGCCCGTCAGAGTCGAGCAGGAAGCCGAGCGGCGGCAACTGACGGTCATGTTTTGTGATCTGGTGGAGTCGACTCAACTTGCCGGCCAACTCGATCCCGAGGACCTGCGGGACGTGACACGGGAGTACCAAAGCGCGGCAAGCCAGGTTCTCACCCGCTTCGCTGGCCATGTCGCGCAGTACTTGGGCGACGGACTGCTGGTCTATTTCGGATACCCGCTGGCACACGAAGACGATGCACGCCGTGCGGTTCACGCCGGCCTCGGTGTACTCGCTGCGATGCACCCATTGAACGAGCGCCTGGAGCGTGAGAAAGGATTGCGGCTGGCGGTTCGTATCGGGATTCACACCGGCCCGGTGGTTACCGGCGAAGTTGGCGCCGGTAAGAAGCGAGAACGCCTGGCTCTTGGTCAGACGCCCAACATCGCCGCTCGTTTGCAAGGCTTGGCCGGGCCAGACCAGGTCGTGATGAGCCACAACACCTATCGGCTGGTGAGTGGCTTCTTCACTTGTCGCTCGCTGGGTCACAAGACCCTCAAGGGTATTGATCGGCCGATCGAAGTGTTTCTGGCGCTGGCCGAAAGCGGCGTCCAAAGCCGCTTTGAAGTCACTGCCAACGCAGGGTTGAACGCGCTGGTCGGCCGCCACACGGAGATGGAGCTGTTGCGGGACGCCGTTCGGTTGTCCTCCCGCGGCCAGTCGGAGGTTTTGTTGATCTCAGGAGAGGCGGGTATCGGCAAATCGAGGCTGATCGAAGAGCTCCGGCAACAGGTGACGGATCTGGGCGGATTGTTCATGATTTGCCGAACCTCACCCTATTTTCGAGACACCGCTTTCTACCCTGTGATCGGTCCATTGACCTCACTTTTCTCACTCTCCCCCAACGATTCAGCCGACCGACGCCTCACCAAACTCGAACAAGGCCTGGACCGCTTTCCCGTCGACCCTGACGAGGCGGTGCCGCTACTCGCCAGCCTGCTCGCAATATCCCTGGGCGAACGGTACGCGCTACCCAGCTCATCGCCCCGCCAGCAAAAGAAAGAGCTACTCGACACCCTGTTGATCATATTGATCGAGCTGGCCAGAACGAGTCACGTGGTTTTGGTAGTGGAAGACCTGCACTGGGTAGATCCGTCCACTGAGGAATTCCTGGATCTTTTGATTCGCCGCCAACTCGACGCACCCATTCTGACCGTGCTGAGTTTCCGACCCTCGTTCGATCCGCCGTGGAGCGCTACCCACATCCAGTTGCGGCGATTGACCGACGATCAGATCAAGGCCATGGTCGGTGACGTCACGGACAACCGTGAGCTGCCACCCGAAGTCCTGCGAGAAGTGATCGAGCGCACCGACGGAGTGCCACTTTTTGTCGAAGAGCTCACCAAGATGGTGCTGGAATCGGGTTTGGTTCGAGAGCTGGCGGGCCGCTACGAACTGACCGGCCCCTTGCCACCGCTAGCGATTCCAGCCACGCTGCAGGACTCGCTGACCGCACGCCTCGATCGCCTGGCGACAACAAAACAAGTTGCACAGCTGGGCGCAGTGCTGGGCCGCAAGTTCACCTTCGAGACCATCCTCAGCGTCACCGAGTTGTCTGAAGAGCACCTGCGCGCCGACCTCGAACGCCTGGTCGATGCGGGGCTCATCTTGCAAACCGGCGAGCCTCCAGAATCGACCTACCTATTCAAACATGCACTGATCCAAGAGGTCGCCTACAACTCCCTGCTCAAAAGCACCCGCCAGATCTTCCATCGTCGCATCGCTGAGCAGCTGCTCGAGCGCTTCCCGCAAATCGTCGAGACACGCCCCGAGGTCCTGGCGCGCCACTTCACGGCTGCCGGGCTTTACGAACAGGCGATCGGTTACTGGCTGGCAGCCGGTAAGCAGGCGATCGAGCGCTCGGCCAATCTAGAAGCAATCGGCCACTTACGCCGCGGCTTGGAAGCGCACGATGAGCTGTCTGAGGAGGAGCGACACGATCCACGTCTCGAGTTGGACCTGCAAAACACCATCGCAGGCGCCTACACCAGCATCAAAGGCTGGACCGCTCCAGAAGTCAGAAGCGCCTACGCCCGCGCACAGCAATTGTGCGAGACGATTGGCGACACCCCACACATTTTCTGGGTCCTGCGTGGTTTATGGTCGTTCCACACCATGAGCGCCGATTGGCAACCAGCGCTCGACCTCGGCCATCGTCTGATGCGGCTGGCGGCAGCCCAGACCGAATCGGCCTTCCAGATCGAGGCCCATCTCGCGGTCGGGATGCCCCTGTTTTTTCTGGGTGACCCGACCGCCGCCCTCGAGCAGCTCGATCGCGGGTTGAGCTTTGACAGCGAAGAGCGAGACCGATCGCTGGCTTTCAAGGCTGGACTGGACGTAGTGGTCACCACAGGCGCCATCTCTGGAGTCGTGGCATGGCATGTCGGCCAGCCGGAACAAGCCCAGCAACGCTGCCGCAACGGAATCGCTCTAGCGCGGGAGCTTGGCCATGCCTTCAGCCAAGCTGATGCCTCGAGCTCGTCGGTGTGGCTCGCCAACTTGCTGGGAGACCGGGCGGCTGTCGAACAACAGGCGGCCGAGTTGCTGGCGCTGTCGGAGGACAAGGGTTTCCATTACACCGCCTTCTCCAACATCTTGTTGGGTTGGGCCCGGGTAGCCGCTAGTGGCGACGCGACACACATCGATCGTATCCATCACGGGTTAGCGGCCTACCGCGCCACCGGCGCCAGCGTCGGCGAGGTTTACTTCTTGTTTCTGCTCGCCGAATCCTACCTCCGGCTGGGCAATCTCGAGGCCGCCACTGCCGCCCTCGACCAGGCTGATCATCTGGTTGGAGAGGCCGGCGGTCGCCACTACTGGAAATCGGAGATCGGCCGACTTCGAGGCGAGCTGCTGCTGACCACCGGCGACAACCAAGCTGCAGCGGCCACTCTGAAGACAGCCTTGAAGATTACCCGTCTGCAACAATCGCGCGGTCTCGAGCTACGCGCCGCCACCAGCCTCGCCCGGCTTTACCTGCACGAGGGCGACCAACAGCAGGCGCGGGAAGTCCTAGAGCCGGTTTATGCCTCGTTTTCCGAAGGCTTCGACACCGCGGACCAGCGTGCCGCCCGTAGCTTGCTCGAATCAATGGATTGAAACAGCTACCAAGGAACTTCATTGACTCCTAGCGAGGAGCTTGGTAAGTTTTTTGGTGATATATAATCCCAGATAGAAAAAATTTGCGAATTGTAATAATAGGATTAAAAGCGACGGCACTGCACCCAATGGGTACCGTCACTTAGTCCACTTCAATCACCACCATCTGAATGGATAGGGGTCGAGGATGAGCAAAAAAGGTAAGAAGAGAAACAAGCTGAGTATCATCGTCGCCGGAGACGACGGGCACCTCTACAAGGTCGGCGAAGACATCATCGCCCAGCACAGGATGCCTGAAGATGACCCACTCTATGAGACCGCACAAAACCTGGTAGACGCCGGGGTGAGCCATGCGGTACTCGAGTCACACGACGAAGTGGATGCCGACGATGTGGACTACCACATGATCAATGGCGCTCACTTGCTCAATCTGAAAGCTTTTATCAAGCGCCACAGGAGATGATCCACCGCCCGGCGAGGCACGATGGGCGGTGATCTGCTGCCCTGGGTCAAGGGTCCCGCACCCAAGGGCTTTCGCGACGGAACCCATCGCCTGATTACGCCCGAGACCACGGTCGAGCGATTGCGCCGGCTGATGCCGGTGCTTGGTATCACCCGAGTAGCCAATGTCACCGGTCTCGATCGTATCGGCATTCCGGTCGTGATGGTCTGCCGTCCAAACGCACGGTCCCTGGCGGTCTCCCAGGGCAAGGGACCAACTCTCGCCACGGCGCGGGCTTCTGGTTTGATGGAATCGCTCGAGCTCCATCATGCGGAACGCATCACCCTGCCACTCAAGCTCGCCAGCCACAACGAGCTTCGTTTCACCCACGAGGTGGTGGATGTCAGCGTGCTGCCCTTCACCTCGGTCAGCTCGTTCGACGACCAACTCCAGATTCTCTGGATCGAAGGTTTCGATTTATTGCAGCAGGAGGAGGTCTGGCTACCCTACGAGCTAGTCCACATGAATTGCACCCTGCCGCTACCGCCGGGCAGTGGCAGTTTCCTATTCAGCTCCAACGGTCTGGCGTCCGGCAACCATCTGCTCGAAGCCGCCAGTCACGGCATTTGCGAGGCGATTGAACGCGACGCCAGCACGCTGTGGGCTCGACGGTCACCCGCCGACCAGGCTCGCACCCGCCTTGATCTCGACACGGTCGACGATCGCGCTTGCAGGGTAGTGCTCGATCGACTCGAACAGGCCGGAATGCTGGTCGCGGTCTGGGAGATGACCTCCGACATCGAGATTGCGTGCTTCCGCTGCAACCTCATCGAGCGTGAAGAACAGCCTTGGCGCCCCCAGCCAGCGAGCGGCGGCTTGGGTTGCCACCCTGACCGCGGTGTGGCGTTACTGCGCGCGCTGACCGAAGCTGTCCAAAGCCGGCTGACGGTGATCTCTGGATCACGCGACGATATGCCACGGGTCCGCTACGAGAGGCTGCGTAATGCCGACGTCACGCGCCGTGTTCGAACCCGCATGGCGGACGCTGCCACTCCCCGACACTTCCACCGGGCACCGAGTTTCGATGGCGACACCTTCGAGCAAGATGTCAGCTGGCAGCTCGATCGGTTGAGCACCGCCGGCTTCGACCGAGTTGTTGTCGTTGATCTCACCCAGCCTGGGATCGAGATTCCCGTCGTCCGGGTTGTCATCCCCGGCCTCGAAGGCTCCACTGACGTGACCGGTTGGGTGCCGGGCCGACGGGCCCTGGCGGTCGCCGCCCAAGCTTCGTGAGCGACATCTACATTTTCCTCGGCCCGAGCCTGGCGGTGGATGATGCCCGCCAGGCGCTGGAGGCGATCTATTTGCCACCGGTTTCTCAAGGGGACGTGGTCAACGTGGCTCGGCGGCGGCCCTGGGCAATCGGCATCATTGATGGTTATTTCGAGCGGATGCCTGCGGTCTGGCACAAAGAGATCCTTCGGGCAATGGCGGACGGCATCCATGTTTTCGGCAGCGCCAGCATGGGCGCACTGCGCGCCGCCGAGCTTCACACTTTCGGCATGGAAGGCATCGGCGCGGTCTTTGAAGCCTTCCGCAACGGGGAGTTGGAGGACGACGACGAAGTGGCGGTCATCCACGGACCGCCCGAGAGCGGTTATCGCGCCCTCTCCTTGGCGATGGTCAATCTCCGCTTCACATTGGCAGCGGCTCGACGCGACAACATCATCGACCAGCCCACCCATCAAGGAATCGTCAGCGCTGCCAAGGCGCTTTTCTACGCCGACCGTGAGGTTTCGACGGTGCTCACCGCGGCCGCCGAGCGAGGACTCGATGGGCATCAACTCGAGGCCCTACGCAAGTGGCTGCCGACCGGCCGAGTCGACCAGAAGCGCGACGACGCCCTCGCCATGTTGCGCCACATCCGGGATCACCGCGGCAACGAGGGTGTCGCAAAAAGTGTCACCTACACCTTTCAACACACCGAAACTTGGGAGATGCTGCGCACCCAAGCCGCTCTGCGACCGCTTGGAGAGCGAGCCGGCGCCGACACCGCGACCCCCGAAGGCTTGTTGGACGAGCTGCGACTACTGCCAGATTTCCCGGCTGAACGACAGTTGGCGACAAACAGAGTCATGGCGCTCGAGTTGGCCGACCGGCATGGCGTCAAAGCCGACACCGAAGCAATCGAACAAGCTGCGCAGGACTTTCGTCGCCAGCGCCAGTTGTACGAGCCCGAAGATATGCAACGCTGGCTCACCGAACAATCTCTGACGGCAGAAGGCTTCGCCCGGCTGATCCGCGATCAGGTCCGGATCGACCGTATCCAAACGCTGTTGAACGAAGACGTCAACCATGCGCTACGCGACCAGCTGCGCGCGAGCGACCGCTTCGCGGAGCTCGAGCAACGAGCGCACGACAAGCAACGTCGCCTCGCCGATCTCGGGTTCACAAACCCCGACTTGAATCAGGCTGAACTCACCGAAGAAGAGCTCTTCCGCTGGTACTTCGAAGAACGGCTGAACCGGGAGCCGCCATCCGACCTCGAGGTCTATAGCTGTGCGTTGGGCTACCGCAACTTCGACGATTTCCGCCGGGCCACTCTGCGCGAGCTGCTCTATGTGCGAACGATGGCAAGCTGATGGTGTGAGCTAACGCTTCCGGCGGCTATCCCAAACCTCCAAATCCAGCAACGAGGCCGCGTTGCCGCTCTCTGACAAGTCTTTCTGCTCGCCTGGGGCGCCGATCTTGGCCAGGTAGGCCTCTTCCAGATTGGGCTCGACCAGATCACCGTCGGGTTGTTGGTCGTCGTATGCGACGGCACGGACGCGCAGGCCGTCCAAGGTGCGGACGCGGGTGGTGACCCGGAAGCGAGAAGAGAAATGCTGGAGGTCATGGTCTTCGATCAGGGCCTCGAACACACGACCGCGGGCGAGGTCGATGAGGCCGGTCGACGGGCCGTCGAAGACCAGACGACCGTGGTTGAGGATCAGGATGCGGGAGGCGGCGGCGGCGACATCGCTAGCGATGTGGGTGGAAAAGAGGATGATTCGCTCACCGGCGACGGACAGCAGGGTCTCGCGCAGGCGGTTGCGAGATTGGACGTCGAGACCAGTTGTAGGCTCGTCGACGATGACGATCGGCGGCGCACCGAGGAGGGCGCGGGCGATGCCAATGCGCCTGCGCATGCCGCCCGAGAAGTCGCGAACTTTGCGGTCGGCAGCATCTTCCAAACCGACTTCGACCAGCGCCCGTTCGACTTCTTGGCGGCGCTGGCGGGGATCACGCAAACCGCGCTCGATGGCCCAGTAGTCGAGGAAGTCGGCGCCGGTGAAGTCTTGGTAGGCGTTGAAACCCTGCGGTAGGAATCCGACGCGTCGACGATACTCGGGCAGGTTGAGAGGACTCAACGGCACCCCACGGAAGCGAACTTGGCCGCGAGTGGGCTCGAGCAGTCCACAGAGTAGGCGCAGCAAAGTGGTTTTGCCAGCACCGTTGGGTCCCAATAGGCCGACAATACCGGGCTCGAGACGAAAGTCGACGGCGTGTAAGGCCTGGAAACCGTCCCGGTAGACTTTCGACAGATTCTGGGCCCGCAGCACCAGCTCGCTCGAATCGACGACACTCGAAGCAGCGGGGCTCGCATCGACAGCAGCTACCGGAATGACCTCGGGGATCGACTGGACCCAGGCACCGGGACGGGCAAGCTCGCTGCGCCGACGCTCCTGGATGCGGCGTCGATCCAAGGCACGCAACAACACTGGCAAACAGAGGCCACTGCAGAGGCAAGAGACAGCGGCAGCTACCGCTGCGGCGCGCATCGGCAGCACCCAGGGATAACGATCATTGTCGAGCCCGAGGCCGGGCACGACCAACAGAACAACCAAGGCCGGCAACGCGATCGCCAATCCGACGGCGCGGCGCGCCAACCATCGATACATGATGCCACCGGCCAAGCTCGAAGAACGAGCACCCGCAGTCATCGAGGCCGCGGCAGCTTCAATAGTCAACGGGAAACAACCCGCCAAGACAGCCGCCATCAACAGCATGGTCAACTCGTCGACATGGCCCTGGCTGGACTGGATCCAGGGTGATGCGGCGAGCAAGCCGAGGGCAGGCGGCAACAACGCCACAAAGCTGGTACCAACGGTGTTGAGCCGACAGGCCGCAAGGGCCAACAGCAACACCGGTAAGGCACTGGCGATGGCCAACATGCGCAAACGCTGGCGACTCCAAACAGCTGGATTGAGCTCGGGGTGCTCGAGACTGGTGCCGCCGGGCAATGGCATGCTGCGCAGGGAGCGGTCGACGATGCCCCGATGAATCTCACGACGCGGCCGGATAGTGCCGTTCATACGCAGCGTGATCGGCAACACAAAACGACCCGACTGCCGGCGAACGCTGGGGGCGGCCAACATCTCTCGTGACTCGAAGATTGTCGAAGGTACCAATGGCGAGCCCGTGGATGAGGTCTGAAGCCCGAGCACTTCGGAACGCTGCGAAACCTCGTCGAGAGTTCGCGGTGCGCGGGCGTCGAGCACCCGCAGTCGCAAGTCATGCAACGCCGACATCGGACGGGCAACCGGTAGGTTGGCGCTGAGCGCAACGGCCTCGGCTGCAGCATCAACCTGAGCTAGGCTCACACCGGCACGGGGTACCAACTCGACGCGGGTCGTCGGCTTGCCCCAGTCGACATTGATCTGGTCGTACCAGATAGTGTGTTTGAAGCTGGCTACACGGTCCATGACCCCTGCGTGGGCCTGCTTCAGACTCTCGAAGTCGGTATGCCGGAGGATGAACCGGTAGAAGGTGGCGTCTTCGTCGGTCTCGGGCTCATCGTCGAGGCTGTCACTGAAACGGGCCGAGGCGTCCGAGCCGCTGCTGCTGGCAGCCAACGCTCTCACCCGTGCCGAAGCACCGACCGAGCTCAGCTGAGCTTGCAATCGCAAAGCCAACGGCTGCAGACGGCTCAGCCGACGATCTTGCTTTCTGACCGTGGCCAAGACAGTACCGTTGCTGCGGTTGAGGAAACTCCAATGACTGTCGATCTCTTCCATGGTATCGAGGTGGTTCTCGACCGAGGCGATCTGAACAGCGGCTTGTTGTTGGGTTCCCCCATCGACAAAACGCACCGCAATCGCCAGATCGGCGATCGCCGGTGCCAAGTCGCCTGGCCGCGGGACCAGGGCCGGACCAGAAAGCACAATCAGCAGATAGGTAGCGGCGACCATGCCGAGGAGCACGGTGCCACCGTTGCGCAACGACCAGCGCAAGGGGCGACTGAGTCGGCTCCCGGGTTGATACTCGAGCTGCGGCCGCGGCAGCACCCAAAGTGCCAGCACCCCACCGACAAGGGCGATCACAAACGCTCGCACCGGTGCCACTAACAACGGTGCCAACCGTCCTCCGGCGAGAGACACAGCCACCGGTAAGGCGAGGGCACAGACCAGGAACAAAACAGCTTTGGCAGTCGGAGCGTCAGCACCTTGACCCATCCGCAACGCACCAAACAGCAACGCACACCCGAGACCGGCACATAGGGCCGGCAGCGTAGTGATGTCGAGGGCAAGCCCAGCCAACCACAGACCGTTGAGGGCCGCCGCCAAGCCAGTAGGCAGGGCGAGAGCCTGCCAACTTGCAGCGCGCCAACCGAGATGCCAACCAGCCAGCACCACGGTCACGATGAGCGCCGCCAACAGCCCCCATGCCAAACGCAGCAGGAGCAGGCGCAGCGGCGCCGCTTCATCGATCAACATCTGCACTCGATCACTGAGCCCGAAGTTTTCGAACACCCCGCGCAGCGAACGCTCCAGGGCCAAAGGGGAGGCTTGGGCTTCTCGCGAGATGAATAACACCACCCCGGACTGACCTTGGCGACGGGCGATCCAAGGTGCTTCCTGCGGTCGCAGCTCAACCTCGGCGACGGAATGCAACGGCACCAGGCGGCCGTCGCGAGCCACCTCGAGATCAGCGAGGGGACGCTGGCGCTGATCTTCGGTCACCACTGGTACTAGACGGCCCCCCCGATGCAGCTCGCCAAGCTGCCCGAAACGCAACCCGCGGTCGATTGCAGCGTTCAGTGCTGCGGCACTGATCTGCCGACGGTGGCGGGCCTTGATCCATACTTCCGGCCGCGTGTTACCCGCCACCTCGACGGAGCGGACCTTGGGCAGCTCCCTCAGCGTCTCGATCAAACTTCGATCCACTTGCTCGGTACCCTCTGCTGCAGGGCCTAGTGCTACAGTCCCGTCTGCTGCGGTATCGAGCCAGACGATGGCCGATTCATCACCCGCCCCCTGGCCAATCGGCCAGATGTCCAGTCGAGCACCTCGTGGCAGCTGACGACGCAGTCCTGCAAGTTCGGACTCGAGACGTGCCGCCTTACGCTCAGCCTCGGCGCCGGCCTCGAATCGTATGCGGAACGATCCACCTGCGGCATGGACTTCACCCGCCATGCCGCAGACTCCGCCAACCGCACGGATCGAGGTTTCGAGCGGTACGATCCACTTGCGGGTCAGATCATCGAGCTCGGTACTCGTCGGCAGACGGAGCTCGACTCGAAGCTCGGGCAGACTCCATTCTGGCAAGAAGGACAGCGACAACCGGGAACCGGCCACTGCTCCCAACAATAGGATCCCAAGTGCAACGACCAGGCGGCCGAGCGGCCGCTGCTCAGCTGGACGACTCACCCGCGATCCCGCCGGACCAGCGCCCGGTGTAACACCGGCACGACCAACAGTGCCGCGTAGAACGAGGTCACCAACCCACCACACACCGCAATCGCGAGGGCAGCGCGCATCTCGGCACCTTGGCCGCCGAGCAACGCCAGCGGCAACATGCCGAGCAACGTCGTTAGGGTGGTCATCAGGATCGGGCGATAACGCTCGCGTGCGGCGTCGCTGATGGCGTCACGAGACGGCCGCCCCGCGGCGATCCGTTGTTCGATCCGGTGAACCAGAACAATGGCATTGTTGACCACGATGCCGGCGAGCAGGATCAGGCCCAGGAAGGACATGACGTTCAAGCTCTGACCGGTAATCCACAACAGCCCGAGTCCGCCAGCGGCGGCGACCGGCACCGTGGTCATCACCACCAACGGCATCGCCAACGACTCATACATGGCGGCGATAGTGAGAAACACCAACACCAACGCCAGCCCCAGGGCGAGACGTAGCTGATCGAACGAGCGCCGCAACTCATTGGCTTGGCCGCCGAGCCGGATGCGTTCGTCAACCGCCAATGGTACCTCCGCCAGCATCGCTTCGACCCGCGCAGCGGAGGCCGTTCCGACAGCTCCCGCCTCGACGCTGAGTCGGACTGTTGGCCTACCGTCAAGGCGCTCGAAGGGCGGCGGCTGAAGTTTGGGTTCGAGGGTCGCAAGGGCTTGTAGTGGGACAACTCGCGACCCTTGACCTGCGTCGACTGTGGACGGGGCGCCAAGAGATCGAGCTGCCGTTGGCCGGATCGGTATCAACCCAGGATCACTGGGCCGGGTCGATGCCACCAGAATTTCGGGTTCAGCACCTTCGATGTCGGCACGTCCAGCATAAAACCCGCCGAGAGCAGCTCGCACCTGAGTTTCGAGGTGGTCGGATTCGACGCCGAGCTGGGCCAGACGCCAACGATCCCAGCCGAGCACCAGGGCTGGGTGCGGTCGATCGGAACCCATCTGGTCGTGACCGGAACGCCGTACCCGGACCGCGGGCCCATGCGGTCCACCGCGATTCAAGACGGCCGTAACCCGCACCGCGAGCTGTTCCGCGCGGGCTGGTGTGATGGCAGACAGCTCGATCTCGAGGCTTCGTGACGTGTTCTCCAGTGCCGAGGTGACGGCACTGCGTCGAGTGGTCAGCTCGCCTTCCAAACCCGGCTGTAGGTCCACTCGGCGAGCCAGCTCGCTACGGGCAAGCGGTAAGGTTGCGGGATCTGCAAACCGGAGCTCAATCTCACCACGGTCCACTTCACCAACCGTCTCACGGCGCAACGGATCGGCACGACGCAGGAGGGTGAATCTCCGCTCTGGTGGTGTCTCGAGGCGCTCGACGAGCGCACGATCCAAGGTATCGATACGATGCACCGACTCCTCTTGGCTGAGCCCCGGGGGCAGCCGGAAGTTGACGGCAAGATCCCTCGATAAGCCCGCCGGCATCAGCTCCCGCGGCAGACTGGGCACCACCGCAGCGCCGGCAACAACCAATATCAACGTGGCAATAGTCACCCAGGTGGGATGATCCAGGGCACGATCGAGCGCCGCCAGGTAGGCCCGACGGCCTGGGCCTTCGCGACTCATGGCGGCGGCGTCCGTGCCGCGACCCATACGATTCGCCAAAACAGGCGTCAGGGAGAGCGACAGGGCGAGAGACACCGCCAACGAAGTCACGATGGCAAACGCCTGCACACCGAAAAACGCACGTGCCAACCCTTGCAAGTAAAACAAGGGCAGAAACACCACCGCCGTGGTCAGGAAGCTCACCACCAAGGCCAGGCCAATCTGCCGGGTCCCTTCGAGCTCTGGGGACTCAGGGTGAGTCGTCTCATTCGAAGAGGTTTGGCGAGCGCGGGCCAGGGCGATGGCTTCGAGTACCACAATCGAGTTGTCGACCAACATTCCAGCAGCGAGTGCCAGGCCAGCCAGCGACACCACATCCACAGAGACACCCCACAGATAAAAGCCACCGAATGCGGAAACGATGGACGCCGGTACGACTACCGCCAGGGCCAGGGTTGGACGCCAGCTGCCCAGCATCCATCGCAACACCAGAGTTCCCAGCAGTAGCCCGAGAAAGGCCGCGCCCGCGAGCTGAACCAGCGCGTCGATGACCTCGAGGCTGGCGTCCCGCAATGTCTCGAGACGCAGTTGCCCGGCATTGGTGCCGATGTCGCTACGCTCAGCCAACTCCGAGACCAATCGGCGAGCGGCGCGGGCCAGCAAAACGGCGTTAGCCCCCGGCGCCCGGTAGACCTCGACCAGCACCGCCGGCTCGCCATCGAGCCGGAAGAGGCTGGCGTCTGGAACTTCCTCCATCGCGATGCTCGCCAGCTCTCCGAGTGCGGCACCTGGCTCGTCCCCTGCGGCGTCGCCTCCCAGCCGACGTGCTGCCAGCTCGGCGACCGAAGTCACCGGCTCCCGGACCACCAAAGGACGCACCCTACCGCCATCGCGTAGACGGCCCGCGGGCCGGGTACGGCCGACCTCGCCAAGCCGCTCGACCAAGTCGTTGGCGGTGAGCCCTCGGGCTGCAAGGGCTGCAGCGTGCGGGCGCACTACCGGTCGCAGGCTAGCGCCCCCGAGTCGGCGGAGCTGGCCGGCGCCAGCTAAACGTCCGAGCTCTGGGATCAACACTTTTTCAGCGAAGATGGTACGCGCCGAGGAGGACTCTCCGGCAACCACCGCAATCTGCAGAATGGGTGCACGATCTCCCGCTTCGACCCGCACCAACAGTTCGTCGACACCAGCATCCGAAATCTCGGACAAACGCCGTTCGGCGTCGATCCGCAGGCGGTCGACATCCGTCTGCCACTCGGTCTCCAGCCGCAGCGTGCACTCGCCGTCGTCAACCGTGGTGCGCACCTCCAACACACCTGGCAGCGACAGCAGGCGGCGCTCGAGGGGCTGCGCCACGTGGCGTACCAATTCGTCGCGGGATTGATCGGCGTCGAGCACCGTGACCACCAACCGAGGACGTTCGAGGGTCGGCAGCAACGACACCGGCAACCGCAACAAAGAGAACAGCCCCAAGATCACCAGCGTCAAGGTGGCGATCGAGACGGAGACTGGGCGATCGAGAATGGCCTTCAACACTCAGTCTTCCTCGTCCTGGGTGGCCGGCAGGTAAGCGGCTGCTTCTGCTGGCGCGACGTCTTCGACCAGCGCAGCTCCGTCGGCTAGGTCGGCGGCGTCCGTAGCAGGTGCCTCGGCCTCAGTGGCTGGCAGACCGTCGGCGAGAAATTCGGCCCCTTCGACCGCGATACGCTCGCCGACACTCAAGCCATCGAGAATCTCGACTCGACCACCGCTCCAGGCGCCGGACTGCACCAAACGACGACGCGAACGATAGGCCGAGCCGGTGGGCTCGAGCACAAACACAGTGGCAATCCCACCATCGACAATCAGCGCTTTGCGCGGAATAGTGATGGCATCTTCTTTTGAGTCGAGCAACAGTCGTAGCTCGAGCCCCTCCCCCGGAAGAGGCAGCCCATCGTCCTCACGCACCGCAACCACCACATGCAGTGTGCCGGACCGATCGACCTGCCCTGCGATTTCGGAAATCTCACCACAACCCACAACTTTGTCGGTTCCTGGCAAAACAAAGTCCACTTCGAGACCGGCACGCAGACGATGGCGCTCCGCCGCGGCCGCCCAACCTTCAACTCTTGGCAACCCTTCGCCAGCCAGCTCAGCCACCAAAGTTTCCCCCGCCATGATCTCGCTCCCCGGTGCGAGGACACGATCGACCCGTAACATGCCGCCGCCTGGAGCTTTGACCCGGAGGCGCGCGAATTGTGTCCGAGCACTGGTGAGCCGTTCGCTGGCGAGTTCGGCGTCGATCTCGCGCTGCTTGAGCTCGGCGGTGGCGAGAAAACCTCCTTCTACACCCTGGCGTGTGCGGTCCAATTCCGTCTCGGCCAGCCGCGCTGCCAGCTCCGCCTCTGCTAGACGAAGACGTGAAGCATCGTTCTCGATTTCGAACAATAGCTCGCCGCGTTGCACCTGTTCGCCAGTGCGAAGGCCAGCGCGGAAACGCGCCGGATAGTGGATCGTACCGGTAGCGGGACTGCGCAACTCAAGACGGACCGCTGGCTCAACCTTACCGAGCAGGGTGAGAGTCGCCTGGAAAGGGCCCGCGGAGAGCACTTCCGACCGCACCGGCACCTTGGCTGGCGGTGGCACCTCGTTACTCTGCGGCCAACAGCCCGCCAACACCAGGAGCACAAGACACTTCCTGGAGATAGACAGCAACCGTCCAGCGACAGGAAAGAGAGACGTTCGAGACGTCGGGTGATCAGCACGTTTGGTGTCGGTCATTAGTCCTCCGTTCGAACGCCATCGTCATGTCTCAAGCCAACATCGCTTCCGGGCGACGTAGGCGCGCCCGGGCGTATAGAAAGAAGATCATCGCGGCGAGGGCCTGCATCGCCGCTTTCCACATCCACTGGATCACCGGTACGGGCAGACCCCAGAACTCTTCCGGCAATCCGACCGCGGCTCCGGTTGCTGGACTGAAGAAGATCCATGGGTTCAACAATCCAGCGGTGATCGCCGACGCCACCAGCACAGCCCCTGATGTCCTCAGACGAACTGCCCAAAACAAAACGATGGCAGTCAACAGGGCGCTCAAGACAGCGCTTTGGAAGAGGGCCCGCAACAAGTTCCAGCCAGTGGCAGCCAATAACAGCACCAACCAGCCCTGCAACACCATGAAGCAGCTGACCGGCATGATCCGGCGCAAGAAGTAGCGCTCTGTCGACGGCACCGCCAATGCCAAGTCGAGGCTGCCGGCACGGCGTTCGAGGGCCAAGACACTCGACATCGCCGGTAGGCCGAGGACCAACATCGGCATCACGACAATCCGCGGATAGATCCGATCGATCCAATCGGAGCCCCCCATCGCGTCAATCGCTTCCAGCAAACCGGCGAAGAGGAAGAAGGCATCCCCAACCAGGTATAGCGTCCAGCGACGCTCCAACAGCAACTGAAAGGCGTAGCGTGTTCGCCGCCACAACGTCTGCAGACCCAGTGCTTGGAGCCGAGGATGTTGGCCCATTCTTGAAATGTGCGAAGGGATGTGCATCAGGGCTCTGTACCGTTGGGAGACCGTTCAGTTGAGGAGATTGACCCGTTCGAGGGTTGGGCTGGTCTTGAGAAGAAAGCGGTAGCACGTCTTTTCCGGATCCATCAACACGGTGTGGGGACGGACTCCGGCTCGGGCGGTGAACTTCGCCGTCGACTCGGAGTCGACAGTGACCATCAACCTCATTTCGCTAACTTCGGTTTTGATGATGATTGGGCAGTTCGCCTCGCCGGTACCGGTGTTGCGGAGCAAACCCTCGACATCCCAATGTTTGCCGCGCTGCACCGAGAGCACGTCTTCGAGACGCAGGACTGGCACGGCGGAACCTTTGAAATGATCCTCGTAGGTCCGCTGCAGGGACAAGCCAGAGCGCCGTTCGAACTCGGCCAACAGCTCCTCGATCGAGCCCGGCTGATCACCCTCGACGGCCAAGAAACTCTCGATACCGGCATAAAAATGCTCACCCCCTACGCGGCTCTCGAGCTCCGCCAGGACAGCTGGTAGGCGCAGCTTCCAGATGTAGTAGTCGCGCGATGTAGCTTCCAGGAAGGGCTTCCGAAGGGCTTGTTGGATCCAAGGTTTGCCACTCACCGCAGCACCACGGCCTTGGTCCAGTCCCATTCGGCGCACCATCAACGAACTGAAGAACTTCCGGAAGAGCAAGTCTTGCTCGGGCACTAGGTCGCGGCGAGCCAACAGATCTCGGTTCAGCAACTGCGCCACCAAGTCTTCTGCCTCGAAGGGTGTCATCGCGATCAGTTGGCGCTCGGACATCAGCAGCAACTGACCATGGAGTTCGGCACCGCGTTCGTTGTAGCTCGGCTTCATGCCAGAACGCAGATCGAGGAAAAATGCTGGCGGCCACTCCAATACTGCAAGTTCATTGAGCCCCGGCAAACCTGGCCAAGCGCGATCGCTCAGCGATGCCACTCGTGCCAGCGACCGTAGATGGTCACGGGCTTGCTCTTGGTGGGCTGGAAGGGCAGCAAACACGACGTCGCCACCCTTTGGGTTATTGGTACTCGACGTGGGCCCTCCTTCCACGATCACCATCGAGCCACCCGCCACTCTCAGCTCAGATAAAGAGGTGTGACAGGTGTTTGTCAGACGGGAGCGCTTTCCATCGAGCTGGCTGACATGGCCGCAGGTGTCTGCCAACAGCCACTTCGCTGGCGCCGTCAAATCGAGTTCGAGATCGACCGGAATGCGCTGCACCTCGCGCGGTACCTCTCCTCCGAGCTCCGACACTGCCTCCTCGTAACCGCCACTCTCACCAGGCAACGTCAAGGTCCAAGCGGTGTAGCGCGGCAACGGCGTAAGGTCGGTGGCGCGCAGATCGATTCGACGCTCGGAGACCGCACGCCGCACCCGGGTGCGAGAGAGGTCCCTAACATCGCGAGGAAAACGAGCATTGATCAATGCCTCATAATGCGGAACAAAACGCTGGCCGCCGCGCCATCGGCCAAGGTAGAATTGAATCTCCTTCGGCACTCCAACCAACTCAACTGTGAGCTCCAACGCATCGCCAGCAGCGAGCGGCGGATCCAACGTCAGCTGCCATCGATCCCAGGCTCGTTGTGAGCTGACGCGAACCGAGTCAACGCTCACCGCCTTGATGCGATACTCCGGATTGAGGCTGAACGGCAGCGTGGCCTGTGGATCGACACCACGATTCTCCATCCGGGCTTCGACAATCATTGCAAGCCCGCCATGAGCATCGATCTCACCACGAACACTCCAGGCTGTCGGCTGGATGGTCAACGGCAGCGGTTGGTATTCGGCCGCCACTTCGACTCGGTAGCGCTCGGCCGCGAGGCGATGGAAATGCAGCTGGCGATGCAGCCACCAACCAACAAAAAGTGCCAGCAGCATCAAGCCAATAACCATCGCCAGTCTCTCACCCGACCCGAGAGCACCATCGCGTGCGTAACGCTCACGCTGTTGGTTGAGTTTGGTGAGAAAGGTCTTCAACTGATGCTCGGGGGGCACCGGCCGGGGCTTGAGATCGCGGCGGGTTCGGCGAACAAATGCCGTTACAAACCCCAAACCCAGCGCAGCAAAACCGCAGATCAGAGCGCCAGCAGGTAGCCAACCGCTAGCAAGCGCAAGGTCATAGGGCGCCGCCGATGCGCCGTAGCCGGGCGCATAGTAGGTGCGATCGGTGTCCCCCCAACTGGCTAGCGTCCAGCGGACCCACGAGAAGATGTTCCCGTAGCTGAGCCATAGGGCGGAGTTTGAAAGCGTCAGGTGGTACCGTAGTAGGACTTGATTGGCGGCCGAAATCACCGCTGGCAAGATGGCGAAGGTCGTGATCAGGGCAGCAAGCTCGCCGCCAGTGATCATCACAAAACCGAGCCAGTAGGCTGACAAGGCGGTGGCAAGTGGCAACACCTGCAGGCCCCAGGAGCCGATCCAGGTTACAGAATCGAAAACTGTGTGCCCGGCTGCCAATGCCGTGGCCAGCGCAACCAGCTGAGGCACCATCGTCAACGGCACGATCAAACCCAAGAGCGCTAACCAACGTCGTACCACGAAGCCAGTGTTGGAGATGGCAGCGGAAGACAAGACTGACCATAGCTCAGCAAACGCCGCGGTAGTCGATCGGTTGCCGGCAATCATTACCGTCAATAAGACAGTGAGATACGGTTGAACCTCGAGCGTTTGAGCAAGATAGCTGTTAGCGCCGATTGTCTCTTTAGTGTGATGTCGGATGATGAAGTACAGCAATCCGGATGGCAGCGAGCACAACCCAACATAGCCGATGGCAGCAATTCGAAAACGTGGTGACCGAAGCTGCAAAGCGATCTCGTACCGAGCGATGGCGACCAGCAGCTTCATGTCTCATCAACCGAGGCCAGAGGCGACTCAGCCACCGAGGCAACGATACCCCTGATCGGCGTCACTGCCTCGGCCAAAAAGGCAGCGCAGGCCTCTTCAAGCGTCGGCTCCAGGAGATCACCACCCAGGACAGGCTCGGAGGAGCACAGCACATTGAAAGAGGCATCCCGTTCGCCCGCACGCTGACCAATCTTGGTCGCACCGACTGGTATGGGTTGCTCAGCCGGCAGACGCCACAGGCGATCTTGGCAGGCCAACATCACCTCTCCGGGCTCACCATCGAACAGAAGGCGGCCACTAGCGATAATACAAAGCCGCGGACAGGTGGCCTCGATATCTTCGACGATGTGGGTCGACAGCAACACCGGGATCTCTTCTGCGAGCTGCGTGATGAGATTGCGGAATCGGATCCGTTCTTCAGGATCGAGGCCAGCGGTGGGTTCGTCGACGACCAGGAAACGCGGCGAGTGGATCAACGACTGGGCCAAGCCCAGGCGACGGATCATGCCGCCGGAATAGTTGTCCGCTCGACGCTTCGCCGCATGGGTGAGCTCGACAACATCAAGCAGCGCCATCACCCGTCGACGAAGATCCCGACGACGCAATGGCACCTGTCGCAGCTCACCGCACATCATCAAGTAGTCGAAACCGCTCAGCGATGAGACCGGCATGAAGTCCTGCGGCAGGTAACCCACCATGCGCCGGATGGCAGCACGGAAACGGTAGGCATCCGGAGTACCGAAATAGACTCGCTCGCCAGTCGTGGGCTCCTGAGCCAGAGTCAGTATCGACAACAAAGTTGTTTTGCCGGCACCGTTAGGGCCCAACAGGCCGACCATACCATCCCCAAACGACAAGTCGACTCCGGCGAGCGCCACTGTGCCATCGGGGTAAGTTTTGGAGAGACTGCGGACTTCGATCAAGGAGAGCTACCAAGGTTTCGAGACGGCGTATTACATGAGTAACACACTAGATCACCTAGCACGCTCAACTGTCAAGGTGCGCTTGCTGAAGCAGGCACGAGACAGTCACATCCGAGGTAGGCGCACCCTTGATGTACGGATCCGTTGACAGATCCGTCACTCGACTTCGGTCGATAGAGAGATAGCCGTCAGCCTTCTGCTTGCATCGACGCTGATTCAGCGAGAACTCGAGCCGGTGAAGTGGAGACTCTAGGACTTCCGCTTGCGGCGTGGCTTCTTGGGCGCCTTCCGCTTGGCGTCGAGCATCTCTTTGGCTTGCTCCGACGTCACACTCAGCGGATCGGTGCCTTTGGGAACGGTGACGTTGGTTTTGCCGTCGGTAATATACGGCCCGTAGCGGCCGTCCAAAACTTGAACCTTGTTGACAGCCCCTTCAATCTCACCCAATTCTTTGAGGATGGTCTTCTTGGCGCCGAACCGTTTGCGCTCCGGCTTTGGCTGAGCAAGGATAACCAACGCCTCATCGAGAGAGAGATCGCAAGCCTTCTCCCAGGATTCCAGGTTGCGGTACTCGTCGGCCCGTTTGAGAAAGGGTCCGTAACGCCCCAATCCCGTGGTGATCGGATCACCGTTCTCTGGATGGTCACCGAGAGCGCGTGGCAGCTGGATGAGCTTATGGGCAGTCTCGGGTGTCAGGTCCGCGGACTTGAGACCTTTGGGAAGGGAGACTCGGCGCGGCTTTTCCTTCGCGTCCTTCTCTTCTTCGGTTTGTCCGAGCTCTAGATATTCACCGAAACGACCGCTTTTTAGAGTCACGGGTCGGCCGGTCACAGAATCGACGACAATCGGTTCGTCTTCGCTGTTTTTGGCTCGCAGCAAGTCCAGAGCTACAGCAAGATTCATCTCGTCGGGTGCTGTGCCTTCGGGGATCGTCGCGACGTTCTCTTTGCCACCCTCGCCACGGCGAACGTAGGGACCGTAGCGCCCAACCTTGACACTGATCTCGTCTCCCGTCTCAGGATCGGATCCCAACGGAATCGCGGGGTAGGTAACTTCACCTTCCTCAACGCGCTGAACAAGGCCAGGGTCTGCATCACGCCCATTGTAGAAGTCGGACACCAACGCATCCCAGGCCAGCCGACCAGCAGCCACGTTGTCGAGTTCGTCTTCCATCGAGGCGGTAAATTGCGTCTCAACCAAATCTTCGAACTGCTGCTCGAGCAAGCTCGTGACGCAGAATGCGGTAAAACTCGGCACCAGCTCGTTGCCTCGCTTCTCAGCGTAACCGCGATCCTGAATGGTGCTGATAATCGAGGCATAGGTGCTAGGGCGACCGATCCCTTCTTCTTCGAGTTTTTTGACCAAGCTGGCTTCGGTGTAGCGATAAGGCGGCTTGGTTTGGTGGCCTTCAGCCTCTACGGATTTCGCATTGAGCTGCTGCCCTTCGTCCAGAGACGGTAACAACGTTTCCTGGTCACCCAACTGGGCATCGGGATCATCTGAGCCCTCGACATAAGCGCGAAGGAATCCCGGGAAAACGATCCGACGGCCGGTGGCGGCAAACGTTAAGGTTTCGCCCGCGTCGACTTCAACTTCGACCGCAGTACGTTCGAATCGAGCCGGCACCATCTGGCACGCGATTGTTCGCTTCCAAATCAGTTCGTAGAGTCGGAGTTGCTCTGGGTTGAGATACGGCTTGACGTCTTGTGGTCGGCGGGAAAGATCGGTCGGCCGAATCGCCTCGTGAGCCTCTTGCGCCCGCTTCGCTTTGGTCTTGTACTGTACCGGCTCCGGCGGCAGATAGTCCGAGCCATAGGAACCAGCGATGACTTCCCGAGCTTGCTCGACAGCACGCGACGCCAGCGTAAAGCTGTCCGTACGCATGTAGGTGATCAGACCGACGCGCTCGCCTTCGAGATCAATACCTTCATAGAGCTGCTGCGCCAAGCTCATAGTTCGGCGGGAGGTTAGCTTCAGCTTGCGATTACCCTCCTGCTGCAAAGTCGACGTGATAAACGGAGGCGCTGGGCGCTGCTTACCAGGCACCCGTTCGAGGGATGAAACCCGCCAATCGTTTTCTTTCGCCGCGCCTGCCAGCCGACGCGCCGCTTCCTCGTCGAGATAGCGGCGTTCACGGACCATTTTGCCCGTCGCAGGATCGAAGCTCTTGCTGTCGACGATACGCTGGCCGGCAACCCGTACCAGATGGGTCTTGAACCGCCCTTCATCTGTAGCGAGTTCGGCTTTGATGTCCCAATACTGAGCCGAGACGAACGCAATTCGCAGGCGCTCTTTCTCGACTAAGAGCCTGACCGCGACGCTCTGCACGCGGCCGGCGCTGAGGCCCGGTTTGATCCGCTTCCAGAGTAACGGTGACAGAGAGTAGCCGTAGAGCCGATCGAGGACTCTCCGTGCTTCTTGGGCCCGGACCAGATTCTCATCCACTGGGCGAGGCGATGCTAGCGCACTGGCGATCGCCTCGGGCGTCACCTCATGAAAGACGATGCGCTCGACGACTACCGACTTCTTGGGCTTCAACAACTGCAGCACATGCCAGCTGATGCTCTCGCCCTCGCGATCTTCATCAGTCGCTAGCAGCAGTCGATCCGCATTTTTGAGCGCGTCCTTGAGACGCTTGACATGCGCTTTCTTGTCTGCCGGCACCACATAAATCGGCTCAAATCCATCGTCGACATTAACGCCAAGGCGAGACCATTTCTCGGAGCGCAACTTGGCGGGGATCTCTTTGGCACTCTGAGGCAAATCTCGAACATGCCCATAACTCGACTCGACTTGGAAGTCCGAGCCCAGAAAGCGTCCGATGGTCTTGGCCTTGGCTGGCGACTCGACGATGACGAGACTTTTTTGCTTGACATCAGCCATGATCAACTATCTCTCAGGTACTCAAATCTTGGGTGGGGAACGAGTCGGTCTTTGTGGCCCGGTATTGTGCTTCGACTCGATGATGTCCTAAAAGCCTCGTGTTGACGTGTAGGCCTATGGTCGAGGGATGCGCACTTGCTTCCAGTGTGGCCTCCGCCTCTTAGGCGAAAAAAATACTTTGGGCCCAAAATGCGAACGGCTCTCGGAGTCCGAGAGCCGCTTGCATGGTTTCACCGTGGTGACGAAACCTATTTGATGACCAAAACGAACACTTGATCTCATCTCTAGATCCAAGAGTTCGTCTCCTGGCGCATCTTGCTAGCGCTTCGAGATTCTCTCAGCGCCAACATTCGAGCTAGACCTCGAAACCATCTTCTAGGAAGTGGATAGAGGACCTGTAAGAAATAATTCCCGGCGGCGACCTACTCTCCCACACAGTTACCCATGCAGTACCATCGGCGCTGAGGAGCTTAACTGCCGTGTTCGGAATGGGAACGGGTGTTTCCTCCTCGCTACAGCCACCGGAAAAACTTTTTTGAAAGAACACACCACTCTTTAGTGAGTGAGTCACCTTCAACTGAATCGAGTCACGGCGATAAGATTCGCCAGAGATCGGCACCATAATAATGGTCAAGCCAAGCGACCGATTAGTACGGGTTAGCTCAACACTTCACAGCGCTTACACTTCCCGCCTATCAACCTGGTCGTCTACCAGGGGTCTTTAGGGACACCTCATCTCAGGAGGGGCTTCCCGCTTAGATGCTTTCAGCGGTTATCCTTTCCGAACATAGCTACCCAGCTGTGCCGCTGGCGCGACAACTGGTGCACCAGAGGTTCGTCCATCCCGGTCCTCTCGTACTAAGGACAGATTCCTTCAAGTGTCCTACGCCCACATGAGATAGGGACCGAACTGTCTCACGACGTTCTAAACCCAGCTCACGTACCGCTTTAATCGGCGAACAGCCGAACCCTTGGGACCTGCTCCAGCCCCAGGATGCGATGA
>JAJCXO010000063.1 GCA_029263395.1 Acidobacteriota bacterium | reverse complement strand
CGAGGGAAAAATCAAACCTCGCGTCCACAGTTGGTGATTGGGCTTCTCGGCGAGCTCGCAACGCACCAACACCGGCGGTGATCGCAGGACGAAAAGCTCGCCTTGCGTCGGCTGCCGGTGATCAAGCTTCTCGACGCGCTCGAAACACACGAAACACCGGCTATGCCACAGGCTGGAAGGACCTGCCTTGCGTCCAACCTCACCCTTCGAGCTGACACCGAAGCCTAGCTCAAGGTGTTGAAAAGCATGACGGCAAGTTCCCGAGCAGCGGCGCCGCCACAAGCTTGACCGAGCACTCGATAATCTCTTGGGCGGAGATCCACCTAGATATAGCTTATTGTCTCTACGTTGCTGTAAGGTTATCCTTACAGCAACCTCTCAACAGATGGCGACCACGGAGGACGTGGGGACAGATGTCGTCGGTCAGTCGAGTCGAGCGAGGCCGGTTGGTCTCAGTCTACGAGCGCGGGCTCGAACGTTGCCGCCAAGGCGATTGGCAGGATGGCATGGTGGATCTCGCCTGGCTGGCGGAGCGCGCCGGGCGGGGTGATGTCCCTGCGCTGTGTTATTCCTACCTCGGTTACGGTCTCGCTCACAAGAAGGGCCAGGTCAAGCGAGGACTCAAGCTGTGTCGGCATGCCGTCAAGCTCGAGTTCTACCAGCCCGAGTGTTACGTCAACCTGGCTCAGACTGCCCTATTGTCGAAACGCTATCGGCATCTCGCCGCAACTGCCGTGCTCGACGGGCTGCAAGTCGACGCCGAACATCCGCAACTGATCGAATTGTCTAAACGGCTGGGCGTTCGACGGCAACCCGTGCTGTCGTTCCTGTCGCGTAAGAACATTCTCAACCGGATCCTCGGCTGGTTCCGACACCAGATCATGCCCGGCAAAGCTCAATCCAGCGCGGCTGAGTCCCTGACCACGTCGCTGGACTGAAGACTTCGTCCCGGTAACTAGATCCCATCTAATAACACGCCGAGAGCTCGGTCGGCCTTGTGGGCTGCGCCGCAGCTCCAGAACTCGCCGGATCTGTTACGAGAAGCCTAAGCCATTTTGGTGCTATCGGATACGAGATGCGAACAGGTGCGAAGCTCAAACATGCTCGCTGCTTGCTCGCTCCACAAGGCCTCCCTCACCGAGGCGAAAATTGCGAAACGGGACGGGATCTAACTAGATTCGACGCTCGAACCTGCCCGTTGCTCGAGCACCGACGCGTCATCTTGCCGAAAGGCGAGGTCAGACCGGCGAACGAAGGTGTTGTTGGGCCGCAAACGACGGGCTACCCTGGTTCAGATCGCGTCGTGGATCCGAATCGAGGGTCTTTTTTTTGGTTTGGGTGGGTCGTTGAGCGTCGATCGGATTCTTGCGGAGGCTGGGAACACGTCCTCGACCGATGTTTCCAACAGTTGCGCGTCCAAACTGCCCGACGCATCCGATGTTTTCAGGATTTTGGCGTCCAAACTGCCCGACGCATCCAACATCAAGGTCCCGAGTCGCAGCGCTCAACATTTGCTAGCTTGGCGATCGGCATTTGCTAGCTTGGCGATCGGCGGCCAACATCATACCAGCGCAACCGCCCCCTTATCGTTAGTGCATCGCCTGAAAGAGGCGCATCTCGCTCCCAATGAGCGCAACTCTTAGCCAGATCCGCCCCACAAAATACAGCTGGCTGCCGAGGAATGCCAGCACAATCATAACCCCGGTCGACTGCCCGACACCTGGAGCCAGCCAGGCATACAAACCGAGTAGGGCTGCGCTGAAACCCGCCATCACAAAGGCAACGGCCAGGACCGCAAACGGGAACCGCCTGACACATCGTAAGGCGGCCACCAAGCTCCCCAGCAACGAGGTGTTGTTGTCGACTGCCAGCGCAATTTTGGCGTAGTCGAAGAACGTCCGGACAATAATCAGCAATCCGACCGTGGCGATCGCAATCGGCAACACCCACATCAACAGGGTGCGCTCTTCGGTGAGATCACGGTTGGCAGATTGGAGCCAGCCATAGGCACGGCGAGCAAGCTCATAGATCCCCCAATAGGCAATCCCCGAGATCACTGCCAGGCCGATGAATCGAGGCAACAGTCGGCCACCAGCCCGTGAGAACTGTTCCAGAGAATAGGCATCCGACGGCACCGTCAGCCGATCGAGGACACCACCCAGCAGGAAAGCCCACAAGACGGCATAACTCAGCCCTAGAGCGACCAGCCCCAGGTGGCCGGCAAAAAGCTCACCGCTCCACCAGGCTTCGAGATGTTCGAGCACCGGCCCGGGCCCGCTGATTGTAGGCTGGAACGTTTCGCCGAAGCTGCTCGCTGTAGATTCGAACTCTGCATGCCAGCCAAGATCGAACCCTTCGAGCATGTTGGTGGCAACCCGGCTGTCGGCAAAAGACTCGGCGAGGATCTGCCCGAGGATCAATGACGCCGGGACCGCAAAGAGGAGATTACTCAACCACAACAGGAGCAGCAGTTTCGGCACAGCAATCGCCTGCCGAAACCCTTGGACAATGGATGGCAAGATCATTTTCATCATCGTCCTTTCAAACAAAAAACGTGAACGTCAGCAGAAAATTTTGCAGCCAAACCATCCACTTCGAGGTCCACTTTCCTGCCGCGAGATGATCGGATTGACGCAGCTTGCTGTTGTTGGTGTACTCGAGATCCATCAGCAAGACGCGATCGGGATCGACAACGGCATAGTCGAGCTTGGACGGTCGCTCCTCGACAATCAACGTCCATCGCTCCTTCCCATCCCACGGCACCCTGGCCTCGGCTCCATCCTCGAACACCAACTGAACGTCAACTGGGAAGATACCCCCACCGTGGCGCCGCAACACAACCTCGGTGCGGAAGAGACGCTCAGCGTCCGAACCCTTGTCGCCATCGGAAAACACCAAAGCACCGTCAGCCCCCTCGACAAACCCTCGTGGTGCGGCCGGAAAGCTCTTCACCGAATCAATGGCATAGTCGAAGATCACCGAGCGTTGATAGACCTGGTCGAAGAACCAAGTCAGGTCCTGTCCACTGACTTCGTTGGCAACGGCAAAAAAGTCAGCTGGCCGGGGATGCTTGAATTTGTAACGCTCGAAGAAGGTCGAAAGAATCTCGCGCAGCGTCTCCCAACCGAGATACCGCTCCAGGGTCGACAGCCATTGCGCCGTTTTGCCATAGCTGAGGTTCGAGGCCTCCGGCGGGAAGTATCGAAACGACGGTGTGCTCTGCGGGTCTGCGGTCCGAACTGTCGACTGCACCGCACGCCCCAGACGATTGCCGGAGACGGTACGATCCCGCTTCAAGTCGTCGAACATCACGGGAAGAAAGCCGCGTATTCGAACGCCCGGCGGCGACAGATAACGTTCGACTTGCCGTGAAGCCCCGTACACTTCGTCCATAACCCGGGCCGTGGAGAACGTATTGAGACCTTCGTCCAACCACGCGTGCTCAAACTCGTTGTTGCCGACGATGCCGTACCAGAACTGGTGACCAGCTTCGTGAATCGTCACGCCTTCCGGCCTGCCCCCTCCAAAAGGACTGTAGAGGCTGGTACCGGAAGTGAACAGGGTTGGATACTCCATGCCGCCAGCCCCGCTGCCAAAGGCTGGATCGACAATCGTAATCTGACGATAGGGATAAGCTCCGTACCACTTACCGTAGTACTCGAGGGTTGCGGCGGTGGCGTGGAAGTGTCGCTCGGCCTGGTCGGCATGCTCCGGCTGCAGCAGCAAACGCATCTCCACCGGTGGCAAGTCAGCCACTTCGAATCGCTGGTGCAGATCCAGGAAATCAGGGCTGGCGGTCCAGGTGAAACCGTGGACGTCTTCCTGCACATACCGCACGCTGACGGTACCGTCGTCGTTGGCTCGACGGTCGACCTCGCGACCGGTAGCACCCAACACGAAACGCTCGGGGAGATTGATCGTGACGTCGTAGACGCCGTAGTCGGAAAAGAATTCGGTGTTGGCGTGGAACTGATGGCAATTCCACCCCTCGGGCTCATAAACCCCGAGAATCGGGAACCAATGGGCGATGAAATAGAAATCACCCCGGAATCCGGTGCGCGCGAAGGTGCGGGGAATCTTGGCTCGCCACTCGAGCTCGACGCGCACGGTTTCGCCCGGCTCGACCGCCCGCGGCAAGTCGACAACCATCACGGTGCGGTCGTCTGGATTACCGTCATCCGGCGATTCGTAACGCATCGTCGCGGTGATATCCGAGGCTGACCAACCCGCAGTCGCGGTCTGGGCTGTGTCGCCGGCCGCAGGGCTCGGCAACACTCGGATCCGATCGACCTCTGCCCAACTCCAGTCGCTTTCCTTCGGTTTGCGCAAGGCATCACGCCGATTGCGCAGCCGCCCGGTCAACATCCAAGTACTGCGGGTGTTGCGCCAGCCGTTCCAGTAGAGATGGAACCACAGCTGATCGGTTGCGGTGGACTGAAGGTTGCGCCACTCCAGAACCTGTCGAGCTTCGAGGATTTTGGTCTCGGGATCGAACCGCACCTCGATCTCATAATTGGCGTTGCGTGGGCTGAGTGCCCCGTCACTCAGTGTCCCGTCGCTCTGTGTCACGCCACTCTGTGTCACGCCACTCTGGGTCCCGTCATTCAGCGCAGGGACATCGACCCGCTCGCTCGCATGGCTACTTGCCGGCTGGGCCTGAGTCTGCGTTGCCAAGGCGGTCCAAATCAGCAAGCCCCAGAAGATTCTGCGTCGACGAGTCATCCGACCTCCTTCTGCGCTCACCGCCTCGCATCTCGACACCCGTGTCTCGAGAGCGTACCTCGAGACCAGTCCCTCGAGACCGACGTTTTGCGTTATAACTGTGGCAACAGGCTGTTCATATATCCGAGAGTTGCTGGATTATACGATGGATACAAACCGCGAAAGGAAGCCCCATGGTCCTGACTGCTTCGGTACCACGCCGCTCATCCCTGATCCTCGGGCTGCTGGTTGGATGCTTGGCCACACTATTGGCCGCTCCGATCAGCGCCCAGCGCCAGGTCATTGCTCCACCGGGAACCGATCTCGGGATCCCATTCAGTCCCGGCATAGCGTCTGAGGATCTGCTGTTCCTATCGGGTGCCCTCGGCAATCAACCCGGTACGGTCACGGTGACCGGAGATGCCGCCGCCCAAACCCACCAAACCTTCGCCAACCTTACTGCCGTTCTCAAAGCCGCTGACATGGACTTCAGCCGAGTCCTCGACGCCAACGTGTTCCTTTCAGACGCTCGCCACTTCAAGGCCATGGCAGCCGTTTATGCCGAGTATCTAGGCGACGTCCTGCCAACTCGCACCACGGTTGAGGCGGACATTGCTCTGCCGGGTGCACTCACCGAGATCGCAATGATTGCTGCTCGGCCCGGAATCGAAATCCGGACGATCTCGCCCGAGGGTTGGCCAGCAACCGCGGGCAGCTTCAGTTGGGGCAAGCTGGCTGGCGACACCTTGTTTGTGGCCGGTATGGTGAGCAACGACCCGGCAACCGGCAAAGCGGTGACTGGAGACATTACCGTTCAGACCCAGCAGGTCATGAAAAACATTGGCACGGTGCTCAGCGCTGCCGACATGAACTTCTCAGATGTTGTGGTGTGTAGCGTCTACCTCGCCGACCCGCGCGACTACAGCGCTATGAACGAAGCCTACGGCCAGTCGTTCGCTGGTAGTACACCGCCGGCCAGAGCTACCGTACGGGCCCGATTGGTCACCCCCGCCTTCGACATCGAAATCCAATGTCGGGCAGTGCGAGGTGGCAACAACAAATTGGTGGCCGCTGAAGGTTACAAACCGACCGGACGCCCCTTGTCGCCCGCCATTCAAGCTGGTGACCGTTTGTTTCTCTCCGGCATGGTTGGTCGCGGTCCCACCGGCTACCCTGCCGGTGTCGAGGCGCAAACCCGAATCGCTCTAGACCGTTTGAAGACGACCCTCGCCGCTGCCGATATGAGTTTCGGCGATGTTGAGATGGCCACTGTTTTCCTCACGGATATCCGCCACTATAGCCTCATGAACAAGATCTATCGTGAGGTCGTCGGCTCACCGCCGCCAGCCCGAGCGACGGTCGGATCCGTGCTCATGAGCCCCGATGCACTGGTGGAAATCCAGATGACCGCCCGACGTCCCAAGGCGGGAGCTGGCGGTTCCTGACATCACGACGACTTTGGTGCCTTGGTTCCTGGGAACACTCGTGCCTGGGTACCGAGGCCTCCTGAGTCAACGCCGTCGCCCGCGTTTGCGCTGCAGTATCTTGAGGCCTTCGATTGGGCGCCGGTCTGGCATCAACATGCGGATCGAGCTGCGAAGCTTCGATTCCGCCTGTTCATAGTCGCCAGTTTCAACATAGATCATGCCCGAGTAGTAAACCGCCAATCCACACTTGGGATCGATACGCACCGTTTCCCTCAACTCATCGAGGGATGTTTGGGCATCGGTTGTTGGAGACATTTGGAATCGGCAATAGGCCAGTTCCGAGCGATACGCACTGTTCTGGGGGTCACAGTCGTAAGCGAATTGCAACTGCTGCACCGCCTCGTGATATTCGCCAGCCTGCATCAGGGCCGAGCCCTTGGCAAACTGCACCTCGGGGTCCAGTAGTTGGGACTTGATCGCAAAACGCTCCGGATTGGGCTTACGCGCCTTCTCGTCTCTCAACGTTCGCCGACGCGTGATCAAGGTGTTGCGGCGCTCGGTATCGGCGAGTTCGCCAAAGGCTTGGCCGCCAGCGAGAAATAGAGCCTCAGCCTTCTCCACCAAGTTCCACAAGCCTGGGACCTCGAACCGCCAAGGTGCAAACCGGCGCGAGAACTCGATGTATTTCCGCTCGATCTGAGCCATCGGCGCCTGCTCGCTCAGTCCCAACAGGTCAAGGGCATCTTGCCGACGATGACCGAGAAAGGCCTGCATGACTTCGTTGCGTTCCTTCTCGAGTTCTTCCTCATCAATTTCGACTTCCGGAAGGTCTTCACTGACCGGCTCTTCGACGCCGACTTCAGGCTCCTCGAGCTCCTCCGATGAGGCCGGCATGCGATCTTCAGGTACCACGATGCCAATAACCGTCAGCGCGTACAGCAGGCGCATGATCCGGTCGAAAGGAATAGTGGTTTCGGCAGCCATCTCGTCGATCCTCTTGCCGCGAAACAACAGGCTCGTCAACCGGCGCTCGGTCGGATCCATCCGGATCTCGTCGAGAGACCAAGTCGGGGCGGGGTGGATAAAAAGCCGCTTTCCAACCAGGGGCCCGACCGCTTCATTAACTTCGTCGTCCAGCGCAAACTTCGAGATACCGGTCACAACCAGTTGTGCGGCATTAACTTTGAGAGTCGACTCCATCTCGGGAAGCTCGGGGATCAATCGAAACTCACCGCTGCGCCACGTAAAACCGTCGAGCAACTTCTTGGCCAGGTTCTGCTGCAGAATACGATAAAGTTCAGATGCGTTGATCAAACCTTCCAGGATCAGCACCTCGCCAAACTTGAGCCCCTGGGCTGCACTTTTGGCCAAGGTATCCTGATAAACCTGCTCTGTAACGTCACCACGGGCCACCATGAAGCGCCCCAAGGTCTCGTGCAGAAGATTCGACCGGCAATCCACCGGCACGCCGTTCTCTATGAAGATTTCTTTCTTCAGCGGCTTACGCTCGATCTCTAGCACCACCGATCGTCGATGGCTAGCCAGAGCCTGAAGTAATACCGCAAATGGAATCTCGGTGAGATTCCCCTCCCTCATGTGAGAGATCGCTGCGAGCTGGTCTGCGTTCGGTATCAAGTGGCACCTCCCTCTAACTGCGACCGGTTTGCAAGTTTAGCAGCCTGATAGAATTGGGAGACGAACAAATGGCGCATCAATTGATGTTGCGAGCCATCGATGTTGCGAACCACTGATGTTGTCGGCCACTGTCGGCCGGAAGGGCACTGCCCACTTAAAGGCGAAAGATATGTCACTCGAATACCAAGGCCTCAATGTTGTCGTGTCTGGCGGTACTGGAGCCTTGGGCTCAGCGGTGGTCGAGCGTTTGCTCGGGGCCGGTGCAATCTGTCACATCCCGTGTTTCGATCCAGCAGAAGCCGAAGCTTTTCCGTTAGCCGACCAACCCAATGTCCACCTCCGTCTGTCGGTAGACCTCAGCGACGAATCCGCCGTCACAGAGTACTATCAAGGCTTGCCTGATCTCTGGGCATCCATTCACTGCGCGGGCGGATTCGACATGTCGGCTTTCGAGTCAACCAGCCTGGCCGCCTATCAGCGCATGATGAGTATGAACGCAACAACGGCTTTTTTGTGTTGTCGCGAGGCGATTTGCAAGATGTCGGACCAACCTGGAGGCCCGGCGGGTGGACGCCTGGTCAATATCGCATCACGCCCGGCATTGGAGCCGCGGGCGGGCAACGGCATGGTGCCCTACACTATGAGCAAGGCCGCCGTTGCAGCGATGACCGCGGCCCTCGGCGAAGAACTCGCATCACGTCAGATCTGGGTCAACGCAATCGCGCCCTCGATTATTGACACGCCGGCTAATCGGCGTGCCATGCCTGACGCTGACTACGCTACCTGGCCCAAGGTCGAAGCCATTGCCGAAACAGTGGCCTTCTTGGCCTCGCCCCGTAATCGAACAACACGATCCAGTGTCGTCACAACCTACGGCCAAGGATGACCAAAGCCGACGACTCGAGTCAGCTGCCAGGTGCCTAGTCTCCTTACCCGGGTCGAGACCTCGAGAGCGGCGATCTGTCCCAGCGGTCATGCTGGCCACGGCTCGTCGTTGTCAATGGCTGGCGGGTAACCTATGATCTCAAGCAGAAGCCGAGCATGAGGAGTTATCTCACGAGGAGCCGGAGCCGATGAGTGCCGAACGGAATCCAGCCTTGACCCTGACCCTGTCGTTAGTGATCTGTTGCCTGATCGCAGGATGCAGCAGCAGTGCCTCCGTGAACCGAGCACGCTACGCTGGAGCTGTCCAAGCGTTGAAGAACGCACCTCCTCCAGAGCCTCCCAGCCCGCCCGTTCAGGTTGCTGAGGTGGCGCCTCCGGCTCCTCCTCCGGCTGCCGAGGCCGAACCGGTACCGGTGCCTCCCCCTGCGGCACCCATGCCGACCGAGACACCCGAGGCTGCCGAGAGCAGTGTCCCTGTCGTGCAAACGCCTCCCGAATCCCCTCCAGTTCAACCTGCTCCGACCGCCACGGCGAGCGCGAAGCCAAGGACTCCACCGGCTGCTATGACCCCGCCGATGCCGGCAGTAGCGCCAGAGCCCGAAGTCGCGGCTAAACCGGCTAAACCTCCGGAACCGCCCAAGGCGGTCAAGCCCGAGTTGGCTCCGGCGCCCCAAGCTGCGCCGACGCCCCAAGCTGTGCCCGCCCCCAAAGTGACACCCAAGCCCAGCGCCAAGCCCAAACCGCCGGTGGCTCCCAAGCCCGAGATGGCCCCCAAGCCTGAGATGGCCCCCAAGCCTGAAGCCGCCTCGAAACCACCGGTCGCACCAAAACCGGCAGCACCGGAACCTGCTGCTGCACCGGCAACGCGCCCCGTCGCGCCCCTCCCCGTTGCGCCACCCAAGCCGGTGACGCCACCGGCTCGGGAAGAGACTGCTCCGCCAACAGCATCGATTCCTGAAGATCCCCAAGCCCGTAAGCAGCAAGCGTCGACGCTGCTCTATGAAGCAGGCCTCCACCGCAGTAAGGGTGAGCTGGACTCAGCGATCGTCGCCTTCTCCCGTGCTCTCGAACTAGATCCCAGCTCTTTTTCGGCTTACAACAACCGCGGCTTGACCTTCCTCGAAAAGAAGCGCTTCGATGATGCCATCGCGGACTTCACTGCGGCTGTCCAAATGCAGCCAGATCGAGCTTTCGTCTACACCAATCGCGCCGGCGCCTACCAACGCAAAGGTGAACTCGAGAGCGCGATCGTTGACTACACAACCGCCCTCGAAATTGATCCCAAGCTAGCTTCTGCCTACTTCAATCGTGGCAATTGTTTCTATCAAGCCGAGATGTACGACAAGGCCATCGAGGACTACAACCGGGCATTGAAAATCAACAAACGATACCGCGAGGCCGCCAACAACAAGCGACTCGCGCAAGAGAAGCTGAAGGGCAACTGAGACCTTGGGTTGCTGTCTTAAGCTCGCCAGCCGTCGACAACAACCCGAGCCTCGAGACCTGACATGCCAGAGCCCTTTCGTAGTCGAGTCTTGATCGAGGTGCGCTACGCCGAGACCGACCAGATGGGTGTCGTCCATCATGCAGTTTACCCGGTCTGGTTCGAACAAGCGCGTACCCGTCTCTGTCTCGAGACCGGCTACCATTACGCCGACATCGAAAATCTGGGCTATTACCTGGTTGTGAGCCGGGTCGAGGCACGACTACTCAAGGGTGCCACTTATGGCCAGACGGTCGGCGTGTCGGCATGGATTGAGCGCCTCCAAAGCCGTGGCTTACGGTTCGCCTATGAAGTCGATCACAGCGGTGCTCTCCTGGCCAAGGGGGCTACTGAGCACATCTGGGTCGACCGCCCTACCGGCAAACCTTGCCGCATACCCGAAGTACTCGCCGAACCGTTCGCTCGCCTGAAAGGTCGCACCTAGCGCCCAGACAGGGCTCAATCGCCCGCGTTACACCTCGAAGCGGCCGGCAACCGCGGTGCCCCTTGGTACACTTTCGCCATGCGATTTTGCACCCTGCTCCGTGATCGAAGATCCTTCCTGATTAGTTTCTTCCTGATACGTTCCTTCCTGAGACCCTCTAGGGTTGCTGGAGGACTTGCCCTAACCGTTCTCGGCGTGTTGCCTGTCGCCGCTGCGGAAACACCGCCCAGTGCCTTCGAGCTACTCGAAAGTCTGAGGCAGACATACGCCAAGGTCGAGTCCTATCAAGATCTCGGGGAAATCGAACGGACCGAGGGCGAAGGCGAGGCGGCGTCTTCGACAGTGCTGTTCTTTGAAACGAGTTTCGAAGCCAGCCAAAACTACCTGTGGAGAATGCATGGGGAGACAGAAAACGGCTTCGAAGAAAAGGCGATTTGGCGTAACCAAGAGGAAGCCTTTGTCTTCAGCAGCGTCTATCAGCAGTACAAGCCGGTTGCTTCACTGACCGCAGAGCTTGCCAATGCACTCGATGATGGAAGCTACGATGCCTTAGTCGTACCGTTGGCCTTGGCTGGCGATACGTCGGCTCTCTCGGATCCCGAAGGGGCAGTGGTCGAAGGCCCAGAGGTCTGTGGCGAAACCAGTTGTTGGGTGCTAATAACCTCGCGCATGGGGGGCTCGATCGAAAGCGAGCTCAGGATCGACCGCGACACGGGTCTGATTCGAGACGTTCGGGTACGGATCGAAAACCGAGCCTCTATGTTTACCCAAACATTGAAGGGTAACTCTTCGAATCCGGACCGTCCTATGGCATCGGAATCGGTAATGACAATCCACGTTACGCACCATCCCATCTCTGACTCAGCCAGTGAGTTTCAGGTCCCGGCGGACGCCCGCCAAGTCACAGAATGGGAACCCAAAGAGACGCCAGAAGACGAACCTTGGCTAGATCTCGGACTGACAGAAGAGATCACGGTTTCACTATTTTCGGTCATCGCACGAATCGTCGATTCGCGAGGAGAACCCCTCTCTGACTTGAGCCCATCAGACCTGGTTGTTCGAGTTGGGTCTCAGGAGATACCCGTCTTGTCGCTGGATTGGTTCTCCTCTGGCTCAGAATCAGCCCAGGTTCCCGTCGCTGAGCTAGCCGAAGCTCGCGGGCTCGCTCGCTCAGGCGAATTGGCCATGGCCGAGACGCGAGATCTAGTGGATGGCAAATTATTGGTGCTGTTCCTGCAGGTTGATTTCGAGCCCAGTCGCTTAGCGGGTCACCTCAAGCTGTTACCCGACATCGAAAAGCTGCTGCAATCCCTGGCACCCAACGATCGCGTGGCGATTTTGTCGTTCGATTCACATCTCAAGTTATGGCAAGATTTCTCCCGCAACCGCGAGACCACATTCGAGACTTTGAAGCAGGCTGTCAGCACGGGAACGCCGGTCGCACGACGTGGCCAAGCTCCATCTCTCTACGAACACTTCGACCAACGGACGGCCAAAGACGTCACCAACCCTGAGCGCGCCTTAGAAGTCATCGCCGACAGTCTGGCTCTGATACCAGGACAGAAGGACATCCTCTATCTCGGCTGGGGTTTAGGTCAGTATGTTGGTGGCGTCGTTCAGATGACTCCAGACTACGCTCCAGCCGTTCGCGCCCTCGATGCAGCAGACGCCACCGTCTTCGTGCTCGACGTCAGTCAGTCCGACAGCCACTCTCTCGAGCTTGGTCTCCAACAAGTTGCAGCCCACACAGGTGGCACGTATTCGAAGACCTTTCATTTTGCCTCTCAGGCGGTCAAGCGCCTTGCTCGGTCATTGAGTGGGCACTATGTAATCAACCTCGATCGAAGTGCATTGCCAGGTGCCAAAGGACGACTGACAATTTCTCTGCGAGCTCGCACGGGTAGCGTGCTCTTCAAACCTCTCGACTTGGGCTGAGCCCGAATCGACGGCTTTAGGCTCGGCCAACGCTCGGAAGAAGACATCGAGTCGGCGCTAGCAAGTGACCTCTTGAGCGTTTAGCTAACGCCGTGTTGCTGCCGTACACTCCTCGAAGAAAGATACTCCCTTAGCGAAGAGGTTTCTAATTGACAGCCCTCAAGACGCAGGCGTATAATGGCGGTAATGAGGCGTTAAGAACAGCGTTCCATTAGAACCAAGATGGAAAAGAATTCCCCGTGACGACTGATGTCAGCGAATGAATCAAGGTGTCGATTGGGGCACGGGACGTAGATTTTGATGGGAGATTTGATGGACGTTGACATCATCGGAGCAAGCGACTCATGACCGATTCGACAGATCACGAGGACTTGAGTCGCCTGACCCGGCCCCAGCTCTTGGGACTCGCTGCTAGACGTGAGCTCAACCTGCCGTCATCGATCCAAACCGAAGACCTGGTCAAGGCTCTCGCCCGCTCTGCTCCGGTTGACTTACTATCCATCACCCCGGTCTCTCCCCGGGATCAACACCCAGCGCCGACCAAGCCGCGTCTAAGACTCGATCAGTTGGAGAGCCATCTGTGGGAAGCCGCCAACATCTTGCGCGGCAAGATCGACAGCTCGGACTTCAAACATTTCATCTTTGGCCTGCTGTTCTTCAAGCGGCTGTGCGATGTCTGGGAAGAGGAATTCAGTGAGCGCCTGAAGCGCTACGGTGACCCAGACCGCGCTGCCGATCCGACTGAGCATCGCTTCCACTTGCCACCATATGCAGGTTGGAAAGCGGTCCGCCAACACAAACACGATATCGGGCGCCATCTCAACGCCGCGTTGCGGGCGATCGAACAGGGTAACCCGAGGCTGGCGGGAGTATTCCAGGATGTGAACTTCGACAATCAGGAGCGCTTCCCGGACGCAACGCTCGAGCTGTTGCTCGACCACTTCGAGAAACATCGTCTGCGCAACGCTGACGTCGAACCCGACATTCTCGGCAACGCTTACGAGTACCTCATCGCCCAATTCGCCGACGATGCCGGCAAGAAGGGCGGCGAGTTCTACACCCCAAAACAAGTCGTTCGTCTGATCGTCGAATGCTTGAAGCCCAGCCAAGGTATGTCGATCTACGATCCTGCCTGTGGCTCTGGAGGCATGTTGTTGGAGGCCGTACGATTCCTCGAGCGACGCGGACACGACCCCAAAACTCTCGAGCTTTGTGGACAGGAGATGAACCTC
>JAJCXO010000062.1 GCA_029263395.1 Acidobacteriota bacterium | reverse complement strand
CGAGCGTAGACGTAGGTGCCCTCGGCGCGACCCCGTGCGTCCTGGCTGAATCGTAGCGAGCCCGCTCGGTCGTAGATGCTCTCGGTACCTCCGGAATCTGTCGTCGTGCCGCTCGTCTTGCGCTGCAACATGTCGAAACAGGACGTGTTCTGGAAGCTGTCGCCGCCAAGCGAGTTGGGCGGTGCGAAATGATTGGGCAACAGGGTTGTTATCTGGCGTCCAGTCCTTGAGTATTGATAACGGTAGGCGGTGGTGATGAACGTTGGTGTGGCAGGATCGCTCAAGACGCCTTCGCTCAAGACGCCTTTGCCGACCGTCGTCTTGAGGCGGTCGTTGAGCTCGATCCTGCATCGACCGTCAGGATCAGTGGTGGTGGTCGCCAGGAACTGGCCCTCGGGGAGTTCGTCGAGGAAGCCATCTCGGATGTTGGCAGCATACTCCAGCTTCGTCGTATGGCGGGCATCGGGCTGGGTTGTGGCGAGATTGCCGATCGCGAACTGTTTTCCTGGTAGTCCCATCTCGACGACCCTACCGAGGGGCGACTCTTCGTAACGCTGACGGGAATAGGGAAAACCCTCGTCGTCGGAAAAACCACCGCCACCCGGCGAGTAGTAGGTGCTGACCTCGCCCCGTAGGACGCCGGTTGTCGCGTCGAAGGGAAGCTCGACGAAGTTCGGACGATACGCCAAGAGAGGCGTGCTTGCGGAGGCTGGCAGCCGCGCCGGTTTTGTCGTCACTGCTGCCCGACCGAGAGGATCGAAGATTGTGCCGCGTACCAGGCTCTCGATACCCCACAAGGTCTGTTGTTGGCGTTCGTTGCCAGCACCGTCGACGTAGGTGAGACTGATGAGTGGATCCGTCGGAATGGCGATGTTGTGGAAGACCACCGGATCGCCGGCGAAGATCGACAGGCGACCGGTGACCTCGTCACGGGCAATGTGGGAGAAGATCAGCTCGCCATCGGCAAAGAAGAGAACGGTTCGATCGTAGACTTGGATGAGCCACTGCCGTTCGATCTGTTTTTCTGCCGAGCTGTCTTGCTGGTCGAAGGACTGGACTCCGGCGGATGGCGATCCGTCAGACAAGTGTGCTTTGTCAGACAAGTGAGCTTTGTCAGACAGTAAGATGGTGTCTTCGGCCAGATCCCGCAGCTGCCATCGGCCGGCCGATGGCAGCCACTCGATGGTGATCCGACCGCCGATTCGAATACCTAGAGGGTGGGTCAATCGGTCCTCGGGAGCCGCTGGCAGCTCGATCCTGAGATAGGCGGCGAAACGTTGGTTGATCACCGGGTTCACCAGGGTGAGACTGCCGGTTTGACGACCCTGATGGCGTAACACGCCGTCCTTGACCGTCCACTGGTCTTCGGTGTCGGATCCCCAATTCGGCCGGAAGTCTCCATCACGGCGAAAGTCGGCGAAGTAGCCGAAGGTCCTGCCTTGGATGGTGAGTTTGCGGTTGGGGGCTTCGGGCCTGAAGGTTGTGTTGGCTTGGCGAGTGAAGAAGCTCTGGGTGAGAGTGTTGACGTTCTCGGCTGGACCCACCGACGCCACGGGACGCTGGAACTCATCGTAGACGTTGCGTTGAGTCTGGTGACTCGGCCCCAGGATGGCCGTCACCAGGTCATGGCGGGGATCGAACACCTTGGCACCGAAGGTACCCACAAAGGCTGACCAGCGGAGGTCGTCGACGAGGACGGTCTGGGAGGTCGGATTGACGGCACTGATCGTCACCTCAAGGTCGCCGCTCGTACCCTTGGCCGTGAACGGGGCAAGGTCGACAGCTCGACTGATGTAGTGCCACTGGTCGGCGGTATCCTCGAACGGGATGAATTGTGCATCGATGGACTCTCCCTGCCGGCTGACGACGATCCGGAATCCCGCTGACTCGGTTGGTTGAGCGAATCCGGCTGCGGTTCTAACCCAGGCAGAGAATAAGAATTTGCCGTTTTGCGTGGCGGGTCGAAAAGTCTTCTGGAGCCGGTTGGCGCCGGTGGTTGCGGCCGACAGCTGCAAGCTCCTGCGGCCGGTGTGGGCCGCATCAGAGACGACGAACGGCATCCAAAATTCACCGGAAGGCATCAGCCGCCAGCCGAGGTCTTGCTCGTAGTCCTCGAAGCCCAAGTAGTCGGCCTCGTCGCTCAGCAGCGCGGCGTTAGAAAAGCTGGCTACCTGGTATCGGTGGTTGCGATCGTAGAGCATTGAGCTTACCCGCCCCATGCTGTCGCTGGTTTCGATCATCAGCCCTTCGTTGCTGCGAGCTAACGTGGCCGAGGTCCTGAGCCAGGCGGCGGACACTGTGGCGGCGGGATCATAAGCCGTGAATTGGGACGGCCCGTCGCCGCCGAGCCAGGTGAACGCTTCGAATTCGTCCCAGATCGACAGCACCGGTAGGCCCGGTGTTTCCTGGTTTCGCGGCCAGGGCTTCAGGCGGGTGGCCTGGACACTTGTCGGGATGGGGGCTGGTGCGTCCTCTTCCTGAACCTCGCGCTGCACCTGGACAACCGGGTTGAAGACATTCAACGCCCGCAGAATCTCATACTCCTGATAACCATAGGTGGTGCGTTTGGTGCGCTGTTCGCGCTTACCGGAGGCATTGACGTTGGTGGTGTCTACACGGAGGATCTGACGCGAAGACAGATCGAAGGTGTAGCGGCTCTCGGAAGGCACGTCGTCCTGCATGCTGGTGACCTGAGGACGGATCACATAGGCGCCGCGGATTGCTACCGAGTCGGATGCCTCCGTCGTTCGGATCTCGGTTTCGACTCGCCAGTCATTACGCTCAAAGGCGACCAACTTGCCCTTGCGGTCGAAGATGTTGCGGCGTTCGATAAAGCCATCCAGGACACTGTAGTTCTCGGCGGTGTTGTTGACCGCGCTCAGTGCACCGTAGTTGATACCCGGCATGTCGGATGGCAGGCCGTTGATGTAAATCGTCTCGGTGCGACCAAAGGGACAATCCATGCCATCGTTGCGGTCAGCGCAAACATCGACCCGGAAGTATTTGATGACGTTGCCCGACGGGTCGCAAACCGCGGTGGTTTCGTCGTAGTTGTAGAAGGTGACGTTGCGGTCGTATCCATCCTCGATCAGAATGTTTTGGACGCGGCGATCCGGGATCCTGCCGGCGACACTATTTTCCAGATGACGACGCAGGGTTATGTGAGATGCCTGGTTGAGCTTTTCGTCGAGGGGAAAGGTGACCAAGGAGCTTGGGCCTGCAGGAACCTTGCCGTTCAGTGGCGGTGCCAGCCGTCCCCCCAGGTCGTAGATTTGAAAGATTTGTTCGTCGAAGCCTTCGACGTTTGCTACTCGGCCATTCCTGAGGTTCAGAACCCGCAGCCCTGTCGGTTCGAAGGTGCTGCCATCGGCCTTCGCTTCCAGATAGGCGAGGAAACTGGGGGCCTGGTTCTGCATCGTGGTTGTGTTGACGAGTTGGTCTTCGGGCAGAACGTAGATCGGTTGGTCGGGGATCTGCAGCCAGTTGTTGGTCTGGCCTCGGTAATAGACTTTCTTGTCGAGGGTGACGTAGTCGAGGCCAGCGGTGGGGAAGTAGCGGGTTTGACGAAACGGTATTCTTTTCCCGACATCGGCAACCCGTCGAGGCTCGGTGTTCCATTGCAAGGAGTCGGTGTTGGGATCGTAGATGCCTAGATTGCTGAGGATTTGGCTGGCGCCGTTTTCAGTCAGCAACGCCAGGTCGGGGCCATGCGCTGCCCAGAAGACGTTGCTGGCGGTCTGGGCGAGGGTGATGTCGAGCTCTCGGCGCTCCCAAACGGCGCCGTTGTAGCGGAAGAGATGAGGTCCGCTGGCGACTAAGCTGTTCTGCACCACTGCCGCCGCAAACGGAATCGGGCGGTCGATTCGCAGAGACTCGACAAACGGCTCGATGAATTCGTAAGACGCGTTCCACTGAAAAATGTAGAGGTCATAGTCCACAGCACGCCGGCCGTTGCGTGTCACCGCGGTGGCCGCTACAAAGGATCCAGCGGGCGAAAATTGAAAATTCGGGAGATTCAGAAAGCCAGCGATGAAGAGTTGATCGGGATGGATGGTGTCACCGTGGTGCCAAGTGCCGAGGGCGTCCAAGTAGAACAATCCGAGGCTGTTCTGCCGTGCTTCGTCTGCATCTCGGTCGTCGTAACACAGCACGAGATAGGTGTTGCCGCGTGCGGTGATGAAAAATCGGCGTCGTCGCGACACGTCGCTGGAGCAGAAGGTCTGTTGCAAGGCGAAACGTTCGCCGTCCCAGATCTTCGTTCGCCAGTTCCAGGTGTAGCGGTGGAAGGTATCGTCGGACGCATCGAGAGCAATGAGGAACTCCTCGCCGAAGGCCAGGCTGACGCCGAGGGCGTCGAAGGTAATGTCTTGGGGATCCAGGAACCACTGACCGAGAGCGTTCGGTTGCTTGTGGCAGAGCAGCACTCGGGTCCGGTCTTGGCGGGCGAGCTCGTAGCTAAGGGCGAACGAGTCCGCACCCGGAAGCACATTCAACGTGTCGAGATCGAGGGCAGCCTTGAAGCGCAAGCCCGGAACTTGCCAGCGGTACCAGAAGCCGATCCAGGTGTAGACCGAAATCTGAAGTTCCGTTGAATCGGTGTTGAACCAAGCCACGACGGCGTAGTCCGGACCGAACCAGGTTCTGGGCACCCAGGCTTCCACCGGAGCCGTGTCGGGGCGGTCGATCTGGAAACTCCGCTCGCACACCGGCAATTCCCGCTTCTCATAGGTATAAGTAGCCTTACCGCCTTGCGGGTAGGTGATCGATTGCAAAGCGCCAGGGTGCTCGGCAGTGTTGTCGAGGTAGTACTCGAACTCAATCCCTGGCAGCGACTCGCCGCGTGCGTTCTCTTGCTGGATGCCAGTCAAGAAACGCTTGACAGTGTCACCATAGAGTGGATCTTTGGGGTCGATATCGGTGACGTTGTGTAATGCATACCGGAAGCGTTGGGTTTGGAGCAGATTGCCCTCTCGATCTTCAATGCAGAGGGCGTCGAGGTAGCGGGTCTGATAACGATCCTGGAACGCGTTGGGAGTGTCGCTCGGCACCGGCCGATGGGCATCCTGGAACTCTCTTGGCCCGGCTGGATCGGTCTCCACGAACGCCTTCTCGCGGTAGAGATAACGGATCTTGCGGTCGAAAACGTCGACGATCGTCGAGAGGTAAACCGCTTTGGTATAAGTCAGTCCACCTTCGCCCACCGCCTGCTCGACTGTGTCGTAGGTGTACGCCACGCGGTCTCCCCAGGAGTTGGCGGTTGTTGTTAGGTTCCAGGCCACCGGATAACGTTCTTGGCCCTCCGTGAGGGTGCTGCTGCCGAGCCAGTTGCCCCACCGGACTCCCCACTGGATACTTCCTGCCGAGCCGGTTGGCACGCCGTCGTCCTGGCGGAGTCCGCCGCCGAAAGAGAACATCAAGCCGCTCTCTTTGACGACGAGCCACCGTTCATAGACCGGGTAGTAACGCATTTTCCAGAATTGAAAGCTCTTGAGCTCAAATCCCAGCCCGCCATCCGAGATTACCAAGCCGTCGTCGGTTGGCCGTAGGTCGAATACTCGTTCGGTGCCCGGATCGAAGATTTTCGATCCGTTGGCTTGGCCCTCGATCACCGCCTCCCGGGATAATGGGATCGAGTTCTCGGCAAAAGCCAGCCGCAAATCGTCGCTGACCTTTCCGGTCTCGATGTTTAGCGAAACATCGGTCTTAGTTGTGAACAGGCGCCAGGGCAGCGCCGAGCGAAACAGCGCCGATGGGCTATCGTTGCTGACGTAGCTGTAGCGATTGTCTTCCAGGGTTGCGGTACCTTGATCATCCACTTCAATGCGGTCAAAGGGTAGTGACCAACCGAGTCCCAGAATGCCGGTAGGTGCTTCGAGATTCCAGCGCTCCACGCTACTGTGTACGTTGCTACCATAGAACGCTTCGAGGTTGACATCCAGTCCATTGCGCGATGGCAGTTTGGCGAGCGTCAAAGGCAGGTTGGTGTCGCCGCGAAATAAATTGACGCTGTTCTTGATTGCGCCGATGCCTTCGTTGTCGAATTGAAACGTGCGGATACTCGGGGAGCTTTGTTGCGACATGTAATCCTCTCTTCCAGGCATGGGGCGACCCCGCTGGGCACCATGGTTCATGGTGCTCAGGAGGGAGAAAATGACTCCGAGTCCCGTTAGGGACCAAATCTAATAGGGGGGCGAGGCGGCGACGGTGGATAAGGCTGGAACAATCCAAGAGACATGGAAACCGGGGCGAGACTCGTAGGTGACCGACCCTCGCCGCGGTTTATGCTCGAGTTACCTGGCTTCGACGTCGGCAATCACAATGACATTGATCTCACCGTTGCCTTGGTTGAAAAATTCTGCGTCTGGACTCTGGTCGGCTGTGAGAAAAGCGTCGTCGTCAATGAGGTTGAACACGACATCGTAGGTGACGTCTGTTTCTTCGACTCTGACATTTCTGACCTCTGCCGAAGTCTGCTTCAAATGATGATCTTTTCTCTCGAAGCTGACGTCGAATCCTTGTAGGCAAGCCGCGGCATTGCGCACCGTATTGGTGAATTGTGCTCTCCCTTGCTGCGTGCCGGGAGAACCGAACGAAAAGTTTCGGTTACGAAATTCAGTTGACATGAAGACTCCTGTCAAAAGTGTTAGTCGAGATGGATAACTATCGAGATTCAACGTCAGCAGCGATGAGCACGTTGATCTCACCTTGTCCTTGATTGTTGCGCCCGTCGACCAGGTTGAAGACGACATCATAAGCTACGTCGGTGTCTTCAATTCTCACGTTGCGGACCTCGACGGTGAGTTGGCGCAAATGATGATCCGTGTTGCCGAAATTGGCATCGTAGGCCTGGATACAGGCACCGGCGTCGCGTACCGTATTCGAGAACTGAACTTTGCCGGTTTGGGTTCCGGGTGAGCTGAAAGAAAAGGTTCTATTGCGGAATTCAGTAGACATGAGTTCTCCTAGGTTTGTTCAGGTCGTGTGATCTAGTTGATTGCGGTGACGGGCCGTCTGATCTTCCCTATAGCAACCTTTGTGCCACTTTAGATCTGGCGCTCTCGGTTAATGTGAGAAAAAGTCTCGTAGACTGGTAAAACCCTGTCTGAGTAGGGATGTCACTCGGTCTTCCAGACCGTGATCAGCCTGGATAGCGAGGGCTTGGGATGCCTGGAGTTGCCCCTGACAGGGTTTGGGGAGTGGTCCTGGGAATGTCCCGAAGTGTCAGGAAATGCCCCGGACTGTCCGACGTTCAATTCGATGACTCGAATCATTATCGGATCTGAGAAATAGCCACGTTCAGTGATCTCAGAATTCCTGTTGACGTCTAAGGCAGGTTGCCTTAGACTCGTCCTCAGGCAACTTGCCTGAGGAGAACAACAGCCATGTCATGGACACCGAAAGACATCACCCAAACCGAACTTCAGCTGCTGCGAACCTTGTGGCAGCTCGGACCGTCGACGATCCGCGAGATTACCGACCAGCTTTATCCAGACGGCGGACATTCGCACTACGCCACGGTGCAGAGTCTGCTGGGTCGGCTGCAAACCAAAGAGTGTGTCGAGCGTGAGAAGCAGGGGAGGGTGAACGTTTTCACCGCCCGCGTCAGTCGAGGAGAGCTCGTAACACGCCGGCTCCAGGAGACTGCGGAGAGTCTTTGTGGTGGTTCGTTGCGCCCATTGCTGTCGCCGTTAGTGTCGCGCCTGGCGGATGCTGGGGAGCTCGAGGACGATGAGCTTGCGGCCTTGAGTCGACTGGTAGAGCGGCTCGATTCTGGCGCCGACGGAGAGTGAACGCTTTAGGAGAGAACCATGGAAACACTGCTCAACATCGTGGTATCCAATGCGGCTAGCGCTCTTGTGCTAGCCTTGATTGTTGCTGGCGTCGAGCGTTTCCTGCTTCATCGCCCGGCGCTGGTTCATGGCTTCTGGCTGTTGGTGCTCATCCGGCTTTTGATGCCACCGGTGTGGACACCTGAGATCACCTTGATAGCTTCCGCAGTGATCCCAGAATCCGCTTTGGAGAGTCAGGCTACTGGGACCTTGACCCTACCGGTGCCGGCGTCCGCGCTGGCATCGACGGCGATCTTGCTAGACGCTGAGATCACAGAGGGTCCCAGGATCCTACTGATTGTCCTCTGCTTGGCGATGAGTGGAGCCTTGGCGCTGTACGCTGGGGTTGCGATTTGGCGACTACGTCTAGTCTGTGGCCGCGCTGACCCCGTGGAACCGGTCTTGGCTGCGCGCTGGAACGCGCTGGCAGTACAGTTGGGGATTCTCCAGCCGCCGCCCTTGTGCTCGGTGTCCGAGCGAACTTCGCCGATGCTAGTGTCGATCTTCGGCTGGTCGCGGGTGTTGCTTCCGAGCGCCTTATGGCAGCAGCTGTCTGAGCACGAGCGGGACACCTTGCTGCTGCACGAGCTTGCGCATTGGAAGCGGCGTGATCATTGGGTGCGCCACATCGAGCTGATCGCATTGACCGCCTTTTGGTGGCATCCCGCCGCCTGGTGGGCGAGTTGGCGTCTGCGGCAGGCCGAAGAGCGCGCTTGCGACGCCTTGGTGGCCGATACATTACCCAATCATCGCCGTGCCTATGCCGACGGCTTGATCGAGACGATGAGATACCTCGCCTCCGGCCGTTCCGCCACCTGTGCCTTGGCGAGTGGAATCCGGGTGGCGAACGACCTGAAAGGACGGATCGAAATGATTCTTGACGGCTATCGCCCCGCAACACTCCCAAAGTTGGCCCAACTTGCTGTTGGTGCCGCGTTAGTGGCAGCTCTCACCCTGACCCCAGTGTTTACGGCCTCTACCGCCTCAGCCGATACCGCTTCAGTGAACGAGACGGTTTCAGTGAACAAGACCGTTTCAGTGAACGAGCCCATTCTCGTGAACCCAACCATTCTGCTGAATCAAAGTGTGCTGTTGAACCAAGACTTCAGTGGTACCGAAATCAACCTCCATGTTGACAACGTCGAGCTGATCGATTCGTTGCGTCACTTAGCTGACGTCAGCGGCCTCAACGTGGTTGTCGAGCCCGATGTCGACGTCAGTGCCAAAGTGACGGTCCACCTCGACTCCGCGCCTTGGGACCAGGCCCTGGTCAGGCTGCTCGAGGTCAAGAACCTGACCTACACCCTGGAAGGCAATGTGCTGTGGATCCATCGTTACAGTCCGCGTCTAGCAGAGACGCGTCTGTATGCTGGCCAGCCGATCGATCTACATGTCCAGCAAGCCGACCTCCGCCAAGTGCCCACTGAGCTCGGTAGCTACGCCGAGTTGGAGCTGGTCCTCGACGAAGGGGTTTGGGGAACGGTCGACTTGGCACTTACGGAGGTGCCTTGGGACCAAGCGCTCGACATTGTTTTGCGGGTCAACAATCTCGACATGAGCGTCGAAAACGGCGTGTTACGGGTGATGGAAGGATGCTGACCGAGGCTTAGAGGATTGAAGGTAAATCGGAATCGGCTCCCAGTTTTTGATGCTTCGACGCAACTGGCGGAAGTCCATGATGGCGTTTCCCACTTCGAATAATGTTTTGAGTCTTTCACCCGGTCCAAAACAGAGACAGCTGCGGGCGATGCCCGCTAGCTCGAAAGCCCACACGATCCCCATTAGTGGGTTGATTGTGATGATCGGACGGATAGATCATGTAGTCCGCTTCGAAAGGCGGGCTGCTCGCTGTAGAATTCCGCCTCCCCGGGGCGGCGCACCGGCAGCTCCCGCCGACTCCTTGGCTTCAAACTACAAAGATGTCCATCCAACGCCAGACGGCAAGTTTGCGTGTAGCCACCGCCGAAGGTGCGTCGTGTTGGTGCGGGCGGACCGAGACGGCGGACTTTGGCGAGCACTACCTTGAATGCGTCGACTGCGGAACTCTGCGTCGACGGCGGTTGCCGACGGAGGGGGAGCTTGAGCTCGACAGCGAAGACGGTTTTTACGGTCGGGACTATTGGTTCGATCACCAGGAGCAGCGCGGCCAGCCCGACCTTGTCGAACGTAGCCGCTCAGACCTTGTCGATCGCGCTCCTCGCTGGCTGCGGGCGGTGTTGCGGTATGCCTCGCCAACCGGTCGATGTCTCGAAGTCGGTTGTGGTCATGGCGGGCTGACGTTCCTCCTCGAGCAGGCAGGATTCGACGCCCGGGGACTCGATCTCAGTCAGTCTGCGGCTAGTTTTGCCCGCGAGAGTTTTGGCATTCAAGCTGACGGGGGGCTGCTCGAAGCCCAAGGTTTCGACGGTGGCTCCTTTGATGTGGTGGTTGCAATCGACGTCATCGAGCATTTGCGAGACCCAGAAGCATTCCTGTCCCAAGCCGCGGAATTGGTCGCAGACGACGGCATCCTGGTGCTGCAAACGCCGCAGCGCCCGGATTACCTTCCCCCCGCGGCTGCCAGCCCCGACTTGCTGGACTACGAAACGTTGGCGGTTGGTGACGATCCGTTTCTCACCATGCTGATTGAGGAGCACCTCTTCCTTTTTCCTCGACAGGCTCTCGAGCAGCTTCTAGGGCAGCTTGGCTTCGTCGAAGTCGCTTGGCAGGAACCTCCCTTCGCCTACGACATGTTGGCGATTGCGAGTCGACGGCCGCTGCGTCTGCGCTCGGATGCCGAGATCAAAGATCAGCTACTAGGCTCGGCACAGCAGCGACTTGTGCTCTCCTTGCTCGACTTTGATGCAGCGTTGGTGGCTCGTACCCAAACATTGGGCCGTGCCGAAGCTGCCGAGGCCGCAGCCTCCAGTCGCCTCGATCAGGTACGTCGGCTGGTCAGGCGGCTGCGACGGGGCGAAGTGCAAGCGTCGGAGCGGGCGTTAATGGCAGAGCGGGCCAATGAACAGGCTCAGGCCCAGGTGGGGCGGCTGGCGACATTGCTGGACGGTTTACGTCACAGCGGCTTGTTTCGCTTCCTGGTTCGAATCGGGCGTTGGCGTCGGGCCGATGAAGAGATCCGGAACGCCCTGGCGCCTGTGGTCGAGCCGCCACCACCGAATGTCGAGTTGCGGGTGAAAGTCGAGGCCGCGGTGTCTAAATCGACGGACGGTGCGATTGCCATCGATCTTAGTGCAATCCTGCCAGGGGCCGCCAACGGCGGAGCCAAGCTGACCAGCTTGCAGTTGGTGCGTGACCTCATCCGGTTGGCCCCCGACGACAACTTCCTGCTTCTAACCTCGGCGCTGGCGCACGACGAGCTGGCTCAGTTCGACGGTCCACGGGTGGAACGTCGCCTGTTGACGTCTGAGCCGACGGCACTGATGGAATTGTACGAGACCGAGCCTGTGGCCTTGATGATCTGCCCAATGGGTGGTGCCCGCTGGATCGATCCCAGAGTCCCGATGCTGACCGTCGTGCACGACTTGCAGCATGTCGCCTATCCCGAGTTCTTTGCCGACGTAGACCGCGCCGCACGACAGCGCAGCTTAGAGAGTGCGGCCCGCTGGTCGGACCGCATCGTCACGGTGTCGGAGTTTGTGCGTCACACGGTCCTTGATCACGTTGAATTGGCGCCGGAGCGGGTGGTCAGCATCCTGCACGGGGTCCGGGATCGCCTGCCCCTAATGACCGACGCCGAAGTCGACCAGGTGTGCGCACAGACAGGCCTGCGCCGCGGGCAGTACTTGTTGTATCCAGCCAACTGTTGGCCACACAAGAATCACCCCGCCCTACTGACCGCCTTCGCCCGCCTGCGTCACCGTCGGCCGGACGAACGGCTACATCTCGTGTTGACCGGTGCCGACCTGCCGGACCCGGTTGGGGTGCGCGATCAAGCCGAACGAATGGGCTTGACGGAAGATGTGCTGTGGCTCGGTTACCTGCCGGACGAGACGTTTGCCGGCATCTTGCAGGGCTGTCGAGCTTTGATTTTCCCGTCCCTCTACGAGGGTTTCGGCCTGCCGATCGTGGAGGCGATGGCCGCCGGTAAACCGGTGTTGTGTTCGGAGTCTCCGGTCCTGCGAGAAGTGGCCGGCGACACGGCGGTGTTTTTCGACCCCCGCAAGCCCCACGAGGTCTGTTCCGCTATCGAGCAGCTGCTCGATGATCCGGAACTCGAAACACGCTTGATCGCCGCGGGGCAGGAGCGCGTCGACGCGATGGATACCAGCGAAACGTGCTCGCGGCGATATTTGGAGCAAGCGCTGCGGGTACGGGACGAGGCCGAGTTGATTCGAGAGGGTGTGGCCGGCCTCTGGGAAGATGGCTGGACTCAGCATCGCGTGTTAGTGGGGAGGGTCGACGGCGAGGACCACGGTGCTCAGATGAACGGTGCCCAGATGAACGGTGTCCAGATGAACAGCGTCGAGATGACGTTCGCTAATTCCCGGGACGATGCCGTCGAAGTGCGGGTCGAGGAGCACCATGTGACGGTCCCGCCGCGGCACTTGTTTCACCTGTCGTGCCGCATGCCGGCCGGCCCGCGCCTGCTCGAAATCCGCATCGAACCGACCTTCAGCCCGCAACAACGAGGGCAGAGTGAGGACTACCGCCAGTTGGGGATGGAGCTGATCGACTATCGCCTCGTTGCTGTCGAAGACCCGGAAGCTGTCGAAGACCCGGTAGCTGTCGAAGACTCGCTTGTTGCTGAGGGCACGGGTCGTGATGGGATGGAGAGCAAGGGTGGCTGAACCACGTTTCTCGGTGATTACCCCCTCGTATCAGCAGGGACCGTACATCGAACGCACCCTTCGCAGCGTCCTCGATCAACAATTCGAGGCCCTCGAATACTTTGTGATGGACGGTGGCAGTACCGATCAAACCGTGTCCATCTTGCAGCGTTATGGAGACCAACTTTGGTGGCAGTCCGCGGCCGACGACGGGCAGGCAGATGCCGTCAACCTTGGACTCGAGCGGACGCGTGGAGAGTTCATCGGCTGGCTCAACAGTGATGACGTGTATTACGCCGGAACGTTGAAAGTCGTGGCTGAGTACTTCGACCAGCACCCGGAGATTGACATCGTCTACGGTAATGCCGACCACATCGACGAAAACGATCAATTTCTGGAATCTTATCCAACCGAGCCCTGGGACCCGGAGCGACTGCTCGAGACGTGTTACCTATGCCAGCCGGCGACGTTCTTTCGCCGCCGGGTGGTCGAGCAGTGGGGGGAACTCAATCGCGGTCTCAACTTCTGTATGGACTACGAGTTCTGGTTGCGTCTGAGCGCGGGCGGTGCTCGGTTCGGCTATCTCCGCCGTCGACTTGCTGGCTCCCGGCTCTATCCGGAAACCAAGACCCTCGGTCATCGAGTCGCCTTCCATGCCGAGATCAATCGCATGACGCAGCGCCTGCACGGGCGTGTCCCGGATCGTTGGCTGGCCAATTGGGCGACCGAGGTGCAACGTCGATGGGGCTGGGGTGAGGAGGGTAGCCCGGGTCACTATCGTGGTGTCGCTCTGGTGTCGTGGTTCGCCGCGCTTTATTGGAATCGTACGATCTCGCGGCAGCATCGCCAGTGGATCGCGACGTGGTTAGAGACAGCCAAGACTCAGCCAGCCCTCGAGACATCAGAGCCTGAGCTGCCTGCCGTCGAGCAGTCACAGCCCGGGCGCCTGGTGCCCCGCAATGGCTCTCCTGAGGGCCTTCGTATCGGTTTCGACGTATCCCAGACCGGGCCCGGGAAGAGCGGCTGCGGCTGGTTTGCCAACGGCCTCTTGGATAGTGCCTCAGCGCAGCAGGACAACCATCTCTGGCTGCTCTATCGGTCGTTCGGTGATCACTACTGGGATGCTTCGGGGCCACCGCCGGTGGAGCGGTTCTTGCGCCCGAACGTTCAGGAGGGGACCTTCCATCGGTCACCGGCTGAGATGCGCCGTTTCTGGCGCCAGCCCCCCGCCGATTTTGAGCAGCGTTTGGGCGCGCCAGACATCGTCCACGCCAACAACTTCTTCGCGCCGCGTCGCCTCGAGCACGCTCGGTTGGTCTACACCCTCTACGACCTGATCTTCCTGCATCATCCAGAGCTCACCAGCGAGGCGAACCGCCTGGCTTGCTTCGGCGGGGTAGTAGGGGCTAGTCAGCATGCCGACTGGGTGATGGCGATCTCTGAGACCAGCCGCCTGGACTTCCTCGACACCTTTCCGTCTTACCCAGCGGACCGCACCGCGGTGGTGTATCCGTCGAATCGTTTTGCCGGCTGGGTCTCGACAGACGATGGTCTGCCGACCCAGCTGGCGACGGTCGAAGCCCGGCTGCTGCGGCATGGGTTCTGGCTCACCGTTGGCGACCGCGGGCCGCGCAAGAATCGCCAACGGATTTTGGAGGCCTTTACTCGTCACCGATCACGGGCGTCCACCGAACGAACGTTGGTCCTGGTGGGTGGGGGGGATGACCCCGATCCCGAGTTCGATGCCCGGGTCGCGGCGCTTGGTGTCAGCAACCAGGTGGTGTGCCTCGGCTACGTCGACGACACAGCCCTGGCTTGGCTCTATGAGCATGCGTTCGGCTTCATTTTCCCATCCATCGCCGAGGGTTTCGGCATGCCGGTGGTCGAGGCGATGGGCTTTGGGGCGCCGGTGGTGACCTCCGAACTCGAGATCTTCAAGGAGGTGGCGGGTGATGCTGCGTTGCGGGTTGATCCCATGGATCCAGCAGCCATCGCTGACGCCATGGATCGGTTGGACGGGGACGCCCATCTGCATCGCACGCTGAGCGCTCTCGGCCGAGTCCGGGCTCGTCGCTTTGCACCGCAACGATCGGCTGCCGCGTTGATAACAGCCTACGAAGAGGTTGTCCGTCGCTCGAAGTTCTGCGGTCTTGGGCTACGGTCAGGCGATCCAGTTCCGTTGCCTAGGCTCGACTAAACTCTCCCAGGTTGTGCCCCCCGAGTCCGAGCAAGACTGAGCGCTTCCTGGAAGTGGTTTTCCTGTAGCCAGCGGCGCAGTCAAGGGAGCCGTCGAAGCACTGCAACACCCAGGAGGCCAAGGACTACTGCGAGGGCTGCCAGGCTGATGGTCGACAGCGTTGGAATGGATATCGGCGACGAAAGGCTTCTTCGAATGGCGAAGGAGTTCGGGCCGTCAGCGAGGAATAGGACAAAACCGCCGGTGTCGGGGGGCACGGGCGAAAGCGTGATATTTGGCGGAGTTACTGGGGGATCATAAAGTGCCCAGAGCCTTCCATTCGAGTCAGCGCCGACATCGTAGGAGGACATGAGAGCGGTTTCGTCCTCCCAAACTAACTCGGTCATGCCGGTAGACCTGTCGATCGTGTGGAGCTGGCGATCGGTTGTGCCGAAAAGCTGACCGTCCGAAAAGAAAATTGACCTTATGGGCTCCTCCAGCAGCTCGAGCTGAGCAACTTCGACTTCGATGCCGACCGTTGGGTCAACCAGGGTCAAAAGGCCAGGGTCTGGCGAGCCCTGCCGACGGATAAAGTAGATGTCGCCTTCGGGGGCTACGGCCATCTCGATGAAAAGGGACTCGGACAACGTCGCGATGAGCTCGACCTCGAGGGAGTCGGGATCCACCCGATGGAGAAGACGATTCTCATCCAGAGAGTAGAGCTCGCCGTTGGAGGAAAAAGCCAACTCCGTGGGACCTACTCCCAGCTGGCCGACGACCGTAACGCTCCCCTGGCTGGGATCGAGACGCAATAGCTCTTCCCCTCTTGCGGCGTAGAAATCATCAGCCGGAACCGTCGAAGGCGCTGCTCCTAGGAGGAGCGTCAGTGCAACAACCGAACGGTACCTGATCATGAGCTGATCTCCAGGGTGTTAGTAGAGAGCTAGGCTGCTTGGTCGCCGCTTGCAACCTAAACGGTTCGGTAACGCACGTTATGGCGCGTGTCCCTGCAACCTTAACCTTCAACGAACATACTATGCTCCAAGAGCATAGTCAAGCCCAGTTCCTGACCGCGTAGAGTGCGAAAACTCGGCCGAGCTCTCATGTAGCTCGCGACACCGGCCTTTAACCCCTGTGGCAGAAGCTGTTGGCCAACCCAACTACGCCGGTCTACGCTGAGCTTCGGCTGAGTCCCTTCCAAGGACCTGGAAAAACTCGGGTCGGTGGTGTGATCGAGCCGGGGCGCTCCGGTGTGCTCGCCGGTCTGTTTCAGCCGTGTACCGTCGGCTCTATGCCGCCACGGCGAGACAGCTCGGCTTCGTGTTCGAGCCAGCCTTGCCACCGGGCTTGGAGCAGGGCGGCGTCGATCTCGCGCTCGGCGAGCTGGAAAAACATCAGCCAGTGCCGCTTTTCGGCTGGGCCGAGGTCTTGCAGCAGACGTGCAACCTCGGGCTCGCTGTCTTGAATCTGCGCCAGGAGCGTCGAGAAGCGCTCGCAGCTGCGGGCCTCGATCAGCGCGCCGACCAATAGGCGGTCGACCTTGAGCACATCCTCACGCGTCTTGTCGATCCTCTGGCGAAGGCCCTGAACCCATGGATTGCCGCGGCGGCGGGATATCGAGTGGCCGCGTTGCCGTAGCAAGCCGTGGACCCGCCGCAGGTGTGAGACCTCCTCGGCGGCGAGCGCGCCCATACGCTCCACCAACTCGTCGTCGGCCGGATAGTGACCCACCAGAGACAGGCCGAAGAGTGCTGCCTGCTGTTCGCAAACAGCGTGGTCGGCGAGGAACCTGTCGAGGTGGGCCGCTGCCAGCTCGGCCCACCTGGTGGGTGTGGCAGTGAGCAGAGGCAGCTCGGCACGGATGGTCTCGAGGTTGGTCATTGCTGCTAATGATACCGGCACTCTGCTTCGTCAGCCGTCCGGAGTCAAAGCCGGCTTGCTGTCCCGGCGGTCATACCGGGCCGTCGTCGTGATTTCGGCATGTTTGGCGAGCTTCTCGACGATCAGCACATCGCACAACAAACGCACTCGATCAGTTACCCGACAAGGTGTGGTTCAGCCTACCTCCAACCCGTTTTGTCATGTCAGCCGGTCCGAAGAGGATTCTCGGGAACGCTGTCTCTCTGTCTTTGCTTCCATTTCCCAAGAATCGAAGACGTCACAAGTAGAATCATGGGGATGACGATTCGAAGGAGATCTCTCGCTCGTCTAGAGGCGGAAAGCACACAGACTAGAAGGGTTCCGGATCGCCCAATCGGAGAGCGGAGCGTACCAGGGCTGACGATCGCCTGGCATCCGGATGTTGGGCGCGTCGGTGAGCGCGTGGCCCTCTTCGAGCTGGCGGAGGGGACCATCGGGAGTCTTGCGCAGCGGGCCGTCGTAGAGCTTTCGCGCCTGACGCCCCGTTTTGCGTCGGCCGAGGCTGAGCCTTATCCGCTCGCTGATCGTGGCTTGAGCCGACGACCGGTTTGCCTGGCAACCGGCTCCGAACCAGGCTCCGTACTTCTCGACAGGACCGGCTCGGGCCTCGATCTTGTGATCGACGGCGAGGCGTCGGGAAGCCACGAGATCGTCGAGATCGATACCGAGCGTCTCCGCCGCGGTGTGACACTCCTGCTTTCGGGACGCGTTGTGCTCATTTTGCATTTGATGCGCGAGTTCTCGCCACCCGCAACCCCCGATTTTGGCCTGGTGGGGCAGAGCGGTGCCCTGCGACGGGTCCGCGCCGAGATCCAGAGGGTCGCCGGCCTCGACATTCCCGTCCTGCTCCGCGGCGCTACGGGCACGGGCAAAGAACTGGTCGCCGAAGCCATTCACCGCCACGGTGCGCGGCGCGATGGCCCTTTCCTCGCCGTCAACCTGGCGGCTATTCCGCCGTCTCTCGCCGCCTCTGAGCTTTTTGGTGCCGCCAAGGGTGCCTACACTGGCGCCGACGCAGCCACCCCAGGCTATTTCCGCCGTGCCGCGGGCGGCACACTCTTCCTCGACGAGATCGGCGAGATCTCTGCCGATCTTCAGGCCCTGCTCTTACGTACGCTCGAGACTGGGGAGATTCAGCCGGTGGGTGGCGGGCTGCCCGTGCTGGGTGGCGCTCGCCTGGTGGCGGCCACGGACGCAGATCTCGAAACGGCGATCGAGACCGGGAACTTTCGTGCCCCCTTGCTGCATCGCCTGGCGAGTTACACGATTCGGCTGCCCGCTCTGGCGGCCCGGCGCGAGGATATTGGCCTCCTCCTCGTTCACTTTCTACGCCGCGAGCTCGGCGCCCTCGACCGTGGATCGCGCCTCGATCCACCTTCGGCAGACGACGACGGCCGGCCCTGGCTGACGGCGCCGCTCGTCGCCCGCCTGACGGCTTTCGACTGGCCCGGCAACATCCGCGAGCTGCGCAACATCGCGCGCTACCTGGCAGTGGCGTGGTCGGATCACCAAGAGATCCCGGCCGAGGCGATCGACGATCTCCTGACGTCACGAGGTCAACCGCAGCGCCAGCCGCCAAGAGAACCACCGATCGATCCAACCAAGGTGACGGGTTACAAGCCACCTTCCGAGATTGGCGACGAGGAACTGCTCACCGTTTTGCGGGCGAACCGTTTCGGCACTCGCGCCACCGCTCGGGATCTCGGCATTTCGCGCACGTCTCTTTATCTTCTCATCGAGCGCTCACCATCGATTCGCAAGGCCGCCGATTTGGGCAAAGACGCGATCCATCATGCCCTCAAAACGCACGGCGGGAACCTCGCCGCGGCAGCTCTCGCCCTCGAAGTCTCGCCACGGGGGCTCAAGCTGCACTGCGCCGAGCTCGGAATCGAGCCAAGTGACTTCGAGGCGAAGGCCTGAAAATCAGGGACTGAGTCGGTTCGTTGGACCGTTGAACGGTCCACTTCAGATCCACTGGACCGTAATTGAACCCTTGGGTCGATCCGTCGAGAACGGTTCCTAAGGCATCGCGGAGGCCTTTCGCTCTGGCACGGTCCGTGCTCTATCGGGTTGTCGAGTGTTCATGGAGAAGGCTCGAGACGAAGGAGAAATCATGAGACAACCCGACAGCTTCGAAGGGCGCCTCCGCCGCGCGATCCCAGTGCTCGTCCTCACGTCTGCGACGTTCGCCGTCGCGTTTTCCACCACGGCTCAGCCACCGGCGGAGCTGCCCTATGAGCGGACCGAAGACGTTGCGTCATGCGCCGACTATGATCCGCGCAAACAGGCCTTCTTCGGATCGA
>JAJCXO010000061.1 GCA_029263395.1 Acidobacteriota bacterium | reverse complement strand
CGCAAGGTCAAGGGCACCATCCATTGGGTCTCCGCCGAGCAGTCTCTGCCGGCCGAAGTACGGCTCTACGATCGACTTTTTGCGCACGAGAACCCCGATGGCCAGGTCGCGGACTTCAAAACCTTCTTGAATCCGAACTCGCTCGAGGTCCTGACCGACTGCCGCATCGAACCGGCGGTCGGCGGCGCCCAGCCCGAAGACCATTTCCAATTCGAGCGCCAAGGTTTCTTTGCTGTGGACCCCGACAGCTTCTCTGCTGTGGACCCCGACAGCAAAGAAGCTGTCGCAGACGGACCCGAAAGACGGTTGGTGTTTAATCGGACCGTCACTTTACGTGACACCTGGGCCAAGATCACTGGAACTGGAGAGGCTCGTTGCGAGGATGCGGCCGCCAAGTCAGCCCAAAAGGCCGCCGCCAAGGCTCTTCAGCGACAACAATCCTTGGCAGCCGCTCAGGACAAACGCCTCCTGACCCCCGAGCAAGAGGCGATCTTCGTCAAGTATCGCGACGAGCACAACCTCGACCCGGCGGACGCCAGGTTGCTGGCTTCTGATCCCGTGCTCGGTCGTTTCTTCAAAGCGGCGGTAGACACCTGCGGTCAGGCGCAACAGGTCGCCAATTGGATTGTCAACGAGTTGCTGCGCGAGCTCAAGGAGCGGTCCGTTGATGACCTACCGTTCTCTGGCACAGAGCTCGGCGAGCTTGTCGACCTGATCTGCAACGGCACTATTTCAGGAAAAATCGCCAAAGACGTTTTCGCCGACATACTCGCGAACGGCGGAAGCCCACGCAGGATCGTCCAAGACAAGGGACTCCAGCAAGTTACCGACGCCAGCCAGGTCGAAACCTTGATCGCCGAAGTGATCGGGGAACAAGGTGACAAGGTAGCGCAATATCGTGCTGGCAAGAAGGCTTTGCTCGGCTTCTTCGTCGGGCAGGTTATGCAGAAAAGCCGGGGAAAAGCCAATCCCAGGCTGGTCAAAGACCTACTCGAGAATCACCTCGACGCGGCGCAATAACCGCTCAGGGATGCCGAGATGCAACCGGTCGACCGCGAGTTTTTTCGTCGGGATAGCCGGGTTGTCGCGCCCGAGTTGCTCAACAAGCTCTTGACGCGCCACGGCCGGACCGGCCGCATTGTCGAAGTCGAGGCGTATGCCGGCTTCGAAGATGCCGGCAGTCACGCCTACCGTGGGCAAACTGAGCGCACCACCGTCATGTTCGGCCCTCCCGGCCATCTCTATGTCTACTTCATTTATGGCATGCACTGGTGCGCCAACGCGGTCTGTGGAGATGACGGCCACGCCTCCGCCATCCTGATTCGCGCCCTCGCCCCCACCGCCGGACTCGACGCCATGCGTCGAGCCCGGGCCAAAGCCCGGCGCGACCGCGACCTATGCTCCGGCCCCGCCAAACTCTGTCAGGCCCTCGGCATCACTGGCCAAGACAACGGCTGTGACATTGTCGCAGGAAGCGGTCTCACCGGGAACGGCGGCACCGGAGGCAACATTCAGATCTTCGACGACGGCACACCGCCGCCGGCCGAGCCTGGGCAAGGTACCCGCATCGGCCTATCCGCCGGCGCCGAGCATCCTTGGCGTTGGATCGTGCCAGACGATCCGAACGTCTCGCGCCCGGATTGAACTCTACCCCACAGGCTGGAATTCTCGACCTTCACCTCCGGCTCGGGCGCACCTGCCTCCTAGCCTAGAATCTCCTCACTCAGGAATTATGGCACGGGAGGTACATAACCTTGCCTATCGAGCCCTGCGTATGGGCTTCCCAGCCGAAAGGGTCGACTGGATTGACGCAAAACGGCTGATTGAGGGCCGATTGCACGTTCCTCGACGTGCCGAGACCAGGATTTAGCGTCGATCGCACTCTCTGCGACGTGCCGAGACCGCGATCGAGCGTAAATTGCACTCTCGGCACGGTCAGGAGCGTACGATCGCACGTAAATCGCGGTCTCCTGACCGTTGGGAGAGTACAATCGAGCATGAATCGCACGCTCTGCAGGGTCAGGAACCTGCAATCGACGCTCGATCGTAGCCTTCAGAGGTCGAGCTTCAAAATTGGAAGTTGACCGACAAGGTGACGTTGCGTCCAGGCAGCGGTGCGATGTCCTTGAGGAACGAGGTGTGGCTGCGGGCTTCTTCGTCGCCCAGGTTACGACCGCGCAGCAGAATGTCCACAATCTGATTGGAGAATAGAAACCGATAGCCGAGGCTGGCGTTGACCAAAGTGTAACCGTCGGTTGAGGTCTCGTTGGCGGCAACATCGTTTTGGTCGTCGATCCATCGCACCTCGGTCGAGGCATTCCAACGTTCGCTGTGGTAGTGCAGGCCGCCGCCGAAGCGCATCGGCGGAATGCGGGGCAGATTGCCTCCGGCGTCGAGTTCGGCGTTGACCAGATCACCCACCAGACTCAGGTGCAAATGATGCGTCTCATGATCGTACAGCTCGATCCGGCCGCGAAACTCGGCACCATCAAACTCGGCATTCTGCTGACTGTAGAGGACTACTGGGAAACCTTCTGCTTCGTCGCCGGTGAAGGCCTGGAAAATGAAATCGTCGAAGTCCTGGCGGAAGAGGGTCACCTCACCCGAAAAGTGTGGGGTCTTGACCCGGAACGAAAGATCGAAGCCCAAGCCAACTTCCTCACCGAGATTCTGGTCGCCAATTTCGAAGGCCTGTGTGGCAACGTGTAAACCGTTGGAGTACAGCTCTTCCGCTGCTGGCAGCTTCACCGAGCGGGACAACGAACCAGCGATCGAAAAAACATCGTTGGCAGCCCAGACCAGGCCCAGGGATGCACTGAAGCTGTCGTGCGAGCGTGAGGAAACCACCGTCGAGGTCGGGTCGATCTCTTGACTCTCGAACCGTCCGCCGAATTGCCAACGGAGCGGTCCTACGTCGAGTTCCTGCAACGTGAACACCGCCCAACGTTGGGTGGCTGTTTTGGGTAGAAAGGCCTCGGCACCCACCGCTTCGAGGTCTCGATCGAAAACTTGCACTCCGATCGAGCCACTGAGCGTTCGCCCCTCGCCGAACTGGCGAGGATCTTGAACGAGCTCGATCCGTCCCTCGAAGGAATCGTTGAAGAAGAAGGTGCCTTCTTCGTCACCCTCGAGCTCCAGATGTTCGTAGTCGGTGGCACCCAGCCGGACCTTGAGCGCCTGGAAACCACGGAATGGTGCACTGACCTGGGCCTTCAGATCGAAGCGCTGCTGCTGCATGTCGATCCGTACCGGCACCCCGTCTTCGTGCTCTTCCCCTTCTTCCTCTTCTTCCTCCTCACCATGGCCGAGCCCACCGGGCAGGCCATATTCGGTCTCGAAGCCGGTGACGGAAACGCCCAGGTAGCCACGATCGTCGAAAAAGTAGGTCAGCCCGGCGCGGACCCCTTGGCTATCGATGTTGGTGTTGGGCACAAACCCGAAGGGATTTTCTTCTTCCTCTTCACCGTGCTCATCTTCGTGCTCGTCTTCGGCGTGTTCGTCCTCCTCGAGACGGGCGAACCCTGGCACTTCATAGTCGTCGGTTTCGCGAGTGATCGCGTCGACGTGCCAGGCCCAGTCACCGCGGCCACCGTTGAGGTTGACCGCAGCCTTGCGTTCATCGTCGACCGTGCCGCCGCGCAGATCGACACTACCGCTCACGCCTTGGATTGCCCGCACCGTGGGAATCCGTTCGTCGATCACATTGACGACTCCGCCAATGGCACTCGAGCCGTAGAGCAGGGTGCCCGGCCCACGCAGCACCTCGATCCGCTCCGCCTGGCCGGGGTCGGCGGTCACCGCGTGGTCGGCACTGACACCGGAGGCATCTCCGGTACCGAGCCCACCTTCCAACATCCGCACCCGATCGCCGGATAGACCCCGGATGACGGGGCGACTGGCTCCAGGACCAAAAAAGGTCGAGCTGATCCCGGGTTCATTGGCCAGGGTTTCGCCCAGACTCGACTCGAGTCGTAGCGCTAGCTCCTCGCCACTCAGGCTGGTGGTCGCGCTGGCCAACTCGTTGGGATCGCGAGCCACCCCCGCGGCGGTCACCACGATCTCCTCGGAGTGACTGCCTGGAGTGAGCACAATATTGACCGACGTGGTCTCTCCTGGTCGAATCTCGACCCGCTCAGCGATCACGCCGAGACTCGGCACCCGGACCTCGATCAGAAACGAACCGGGTCGCACTGAATCAAAACGGAAGCTGCCATCAGCTTCGACCTCGACCTTGAGACTGAGGTCAGGAATCCTCGCCGTCGCAAGCACAAAATCGTGATCATGGGCCGGACTGACCCGACCTTCGAGAACACCAGCAGACTCGCTCTGGGCGAATGCCGGAAGAGTAAAAATCGAAAGAGTGAGGGTCAGTGAGGCGACGGTCAAAGAGGCGACGGTCAAAGAGGCGAACGTGCGGGTCACGATCGTAGGAACTTTCCAGAATAAACGTCTACTCGACATGAGGGATCTGAGTCCTTTCCAGCAAGCCGTTAGGAACGGCTCGCGTCGTATCTTCTGTAGTGACCGATGTGATCCCTAACAAGATCGTCATCGGTGCTCGATACGGTCAGCCACCTACCGACGAGCCGGAAACTCGAGCAGGCAAGTGGTGTTTTGGAGCGCCTCTGGGAGGCGTGGCAGCTGAGCGTCGTCAGGACGCGCTGGCACGTTGCTCTTCAGAGGACGCCGTGGCTCTGCCTCCCCGCGCTGGGGACTTAGAGCCAGAAGGTCTCAGGCGATCGGTGGCCCGCGGAGGCTGCCCCCGGCCTTGCAGCGCAGAGCCCGCGGGGTGGCTAGCAGCTCGGAGCCGGCCTGCCGACCGTGGTCGAGAGCGGCCACCCATTGGATCGAGAAGATGAGGGACCGGTGGCCGCTCAAGTGGCAGCCAACACATTGATGTTGGTGGAGATCACCGCTCGCTCGGACGCCGGATGCCGGGCTGCCAACACCGGGAGCTGCCTCGTGGTCAACAGCACATGCATAGCCGCTGAGCTCTACCTCGGATCCGTGTTCGTGCCCCACCTGGCCTACAACGGAGACGAGGAGCAGGACAACGGCCAAACCGCACGAGGTTGTGATTCGAGTCCACATCGAGCACTACCCTACCGCAGTTGCTCGCCTTACCGCAACGACCGCTACCGCAACGACCAATCATACGGCGGCTGCCGCTAGGCTCCGGAGAGCCGCAGCAGCCAACCCATCCTATGTATCCAACGGCTTAGCCGCCATTGCTCCACAGGTTGGTATTTCCGGACTCAAAGCCATCAGAAAAGATGTCGGAGCTCGGGAAACCGAACGTTACGTCTGCGGATGAGCCGGGTTTGAAAAAGCCGATACGGTTCGTTACGTCATCCGGTAACGCGCTGGTATCGACCCAGAATGTGAACATCGTGCCCCAACGTAAGGCATTGGCAAACTCATCGACGGCAAATGTGTCCGTCGACCACGTCACGGTGCCGGCAACGTCGTCGATCGCGACATCCCAATCGGTCGTGGCATAGGGTTCACCCGAGTGATGCGCGATCAGGTGAGCACCGGTGTCGGTCACGTCCGATCCCGGCGGCAGCCGGACGGTGAAGCTGCGTGCGCTGCGATCGAATCTGGTGCAACATCTTAGGGTTCCTCATGGGAGTTTCGGCGTGTTATTCGGATCGACCACCAGGGCGATTTGCAATGGGTGTGATGCGAGGCTTTGGCGATGTCCTCTTTACAGCGGTGAGCTGAGGAATCAACCTCGCCTGCTGCCGGCCGGTCACAAATGATATTGACTTCTCATTATTCACGGCGTAGATTCCAAGGTGTGATGTGTCGAATCAACTCCAAGACCAACCAGCGATGCCGCTCCGGCTATGCAACGTCAAAAGGCGCCGGTGCTGGAGGCAATCTGGCTAGCATCACGGTGTGGCTAATCACTGGTTTGTTCTGCCTGCTCGGTCCTTCGGCACAGGCAGCCGAGCCCCTCGCCGTGACCGTGACGATCGCTCCCCAAGCTTGGCTGGTGGAGCAAATTGGTGGCGATCGCGTGGTTGTGAAGACACTGGTCGGGCCGGGTGAGAGTCCAGCGACCTACCTGCCGACCGACGCTCAGGTCAGCAGTGTGCTGCGCTCGGCGGTGTACTTTCGCATCGGCGTGCCGAGCGAGGAAACACCTTGGCTCGATGCACTGCGACGGTCACGCCGAGTTGAGATCGTCGACCTCCGAGACGGTGTCGAGCTGCGCCACCTGCCTGGAGGCCACCATCACGAAGCCGCTACACGACAGTCAACCGGGACGATCGTCGCCGGCCAAGACCCGCACATCTGGCTCAGTCCCAAACGTCTTGTCCAACTGGCAAATACCATTGCGGACACCCTCGTTCGCCTCGATCCCGCCGCTGCCCCGCGCTATCGTGAGCGTCTCACCCAACTCATCCAGCGTCTCGACGCGCTTGATACCAAACTGCGACAGCAGCTGACGATGTTTACCGGCCGCGCCTTTCTGGTCTTCCATCCGGCGTGGGGCTATTTCGCCAACGACTACGGCCTTCGCCAGCTCGCGGTCGAGGTCGAGGGTAAGGAGCCGAGTGAATCAGAGGTCACCGAGCTGCAAGCCATCGCCCGGCGCGAACGGATCCCCACTATCTTCGTGCAGCCACAGATCACCGGACGCTCCGCTCAGGCCTTGGCAATAGCCATCGGTGGCCAAACACAGATCCTCGACCCGCTGGAGCCGAACGTAATCGACAACCTGAGTCGGGTGGGTGACCGGATCGCTGCCGCCTTGGAGACGCCTTGACGCATCTGCCCAAGGTCATGCACGTCTCTCAAGCTTCGAGCGTCTCGCAGGTCTCCGAACCGCCTCAGGCGCCAGAAACTTCCATTGTTGCCGCGTTGCAGGGTGTCAGCTTTCGTTATCCCGGGGAAAAACGCTGGGCGTTACAGGACGTCGACCTGGAGATCCTGAGCGATGATTTTGTGGTGTTGCTTGGACCCAACGGCGGGGGTAAAACCACCTTGCTACGCCTGCTCCTCGGCCAACTCGAGCCTCAGCGCGGCACGATACAAATCTTCGGCCAGCCACCAGCAGCGGTGACGCCCAGGATCGGCTATGTACCACAGCACGCGCAAATCGACGATAGTGTGCCAGCGAACGTGCTCGACATCGTCCTCACCGGACGTCTGGGACGTTCTTCGTGGGGACCATGGTTCCGTCGCCAGGATCGCCAGGCAGCGCTCGCAGCGCTCGAGCGCACCGCCACCGCCGAGTTCTCCCGTCGCCCATTCCGCAGTCTCTCCGGCGGCCAACGGCAACGGGTGTTGATCGCCCGCGCTCTCGCCACCGAGGCGGAGATTCTGTTGCTCGACGAGCCTACAACCGGCATCGATGTCGAACGACAGCGCGAGATCCTGGAATTGCTGCGCGAGCTCAATGATCAGCTGCCCATCGTGATGGTGACCCACGATCCCGAGGTTGCCCAACGCTGCGCCCGCCGCACGGCCTGGGTCTGTCATCGGGTCACTTGGACTCCGGCCTCATCTCTGGAGTCTTAGGCACTGATGGATTTCTTCCGCGACATGGCGGTCAACCCGTTCCTGCTCAGTGGGCTGTGGGCTGGGCTCCTCGCCAGCTTGGCGTGCGGTTTGATCGGTCCCTATGTCGTCACCCGCCGCCTCGTCTTCCTGGGTGGTGCCATCGCCCACATCGCCGTCGGTGGCTTGGGAGCAACCATCTACTTGAAGCATCTGTGGCCCGACACCCTCGCCTGGCTGCGACCGATCCATGGCGCAATGGCCGTTTCGGTGCTGGCGGCACTGCTGTTGGCGAGACTCGAACCGGCGACGGGCCGGTCTGCCTCCGATCGCCCAGCGTTGTCTTCGGACACCGTCATCGGAGCGCTGTGGGCGGTAGGGATGTCGATCGGCATCCTGCTGATCAAACTCACTCCGGGTTACTACACCGAGTTGATGAGTTACCTCTTCGGCAACCTAGCCTATGTCGATTGGACCGACGTTTATCTGATGCTCGGTTTGGACGCAATTATCTTGCTGACGGTTCTGATGTTCCAAAAACGTTTCTTCGCCCTCTGCCTGGATCCCGAACAGGCCCGCTTGCAGGGTGTGCCGGTGCGGCGCACCCATGCCATCCTGCTCGTGATGGTGGCCTTGACCGTTATCACGCTGACCCAGGTAGTTGGCTTGATTCTGGTCATTGCGCTGCTCAGCCTACCCGCTGCCACGGCCGGTTTGCTGGCGCGACGTTTACCGACCATGATGGTGGTCGCAGTGGCGCTGTCCGCTGTCTTGACCACCGTCCCCAGAATCGCTGTCTACGGCACTCGCATCAGCCCGGAGCCTGCCATTGTCCTAGCGGCTGGCAGCATTTTTCTCGCCGCCGCCCTCCACCACCGCTGGCGAGCCCACCAGAACACGCTAAGCTAAAGCGCATGAGTGACCCTAGCCAGCCCGTGACTCGCAAGACTCAGCAACGCGATGCGATTCGTAAAGCCTTCGTAGACGCCTCGCGTCCGCTCGGGCCCCAAGAGGTGCTGGACCTCGCGCTCGAGTCCGTTCCTGGCCTCGGCATCGCCACCGTCTATCGCACTCTGAAGAAATTCCTGCGCGACGGCGTGCTCCAGATCGTCGAGCTCCCCGGAGCGCCGAATCGTTATGAGCTCACCGGACTCGACCACCACCATCATTTTTGTTGCCGAGCCTGTGATCGAGTCTTCGACGTCGACGGCTGTCCTGAACAGGTGGCGGATCTTGCCCCTGCGGGCTTCGAGCTCGAGGCTCACGAAGTTGTCCTTTACGGCGTCTGCTCCAGCTGCACCGCGAACGGGTAAGCCGCACTCGAGACGGCATGATCTCCTTGCCCAAGGAGGCTTAGTCTCAACGTGCCGGTAAGAACGTGCCGGTAAGAACGTGCCGGTAGAACGTGCCGGTAGAACGTGTCTGTTATATAAACTATCGATGTGAGTATGACATCTCCCGGGAAGAGGCACTGGGAGCTCCATTGGCAAGCCCTGAGGCAGGAGCATTCAGCGTTCGGCAAATTGGCTTCAGTCGTCCGTAGACTGCTGCTGAGCCGCGCTGTCAAGCATTATACGAGCCGCTACTTCCCTGCCACCGGTCGGTTCGTTGAAGCCGGCTGTGGGACGTCGGAATCCTCGAGTCGAATCAACCGCCATGGGCGACAACTGCTCGGGCTGGATTTTTCCCTCGAGGCCCTGCGCGAGGCCAGACTCAACGGAACGTTCGACGGTCTCGTCTGCGCCGATATCCAGCACCTACCGTTTCGCGACGAAACGATCGCCGGCATCTGGAACCTCGGCGTCATGGAGCACTTCTACCCCCACCAAGGACGTCAAATCCTCGACGAATTTCGCCGCGTGGTGCGCCCTGAAGACGGCATCCTGCTCTTGTTCTGGCCCCCAACTTACGGACTATCGCGATGGGTCTTGGCGCCGTTCGAGTGGTTGCGAAGCCACATCGTTGGACGCGTGTTCCAGTTCTTCCCAGACGAAGTCAATCGCTTACCATCCCGCGCAGCAGCCCGCAAAACGTTAGCCAACTCAGGGCTCGAAACCGTGCGGGTCGACTTCACCCCGAGAGATGGTTTCAATCACTTGATTGTCGTCGCCCGAAGATCTGCACCATGAGACCGTTCACACGATGAACCTGTCCGAGCCATGAAACTGTCCGAGCCATGAAACTCTCGGTGGTGATCGCCGCCTACGACGAGGCGGAGTCGATCGGGCTGCTGTGGGAGCGCTTGGAGAAATCCCTGAACGCTCTAGAGGACGTCACACCGGAAGTGGTTTTTGTTATCGAGGGAACGGATCGAACCCAGCAGATCTTGACCGAGCAAACCCGCCACCTGCCTTGGGTTCGCCTCCTCTGCAACGCCACCCCGTCAGGCCTCGGCGCAGCCTTTCGCCGCGGATTTGCAGCGGTCTCGGATGACGTCGATTACGTGGTCACCCTCGACGCGGATCTCAATCATCAGCCGGAAGAGATTCAGGGGTTATTGGCGACTGCGATCGAGCGCAACACGGACATCCTGGTCGGCTCTCGTTTTGTTGCCGGCAGTGAGGTCATCGGGACTCCGTTTTGGAAGCGTGCCTTGAGTGTCGGCATCAACCGCCTGATGCATATCGGCTACGGACTCGAGGTCCTCGATAGAACGTCGGGGTTTCGGGTCTACCGAGCCAGCTCCCTGCGTCAACTGACAGTCCACAACGATGCCTTCGCGTTCCTTCCCGAACTGTTGATCGCCGCCAGCCGAACGGGCTTGCGTATCGCCGAAGCGCCGATCCGCTTCACCTATCGCCAACTCGGACAGTCGAAGATGGCCTTGTGGCCCACCAGCTGGAGCTACCTCCGAATGTTGGTCAGCCAGTGCACGCCGTCAACTTGGGCTATTCTCGCCCTCTTCACCGCTGGGCTAATCCTACGGATCGGCCTGGTGTTTCCCATCGGCAAGCTGCCCGGCGAAGCCGACTGCGTACTCAATGGCCTGTGTTCATTCCAAGTGCTGAGAGGCGAATTTCCCGTCTTCGCTTCCTATACTCGCCTCGGTTCGATAGGCGGCCATTTGACGGCACTCCTCAGCCTGTTGGGAGCCGGACCTCGGTTCGCCTTGGTCTTCGGGCCCCTGATTGAAAGCGTCCTTTTGATGGGCTTCTGGTATCTCTTCTTCCGCGAAGCGCTCGGACGCCGGATCGCAGCGGTGGCGCTGTTGTTTGTCGCCATTCCGTCGCCGTCCTACAACTACTGGACCTCGACCGGCAATGGCTATCCAGAAGTCATGCTGTTCTGCGGCGCTACGTTGTGGCTTGCCGCCCGAGCTGTCCGCTCGGTCCACGAGCGCTGGCCGTTCTTCGCTCTTGGGGTAGCAGCGGGGCTGGGTCTGTGGAGTTCGCTACAGAGCTTGGGGTGTTCGGCGCCAGCCTTTGCATGGCTGGCGTGGAGCCAGCCACGCGTATGGCGAGGTCGAGTGGCACTGCTGCTCGTGGGAGGATTTCTACTCGGGGCAGCGCCTTGGCTGACCTACAACATCGGGAACAACTTCCCCACCCTGCGCAGCGGCTACGCCGCCGACGTGGCGCCGGGTCTGGCGGCCAAACTCGACAACACCAAGGATCTGTTGACTTACAAGATCCCAGAGATGATCGGCAGTGTCGATCACAGGTTCTGGCCACGGCAAACGCGGTTCATGCGGACCTTACATCCTCTAGTGTTGGGGCTTCATTTAGCGGCCATGGGCCTCTTCTTCTACTTGGGCTCACGGGCTCGCGGCCGAGGCTTCAGCCTCTCTGGAGCCATTGATGCAAGAAAGGACCCGAGATGGCTCTTCGCATTGGTAATGGTGACGATGGCGGCGCTCAACGTGCTCTCGGTAGCGGGGATGACCCGCGGTGTCACGGTCCGCTACATCATGCCTCTCTACCTCATCGTGCCTGGGATGTTGGCCTGTCTGCTCCTGTGGATCAGTGCGCGCTCCCGTTGGGCCGCGGGTTTGGTTGCCGCCGTCCTGCTGACGTTCAATTTGACAGGTACCTACTTACCGTGGACCGTCGAGCGCGAGCGCCAAGTCCGGATGGCGGCCAATGACGATAAATTGATCGCCCTTCTAGAAAAGCAAGGTGTCGAGGCAATCCTGGGGGGCTACTGGCAGGTTTATCCGATCAATTATTTTTCACAAGAACGCATTACGGGTTTACCGTTTCGGCCCGATTTGGACCATTACAATCTCGAGGGCAGGCTCGACAAGGATCGACCGTTGCGCTGGGCAGTGTTGGGCCCTCGGCGCAAGGAGAGCGAAATCGAACTTCTGGTCGAACGCTCGGGGATCGAGGTCAAGATCCACACCAGACCCGGATACCGCGTCTTCATTGCCAAAGAACCCATGCGCCCCCACGACTTCTTGACTCGGATGCGAGAAATCTTCGTTACAAGACAGAAGGAACTGGCACCCGAGCGAGGCTGGTAGCTACCGCGAGAAAAAATGTGCGTCTCCAAGGTTTCTTCTGAGTCGCTTTATATTTCTTCATGACGGGATCGATACGCTCTCCCTGGCGCGAATCCATGCGCCCGAGTTCGGAGGATCCCGTGGATGGCAAACATTTTCTACGCCGTTTCCGGAGAGGGACGAGGTCATGCGGCTCGCGCTCGAGCTTTGATCGAAGATCTGGCCACCGCTCACAACGTTGTCCTTTACGCTCCAGGCCACGCGTACCACTTCCTCGCCCCGATCTACCGTAATAGCGCTGTTGATGTTCGCCCCTTACCCGGGCTGCGCTTCCACTACACCGCCCGCCGCAACCTCGGCTATCTGAAGACTGGATATCGCAGCCTGGGATACGTTCGCGCTTTACCGCAACTGGTCAGGCGCCTGACACGTGATCTCGAGAAGGGCGGAGCCGACTTGGTCGTGACCGACTTCGAACCGAGCCTGCCGCGTGCCGCCCAACGTTGTGGCGTGCCGTTCATCAGTCTCGACCATCAGCACTTCTTGCTGACCTACGACCTCAGCTCACTGCCGCGTTCGCTGCGATGGTATGCCGGATTGATGGCGCAGTCGGTAAAGGCCTTCTACTGGGGACAAACCCACAGCATTGTGTCGTCGTTCTATTTTCCGCCGCTGCGAACCGGCGTCCGAGACGTCACCCAAATCGGCGTGTTGATGCGGCCCGAGATCAGGCACGCTCGCCCTGATTACGGCCAGCACTTAGTGGTCTACCTAAGGCGCTTCGCGGGACCCAATGTCCGCCGAGCCTTGACTGAATGCGGCTACCCGGTGCGTATCTACGGCCTTGGAGCCCGGCCCCCAGAGGGTCTGCTCGAGTTTCACGATATCGATATCCGCCGTTTCTCCGAAGACCTCGCAACCTGCCGTGGGTTGGTGACCACCGCCGGCAATCAGCTGGTCGGAGAGGCGCTTTACCTCGGCAAACCGGTGCTGGCGATGCCAGAGCCAGGTAATCGCGAGCAGGCCATCAACGCCTATTTTCTGGCCCAAACCGGCGCCGGTTCGGTGACCTCGATGGATGTGATCAACCACGGTCACCTGCGTCGCTTGATTGAAGACGGGCCAGGCTCGATAGCTCAATACCTTGATTCCCACATCGATCGACGCCGCTTATGCGGCAATTCAGCTGCTTTAGACACGATCAATCAATGCTTGGCACCGACACCACGCTTGGGTCAGTGCCCAGTTCCCGCATAGGCACCTCATGAGACAACTACTTTCCATACCACCGACGATCGTTCGCAATCGTCGGCGACGTCCTCAGCTGCCCAGATACCTGACCTACATCGTGACGTTCAGCTGCAACGCTCGCTGCATCATGTGCGACTCGTGGCGTAAACCTTCGCCAAACGACCTCACCATCGACGAGATCGACAGCATCTTTTCGCAATTGCCGCAACTGGATGCGGTACGGCTTTCCGGCGGTGAGCCGTTCGTACGTAGGGATTTGCTGGAGATCGCCCATCTCGCCCAAGACAAGCTACGGCCGATGTTCCTGCATGTGACGACCAACGGTTTCTTGACCGACCGCATCGTCCGGTTCTGCGAGCAACGCCGCAAAGACATCCCTCTTCAATTGTTGATTTCGGTCGATGGTCTGGCCGACAAACACAACACCATCCGCGGCAACCCTCAGGCATGGAATTATGTGATCAAAACGCTCGAAGCGTTGGCGCCAAGGCGCCGAGAATTGAAGCTACAACTTGCCGTCAACCAGACGATCGTCGATGCCGAAGGCGCTGAGCATTACCGTCACCTGCGTGACTATCTGGAACCCTTGGATATCCGTAATCACTTCGTGATGGCGTACGACGCCAGTGCAACCTACAGTCTAGAGACCGAAACCGATGTTGCTCCCACCGAGATTGGCCAATTCACGACCTTCGGTGATTTCAGCAAGCAGCAGCTAAGTGATCTATTCGACGATGTGGAGCGAGATCTCGAGCGTTATGCCTTCCCCGAGCGCCTCGCCAAACGATATTACCTGGAAGGGATCAGAAACCGTTTGCTAGGCGACAAGGGACAACCCAACCCTAAATGTGTCGCTTTGAGCACACACATGCGCCTGTTGCCCAACGGCGAGGTGCCCACCTGTCAATTCAACACGAGGTCTGTCGGTAGCCTGCGCGATCAGAGTTTCGAAGCACTGTGGTTCGGTGATGAGATCGCCGACCAACGCAATTGGGTTCACCAATGTCCAGGCTGCTGGGCTGAGTGCGAAGTGCTACCGAATGCAATTTACACCGGCGACCTCCTGGCCAAGAGCTTGCGTCCGTCTCAGCTCTTCGGCCGTCAACGCAAAAACGGGTCACCCCCAATACCCAAGCCGACACGCAAGGGGTTACCCATCCTCTCCCATAAAGCTCCTAGAGCCGAACCCCGGACCTGAGAGAAGGAACCATCTCATGCGAGCCTTGGCCGCAATCGAACGCCTAGATCCTTACGAGTTGCAGCTCTGCCGCCTCTTCAATCAAGTCGAAAACCGGACTGTCCTCACAATTTTTCGAACCGTCAGCTGGCTCGGCGATTGGCCGATCTGGCCGCTGCTCGCGGTGTTGATCCTGAGTGTCGACGGTCGCGGCGCCCTCCCCGCCCTGCAACACTGGGCACCGTTTTCCGTCGTCACCCTCACCGTTTACAAAGTTTTGAAAAACGGCCTGGCTCGCGAGCGACCGTGCGTCAAATACGATGCCATCTCACCCCTCGTACCGCCCTTTGACCGCTACAGTTTCCCGTCCGGTCACACCCTGCATGCCTTCGCCTTCACCCCAATGCTGGTACATTTTTATCCGGTGTTGATCTGGCTGATGGTGCCCTACACCATCTTGGTGGCATTCTCCAGAGTTGTCCTAGGCGTCCACTATCCGAGCGATGTCCTCGCCGGAGCGACCCTTGGCTCGCTGCTCGCGACCCTGCCGTTTGTGTTCTGAGGCTACAGCAAGCGAAGCCTGAGCCCACAAATCGAAGCGGGCCCGGTGAGGCCCGGCACACCCACCAGCAGACCTCGGCATTAGATAACATGGTTGTGTGCCTCACATCGACTGCGGGGCATCCACATTTCATGAAAAACCTTGCTGAGATCTCACGAGATACCCCACCCATCCGAGACCAAACTGAAGGGCCGCAAGCTAGCCCTACGTGAGCTCCGGTTTTCGGCCGTCATGCTCGGAGCGGCACTCATCGTGCTCTTCCTCGCGACCCGAGGCACGTGGTCGTTCATGTGGAACTTTCCCTACATCTTCGGGGGAGTGATGGCCGTTCTTGCACTGCTCTCGCTGCGCCCGGCTCGGCGCACTCTGTGGAAACCCAGACTAGCCCTGGCCCTGACCACCGTCATCGTATGCGCCTTTCTGCCCGGGCTCCATGTTCGAGGTGTGCTCGCCAAGATGGACGCTTATGAGCGTCGAGTCGGTGACGTCTTGATCGACCAGGTGGCGCCAGAGGTCGCCTTCGTCGAGCAACTCAACCCCATCCAATCCGCAGCCGGAACCTTCCGACCCCACGGACGGATCTCACTGCTCAACTTCTGGGCGACTTGGTGTGGCCCCTGCGTGGAAGAGATCCCCGCCTTGCAACAATTCTGGAACGAGGGCCGAGAGCAAGGGATCGATGTCATCGGGATCACCAAGCTTTATGAAGACATCGGCCCAGCAGAGGAAGCCCGACAAATCGAGGCGTTTCTCGCCGAGCGGCAAGTGACCTACCCGATTCTCATCGGCGACACGTCGTCCTCAGCCCACGCCGCCTATCGAGTCGAATCACTACCGACCTCGGTTCTCATCGATCGTGATGGCCAAGTTGTGGCGGTCGGGGCCGGGATTCGCGGCACTCAGCGACTGATGAAAGAAGCTGAGAGACTGGCCGATTCGGCATCCCTAGCCCTCGACTGAACATGCCGGCCTGGGCCGAAGCGACGGGCTCAAAAGGCCAAGATCAGGCACCGCCTGAGGCTTCGGGCAACACGTGGAGCACCACAATCTCCGGCCGACATAGGAAACGCAATCGAGGTGCAGAACCGCGTTCCATACCGATACCGCGGGACACCACCAGAGTACGACCGCCGCCAAGATCGGTCACTCCAGCTGCCCAACTCCTCGGCACCCGAGAGAAGGTGATCGGCGGCCCCAGGAACGGCAAACGAACCTGGCCACCATGGGTGTGGCCGGCAATCTGGAGGTCCGCACTGAGGCTGTGGAGCGCATAGTCCGGGGCGTGTCCAAACACGATGTGGAACCGGTCGCTGACCGGCAGGGCGGCTGGGCCGTAGCGCGACTCGAATGCCGACAAACCCGACAACGTAAAGTCTTCGAGCTCGAAGGTTGTGGTCGCCTCGAGGGTCGTGATCGGTAACCCGGCAAAGGATTGCGCCCAGCTCTTGTGATCAATATCGCCGCGAACGGCGAAAACCCCCAATGGAGCCGTGAAGTGCTCGTCTCGCAATAACTGGCGCAACGGATCGACCAACCGCGAGACTTCGGCGCCAGAGCCCTGTAGATAATCGCCGGTGAGAAGAATGAGATCAGGCTGCTGCGCTACAACTTGTCGAATCACCTTCCGTTCGTAGCTACCGATGCGGTCGGTCTGGATATCTGCGACGACCGCAATCGTCAGGGGTTGCTCGATCTTCGACGAGTGCAGCGTCACCGAGTTGATTTCCAACCAATTCGGCTCGATCCAGTGAGACCACACACCGACAGCCACCAGGCAAAGCGGCGCCAAACCAGACATGGCAAAACGTCCCCATCCGGCTACCAGGCGCCACCGGCCGAGAGTACCCAGTGCGATGGGTAGGTGCAAGAAGGTCCAGTAGTCGAGCAAGCGCAGGGTGCCAAACCGGCTGCTGAGCGCCACCGCAAGCAGGAAACCACAGATACCAAAAAGCACCAAGGATCGGACCACCGGCACCCAGCCCACCCGGGTGCGGTGAAACAGCCCACCGAGGAGCCCGAACATCAACAGCAAAAACGCGACGTCGACCATGGCGCCAGATTATCCCGCGATTCCGACCGCACCCTGGCAAGATTCTGACGATTTCGTGGATAAAGGCAGCAAGTTGATGGCCCGGGATCGCCGCTGCGACAGATCCCGGGATTTTTATCTAACCACCGTAAACCACTCGCTCGCTGCGCAGCAGGCGGACCAAGGCAAAGAAGATACCCAAGGCAGCTACAGTCGTCACTCCAGCGGTGGTTAGGAACTGGCTCGCTTCCATTCCTTCTCCGCGCATCACGGACGTCACGAGCTGCTGCTGGCCCAAAATTGGCACGGTATACATCCAAGGGGCAGTCTTGACATCACGGAACATCGTGACCACGATCGGCAACATCGGCAGCAGCGTCAGCAGCCCCAAATAAGACTGTGCCTCTTTGAAGGTCTTGGCAAAAAGCGACACCACCATTTGGAGCGATGATGCAAACAAAGCCATGGGGATCAACAGGGCAAAAATGGCAACCTGCATCTCGAGGGTCAACTTTGGATCCACTCCCAAGGCTTCGAGCGAGAAGGCCTTCAGCACGGCAGCGGTGCTGATGACTGCCACCAAAGTCGCCAGTAAACCAAATGTCGCGACGGTCAACCATTTGCCACCCATGATCTGAAATGAGGTCAGGGGATGCACCAGCAAGGGCTCTAGCGACTTGCGTTCGCGCTCGCCCGCGGTGGTGTCAATCGCCACCCCGGCGCCGCCAAAAAAGGCGGCCATCAACATGATCATCTGGAGGGAGGCGAGAATCCTGCTCGCCCGTGCGGTAGCGGTGGCAAAATCTTGCGTCTCGAGACGGATCGGCACTGCGATGCTCGGGTTGACGCCACGGGTCATGAGGCGCATCGATCCGATACTTCGGTTATAACTATTGATCAGCCGCCTCGCCCGCCGCGCCGCCAACTGGGACTTGTCCAGGGACTGATCCGCCAGCAGTTGGACCGGGACACTCTCGAAAGCCTCGAAGCGCTCGCTGTAGTCTTCTGGGATCGACAGAATGACGGTTACATTGCGCTCTCGGATCTCGGTTCTAGGATCACCCTCAAAAGCCTCGATCTGGACATCATTGGTTTCCAAGAAACTGATGAGATCTGGCGCATACTGCTGGCCAATCACCGCCAGCGCCAGATCGTCGGCCTCGCTGCGCGTCTTGGCTGCCTGGCTGAGCATGAACATCATCAGTACCGGCCCGAAGATTGCCGGCAACATCGCAACCATCAACGCACGATAGTCTCGCGTGCTGTCTTTGAGTTCCTTCTTGAGGACGACGAACAAACCACTCATAACGCAATGCCCTCTTCGGTACCGATGAGCTTGATAAAAGCCTCTTCGAGACTCGACTCCCCGGCTTGGGTACACAACTCCACGGGAGAACCTTCCGCTACCACCCGACCTTCGGTCATGATGCAGATGTGGTCACACAAGGCTGACACCTCTTGCATCACATGACTCGAGAACAAAATACATTTACCTTCGTCGCGCAGCCGGCTCAAAAGCTCCCGCAGCATGCGAATACTCATCACGTCCAGACCGTTGGTCGGCTCATCGAGTAAAAGATTCTGCGGGTGATGAATCAAAGCACGCGACAAGGCGACCTTCATTTGTTGACCGTGTGAAAATCCTTTACAACGACGATCCAATAAATCGTCCAATTGAAAATACGATCGCGTACGCTCGATCGCGGCATTGAGTGCAGCGCCTCGCAGGCCGTGCATCTCACCGTAAAAATGGAGATGCTCACGAGTCGTCAGGCGATCGTAGAGTCCGATGGTATCGGGGAAAATCCCCATCTTCTGACACGCCTTCATCATGTCGGTACCAATATCGAAACCGTCGACCGTCACCGCTCCACCATCGGGCTTCTGTAAGCCATAAAGCATCCGCAATGTGGTTGTCTTGCCGGCACCGTTGGGGCCCAGCAGGCCGGTAATGCTGCCGTCTGGGGCATCGAACGAAAGGCCGTCGACCGCCACAACATCGCCGAATTTTTTACTCAAGTTGCGTGCGCTAATCATCACTGGCCACCCTTCCTGGTCCGTTGGTATCAGCAAAAAACGATGGCCGAGTCAATTCCTCGAGACAGCTGCCATCGAGCCCGTCCAGGTTTCCTTGTTCGATGACCTGCGCGATCAAGTCAGAGGCACAGCCTCGCGGCCCAACATTGTGACCCGTCGCTGGCGCGATCAAGTGCAAAGATACCGGCAACGACTCTGCGGTCGCATCACCCCACCGCGGCGGTGTGATCGGATCGAGCTCTCCCGAAAGGATTAGCGTGGGGGCCTTGGACGTCACCGACTGTTGATAAATTGCCGGTATTGGTGCTTTCGGCCAGACACTGCACGCAACTTCGAAGTTTTCGAGCAAACCATGACCGATCAATCCGCTGGTTTTCTGTCGCGCGACGTCCGCGGCGTCCATCCGGGCCAGCTCCTCGGAACAGAAGATCGTCAACGACGCACCAATCGTCATCGAGTCTGCGTTGGACGACGCCATCGTACTCGAGACACCAACCAAGGCTCGAAAGTCCCCTTGATTGGCTCGGTGAATTATCAAAGGCAACACGCGGCTCACATCAGCCGAGTAGAGGATGCCACGTAGTGCATCGCCGAATCGGCTGCTGGTCAGGAGAAACGTGGCCGGTTCGCCAGTGAGCGGGTCTGGCAAGGTGATGCTGAGACCGTCCTCCCCCAGCTTGTCGATCACTTCTTGGTAGTCCTGTTCCAACCGCGGGAACGCTTGCTGGCAGACCGCATCTGCCGCGCAGTCCCGGAAGATTTGGCGCAACGCTCTCTCTCCGTCAGCCCCTGCATGTAAGGGTGCCTGATTACGCAGTGGCAAGCTGCCGTCCAGCACCATGGTGCGGACTTGTTCCGGGAACTGATGAGCGTACAACTGAGCCGTGCGAGTACCCCACGAAACACCATAAAAATTTGCCTGCTCGTACCCCAACCCAATCAAAATCTCGTGCATGTCCTGATTGGCGAGATCTTGAGTGTAGAGCGTCACGTCGGCGTCGAGTGCTGCGAGGCAGTTCACCAAAACTTCCTTGGTCTCTTGATGCAAAGCTTCCGTTGTCAGGGCCATCAGTCCATCTTCGTCGGGCATCTCGCACTCGAGGGGATGTGACGAGCCCATGCCGCGCTGATCGACCAGCACGATGTCGCGACTTTCGTTGACGCTGGACAACACCAATTCGACCAAAGGACCCATGTCCATTCCCGCTTGGCCCGGCCCGCCAGGTAACACGACCAACGGATCGGCTTCGGCAGTCTCGTCAACCGCCGGGATGACCGCAAAATTGATCTCGAGTTGTCGTCCCGTTGCAGCGGCTCGATCTTCGAACACCGTATGTGTGCCGCACAGAACTTCCTGTTCGAACCCCGGGATGTGGCAGGGTTCCAACTCGAACCCCGGCGCACCCCATGTGGCGGAGGTGAACCCGCAGCTCAACGCCACCGCGATGCTCCAAACTCGGAACGGTCTCATATCGTCATGCCTCTCACATTGAATCCTTCCAGTGACTCCGCACCCTGAGATCAGCCTCAGCCAACGGGCCATCTATCCATTAGTACTTGCACTACGCAGTGCAATGCCTGCCATTCACTCAGCGCTCTGCTCGGACGCTGCTCGAACCTCGTCTCGAGCTGATCAGAGTCGCTTTTCGAACCAAAAGTCGGCGTAAGGGTCGTCGTTGAAGGCTGTAACCTCGGTGTAACCGTGGCGCCGGTACAGAGCCTGGGCTTCCTCGAGAGATCGATTGGTCTCGAGCCGTACCACCTCGAGTCCCAACTCGAGCGCCTGGTCTTCCAGCGCTGAGAGGATGCGGCGCCCGATGCCGAGCCCACGCGCCGAACGCGAGACCCACATTCGCTTGATCGATCCGAGACCGGGCTGCAACGTCTTGAGCGCGCCGCAGCCTATTGCGCGGCTGTCGAGTCGTGCGACCAAAAAGGCTCCACACGGCGGCATCGTCTCCTGCGGATCGGCCGAGATGGACTGCTCGCTGTCAAACCCGCCCTCAAAACGTGTGTCGAGCTCCTTGAAGTACTGCTCCACACACCATTGAGCATCACTCGAGGCGGGATGCTCCAAGTCGATCGTCGTCACAGCAACATTCAACAGGCGTTCAACATCTTGCATCGCACCGACGATCCGTTCACGCTGCGCAGCGCTCAACGGAGCGAGTAGAGCACCAGCAAATTCGTCCCCTCGATGATCGAGTTCATCGAGTTCGCGATAGCCGGCAGACGTCAAACCAGCACGACGGATCCGCCGATCCGTCTGCTGCGGAACCACTTCGATTAATCCTTGACGCTCCAACGAGCGCAGCAATCGACTCAAATAGCCGGAATCGAGATCCAATCGGGCACGCAACTCACGGACGTCGCAGCCCTCGCGGCCGATCTCGTAAATCAATCGGGCTTCCGCCAATGGCCGGTCCCGACCGAGGAATCGATCGGTAAAGATACCGACCCGCTGGGTAACGGAACGACTGAAGCTCCGAACCGTTACGATGGCCTCGTCTTGCATTACCTGACTTTAGTCAGCTAATGATACAATGTCAAGCCTACTTGACTAAGCATCCTTCGCAAACCGCGAGCGACTGCTTGTCATCGCACCTTCGAACAAGCTTCGACCCTCATCAAAAAAGGCGCCCCTGGCCGGGGCGCCTTACGAAGATCGGCGGAATCAAGGTTTACGGGCCACTGGATCAGGGCCGGCCGACGATGATGTAACCCACCACCTCGGTGGTGTGAGCAACCTCGGCGTCACCGGATTGCTCCTCTTCAACTTTGACCTGGACGCTGGTCGAGGTCAGGTTGCGCTGCCGAAGGGCCGCAGCGTCGCTACCGTCGAAAGTCTGCATCTCGGCCAAGAAAACCGGATCGGTCACACTACTGAAGTTGATCGTCGCCCAACTGTTGGTGATCGAGTTGCCGGTCCTGCCAGCGATCACTCTAGTACCGCTGAACGTAGCGGCACCCACTTCGACTGCAATCCAGTCGACCCGCTCGACGGCATGGATATCGTCATTGGCTTCTTCTTCCTGCAGTCGGATCTGGAAACTCGAAGCCGTAACATTACGGACACGCGTCGTCACCGCTTGGCCCCCAGCGAAGCTCGCGACCTGAGCAACTACCACCGGTGCGGCACCGAACGCCTGACTGAAGTTGACCGTGACCCAATTTTGATTGATATTCACGGATCCGGCATCGGCATCGAGGTTGCCAAGACTCTGGGCGCCATTTTCGAGCGCTAGGAAACCCATGCTTTCGTTGACGTGCGAGCCGTCCAAGTAGTCCCACTCTTGCAGGTTGTGCTGAAAACTGCCTGCCGTCACGTTGCGAACTCGCACCGAAACCGCTTGATTGCCGGCGAAAGACGGCGGCCCCATCACGACCCGCGGAGTGGTGAACCCATTGAGGTTGACGGTGCGGATGATCTCGTCCGTCGTGACATTGGCCGCTGCCAGATTAACGCCGCCACCCGTCGAACCGACCGACAGCATCAGCTCGTAGAGTTGAGCTTCGTTACTGCCGCCGCTGACATCGACAAAGTAGCTCCCAGCTCCCGGCAACGCGATGTTGGTGAGGGTCTCGGCACTACCAGCACCGGTACTGTTGGCACTCGCCAGCACTGTCGAGCCGTTACTGTCGAGGATCTCGAGCACTAGATTCTGGTTATCGAGCGCGTTGAAGCTGGTCCCGGGTGAACAGGTGCCATTGGCGTTTTGGGGTCCACTGAGGTAGGTGCTACCGTTCGGCGTGACGGTCACACTGGCGTTGGTATTGGCTCCCACCGTGAACTCGAAGAGATCTGGATCGCTGTTGTCATCGATGCTGCGGGTCGCCAGATTGACGCTTCCGCCGGCCGAAATCGAACCCAGGCTGGTCGCGGTACCGGGGGTGTCATTGTGTTCGAAAGAATCGCCATAACCACGGTTAGTGGCCAGGATATCGTCGAATTGGGGACCATCGAATGCGGTTGCTAGGAACGGCTCCATCAGCTTGGTCTGGTTGACCGGACAGACGTGCGACAAACCTAGACCATGGCCATGTTCGTGCGCCAAAATGTTGCGCAAGATCAACGAGTTGGTGGCGGTGTTGTTGTAAGTGTTGTCGGCGGTGTCGATCACCATATCGCCGAAGTTGGGAAAGAAGTTGTAGGCCAACACGTTGGAGTTGCCATCAATGAAGTGGCCCGAGATCCGCACATCACCCCGCACCCCGAGTTGTCCCGCTGCAATATTGGTCGACGTCCAGGCTGACCCATCGTCGTTGGGCTCGTAGACGTAGGTGACGCCATTGAGAGAGCTCCACCGATCGAAGACGCCTTGAAAGATCGGCAGCCAGACCGCCTGACTGCCATAAATCTGATTGAGGCGAGCGCGCAGGTTGCTGGGCGCGGTAGGTTCGCCGTTGTAACCAAAGATACTGGTGCCATCTGGGACGATACTCCAAGTGAGCGTCATCGGGTCGCCCTGGCCAAGTCCACCGCCATTGGTCGCGGTTGTCGACCACCGGTCAGGATCGTCGAACTGGAAGTCCCGCGGGCCTCCACCAAGATCCAGCGATGTGCGTAATCGGCTGTCGTTGAAGCGTTTGTGGAGGGTATCGACAAGCGCCAGATCGGTACCCGGAGCAAAACAAGCCATCGGAACCAAGGCATCGTCGGGCAGCGCGGAAAGATCGGGCATCGGAGCGGCGGTAGCCGCCAGGACAGGCAACATCGAGATTACGGTGTAGATCAGGATTCGGCACACAAACTTCATAAAGCGACTCCTTGAGGCTAGGCATCACACAACCGACACCGCAGGTGTAGCGCTGAGCAACACACGTACGAGGCGGCTCGTGCTGGCCATGACAACGGATGACTATCGCCCGTGGCTCGATCGAGCTCCTTGGCCCGCTCAGGACACCTGCCGACGAGAACCGAAGGTCTCGGCTCGAAAGGCGGGCATCCTAGGAGGGCCCGGGCACGGCATCTAAACTGCTTATAGCAAGAATACTATCCCATAGAGCGCAGATCAATAGCCGAAAACCAACTGCAATGCCTAACCCAAACGCTTCAACCGATGTACACCCGATCGATTTCGTCGGCATGCTGCCGAAAGAGGACACCGATCAGGTGAGCTCCCGTAAACAGAGTGTAGGTATCGATCGCTGACGCAACCAGTGAGCCAACCACCGGCAGGCCCAACAACACAACTGTTTCCAGAAGATCACTCGCCAACGTCAGTAGAACCAGGAAAGCCACAACCTTAACCAGGCTACCGCGAAACACTCCGATGGCTCCCAAGTGCAGATCGAGGCGGAAAGCACTCAGAGGAGTATCGTAGAGCGCGACGGAGCCGAGCGCTACAACCCACAATAGGGCGCCGATGGCCAGCCCAACACCGAAAGTCAGCCAGCACAGCAACGTCCACTCACCACGGGCGAAGCTCAGGATCCCGCAGTCTGCCAAATAGAGCAAGCCAACAACCGGTACCAGCGCCACCAGAAACGCCGACATCAACTGAAGCACATCTCGCAGCCGTTCGTAGAAGTCCCAGTCCGGCCAGCTGGGTATCTCGTTGTTGCCGTTGGCTGTGCTGCGGATGATCGACAGCAGTAGGCCTGCCAGCATCAACATCAAGGCGACCGACAAAAATATCAACGCCAAGCCAAATCCAGGCAGCAGGCTGAGTCCACCTACCAGCGCTACCAACCCGACATAGGTGCCGAAGAGCCAGGCTCCAGAGCCGCGGAGCGGATAGCCGAGGGCGTCCGCCAAGGAATACGACGCACTCAGTACTTTTTGGCGCTGACGTTCAGGCACGTTGGTCGCTTGCCCAACGACGAGCGGCACCGCCATTTCGCCGCACAGCTTGCAGAACAGGAGGCGGTGGCCTTCGTCAACGCAGTCGTCACATAACAACTCGCCGCAACCGTCACAGCGATGGGTCGCGGGGGACTCGGCATGGGATGCGCATCGATCCGCCATTCAGCGGATGGTATCGCATCCCTCAGCCTTTTTGAATCAACTCGGGATAGATGCGAGACCATGACTCAGCGACGAGTCTATCTGCAACTAACACAGACAAACACTGTCATGGGTGCTCGAACCGAATAGCGCCATACCGCAAAGATAGTCAGACCTTCTAGATAGGTACCAGCCAGGGTACTTGGCATAACTAGAGATTATCTTGCCAAGAATAATTGCCTTATTGAGACTGACTCGTCCCGATACAACGATTCTCGTTTTCCTGTGCGTCTTCTTGCCCTTGATAGCGAGGACCAACGATGCATTGTATAGCCTTCGGGTAGCTCTGCCTATGTTATTTATAGCAATGTGCACATTTATCCTAAACGACATCAATGATTTCGAGGTCGACAAGGTGAACCACCCAGACAGGCCTCTGCCAAGCGGGCAACTGCTACTATCAATCGCTACCATATTCTATTTTTTTTGCCTTGCTCTAGCTCTCTTCTCCACGAAACTATTAGTGCCCGGAAATAGTGCCTCTATGTACTATTTTTTTCTAGTCTTGGTTATTAACTACAAATACATAGTCGAGCAGCTTCCCAACTGTAAATCTCTATATGTATCCTGCGCAAGCGCCTTCCCAGTTCTCATTGTGGCAAGTCTTCTAAAGGACACACGAGGACTATACCTAGTCGCCTTGGCAACCTCGCTTTTCGTCTGGGGCAGAGAGATCCTCTTAGACTTCCTAGATCGAGATGGAGACCGCACTTCATTTATTCACAGCACGCCACGAAGTCACCTTACAGCGCTAGCGTTCACCTCTCAGGCTGCTGGACTACTGCTCCTTACACCTCTGGCCCAAGGAATTTTTGGCACCCTAATCTTAAGTCTCGTCATAGCCTTAACGCCAATATCTCTGTGGCTCTGGTTAGCCAGCGAGACACCGAGGAGATCAATTCTTATCATGAAGGCACAGATGTATGGCGGCTTATTTTTTCTACTCCAATAGAGCAAGGTTAGCTATTACTGAAGCAAATCGACTGACCACCTAGAAATCTTGGGCATTAAACAAAGTGTTCCACTCTTTTTTGGCAGCTTCCTCCGCCTTGTTCTTTGCGTTTCGCTTTTGGTGCAATCTCAAGATCCAGCGCAAAGAAGCAACGCGATACTTAACCAAGAGCCTAAATCTGGGCCTCTGCTACGGTGCATTTGTCAAGCCGGTGACGATTCGTGGATCGTTAGCAGCTGGGCGAACCGCCTTCCTTTGTTGCGCCTATGATGTGGTGACCGATTGGCGGTCTTTTTCGCCTGAATATCGAGATCTCTTCGAAGAGCAGTTACGGCAGCTTGCCCCCAGTTGGGCAGTAGAACTCACGATGGACCTTTACTCCGCCGACCTGCAGGGAATACTAAAGGACGATGGGCTAGAGCGTGGCTCGATCGCCGTTGAGTTCATAACTGGAATAATTGGATCGGGAGCATTTTTTTCAGACTTCGGGATCCAAGACCTCGGCCTTCTTCTTCAGATCGCAGACGACATACTGGACTTTGAGCACGATGTCCAGAACAGTGAGCTGAACTGCCTTGCGACACCTCGGGCCACGAAACACCTAGCCTTTTTCAAGAAGCACGAAAGACGCCTACTCGATTTGTTTCGGACAGACAGGGCAATGTATGCTGTCATTTCACATGCTGGTCGCAAAGCCAAAAATTCCCGGGAATGGCTACCCTAGAAAGTTCGTCCTAAGAAATACTCGTGCAACCGATAAAAAAGTTGCTTTTAGAAAGCCGGCGCCACCAAGCAAAAGACCCGTTTCAACACTATTATTACTTATGGAGACCACTTCACTCCATTCGGCACCATAGCTCCTGAAGCTGCCACTGGCTATTTTCCCATCAAGATCTTGATGGCCATAACTAGAATTGCCAGACCAATCGGAAGATCGCTAAGAGTCAGTCTCATGCGATAGCGTAATTCATCTCGCGACTGCTTCTCGAATTCAATAACATAAGACAGCATCTCGAATGCACTCAGGGATCGATTCTTCAGTCGTCTTTTTAGGTTACCTATTTCCACGTCAATAGACTTACTATAGAGTTTTCTTAAAACTATCCTAGGGTAGAAGTTGAATATCAACAAAACAGGCGTCCCGATGAACGCAGGGACCGCCAGGAACGTTCTAGCGCTCTCTCCTATCGCGCCATTAAAAGTGAAAGGACCATTAAAATAGTTGTTAAGATGCACGAATCCGAAGACTATAGTTAATGTAGAGGTGATGTTCACATAGGAGTCCACGACATCGAGTTCATGATTCTTGAACAAATTTCTGGTCACTTTAATATCATGTAGCGCGTTTAGCATCAAGCCAGAGTAGAATAATTTCCGGCCTACGTAGACGCCGAAGGCATATTCAGCACAGCCCGCCAAGATCATAAGATTTTCAGCAAGAAACGGAAGCGGAAATTTGCAAAGCAGGAAAATAAGGAAACTCGCCACTGCCATATCCGAAGACCACATTATCGACCGTTGCCTGTTTGCAAAGAGCTTCTTAAAATGAGAGTAGCGTGTAGCTTCTAGCTGCTTGGGCCTGAATGCCGACTCAATTGCAGAAGGAATCACGCTTTGTGTTTTCCCTACGATCAGGGCAGTGCCAAGGATTAAACCTAGGGATACGACGGTGCCAAACGAACTAGTGTATGCGTGGAAGAACAGCTTTGCATCATGAAGGCCGTGAGTGAGATACAGAAGCAGTGACGCGAACAGGCCATATCCCAAGCTAATTGCCAAACCCCAGAACATCAAGTACATCAAGCGAAATGGCGACAGCTCACTCACAATAATCTCTAGTTATGTTGAGTTGTTGTTTTTTCTTGTCTATCAGCAGTCAATTTTATCGACGGGCGAGTCCGTTTCGGTAGGGGTGACAGGCTTTCAGAGTAGTCTCAAGATGCCCCTTCGTCACATGTGTATATCGCTGAGTTGTAAGAATTGATGAATGCCCCAGCACCGTTTGAACTACTCTCAGATCAGCTCCGTTCTCTAGGAGTAACGTAGCTGTAGTATGGCGTAGCACATGTGGTGTCACGCGCCTCTTAATACCTGCGCTCTCAGCGAGCTTAGTTACGGCATTGGCAACACCCTGAGTTGACAATGGCCCACCAAAGACATTGATAAAGAGGGTTTGACTGTTGCCCGAGACCCTAGACCGATACCTTGAATACTTAGTCAAGATCTTTCGAGAACGGTTATCAGGTAAGAGCGCCAAACGCTGACGAGCACCCTTCCCATAAACGGTCAAGCATCCATCCTCCTTCTGAAAATCAGACAATTCTAAGCTAGTTAATTCTCCCACTCTCATACCAGTTGCGAGAAGTACTTCCACAATCGCGAGATTCCGCAGCGCTAGAAACGCCGCATCGGTTGATTTCGAAAGCACCCGAGGAAGTTGCCCGAGTTCCCGTCTGGCTTGCTTGAGGAGCTTCCCAGCTTCTTCAAGGGTCAGTACTTTGGGTAGGACTTCTTCCTTAGCTAGGTCTAATCTTATCTGCCAGAGTGGTGATCCTTCAAGTCGTCTCTTTCGGACCCAATAAGAGAAGAAGACTTTGAGTGTTGCGAACTTCCTTCGAATCGAAGCTGCAGCATAGCCATGCTCCTTTAGCTCAAAAGCCCAATCTTCTAGCCTTTCCGGCGTGATCGCCCTCAACCGTCGGCGTGGGCCCACTGCTCGGCGGAACTGTCCAAGGTCGATGCTGTAGGCTTGGATCGTATGCCTGCTTCGCTGGCAGGTAGAGAAGTACCCTTCAAGGAATAGCTCTATGGCTCGCCTAAGAAGCATGTCGTCCCCCTTCGCACTGGTTCGTAGTTCGCACTATGATGTTCGCGAACGATACCAGTCTTAGAGAGATCTCACCCGACTGAAGTGTTCTGTGAAGATAAAACCAGAGTCACCCCCATCTGCCGCTTAAGGGGGCGGGACCTCAATATCTTCTCCTGCTTCACTTCCGGTTACGCAGTTCGAGGCAGACTTTCTTGCCTGGTTCGAAGTCGTCTGCGAAGATCAACCGGTCGATATCGAAAAGATCACATCCAGATTTTAGGCCTAGCCACCGCCGTCCGACGCGCGGGCACGGTCCAGATCTGGGCGCCGCTAGAGCTATAGATGGAACTCGGTTCGATTCAGTAAGTTCTTACGAGTGTCATAGAAGATCACGTAGACCGTGCATCGTGGCCAACGCCAGCAAATGAAGGAAGCGATGTGCAGTCACAGGTCTCACCAGAGGCGGTGACCGTCCTAGTTGCTTCACCATTACGCGATTAGGCGACCTGGATAATGTATGTAGCTATCGCGGAAGGTGTCAATGACTTTGAGACACTGAGTTGCTGAAATTAGTGTCGCTCCATGGGGAAACAAGAATTCGGATCGCCGCTTGGCGCTCGGAAACAAACTCCTCCTCTCATCCCAGCCCAGAAGACAAGCTCAGGCGCCGCATGGCTCAAGGCAGTTCCCTCTCGGGTTCGAGGCAGGATGAGACCTCGTCACTCACCGAGGCCGTCGGCGGATTGATCCACGTTGCTTTGGGCAAGGCACCCGGGCTCGGGAGTCGGCCTTTGAACCATGCCGAGTGCTTCTCGAAGGCAGTGCGAAGCACTTCTGCTCGTTGCTCGAGCAGCTTCTCAGCTCGGCCATAGTGCACATCGGCCGGTGGCAAGTAGGCGAGACTCGAATGACGATGCTCGGTGTTGTACCAGGTGAAGAAGCTCGAGCAAAAGCTGCGGGCTTCCTCGAGCGAGCCGAACCGATTGGGAAACCGCGGATGGTACTTCAGCGTCTTGAACTGGGCTTCTGAGAAGGCGTTGTCGTTGCTCGTGTAGGGCCGACTGTGCGTCTTGGTCACGCCCAGGTCGCCGAGCAGCAAGGCCACGGACTTCGAGCGCATGCTGGAGCCACGATCGGCGTGAAGGGTCAGTTGACCAGGCTCGATACCTTGTTTGCCGTACGAATCGGCGATCAAGCGCTTGGCCAGTTCCGAACTCTCGCGCCGTGCAACCATCCAACCAACCACCAAGCGGCTGTAAAGATCCTGGATTACGTAGAGATGGAAGTAGGTCCACTTCGCCGGCCCCTTGAGCTTCGTGATATCCCACGTCCACACCTGATTCGGGCACGTGGCCAGCAACTCTGGTTTCTCGTACTGAGGATGGCGAAGCTGATGGCGACGTTCTCTCACTTCGTCCGCGGTATCCAGGATCCGGTACATCGTGCGGGCCGAGCAGAGGTAGGTCTCGTCCTCGTCGAGCAACGTCGCATAGACCGAGCGTGGCGCCTGGTCGACAAAGCGTGGAGAGTGCAGAGTCTCCAGCACCTCTTGTCGCTCGCCCTGCGTGAGCTTGAGTGGCGGGTCGGGGCGAGACGATCTGACCGAGGGCTGGCTTCGCCGATAGTACGTGGCTCGCGCCATGCCCAGAGCGCTGCAAGCGGCCTGGACGCCCACCGTCGCAGAAAGCTTGCGGGTGGCCTCCATCAACGACTCTCCGTCGTCTGTTCCAGTAGCCGGGAGAGTTTTTTTTGGACATCAATGATGGTCTCGGCCTGCTCGAGCTTATGGCGCAGCCGCGCGGTCTCTTTCTCCAGCTCTGAGATCCGACGCGCCTGCGGATCCACCGGACGTGGCTTGCGGCCCCGTTTCTTCGGCGTCAACCCGGCCAAGGCTCCGGCGTCTCGCTGTTTCCTCCACTTCGACAAGTGGGAGGAGTACAGACCTTCGCGGCGAAGAAGAGCGCCGAGTTCCCCAGGCGCCGCAAGCTCGGCTTCTTCCAATACGCGGAGCTTGTACGACGCTGAAAAGCGACGACGCTTTGCCGCGGCAGGTGTCTCTGGATCTGGATCTGCAGAAGCGCGTTTCGGGGTCTCTGTGGTCTCTGTGGTCATGGGATTCTCCACCGCCCTCTTCCTTAATTTTGGGAAGGTTCAGTGTCTCACGTACATTGGCACAGAGGG
>JAJCXO010000060.1 GCA_029263395.1 Acidobacteriota bacterium | reverse complement strand
CTCGATCGTTGCCGGACTACTCTTGGGTCTGCTGGCCGGCTGGCTGGGCAAGCTGGCCGGCTACTCGTGGGGACATACCACCGCCATCGCCTGCGTGGTTGCGGTCAGCCATGGTCTGCTCGATACCTTCACCGACGGCGGGCGCGGCATCGCCCTGTTCTGGCCCTTCACCAACGAACGCTTCTTCTCGCCTTGGCAACCGTTCCCGGTGTCTCCTTTAGGGATGGGTCTCTTCTCTTGGTGGGGGCTGAGGGTGCTACTCGTCGAGCTGGTGTTGTTCTTGCCGCTGCTGGTTTTCGCGTTCTGGCCTCGCCGTCGAGGGAGACTGGAGAACGTCGGATGAGCTACAAATGACCTTGGATGACTGAATGGAGTCCTGGCACACCAAAGGCGGAGGGTCTCCGATAGCCAAGATCACAGAGAAGATGATCCGATACCGGGTCAAGGATCTCCTGGAGTGGACGGGGCGGCATCTGCGGAAGTCGACGTCGGATCCAGGGGAGTAGTGCGCGTCCTACTATGCTTAGTTATCCAAGGATAGCTAGGAAGTAGGACTCTCGGAGGCCGCACCTACGACTCTACAGGGAACGATCAGGTTAGATGAGCCGTCCATAGCCTCTGCCCAGTGCCACTTGCCCTCGTTAGAACTCCGCGATAGGCGAAGGCCACATCCGTTGAGTCGGACACGAACGTCAGCCAGGTCTTCACGGTCAAGTTCAGATTCAGAGATTCTTTTTCGAAAGGTATGTAAGTCATCAACTCGTTCTTTCATGCGGTCGACTTCTTTAGCCTCGAACTCGATTCGGCAATCCAGACCCGTGAGAGGGATCTTTTCTCCTCTTTCGATCAAGCTTTCATCTGGGATCTCCAAATCGAGTTTGGCATTTCTGCCAAGTCGCTGAATATCGAGAATATCAAGAATAGGGCCCTTGTCCTCCGGACTCGCTCTAGCTCGTTCGAACACTAGGCCCTCTAATTGCACGGACTTACATGAGATATCAGAAACTAGCCATGGGCCGATTCCGAAGTTCCTCAGAAGTACCTTAAAACGAAGGCTTTTCTCATTGAGATCTAAAACGCCTCTCTCCAATTTCCAGCTGTAGGTAACCAACCCTGGCGGAGACGGGAGAAAGTCACTAGTGGTCGCTGCCTCTTTCGTAACAAACCATCGTCTGCGTTGATCGACATGCCTGTCGAACCAACGGATCTCATGAAGGTAGAACTGGAGTCTTCCTGTATCGAGTACAAAGGCCGCAACTAGGAGAAAGAGGGTTTTGGCGAAGAGGGCGAAGCCGATGACCGCCAATTCGACTAACCGGTCGCCACCGTGAATAAACGGATAGAGAGGCTGGATTATCGAGTAGATGAAGAGTGCGACAATAGTCCCCTGTCTTAGATTCAGGAACTTACTGTTGAGCCTACCCACCACAAGTGCCGTCGCGCTACCGACAAGCAAACCGTTGAGAATGTCTGCGATCTTCTGGTGGTCAAACGAAGTTCCACTCGTTGCTCCCGGGAGTAAGCCCGACGCGATTGCAAAGAGTGCGTAGAACATGCACAATCCTACAGCGCCAGCAGCCAGCCAGAAGCCTTGTTTAGACGTGATACTCGTCGCGGGTGGGCGCTGCATCAGGAGTATGTAGATACTGAATAGGAGAAGAGCCGTAGTCAAGTTGGCGATCGGCAGAACGTACTCGAGAAGTTGAGAAACTGCACCTGTTCCGGCAATTGTCTCAGCATGAATAAAGAATCTTGCGAGATAGAAAGTAAGCCAGGCCGACGTAAGCAACGCTAGCTGAACTTTGAAGACATTCAGTGAGGGATTCGACCCTGAGGTAGAGATCTTCATCACTACAAAAGCCAGCAATCCGGACAAGACGCCAAGATTCAAGATGTCGATGAAGATAGATGCAGCATCTAGATACAAGTCTAGATGCCGAGTTTGGTTCTGTTGACCCCCTAAAAGCTCTACAAGGGCATTATATAGCCCTACAAATATGACAAGGAGCCCTGCTGGGCTAGCTATCTTGAACCAAAAACCCCCGTCAACTAGAACTGTCAAGGGAGGATAGGTTTTTGCTATCCAATATCGAAACCACGGCAACAACGTCGAGAATTCGGTTTCCGGTTGGCTACTTCCCTTCAATCCTGACATATGACGACAAACCTCGATTTCGGATAAATTCTTTCATGGCGCCTTAGTTGTGACCATAGCGCAGCGTTAGCTTTGGCAGCAAAGGCTCGCACTGAAGGGGCTAGGAATTGGAGTGCTCGTGTATGACTATGCCTGACCAGACCCAACTCTATCACGCAAGCTCAGACGTTCCTGACGTGAGGCTTCGCCCCTTCGTACGCACTGAAGTCCCTAAATGAGTAAGACAACCAGCAGTTCATGGCGGTACGCTGTTGGTACTGTCCGGCACGAGGTGACGGCAGCAGAATGGGTGGTCGAGGAGTTGGCTGGACTTCGAGCCACCAGGTGACAAGCCGCGACCCGAGGTGGTGTCACTTGCTAGATTTGGCCAGGTGTGAGTTCACGAGCACCGCATCCGGACGATAGGGCTAGGCATAGAATCGCAGCGAACTTTACATCTATTCGAACTATGAAGTTTCACTATCTGAGTTCATTACATATTTAGGCTCGCTTGACTTATCTATCAGCGGCGATAGTTTGACATTTCTTCGCGTTTGCCTGCGCTTACTGGGCAGAGGAAGTTGTGTACTCCCCGATCCCCCAAACGACTCCCATCATGGAACACAAGCTTCACGGGAGCCTGACCTTACATCGGAGTCTCCTGTTCTCGACCACTCCAAGTCAAAACGACAGCCCACCGAGGCCACGCTAGGACTATACGGCAACAGCCGGAAGCCGCTCCGACACCACTCCTCGCCGCCCAGTCTCGAACGACTGGGACCGACGCTCCTATCTACAACACCCGCCTCGCCGAAAGCCCCGACAGTCTGTGCCGATTTGCGACAGCGATAACACCAATTGACCTGAGCAATCGAGAGGACGATCGCCATGCCGCGACCCATCACCTTCAGTCGTTCATAAGATCCCGGCACCTATTCGGCCCGGTCGCACCTACTCGACGCTGCCGGGACGTTTCAGAACCTGTAGTTGAGATCAAGGCGGAAGCGGCTGCCGTCTTCACGCGTGGTGATCGCGTCGACTAGGTAGAGGCGAGCGACCAGGTTGAGGTGCTTTTCGAGCGCGTAGGCGAAGCGTAGCTCGTGGCCGGTGAAATCGCTCGATCGAGTCTCGACGACAGAGCCCCAACGCACCCAATCGTCTTCAGCATAGGACGTGTTGACCGCCAGGGCTTCGATATCGGCGTAATAATAAGCCGCCAACCAGTCCCCAGGCTTCCGGATGGCGCCGAGCCTGGCTGAGATCACGAAACCATCGGTCTGATCGCGGTGGGCGGCTGTGAAGGGATCGGGATCGCTGGCTGAATAGTGCTCACCATTGTGCACCACGTCGAGTCCGAAGGTGAGGGGCCGCGAGCCGGCGTCGAAACGGGCTTGCAGGTTTCCGACCCAAAGAGTGTAGTCACGGTTTCCGTTACCAAGCAGCAACCTGCCAGCGTCGGTATCGTCGGCATCGGCGTCGAAGGCCATGACTCCACCGGCCGCAGTGTAGTGGCCACATGAGTAGACGACTTGACCGACTCCGAGGTTACCTGCGAAATCCCGCAAACCCGACGGTAACAAGAAGTAGCCGGTGTTGATGGTCAGCTTGCCAGCATCACCGACGGCGGTGTCGAAACCCACCGCCAGGCCGGCGGGAGTCGCATCATCGTCCCACAGGAATTCGTTCTGTTTCCATAGGGCCAGGCGGTTGCGTCCGATCCACGCCCAGACCTTCTTGCGGTTGACCTTGGCAAACCATTTATCGAGGTTTACGGCGGTATCGTCGGTATCGTTGTTGTTGAAATCGACCACCGTGACATGGGGTGATTGATGGCTGTCGGCCGAGCCCGAGCGCAGCCGAAGCCCGAATGACCAGCGATCGCTGGCAGCGATGTCTAAACCCAGCCGGAGGCGCAACCGCAACCGGGTACGGTCTTCGCGCTCACGACCATCAGCCCGTTGCGAGTCGAAATCGGTTTCCAGCCGAACGCGGACATCGCCATTAATCTTCAGGTCGTCGCGCGAGAGGGGCGCTGCTTGACTTGCAGTCGTGTACAGGCTCGCAAGCACGAGCAACAAACCGGTCGAGAAAAAAGCTCGAGTTAGGCACATGACAGAAGGCTAACTTGTCTTCCAATAGACGCCTCATCAATCCCCAGTACAGGTGCACTATAGCAACAGGCGCACCGGTAAGGTAGACGCGCCTGCCGCAGCCAACCCGAACAAGACTCCTGCATTACGGCCGCCGTAGCGGTGTCCACTCAATCTGGAAATTGCCGATACGGCCGCCGTAACGACTTCCACCAAAACCGAGATTTGCCCATACGGCCGCCGCGCGGGTCAGCAAACAAAGTTTTCTGACTTGCTCGGCGGCCGTGCGACCTTACAAACTTTGTCCGGTCGACCGCTCGGCCGCCGGGTGACCTCTCACGGATCGCCCGCGGTGCCCTACGGCCACCGTATCGACCTCTAGAGATCTTCCAGACAGCCCTACGGCCGCCGTAACGAGGTCTGGCCAGACTCCAAGGTCCCACGCGGCGGCCGCGAACATCTCTCCGGGAAGTTTTCCGTCTTCGGCGGCGGCCGCCAACACCTCTCCGGGAACTCTTCTGTCTTCGGTGGCCGCCGTCATCTCCTCTCAGAGGACTTTTCCTTCTTCGACGGCAGTCGATTCAAACGACCGTTGGGTCGAAAATCAGAAAAACACGCTCGGCGCGCACGAGGCAAGTTCAGCCGGTACATTGCTGACGTCGCGGCCGGGATGTCCCAGCCGCAACGTACCGGGGCTGGCGAGGTCACCTCGCTGGCTGGCGAGGTCACCTCGCTGGCTAGACCGGAATCCTCAACCGCCCAGCACTGCTGGGCACAACCAAGGAGGCAATCATGCCTGCTAGAACGTCAAAAGAAGTGACCGATCGTCAACAGTCCTGCGCCTTTGTGCTCACCGCCTTGTGGCGGCAAGGTACAAGAGTGGCCGGACAGCTGCTCCAACTTGTCCAACCGCATCTCCAAGAAGGGGACGAAGCCCCGGGGTTCTTCCCCGTGGTTGTTGCCCTCGCCCGCAAGCTGGAAGCATCCCTCGACCAATTGGTGGGGGCCGACGAAGCCCTCTACGAAGCCAACGCCGAATACACCCGGCTCCGTGACCTACAGGCCGAGCGATTCTCCAAGCTAGCGCGCTTGGTCGCCCGCTTGCGGTTGACCCTGCTCAACCAATTTGTCGAGCCTCGTCTCGTCGATCTCGGCCTCGAGAACGAGACCGCTCGCTCGCCGCATCCCCTGCTGCGCCAGGCCAACCGGATCGTCAAGATCTTCGCCGGTGAAGACCTGGAGACGCACCTGGGAGAGAGCATTTTCAACGAACCCCCCAATCTCCGGTCGCAAGCCGCCGAGCTGGAACCGCTCGCTGAAGACCTGCGCTTCACCCTCCAACAAGTTGACGAAGCCCGCCGCGCTGTCGACGAAGCGAAGGTTGCGCGCGACAAGCTCAAGGATGGGCATGACGAAACCTTCGTACGCTCTGCTCGGGCCTTCGAAGACTTCTGTCGGTTGGCTGGAGAAAAGGAGCTCGCTGACAAGGTCCGTCCTTCCGAACGACGTCCCGGTCGGCGGGAGCAAGATCCCTCGGACGCCGATGCGGGAACCCAGGACGGTGCGGGAACCCAGGACGGTGCAGCGACCCAGGACGGTGCAGCGACTCAGGACGGTGAGTCCTCGAGCCCGAGTCAGCAAGCGGTAGCGGTCATCAGCCCCAACGCTGATCCCACCACCGCGAGCACCAACACCTGATCTCCATCTCTGCCAGCGGCCCGCCCCAACCGGGGCGGGCCCTCTTCCCGCGTAAACCGTGGTGGAGTCGGAGCACTGTCGCGGAGGCGCTGTCGCGGTGCTTCGCTCACCAGTTGCATTAGGCAAGAACCAATCTGCTAAGATAGAGGAACCCACCATGACACAGAGAACTCAATCTCCCTCCCCATCCGACGATGCCGCCTGGCAAGATCGCCGGCTGCGCAACCTGGTACAGCGTGCCGACGGTAATCCGTCCGTAGTGCTCGAGGATCGCCGGTGCCTCAAGCCGCGATTCTGCGAGGCATTCTTCGATCTCTGTGACGACAAATGCCTGCGGCTGGGCACGCCGGCCATGGAGTACGCTCGCGTCGCCGTGGAGTTGGCGGCGCGTATCGGCGACTCGCACTTGATCCACCGCAGCCAGGGTGTGCTCGCCCATGCCCACATCGCGAATTGCGACTGGGACGCGGCCGGCGAGGTTTTGGAACACTACCGGGTAGCGGCGTTCGCCTGCTGCACTCGCTGCGCTGGCGACTGGTCGCGGCGCCACGGCGATCTCTTAGCCGAGCTCGGCGACGTCGAGGGCGCCTGCGAAGACCTCGAGCGCGCCGCCCACAAGCTCGGTCCAGAGCTCGACGACGACATGGCGGGACGGCTCAGTTTTCTCCGCGGCATCGCCCTTCACAAGGCCCTTGACGGCAGGCGGGCTCTGCAAGAGGCCGGCGGAGCATTAATGCAACTCTCCCTGTCGACCCCGAGGGGCTACTTCATTGATGATCTGGCGTTCATCGGCTGTTTCCTTCAGTTCCGCGCCGAGCGCCAGCTCTACGAACAAGCCCTCGGCTACCTGTCTCAATTCCGCCAGCGCATCAAAGGCGTCGAAGGCTGGACCGACGTCCGTTTACGCTTGAGCTGGGTCGAAGCCCTGATCCTCGCGCAGCTCGGCGAGCGCAAGAAAGCCGTCGAACGTCTGGAGCGAGTCTTGAGCGGGCTCTACGACACCGCTCCCCCCAAACACACCATCGCCGTGACCATCGACCTCACCCAACTTTTCGCCCACCGAGCCAGCGACACCGACCTTCGGACTATCCGTCGGCTAGTCGGCCGCTGCCAACGCCTGGACGTCGACAAGAAAACCCGTCGCTGGCTGAAGACGATAAAACGCGTCGCCAGCCAGACACCGGAACAGACCTTCACCGCGCTGGCAATGTTCCGCTATTCCTTCAAGGCACCTGTTCCTGGCCTGTTGTCGGAAGGGCGTTTGCGGTAGGGAGTTGGGCTACCTCGACGCCCCGTAGTGATGCTTGCCGCTACTTCAGGCGGTCGTCCCAGTCGTCGTCGCTGCACTCGACGGGCGTCTCGTAGGGCGCCAGGAAGCCAGTCAGGTACCACTTCGACGGTGCGATGGGGAGGATCTCGTTGTGCTATCGGGCGTGATCGGGCTCGGCCGGACGCGGGCCGACGAGGTCGAGGCGCAGAGCGTCGATGAGTTGGGAGCCGAATTGCGCTGAGATGATCATAGCGTCGTATGATACCCACCGGCCCTGGGAGCGCCGCGAAAGACAATCAGGCCGCCAGCCTTCAACGTTCGTAGTGCTCGCTCGACGCTTCTCTTAGATACGCCGAGACGGGTATGTAGCGCTGGAACCCTCAGCCCAGGTTCTGCGGTGATCAATTCAAGCAGTCGCTCGACGAGAGTTCCCGTTTTTCTGTCATTTACTCCGCCACTAACTCCGTCAACTCCGCCATTAACTCCGTCAACTCCGCCTCGTCGCTCCTCGCCCCACGGGAAGGCCATCTCGAATCTCTTGCGACCGCCGTCATTGCGCAGCTCGGGAGTGGGGCGCCCGGTCTTGGCCCAGGAGCGCCGGATAAGGGGCAGGCCACTGCCGGCCTGCTCGGCGAAGCCGGCCTGGCGCAGCATCCGGGCGATCAGGGGGTTGCGGGTCTCGCTGAAGCCGCCGGTCCAGAGGTCGGCGGTGGCGACGTAGGAGTCCCCCGGGTTGTAGAAGACCACCCGGTCGCTCCACCACAGTACGGTCGCCGTGCGCTGGACGTCGGCATAGTCTTGATGGGCGACGAGATTGAGCAGGGCCTCGCGCAGAGCCTCCTCCTCGAGGGCGCGGGCGCGGCGCAACGGTAGCGGTCCTTCGAGCTCAAGGGCGAAGGGCTGGGGGCAGAGTCGGTGGAAGCGCTCGAAGAGCGAGCGTAGCGCGCTCACCAGGTGACCTTCGCAGAGCTCGCGATCGTCCCAGCGGTGGGCCGGCATGCCATCGGCAGCCGGGCTGTGCATCACCCGGAAGTCGACCACCCCGCCCGGTTTCAGGGTCGCCAGGACTTTGGACTTGCCGAACAGCAGCGCGGCGGCATGGGTCAGAGAACCGTCCTTGCTCAGCAGGCCGGCGCCATCGAGCCACGCGGTGAGGTCCGCGGCCGAATCGGCGGCGTCGGGATGTCGCAGCGTGATCAGGCCACGCAGCCAGCCGACGGCATCGGCGTCCAAATCAGCCACCTCGAAGTCGGCGCAAGGTGTCTGATCGAAGCGCTGGTGGGTCGCGTCGCGGACGAAACGTCCTTCTTCCTCGGGCGTGCATCGGTGATCGCTCGCCCCCACCCGGACATAAGCCTGCCAGCGGCGCTTGATCCTTACTCGCACCGGCTTGTCGAAGCGGGGAACCTCGTCGACCCGAAGCGCCAGCACCCAGCCTTCGTCGAAGCGGAACAAGCGCGGGTGGATGGAAGCGAGCCGACGCAGCTTGTCCGGGGAGCGGCAGGCGCTCAGCAGGTCGTTCTGAAAGCGGTCGATGTCGGCAATACCGAGAATCTCGTAACCTTCCTCGCTTTCCGCCACGCCGAAGACGAGCCAGCCGCCGCCACTGTTGCAAAAAGCCGACAGCGTTTTGAAGGCGTCTTCGGGGACGCCGCCCTGTGCCGACTTGACCTCGAAGTCGACCCACTCGGTGCCGTCGAGGCGTTCGAGGAGCTCGTTGCGATTCACGGCGTTGAGCATAGCAGGCGAGAATCGCGTCGTCGTCGCTACGGAGGCCACTCAGGAGCTGGCAATCCAAGGAGCCAAGCCCACATGTCGCGTGACCGTCCGAGGTGCCGGATGAGTCGCGGCCACAAGGCGCGAATTTCGTCGTTCGCAACGAAAAGCGGCACGTCACGCGTGTTGGCCTCGCGCAGGAGCGCGCCCATCCAATAGGCACGTTCGTCAGGATCAGCAGATCTGAGGAGCTTCTTGAAGCCACCGACAGTCGTATCCGTCCACCAGAGGAAATAGGGACGTGCGTCGTCGTCCATCAGATCGGGGCTGGTCGGAGGCAGACGTCGAGTCGACATGGATCGATTCTACCTCGACCTTCTCGGACTCAGCAGATTGCCACATGAGACAAGGTCAAGTATTTGCGTGCCGCAAACCCACCGCCGTGGCCAGTCTCGGGAATCTGCCCCAGGGTCTTGGGCTCCTTGGCGAACTCGAAATAGCGACGGACGACCTTGGTCTCGAGCTCGTCGGTGGTGATCAACAGGATCGGCCGCGGTGAGATCTCGGCAATCACGTCGACAACTGAGGGTGGCTCTCGCATACCCAGGCGCAGTTCAAGAACTGGCACTGCGAGCCACGACAGAAACCGCCCCCCCTGCCAGCGCCTCGTCTCCGGCCTCTCTCGCACCCAAGGCACTCGTGCCAGGCACCTCTCCGGCCAGTTGGGTGCCTCCCCCAGATCAACAGCGGCAACGGGGCTTACCTTTCACCTCACCTTGCTAGGGGCTGTCCACAATTGGGAGAACCTGCCTGAAGCATTGAAAGTACTTCCCTGCTTGAAGCGTTGAAAAGATCCTCCATCTTTTCCAGATGATCTTTTATCTCAGAGTCACTCCATGGAGACCGCCGATACCAGCCGACTAGAAGAGCGGCTTCGAACTTGAGACCTTGTTTCTCGGCTTGCAGAAGGAAGGCGTCACAATCGCCCCAACTATCACACTCAAAGGAATCACGCGGAAGAACTGCTTGAGAAGAAAGTGCCCACGCTGCATATGTCGCCACCATGTCGTTTTCCGCGTTACGCCAGAGGTGAAAAAGAGCAAGGACCAAACTGGCATTGGGTGGATCGCTACCTGTTGCGTACACGCCTAGCCAAACTAGTGCCTCGGTGGCCGGCAACGCTGACGGTAAATCGTCCGGCGAAAGCATACGCTGCAAGCCTTGGTGTAACTCCTCAATATTGCTGAGAAGATAAGCAAACTCTGGCCCTTCTGACAAACCACCAGACAGCGCAAACTTAGCGCAAACAAAAGCTGCCCGAACTCGTTCAAGACGGTCGTCACAGAACAGCAACTTATTAAGCTGCCTAATCTTATCTTCTGGCGAACGATTCCTGTTTTTATCTGAGAAGCCTCTGATCGAAAGCTCAGAAAAAGCCAAGCGGAAATCAACCCAGTTGCTCTGTCCTCCGATGTAGCACTCCTCCGTTACTCTCAGATAGAGTGTTCCGAATTTTCCTAAACGAAGACCCTTGAGGAAATCATAAGATGCTGAATTGGAATGCCGCGCTACTTGCCGGAGAGCACCGTACAAGATTGAACCTGCCACACGGACCTCATCGAGAAGACATTGCTGCAGTAACTTCACGCATGGCTTCTGCGCGGTTCCGGCAAGAGAGTATTGCGCAGACGCATCCGTGAGCTTCGTTACAATCTCCTCCGCCTTGCGACCTGCAAGTACTGAAGATAGCGCAATAACCTCATGCCAAGAGGTCTCTTCGAAGTGAGGCTCAAGGAGGGATGAAAGACTTTCGCCCCTATTGCGGCCAGGATACTCTTCTTTTACGTAGCCTCTGGCGGCAAGATATGCTTGGATTGTGAGGTGTCGAAACTCGTATACAGCTTGTAGGCCGTCGTTGAGCGTCTCTACGCCCGTCTGCATGATAAGGCTACTGCGATACTCAATTCGATTGATAAACGCACTCGGAGAAATCTGGGTAAACTGCAATTCGGCCTCTAGCTCTTGCCTTGCCTTTCGCAGCAGTTTGAGTAATTCTGGTCGACTGATCTGCGGAGCCCCTTCTTCCATCATCGCGCATGCGACGTAGGAGAGCTGCGCTAGAGTCTCGTCTTGATCCAGTGTGGTGAACCCTTCAACGTTCCAGGTCCTTATCAGTACTCGGACAGTCTCCTCGTAAAGTCCGGTCCGGCTCCGCGGCAGTTCGCCGATCCAGCGCCGTACTACAAGGAGTGTTGTCAGCAAGAGAGGATTCTCGGCCAAGGAGCGGATGCGTCGATCGCCTAAGATTGTTGCCGCTAAGTCAAGAGCATCGGCACGAACGGTCTCTTTGTCACCTAGCACCTCAACTTGCCACTGTACGCACAACCTTTGAATGTCATCTCGATCGAAAGGCGCCAGCTCCGCGCGAACACAAGCTCCGCGCAGCGTTCCTGCAACTAACCGAAATCCAACTACACGTGATGTGACGACAACCGCTACCTCTGGGAACATGGCCAGGAACGTCCGGAGATTCTGAGCTAGAGCGCGTCTAGCTCCTTCCTCGTGGATCTCATCAAGGCCATCGATAAGTAGGAGAACCCGTCCGACGCGGACCGCCTCACGCAAGAATTCATGAAAGGCTCCAGCCTCTTCGGCAATCATCCCAGAGTGATGAGGAAGTTCTTCGAGAAGCTCTAAGATAGGACGATATGCCCGATCACGGAGTGCGCGGCACCGGAGAAGTATCGGAATCCAATCACGGTCTGGTAAGGTCTCTGATGGATCAAGGCGATGGTTAGGGAATGCATATGCAAGGGCCAACCATTTGAGTAAAGTACTCTTTCCACCGCCGGGAGCGGCGACTAAGGCGAGATGGTGTTCATCCGACAGAAGCTGGCCAAAATATTCCGGTCGCGCAGGGACTTCTTTGCCGGTGTCCTCAGGTACGAATCCGGTCTTCTTTGCCCGTCTCTGTCTACCTACGACCCTTAGCGGCACAAAAATGTGCTCTAGTTTGAGTCTTTTGTTGCTGAGGTCGGCATCGGTTGGTAGTCCGTCGAGCTGGATGTACCCGCACTCTTGTGCTATCCAGAGGCGGTATCGTTCCATCGCGGTATCGAGGAAAGCATCTTGGCTTGGCCTTGGATCAGGTGCTAAAGAACGAATACAATAAAGTGTGCCTCCACATAGCTGATCGGCGGCAATAACCTCAGCCGCTACGGATCGTGCGAGCGGAGTACCGTCGGCATGGACAAGGACAAAGTCGGTCCGCTCTTTTCCTTTTGAATAAAAGACAGCACGAATGTACCCTTGCTCATGGCCCAGCAACTCCGTGCCGTCGTAAATCGCATTCTTCAGCCCTGCATGTTCTGCGCAACGACCGGCGCGCTCCGCAGCTTCCGCAGAGTTTACCAAAACATGAGCTCGTTCAAGCTCTTTGATTATTGCTTGAGAATCAAGGAGAATCATCTGTCGCTTTGAGCTGGTCGAGGACTCTTGCTCAATACCCGGCCCGCTGAAACCGCTTAATGACAAAAAGTAGCCAGCGACAGGTGTGGGTTCGTGCCTATCTCGCTCACGCGTCAAGACGCCCAAAAATTTGTTCAAGTCCGCGCCGCCAATCTTGGAAGAGTGCGCTTTGCACTCTGCTACAACGCGCCTGTCTTCAAGCCGATGTTTTCCTTGGATGTCGACTTCTCGACCTGTTTTTTGGACGTCGAGAAGTAGATCGTCATACCCAAGTGCAAAGAACAGGTCTTTGATCAAACGCGTAAACAAATCGCCACGCGCGTTGCCGGTCGGGGCCAGAAGCCGAATTTCAGCGCTTTCCATTGTTGGCTCCGTGCTAGTGAGTCATCTCCCAGGGAGTACTGTCTATATTAGCGAACGCCAACCAAACGTCGGCGATATTTGCTCGGCCGCCAACAAGCTGCGCATTCTCTAGTCTTGCGCCTTGCAAGATAGCTCCTCTTAGGATCGTATTGCGGAGGTCGGCCGAGCGCAGATTCGCACCTCTGACGTCGGCTCGATGGAGGTCTGTATCTCGAAGCACAAAACCTCCGAGGCTGACGCTCGACCACACTCTGGCGGTCACAAGGCTTCACTAAAGAAGCTCACCAAGCGTTGCGCATACTCTTCGGGTCGGGCCGCAAACCCACCGCCGTGGCCAGTTTCGGGAATCTGCCACAGGGTCTTGGGCTCTTTGGCGAACTCGAAATAGCGACGGACGACCTTGGTTTCGAGTTCGTCAGTGGTGATCAATAGGATCGGTCGCGGTGAGATCTCGGCAATCACGTCGACAACTGAGGGTGGCTCTCGCATTCCCAGGCGCAGTTCAAAAACTGGTGCCGCGAGCCACGACAGAAAGCGCCATCCCCGGTAGATGCCAGGGGCTTGCGAGATCGGCAGATGATCTCGGAGACCGCAGAGGCTCGGGCCGTCTGCCACCACGGCTTTGATCTCGGGAAACATGGCGGCGGCTCGCAACGCCACTTGACCTCCGATTGAGGCTCCAAAAACGCCGATACGTTCGCGGTCGACGTCGCTCTGCTGGCGCAGGAAGTCCAACACGGCGGGTATATCTTCGACGTCTCGCCAGCCGCCAGAGTTGACGTCACCGGTACTGTCGCCATGGGCGCGTCGATCGTACAGCAGGACATTGAATCCCTCAGCCCATAGCACCCGCGCCTCGCGTTCGACTCCCATGCGATGGATGCCGCCGGAATGTAACAAGATCACCACCGCACCACTGCCTGCCAGGCCGTCATTGGGCGATGGCACGTACCAACCCTTCAACGTCTCACCGTGGCTGGACAGCACAACATCCTGATACTCGGCGCCCCAATCCGCGGGTGTTGTGCAACAGACTTGCGATTGCACCGCTGCGGTTTGATCCCAGATCAAGAACAGCAGGTACCCAACGTAGGTGGTGAGCAAGCCCCCAACCACACCGATGACGATCAACTTCAAGGCGCGGCGTAAGGGATACCGAGGCTGGACTGCCGTCTGCATGCCAAATCTTAGAGTCATGATCTCGGCAGGATCTTACCGCGCCGAGGCCAATCAGACTGAAGCGCTTGCCAATCCACGGCTGAGCGTTGCCAGGATCAGGGTCCAGATGCCATCATATTGATCGTCAGTCTGCTCGCCACAGATGACTTCAGGGGCAAATCCACCAACCGCTACCGTCTATCTGCCGCCCTCTCTATTCTCGAGAGCGTGTTTCGATGTCTGCCATCACCACCGAGGCCAACAGCTGAGACCGGACACTCATCGATTCGACCGCCTGTTGGTTATGGTGTCCCTGCTCGTCATGGTGTCCGTCGGCGGACTCTGTGGATGGGTCGGTGACGTTGTTGCTGACGAAACGACGGCGGCCGACGAAACGACGGCTGGCGACGAGGCAGCCGAGGTTACCGCGACCGAACGTACGACCTCTGACGGCGATACCTCAGACGGTGCTAACGCTGAGCTTACAACGAGTACCGCTCCTCCTCCGGACCCTCGGGTGTTGCTCCAGCAGGTGCGCTCAGCAACGGTTGATCTGGAACATCCCCTCGATCCTTCAGGGTTACGGCTGAGCACCGGCTTCGCCACCCTCGATCTCTCCCATGGGGTACTGTTCCCAGTCCGCACTGTCGACGGTCGGGCGACGGAGATCGTGTTCATCGGCCGGGGGCAGGTGCAGCTCGAGCCTCCAGACGCCATCGAATCAGGCCAGCTCGAGTTGTTCACCGGTAGCGATCGACTAGCGGAAACTTTCAGTGAAGCGGTGTTTGTGATCGCTCGCGATGCCGCCGCCGAGGCCTTGCTGCAACGACCGGTGGCAAAATACGTCGACCCGGAGATTCGGCGGCGAGCCACACTGCGTTATGCGGAATGGAACGACAGTCCCGAGCGGCAAAGCCTCGGTGTTGAAACCGGCATCCTGCTCGACGCCTTGAATGACCCGCTCTATGAAGATTATTTTGCCGGTTGGTTTCTCGGCGAAGCGCTCGGGCCGTTCCTATTGCAGGTCGACCCAGCAGCCGAAGAACAGATCAATCTCGGGCAATTTGTGCGTCTTGATCTCAGCCCAGAGCGTCAGAAGAACCTCGCTCGATACGTCCATCGCCAACAACAAAGTGGGCGCCTCGTGGGGTTGGAGTTGGCCAAAATAGGGCGCTGGGACAGTTGGATCCAGACCTCCTTACGGACCGCCGAAGGGACGCCGCGGACCGGATCAGCGGGTTTTGCGCCTCGACACTACGAGCTCGACGTACGGGTCGATCCGGCAACCCGCACGCTCGTCAGCCAGTCCCGCGTCACGATGCGCGCAATCCGCGGCGGTCGACGGGTGGTGCGGCTCGAGCTCCACCGAGATCTCGAGATCACCCACTTGTCGGACAGCACAGGCCAAGAGCTGTTTCATTTGCGCGAAGGTAATGACGTCAACGTCGTACTGCCCAAGGCCCACAAACACGGCGCCGAATTGATCCTGGAGCTGGCTTGCAAAGGCACGTTTCTCAACCCTGGCACCGATCGCGATTTGGCATTACGGACCAGCCTCGGTTGGTACCCTCGCAGCGGCACGAACGAACGGGCCACCTACGACGTTACCTTGCGGTGGCCCAAGACCTACACCCTGGTAGCCAGTGGCCGTAAAGTTGCCAGTGGCGAAACGGATGACCTGCGTTGGGAGCAGCGCTTACTCGATGTGCCAGCCCTCGGCTTCAGCTTCGAGGTTGGACTGTTTGACGTCTGGTCGCTCTCGACGGGGCATGTGCAGTTGCATCTCGCCATGGATCCGGCCACGTTGGCCATGGCACCGGAGGATGCCCCGGACAAGCTTGTCGCCACCATCGCTGATGCCATGACGTTCTACGAGAGCATCTTCGGCCCGTATCCATTGGACGAGCTCACCGTGGTCACGGTCCCCCGGCATACGTCGCAGGCGCTGCTCGGCTTCGTCACCTTATCGGGCAATCTGCTGGCGGATTGGGGAGCCTTTGGCAGGCTGCTCAATGTGCAAGATCGCGGCTCGGTTGTAGCCCATGAAATTGCCCACCAGTGGTGGGGGCATATGGTCGGTTGGCGGAGCTACCGGGATCAGTGGATCAGTGAAGCGATGGCCAATTATGCGGCGCTGCTGTGGGCGCGTCACCGCGGTCTGCAGCCGGAAGTTGGGCCGGTCACCGGCTGGCAGCAGGAGCTGACCGCCACCCTCGAAGACGGGCGCTCGATCGAGTCTCTCGGCCCGTTGGTGCTAGGTGAGCGACTGTTCTCCAGCCGCTCGCAAGACGCCTACCACGCGATCGTCTATCGCAAGGGGCCGTTGGTACTCGAGATGTTGGCCCAGAAATTCGGTCCGGACGATTTCCTACGCGCCCTCGCCGCGGTGGTGAAATCGACTACCGGTCGGGTGATTTCCACCGCCGACTTCTTGCGCTTGCTCGAAGCGATTACTGCCAGCGACCTCGACGCGTTTGCCCAACAGTTCATTTTCGGTACCGGACTGCCAGAAATCTACTACGACTACGTGTTCGAGCAGCTGCCGGGAGGCCGCTGGCAAGTTCGTATCGAGGCCCAGCAGGAGTTGCCCTCTCGTTACCGTTACGGCATTGTGGCAACGCCAGACGGGCACCTCGATATCAGGCGCCGCCGCATAGAAAACCGCTTGGACATTGAAGAGTCTGAGCTGGTGGTGCCGTTCCAGATTCTGCTCGCCGAAGAACCCAGGCCGACCTCCTCGAAGCCAGCGCAGCGCCCTATGTTGGTCGGGCGCCTGGCGATTTCTGGACGGCAGACCAAGCTCGAGTTCGAGATCGATCAACCGCCTCGGCGACTGTGGCTGGACCGCGACCGGGAGGTTTTCGGTCGATTCATCGACCGGCGCCGGCATCCCAAGAGAATGCTGCTCCTGCAAGCTCGAGAACACACGGCGGACGGAGATTTGGAGGCTGCCGAGGTTGCTATGCGCCGGGCGCTTGGGGTTCGCTCGCCGCTGGCCTCGACCGACTATCTGCTCGATGCCCACCTCTATCTCAGCCTTGGCAACCTGCAGGTCGACCGCGCTGAATACCAGGCGGCGATGTCGAGCTTGCAACAGGCGGAGCAGGCTCTGGCGGCCGGCAGCAAGGATCTACCGAGATCCGAAGCAACCCGTTTCACCCACGGGTTCGACATCCTGCGCGCCCGCCTCGAGATCCACCGCGGTGACTTTGAAGCTGCGTTTCAGCGCCTGAACAACGAAATGCAAAACCAGAGCAGCAGTCGCAGTACCGAAAGTTATCTTCTGTTGGCGATCACAGCGCGGGCCACGGGCCGGCAAGAAGAACTCATCAAGGCACTGGCAGTGGCTCGCCAACGCGGTGCCGACGTCACCCAGCTCCATGCCGCGGCGCCCGAACCGTCGGCAAAAGTCTTCTGAGGGCGTTCACTCGTCTTCGTCGTCTCGGGCGAAGCTCTCCCGCGCCAGCTGAGTCGCCTTGGCGAGCTCGGCCGCTGGCATGATAAGACCGCCGACCATGTCTTCGAGCTTGGCAGCTGAACTCAAGAAGGACATGCCACCGCTCAACATACCGTCGATCTGATCTTCCGCCGCCGGAAATTGGATCACGGTGATCCCGACTATTCGTCCATCGGCGGTGAACACGGGCAGACCGAAGCCACCACTAGTCGGCTCGGTGGGGACCAGGAGTTTGCGCGGCCTTTCGACCATGGCTGCAACAATACCTTCGGTCACAATTGGCACTGAGCCAAAGAACTTGTCCATCCGGCGCAAGCGGTAGAAACGGTCCCCCGGCTGCAATTCGGCGGCCTGCGTCAGGTCGAGGAATGGCAACCCGAGTTCGGTGATGGGCTCATTGAGCTTTACCCACGCCAAATCACGGTCGCTATCACGGGCCAGCAGCCGGCCGTCGAGCCCCTCGGTGCGATCACCTACCAGCACCTTGATCTCCCGCGGCGCTGCGCTCATATCAAAGCCGCCGCCGCGGCCCATCAGTTGCGACATCAGGCCGACGTAACCGCCGAGCTCGGTGTTGGAGCACAACACCAACCCATCGGCATCGATCAACAGGCAGGTGGTTTCACCTTCGATCTCACGGCCGCCGCCAGCTCCGGTCATCTTGACCTTGAGAACAAACGTCACGTCGACCATGACCGCGGCCTTTGAGACCAGGGATCGATAGGGATTGTCCTCGGCTCGCGCCACTTGTGGCCCCGTAAATCCAAGGCTCGCCACCAAGAGGGTGACTGCCACGGACCGGCCGAATCGATCGCTAGAACAACATCTTGGTCGTTTGATCATCATCTTCGATTCGCCTAACAGGCTTGAGTCACTGACAGACCGGGTCACTATCAGACCGGGTCACCATCAGACCGGGTAACTATCAGACCAACAGTCAATGCACCGAAGGTGTCCAATCCGGCTCGAGATATTGGAAGTGTGTTTTGACGCCACGCAGCACGACGATCACGACGCGCGAGGGCTGTTCTCTCTTGATGTCCTTCAAAACCCGGCGGAAACTCTTCAAGCCGCGAATCGGCATCGTGTTGATCCGTAGCACCAGGTCGCTTGGCCGCAGGCCACCGAGTCCAGCCCAACCGCCGGGATCAACGTCTTCCACCAACACGCCACGCACCTCGGAGCTCCAACGGTTCTCGTCGCGATCAAAGAAAGTCAGCTCCCGCACCGAGATTTCAAAATCACTATCGTCATGGCGCCGGGCCTCTTCTTTGGTCAGCCGAGTTCGCTCCAACTGCACCGGCACGTCGAGCGTTTCCGCCTGGCGCCGAACCGTCAAGGTTGCGGTGTCGTCGATTTCGAGATTGCGCACCCGTCGCGCCAGCAGCGCCGAATCTTGCAGCCCCTCGACGTTGAGGGGCTCACCATTAACAGCGAGGATCACATCGCCGACCACAAGCCCGGCTTTTGCGGCCTCACTCGTCGGATAAACCCGGGTAATGCGAAAACCAGCACCACGCTCGAAACCCAACTGTTCGGCCAGTCTCGGGACTACGGGTTGGGTCGCCACCCCGATCCAGGCTTTTGGCAGCTCCCGTGGCGGATCGTCTTCTTCGTCAACTTTTGGCGCCAGGATCGCCAGCCGATTGGTCCCTCGACGCTCGAGCTCGAACAGCAAGTCCCCAGGGTCTTCGGACGAACCAGAGTCTTCGGACGAAGCAGGTGATGCTGTCTTCGACGTGACGTAGAGCTCTTCGTACACTGCGATCAAATCCGCCAGGCCCATAATCTGCCGACCGTCGATCGACCGCACAACGTCTCGCGGCTCGAGCGGTGGCTCTGCCTGTTGCGCAGCCCCGCCGCGGCTGACACCGGTGACGATCACCCCGGCGGTGTCGCCGATGCGCCATTCTCGGGCCATCTTCTCGGTAATAGCCTGCGCGGTCAGCCCCCAGACAGCAAAAACCCGTTGCTCGCCGAGGTCCTTTTCCAATTTGGCCGTTTGAATGCGCGCCGTAATATCCGCTTCGTCCCGGCGTACCGCGAGCTCAATCGTTGTGCCGATCGGCAGACTCGCAATGCGATCGAGCAGCAGCGGCACTTCTTCGACGAACCGCACCGTCACTGGCTCACCTTGGAAATGTGTCATGACATCACCAGCCTCGACCCCGGCGCTTCCCGCTGGCCCATCCACCACCACCGAGCTGATCAAAACTCCCGACTCGAGGCCGGTGCGCTGGATCGGTTTGAAACTGACCCCGATCCAGCTGCGTTCAACCTCGCCGTGGGCGATCAAGGCTTCGGTCACCCGCGCCGCCAAGTTGCTCGGGATCGCGAAGCTCAGGGTGCTGCCACCAAGCTCGTTGACGCCAACTATCTCGCCTTTCAAATTGACCAGCGGGCCACCGCTATTGCCTGGGCTAATCACCGCGTCGTGTTGGATCCAGCGGGTGAACAGCCCGGTACGCTGGCCGGCTTCGAGCTCCATCTCTTCGATATCGTCACTGCCGAAACCACCGGCAAAAACACGCTCGGTATTCGAGACGATGCCGAGACTCACCGAACGCGACAGCGAGAAGGGCGAACCCATGGCCATCACATAGTCTCCGATTTCGAGCTTGGCAGAGTCACCAAACGCGGCCACTGGCAGGGGTTCACTCAGGTCGCCAAGCTCTTCGGCGTCCAACTGAAGCACCGCCAAGTCGGTCAACGGATCCTCCCCTACCAGCCGAGCCGAAACCTCACGTTTATCGGACAGGGTGCAGACAAACTTGCGACCGTTGCTGGTCACATGCTGGTTGGTGAGCACGTAACCTTCCGGTGAAATGATGGTGCCACTGCCTACGCTGCGTCCTTTGTACTCCTTGCCGCCGCTATATTGCACCGTCACCACACCGATCGAAACCAGCGCCGGAAAAACGCTGTCGCGGGCGTCGGCGATCACTCGCCGGAGTTCGCTACGAAAAGCTTCGTGAGCGTCGCCGACGACAGGGGCCTCACCAGCCTCTCGCTCCGCTACAGCAGGTGAGGTGTCGGCCACGGCGTCGGCTTGCTGGCCGAGGCTCGTAGGTGTCAACGTGAGTGCCCCAACAACGATCACTGCGAGGGTCACGCTGACCGATCGGAGGTAATGGCTAGTCTCGAATAATGGCATCGATAGAGTCCCTCCGACTCAAATCCAGGGATCGCATGTGAACGTTGCGTCCGGGGCTCTGCAGGCGAGCGCGGCTGCCCGAGGGCCGCCTAGTGTACAACCTCCGCGAGGGTTGGCACACCTGAAACATCGCCCAGCGATGATTCATTTCAACCAGAGCACAGGTCGTGCGCTATTTTAGCTGGCTCGATCACTACCGAGCTTGCGGCGTCGGCGATAGATCTCGCCTGACAGCACCAGCCCAATCAGTGAAACCAGCGAGATCCCAAAGCCGAGATAAAGCGATTTAGGGACGTAACGCCATTCGATATCGTGCTCACCGGCTGGCAGCCAAATCGCCGAAAACGCGACGTTGGCGCGCAGGATCGGAGTTCGTTCGCCATCAACTTTGGCCTGCCATCCCGGATACCAGACCTCGGATAGAACCAACAGTCTCGGACAGTCCGAAACCACCGAGATGCGATGATGGTGGGGACGACGCACGAGGGTCTCGACTCGACCTCGCCCGCGACAGGTTGGATCGGCTGCCGGGACATCCCCTTCGACAACCGCATGTTGGCGTGGATCGAATCCCGGGACCAGCATGGCAGCCATCGCATCCTCTGCTGAGGCAAACGACTGGTAGGCGGTGATCAGTTCGGCCCTCTTTGCAGACGTGTTGAGCCGATAAATGTGAAAGGGCTGGGCTGAGCTGGCGACAGAGCCCACTCGCTCGACCCCAGGCAGGGAGATCTCGTCGGCGGAAACCAACACCCGCACTGCGGCGGCCGAGAGTAGCGGCAGTCGACGCTCCCAGGGTAGAGCCTCGATCGTCCATTTTTGCTGCATCACGCGCTTGGACGCCAAGCCGTTGTAGTCATCGTGAAAGATGATCGGAATGCCGTATCCGGCTGCAAGGTAGAACCGCAGGACCTCCTGGTTCCAAAGAGTGAGCCAGATGCTGCTGGTTCCTGGCGCGCGGACCGCAGGTTCGGTGGTCAACGGTTCCCGATAGAAACGCCCATCTTGCAATTGCTCTCTCACCAACGCAGCTGCTGGCGGCTCCTTGGCCAGGAATGTGATCGGGGCGGTGGGATTGACTCGCCGCCCCGCAGTCATGAGATCGATCGCGACAATGGCCACCAACATCCAGGAGGTGGCCAGTCGTGGTCGGGAACGCCCGAGAACATAAACCAACGTTGCCGCCAGCCAGACCAAGGTCATATGGCGCCAAGCGTCTTGCAGGCCTTGCGCACTCACCGGTCCGTGGTCGTCAAAACACAGCCGCTGCAGGCGGTTGCTGAAGTCTGGCGAGAGGGCCAGCAGCAACCAACCGACCAGCATGATTCCGGCGATCGCGCTACTGATGACGGCGGCCCTTCGGCCTCGGATGCCAGGCTCGCGGCCGAGGTTCCGCAACACGCCCACCCCCTCGGCCGCCAACAGTGCCATCGGCAGAATACCGAGATTCATGAATTTAACCGGGTAACGAAATAGGTGCATTCCAGGAAACTGGAGCAGCCACTCGGATAGCGGCAGCCAGCGTCCCAACGCCAACAGTACCGAGAGTAGCCAAAGTGCCAACAAGCCGTATCGAAGCCGACGCGGCAAGAACCCATCGCCACGCCTCAGCCCAGCGAGCAAAGCCAGTGCAATGACCAAAGCACTCGCATAGAGACTCAGCATGAACGGGAATCCAGTATCGACAATCTCTGTGCCCCAATAATCCCCTTCACCTTGGGTATCCGTTCGCCCCATGAAGCCAGGCAAGACCAGTTCGGGCAATCGGCGCGGGTGCACCGACCAATGAAGCGTGGTCTCAGGTGCCAAGCCATCGCCACGTTGAGACTGCCCAACCATCTCCACCAGCGGCAACAACTGAGGGGCGGAAAGCGCCGCAGCGATCAACCCGGCCACCCCCCAAGACACGACCATCCGCCCCCGCGAGCACTCACGGGCTGGCCTGGTGAGTCCCCAGAGCAATAGCGTGGACCAGGTCAAAATCAGCATCTCACCTGAACCGGCGAAAACTTGTAGGGCTCCGAGTCCAACCAAGCCGAGGTACCACCGTCGCCTCTGTCCGGGCTCGGCCAGCAACAAACCGTCCCAACAAATCAACAGCAAGGGCAGGTAGGGTGTCGCGAGCAAACGAAAGTAGAGGTTCGCCTGCGACAGAGTAAAGCCGCAGTAGCCGTAGACCAGCCCGCCTATAGCTGACGCTGGTTGACTGATACCTAACCGGCGAGCCAGCACGTAAAGTGCTGCCGACGAAGCGAGAACATGGAGCACGATATCGAGGCTCAGCGCCTGTGTAACCGGCAAAAGCAAATACAACACATTCGACGGATACAGCGTCGAAGACGATATTTCAGCCAGAAGTGGCTGCCCGCCATGCAAGTAGGTGTTCCAGAGCGGGAGCTCGCCGGAGCCCAACACCTCGGCCAAGATCTTCTTGATCGGAAGAAAGTACAGATAGAGATCGCGGTAGAAGAAGCTCTCTCCGAACCACAGAGGGCGGGCAAAAAATGCCAACCCAGCCAGCATCAGAGCAGCCAGCCCTCGCTCCTTCGAAAATGCGGCCATCACGCCCGGAAACTCCAGATTCCGATCATCATGCATTCCGATCTTCATGCCTATGCGCCCTTCTTACGCATAGTCTCCGCCGGGTCCTTTCACCAACAATCGGCCTCCACCCATCAAACAAGGGGTGTGGCCAGGACCGCAGGCGGGCGTTTGTTGACCTACTGTATACTCTCCCAACCCCCAGCTAACAGCGTCTAACCTCGTCCGGCGGAGAATTCATGGAAACACTCGCGCAGATCGTCAGCAGTATCAAATATGTCGTCGATAGTTTCGGTATTCCGGTCTCCGGCGAGACGATCCCACTCAAGGTGATCGCCCTGTTGGGTGTTGGCATCTTCTTGACCTTCAAGTTACGGTTCGTCCAAGTTCGGCATTTGTTTCACGGCTTCGGCGTCACGACGGGGAAGTACGATGACCCCAACGAGCCGGGAGATGTCTCTCACTTTCAGGCTCTGACCACGGCGCTCTCCGCCACCGTCGGCATCGGTAACATCGCTGGCGCCGCCTGGGCCATTCACTGGGGCGGTCCCGGAGCGCTGTTCTGGATGTGGATGACCGCGTTGCTCGGTATGGCTACCAAGTTCTCGGAAGTGACCTTGGCCCAGCACTACCGTCAGGTCAAAAACAAGGAAGACGTCGGGAAGTATGAAGGCTCGGTGTCCGGTGGTCCGATGTACTACATCGAACGTGGCCTGGGGCCCAATTGGCGATGGATGGCCATCTTCTTTGCCGTCATGCTGGGCTCGACTGCGTTCCTCACCGGCAACGCTGTCCAAGCCAATACCGTCGCCGACACGGTCCAGTCGACCTTCGGCGTGCCCAACCTGGTGACCGGTCTGGTGTCAGCGGCGATTATCGCGGCGGTCATTCTCGGTGGCATCACCCGGATCGGCAAGGTCACCGGCATCCTGGCGCCGGTGATGGCTGGCATCTACGTCGTCAGTGCATTGCTCATCATCTTGTTCAACATCGACAAGGTGCTACCCGCCTTCGGACTGATTTTCACCGAGGCCTTCAATCCGACCGCTGGCGTTGCCGGCACGGGTATCGGTGCCTTCCTCGTCACTCTCAACTGGGGGGTCAATCGTGGCCTGTTCTCCAACGAGGCTGGTCAGGGTTCGGCGCCCATCGCCCATGCCGCCGCGCAGACCGATGAGCCGGTCTCCGAGGGTGTTGTGGGCTTGATCGAACCCTTCATCGACACCATTGTCATCGTGACGATGACCGCCCTGGTGATCATCATGACTGGGTCATGGGATGCCAGAGTGGCAACCGAGCTGACCCTCGATGGCGGAGACATCTCCTACATTGCTCTCGACGATCGAGGCGCCTGGGAAGAAGGGGCGACCCCGGACGAAGTTCGCATCCTGGACGGTGTACAACAAATCGCCGCCGGCGCGGTCCACTTCGCTTGGCATGACGTTGCGGTGAGCCGGTTCTTCACCGACGTCGAGCAGACCCGGCCCTTCAGCGGCCTACTGACCCCCTCGGCAGCCACTGCGGTCAGTGACGATGGCACTAGTTATGGCGTGCTCTACGCCGACGCTCCTGAAGGTGGAGCGCCCCTCACCATGCTCGCATTCCGGCGTGGCCTGAAGCCTATCGGTGACTTCGGCCACCACATCGTTTTGATCTCTGTCCTGCTCTTCGGACTGTCGACCGCCATCTCGTGGAGCTACTACGGCGATCGTTGCGCCGAATACCTCTTTGGCTCGAAGGCAGTCACCCCTTATCGCCTGGTGTACGTCGGCATGCACTTGATGGGAGCGCTGATTGCGCCGGCGGTGGCCTGGGACCTGGGCGATATCTTCCTCGGCATCGTCATTCTGCCGAACCTGCTCGCTCTGGTGATGCTCTCCGGCAAGCTGCGCGAGCTGATGGACAGCTACTTCGAGCGTAAACCTTGGATCCAGAACCTCGAAGACCACAAGCAATGGGTCGCGGAGCACAAGAAGTAGTTGGTACAAGAAAAGTCGACACAGCAAAGTTCGACAGAACAGGTTGTCAGGGCGGTGGTGGCGGGGACTGCCACCACCACCGGCCATGCGTTCTTTTACTCCCTGGTCCAACACCTTGCCACGGCCCTCGATCTCCGCTACTGCTTCGTGACCCAATGTCTGGATTCACCGCCGTCGAAGTTGGCAACTCTGGCGTTCTGGAACGGCAGTGAATTTCTAGAAAATTTTGAGTACGACCTGAGTGGTACCCCGTGCTCTCAGGTTGTCGCGGGTACTCCCTGTTTCTACGATCGAGACATCCAATCACGGTTTCCGATCGACCAGGATCTGGTGGATCTTCAGGCCGAAAGTTACGCCGCCGTACCGTTCCAAGATTCGAGCGGCCAGATCATTGGCCACTTGGCGATGCTTGACGTCGAACCTTTGGATGAGGACAGCTTCGACGTCTCTGTTCTGGAACTCTTCGCGGCACGGGCTGGGGCCGAGTTGGAGCGACAGCGCGCCGTCTCGAGGCTAGAAGCCAACGAACGGACTCTGCGAGAAAGTGAGGCTCGCCTGCGTGAGGTGATCGACCTGGTACCTCACTTCATCTTTGCGAAAGACAGCGAAGGCCGCTTCAATCTCGCCAATCGCGCGGTGGCGGAAGCCTACGGTACCAGCGTCGAGGAATTACTCGGGCGAACGGATGCTGAGTTCGTCAGCTCAGACGAGGAGGCTCGTCGTTTTCGTCGTGATGATCTGGAGGTCATCGAGAGTGGCCGGGCCAAGCTGATTCAGGAAGAGAAGATCACCGATCGCGACGGCAACGTCCGCTTTCTCCAGACCACCAAAATTCCTTTCACCCGGGCCGACTCGACTCTGCCCTCGGTGCTCGGCGTAGCGGTTGACATCACGGAGCTCAAGCAGGCCGAAGTGGAGCGCCGCAAGCTTGATGAACAGATGCGGCAGGCGCAGAAGCTCGAGAGCCTGGGCGTGCTGGCCGGCGGTATCGCCCATGACTTCAACAACCTGTTGGTGGGAATGCTCGGCAATGCAGCCTTGGCTCTACAAAAGCTCCCTGAAGACTCCCCTTCCCGTTGTTTTATCGAGGGTGTCGAAACTTCGGCCGAGCGGGCCGCGGAACTCTCAAACCAAATGCTGGCCTACTCGGGACGCGGCAAGTTTGTCGTCGAGCCGATCGATCTCGGGGTCTTGATCGAAGAAATGCTGGATCTGCTACGTGCTTCGGTCACCAAAAAAGCGACGTTGGAACTCGATCTGCGGCCTGACTTGCCGGCAATCGAAGCGGATATCACCGAAGTCCGCCAAGTCGTGATGAACCTTCTCACCAACGCTGCTGAAGCACTCGGCGACGGCGAAGGAGTCATCTCGGTCAGCACTCGAGCGCTGGAAGTCGACCGTTTCCATCTCGCCAGGACATACCTCGAGGAGGGTTTGCCCGAAGGGCCTTACGTTGTACTGGAAGTCTCGGACACCGGCTGCGGCATGAGCGAGGAGACGCGCTCGAAGATCTTTGACCCGTTCTTCACCACCAAGTTCTCGGGCCGCGGTCTGGGATTAGCAGCTGTTCTCGGCATCGTTCGTGGACACCGAGGCGCCCTCGAGGTCACGAGCCAAGAGGGCCAAGGATCTAGTTTCCGGATCCTCTTTCCAGCCACCAAAACTGTCGCCGAGACGCGATCCAGGGGTTTGCCATCGGCAGAAATCGATGGGGGTGGCCGAACGATTCTAGTGGTCGACGACGACCCGGTGGTGATCGAGGTCGCTCAGCATATCCTTAAAGATTCAGGATTTCGTGTGTTGACCGCTGGCGACGGCCAGGACGCTCTCGCATGCCTGGAGCGCCAAAGTCACAAAATCTCTACCGTGCTGCTCGACATCACCATGCCCCATCTCGACGGTATCCAAACACTGCAAGCGATCCGTCAAGAACACTCCATACCGGTCGTGTTGACGAGCGGTTATAGCAAACAAGAAATTCGTCGAAGACTCGGCGACGCTGCACCAACCACTTTCATCCAGAAACCCTTTGCACCCAAAGAGCTGCTGAGGAAGATAGCCAAGGCACTCGCCGATGGCCCCGGTAAAACCGGCAGGCCAGAACATCTCGTGAGCTAGAAACAAGATCTAACTAGCCGCAATATCGCTGCTGAAGACCCCGGCACCACCCCAGAGGATTTGCACAACACCCGCAAAAACCGCGATCGGTAAAACGAGCGTCGGTTCGTCAGCCCAGTCATGCATCATGTGGACGTAGAGCGCGACGACCATGATCACCAAGGCGATCAGCGCGCCGACGCGGGAGAAGTAGCCGGCCAGCAAGGAGGCTCCTGCCACGACCTCGAGCACTGGCACCGCGATCGCGAAGAATGGCGCAAACGGAATGTTCGCCCCTTCTAGAATGGGCAACATCGGCGCCTGACCAATCAGGTGGAGGGTACCGATGAACAACAGCGGTATTGAGCTAGCTGCACGGATGACCGCAAGATGAATGGCTGGGGACGTTTTTCTGATATTTGACATCGAGGGTAACTCTCCTCGTTGAATGGATCAAATCTAGTCGATAAAGCGTGGCTGAAAACCGCCATCACGTTCTTCCACCAACAACAGGTGGAAACCACGACGTGCTCCAACTCGAACGAAGCCGTCGTAGCCCATCGATTTGTCGATACCCAGCAGTCGGTTACCCAAACCGCGATGTAACGACTTTCGGTAGGCTTCCAACACCGGCTCGGAAAAGCTCTGACTGATCAGGAAGACACCACCAATATCCCCACCCTTCTTGTGCGCCTCTTTGGTCGCCAGCACACGTTCGAGAAAACGATTGAAGCCATCAACATCCACCGCATCGACCCGACAACCCAGGTGAAGGATCTTGCCATCAGCGTCGGAGGTCACCAGATCAAATGATTCCCGTTTGCCCGAGTTTGGAAGCTCGACATCGGCATGCAGCCGAACTCGGTCGATCAAGAGCAACCAATCGGCCAAGTACTTCCATGCATCCGAGCGTCGCTGCTCGACCATGACTCGAGGCAAAACCTGCAACATCCATTCGAGGAAACGACTCATCGGAGCTGATGCCGCCATCACCGATCCCACCATCTCGCGACTTCGGTCGGTCAGCTGGGCGCGAAGGATACGCTGCGCCTGTTGGGCTCCTGAACCCAGCAAAGACGCCAGCGTCGCGGTCGACGAGCCCTGCGGTAGCTCGGCCAGCCGCTCGACGGTCCACTCCAGGTTGCGAAACCCACGACGAAACCAGAACGAGGGCGGGCGAATATGTCGATCGAAAAAACTCGCCGTCGCCTCGACCGAGCTCAGCCAGCTCTGCCATCCAGCCTTACGAGGATCGGTGGGCCAGCTGCCTCCCACCAGAACCAGGGCCGACCGGCCCTCCAGCAGCAGGTAGAGTGCAAAGCAGTCAGATTCCTCTAGCCGCAGCACACCTTCGAATCCCTTGGCCAGCAATCTACCGGTAAACGCCGGCAGATTGACAACCATCGAGTCCAAACCTCGGTGGCGCGCTGGGCTAGATTGCAGGGCGCTCGCCAGCAGCGTGATCGTCCCCACATGGTAGTTCGCGGGCGCCGAGTAGAGCCGCACTTCGCTACTGCTGGGTAACTCGACTTCAGGCTGCACCGCTCCGTCTTGGATCCTGATCGCAGCGAAGACCACCCCACCTTCGACCAACAGACAGGTGTCACCGAAAACCGCAGCACCCGCAAACGGCGGCACATGGAGCGGCGTATCCAGTAGCTTGTCGAGGAAGATCTCGCGCTCGACAACCCCTAGGCTCTGGGTTGACCAGGACTGCACAAGGGCAAAAACCCCCTCCCAAGGGCGCCGTGCAGCCGGCGCCACGAAGGAAGCTTCGGGGGCGATCATCACTTCGGTCTTGATCAGCGCCTCGGCTGGAGCTTCGGCTGGCTTCGGTGGCTGGATCGCTTGCCGGAGATTTTCGATCATCTCCCCAGCGCTGCTGAACCGATCCTCACGCTGACGCGCCAAGGCACGCTCGAACCAGGCATCGAGTGCGGCAGGCAAATGTGGCCGGCGGGTCCGCACCGGGATCGCTGGCTTGCTGAACAACGCCGCGAACAACTCGGTGAGGCTTTTGCCCTCCCAAGGCATGGCGCCTGTCAACAGGTTGTAATACACCACTGCAGTAGAGAACAGGTCGGAGCGGTGATCAACTTTTTGGCCGTCGAGCTGCTCCGGGGACGCAAATTGGGGCGTCGCCATGACCGATCCAGCCGCCGTCTTCACCAGCTCTCGCCCACGATGTACCGCAAGTCCAAAATCTGTCACCTTGAGACGTCCACTCTCCACGACAACCACATTGGCCGGCTTGATGTCGCGATGCACAACCCCATGGCCGTGCGCGTAGTTCAGCACGTCGAGTAACTCATAGGCCCAACGCGAAGCTTGTTCGAGGGATTTTGCTCCGTCCTCTCGGACAACTTCTTGCAACGTCCTGCCCTCGAGCCACTCCATGACGATGTAGGGAGCCCCATTGATCTTGCCGATACGGTGCACGGTGGTCACCCCGGGGTGAACCAACGCGGCAGCGGCACGAGCCTCCTGCAAAAAACGACGTCTATCTTCGCTTTTCAAGTCAGACGTCTCCTCGACGTCGACCTTCATGACCTTGATGGCGACAGGCCTGGCAAGAGCCACGTCGGTAGCACGATAGACGATGCCCATCGCCCCCGCACCGGCGGCACTTTCGACACGATACGGGAAGGCCTCTGTTGGCCCATCAGCAAGGATTGATGGCGGCATAGGATTTCCTCTTCTCAGTGACAGAGAAGGTACGTGATGTCTCTGCAATTGGTCTTTTAGGGCTGGAAAGTTTACACCAGCCTTACATACGTCGAATTGCCCATCGTCGCGAAGCTTGGTTCGGTTTTGGGCGCCTGAGATCGGGCAACACCAGCACCGAACTTTCTACGGCGCAGCCGGCTTTCCGGCCGCCTCCTTGTTATCGAATTCGGGAAGTCTCGCTCCGCAGAACCTTGTCTGCGGTCCTCGAATCGGAATCTTGACTCCTGTGCTGGCAAAAACATACAGTTTCAAGCGACTCATCGAGACCGGCTGAGGGAATAGGCCCGACGATGCCGGGGCAACCGGTGGAGCCTCAAAGCTCCACAAGGTGCCAACTCCTACGGGGAACACGGGTTCACCGAAAGATGAGTGACCACGGGAAACACACCCCTGATGGGGTCGTGGTCATTTGGTCTTACGTAGGGTTCCGATGAGCGAAACTTACGGAGGACTGAATATGACCGCACTGGATTCCCCCGTCACCGTTTCGCTCGGCAGCTTTCCGCAAACGCAAACCCAAGCACGGAGTCACACCTCCCGTCCTGGTTTGCAGACCTGCGAGCTGCCCGACGAATTTACACTCACTCACGACTTGCAGCCGCAGCCGCTGCGATTGGCTTTCGAAGACACCGGCGGCGACGGCCCCACGGTCGTCGTGCTCGGAGGGATCTCCGCAACAGCCCACGTCACGGCAACTTCGGAGAATCCCAGCCCCGGATGGTGGCATACCCTGGTCGGGCCAGGGAAGGCCATCGACACCCGCACCTTCCGTGTCCTGAGCTTCGACTATCTGGGTGGCAACGGCGGGTCGTCCGGCCCACGGACAACGTGCGAGCCGGCCAGCTTTCCCGCCGTCACCACTGAAGATCAGGCCCGTGCGCTGGCCTGTCTTCTCGACTTGCTGGAGATCCCGCACCTCCACAGCATTGTTGGAGCCTCCTATGGCGGCATGGTGGCCCTGGCTTTCGGTGCCCTCTTCCAAAACCGACCCCAACACCTGGCAGTCATCAGTGCTGCTGACCGCAGCCATCCGATGGCCACGGCTTGGCGCAGCCTGCAGCGAAGGGTTGTCCGTCTATCTCTCGAGCACGGCTGCGAAAGCGAAGGCTTGGCTCTGTCTCGCGGTCTGGCGATGACAACCTACCGCTGCCGGGATGAATTTGCGGATCGCTTCACGGGGCCACCGCGGCGCTCTGGAACGAGCTTCCGATTCCCAGTCGAGAGTTATCTGGAATCCCGCGGCCGAGACTTCTCGGAACGGTTCGACGCCTATGCCTTCCTGCGTTTGTCCGAGTCCCTAGACCTGCATCGAGTCGATCCACGGCAAGTCACGGCCAACACAACATTGATCGCCGCAAGCTCGGATCAACTGGTTACGTTACCTGAGATGGAAACCCTCAGCCGACGGCTTGCCGGACCGTGCAACTTTCACACGCTCGAAACTCGCTACGGCCATGACACTTTCCTGAAAGAGACCAGCCTGCTTACCGACATCTTGCAACCTGCGCTCGAGCGGACGGAGGCGATCTCATGAGCCTGATAGATCCGTTCGAATCGACCCGACGTCGAACCCAGCCACCTCGACCAGCGGCCGCCACGCGAGCAGTCCGGGCCGGTCTCGAAAGCGATCGCCACCACGGTGCGGTGGTACCGCCGATTCATCTGTCGTCCAACTTCACCTTCGCAGGCTTCGGCCAACCCAGAGACTACGATTACACCCGATCCGGCAACCCAACCAGAGATTTGTTGGCCAGCGCCCTAGCGGCCAGCGAAGGTGGCTGCGATGCAGTGGTGACCGCCACCGGTATGGCAGCAGTCTACTTGGCACTACAACCCTTGGGCCCCGGCGACCTCCTGATCGCGCCGTTCGACTGTTACGGCGGCACCTATCGACTGCTCGACGCCTGCGCCCGCCAACAGAGGTTTCGCGTCCACTTCGTCGACCTCAGTGATCCTCGAGCCTGCCGAGCAGCGATCGCAGACAAACCAAAAATGATCTGGATTGAGACTCCGAGTAATCCCCTACTGCGTATCACCGACATCCCAGAGGTCTGTCGGCAGGCTCGTGAAGTCCAAGCGCTGGTCGCGGTCGACAACACTTTCTTGTCTCCCGTACTGCAACAACCGCTTGCCCTCGGCGCAGATCTGGTTGTGCATTCGACCACCAAATACATCAACGGCCACAGTGACGTGGTCGGCGGGGCGGTGATCGCTAAACACGAAAAGTTGGCAACGGATCTCGCTTGGTGGGGTAACTGTCTGGGCATGACCGGAGCGCCGTTCGACAGTTACATGACTCTGCGCGGCCTGCGTACGCTCCACGCTCGGATGCGGAGTCACCTGGAAAATGCGGCAGCGCTCGTCGAGCGGCTGGCCGTCAGCCGTGCGGTCGAGAAGGTCTATTATCCGGGCCTGGAGAGCCACCCCGGGCACACTGTGGCAGCGGCTCAACAGAGCGGTTTTGGCGCCATGGTGAGCTTCGAGCTGGCGGGTGGTCAAGAGGAAGTCGAAGCCTTTCTCGAGGGCCTGCGTTTCTTCTCGCTCGCGGAGTCCCTCGGTGGCGTCGAAAGCCTGGTGGCTCATCCGGCGACGATGACCCACGCCGCAATGAAGCCGGAGGCCCGAAGACAGGCTGGGATCGGAGAGACGCTGCTGCGTCTGTCGGTTGGTATCGAGGCGGCTGAGGACCTGGTCGAGGATATCGAAGCAGCCCTCGACCGAGTGACAGAATCCCGGCGCCGTCCACGGTCCGTCCGCTGCGCCAGCTGAGGGGTACACGATGCGCATCTTGAAGTTTGGCGGTACCTCTCTCGACGGCCAGGATCGGGTCCAACAGGCAGCCTCGATCATCCGCAGGGCGAGCCAAGGAGGCCCAATAGTGGTGGTGGTCTCAGCCCTCGCAACAGTGACCAACACGCTCACCCTTGCGACGACCCGAGCCGTGGCAGGCAGGTCGCTGAATCCTCTGATCGATCTGCTAGCGGATCGACACCACCGTGCCATACCTGCCGGTCTGGGGGACTTGCAACAGCAGTCCTATGCGGACCACGTCCGCTCGACCATGGAACAACTTCGACGCCTGCTCGATGGCGTCAGCTTGCTCGGCGAATGCCCGCCGTCGACCCGCGATCAGATTCTCGCGACCGGCGAACGATTGTCGGCGCCGCTAGTGACCGCAGTGCTCGAGTCTCGAGGTCTGCGGGCCACAACTATCGATGGATCGCGGTTGATCGCCACCGGCCCCCCCGGCCGATCAGCCGTTGAACCCATCGAAACCTGTCGGCGGGTCGGGCAGGTCCTCGGCGACTGCTTGCCCGGTGAGATCCCGGTGGTCAGCGGCTTTATCGGCAGCGATTCCCTGGGCCACACGACGACGCTCGGCCGAGGGGCTTCGGACCTCTCGGCAACCCTGCTCGCGATGGCACTCGACGCCGACGAGGTAGAGATCTGGACCGATGTCGACGGTGTGTTGAGTGCCGAGCCGCGGTGGGTACCGGAGGCCACGACGCTGCCCCATTTGACCTACAGCGAGGCCACCGACCTGGCCTGCTTTGGCGCCCGTGTCCTACATCCCCAGACCCTGAGGCCCCTGTTGACTCGCGGCATCCCAGCCATCATCCGCAACAGCCGGCAACCGAAGGGTCCGGGCACCCGTATCGACGCCGTCCAGCCCGAGGGATCCGCGGTGCGTGCAATTACCGCAATCCCAGAGGTGGTCCGCTTTCTGGTGCAAACACCGCAGAGTGGTCCCGGGCACGTCACCGACCTGAATGCCTTCGGCCAACTCGCCGAACCGCCCTTGCTGTTGAGTTGGGAGAATCCCGGGCGAACCTACTCGCTGGTCGCTCGCAGCGACCAAAGCGAGCACATTGCCGACATCATCGAGCGGCATTCGATGCAGGTCTTACAACGCGAGGAGCTCGCCTTGGTGGCTGCGATCGGTGGACCAGAGATGAATCTGCCGCTTTTGCAGGCTCTATCCCAGGGCGGGGTTGTCGTCAAAGACCTTGCCTTGTCGGGCTCTGCAACCCGAGTGAAAACCTTACTGATCGAGCGCTCCATGTTACGCTCGACAGTACGGTTATTACATTGCGTATTGATTCATGACCGCCTCGAGTTTCCGCCGCAAGCCAGTCATGTTACCGATACTGATGGAGAGTCTCATGACCACAGAAAATCCGTCGATCCCTAGCCTCACCACCGAAGACGCTCGCCATCTGGCCCGCCGTCTCTATGGCCTGGAAGGAGACATCGAAAGCCTACCCGGAGAGCGTAGTCAGAACTTCCAACTGCGCGATCCCGGCGGCCAGATCAGGGTCTTGAAGATTGCCAACGCCGACGAAACTCAGAGTATGCTCGAGGCACAGGTTCGAGCACTGGAGCATCTGGCGTCACGCCTTTCAACCGGTACGGTTCAGACACCCTTGCCATCTCTGGACGGCGCTCTGCTGACCGAAATCAAAGGCGAACGTGGAACCCGGCACATCGCTCACTTGCTGACTTTCCTTCCAGGGTCGTCGTTGGCTGGAGTCCCCCGACGTTCCCCGGAACTGCTGCGCAGCCTTGGTCACCTCATTGCGACAATCGATCGTGAGCTCGCAGACTTTGATCATCCCGCAGCACACCGTGATCTGGTCTGGGACCTCACCCGCGCATCTACCCAGTGGGCCAACACCGCCACGATCCAGCCTGCCAGACGCCGGTTCCTCGCCGAACAATTCCTCACCGAGTTCGAGCAACACGTCATACCGATCCTGGACAATCTTCCCGCCGGTGTCATCCACAACGACGGCAATGATCACAATGTTCTGGTGTCCGACACCCAGGATGTACGAGCGGTGAGCCTGATCGACTTTGGTGACCTAGTCCACAGCCGGCAAGTTTTTGGCCTGGCCATCGCCGCCGCCTACGCCATGTTCGGCTCCTCACATCCGCTCGCCGCGGCCGCTGAAGTCGTCACCGGCTACCATGCTGTCCGTCCTCTCGACGACCTCGAGCTGGAGGCTCTGTTCCCAGCTATTAGGGCTCGGCTCGCGGTCAGCGTCACGATTTCGGCAAGCCGCAAGCTCGAGCGGCCCGACGACTCTTACGTCACAGTCAGTGAAGGCCCGGCTTGGGACGTCATGGACCGGCTCGCCGGGGTTGACCTGGAGGTTGCGCGACAGTGTTTCGACAACGCCTGCGGACGCAACCAGGCGGATGCCCGCGAGCTCGGACGATCTCCTGAAGAGATCTTGGAAACCCGACGCAGGCATCTCGGGCCGTCGTTGAGCCTGTCCTATCGGCAACCTCTGAAGATTGTCCGTGGCTGGATGCAATACCTCTTCGACAACTCGGGTCGACCGTTTCTCGACTGTGTCAACAACGTCTGCCACGTCGGACACTGTCATCCAGAGGTTGTCGCCGCCAACCGCCGGCAGATGGCGCGGCTGAATACCAATACACGGTATCTCCACGACAATCTGGCCAACTATGCCGAACGCCTGGTTGCGACCTTGCCTGACCCGCTCAGCGTTTGTTATTTCGTGTGTACCGGCAGCGAGGCCAATGATCTGGCCCTCCGGCTTGCCCGCACCTTCACCGGCCACCAAGGCATCGCGGTCGTCGACGGCGACTACCACGGCCATACCGGCTGTCTGATCGAGATCAGCCCCTATAAACACGATGGTCCCGGCGGGCTCGGCACGCCGGACCACGTCCGCAAAGTGACTATGCCAGACACCTTCCGCCAGCGACATCCGGCGGAGACTCCCCAGACTGGCGAGATGTATGCAGCAGAGGTGGCGACGGCGGTGGAACAGTTGCGTCAATCCCGGCATGGCTTCGCCGCCTTCTTCAGCGAGTCGATACTCAGCTGCGGCGGCCAGATTGTGCCCGCTGAGGGCTATTTTAAGTATGCCTTCCAACATGTGCGTGCGGCGGGTGGTGTTTGCGTGTTGGACGAGGTTCAGGTCGGTTTCGGTCGAGTCGGCAGCCATTTTTGGGCCTTCGAGACCCAGGGCATCGTTCCCGACATCGTCACGATCGGCAAACCGATCGGCAACGGCCACCCGTTGGCAGCCGTCATCACAACGCCCGAAATTGCTGCCGCTTTCGACAATGGTATGGAGTACTTCAACACCTTCGGCGGTAATCCGGTATCGTGCGCCGTCGGGCTGGCGGTGCTCGATGTCATCGAACAAGAGGGTCTGCAAGCGCACGCTTTGGAGGTTGGGGACCATCTCCTCCGAGGATTGGAAGGCTTGAAGCAACGTTACCCACTGATCGGCGACGTCCGTGGGCGCGGACTTTTCCTGGGAGCCGAGTTCGTGAAGAACTTGGAGACCCTCGAGCCTGCTGCCGATGAAGCGAGTGAAGTTGTGGATCGCATGAAACACCGGGGTTACCTGCTGAGCACCGATGGGCCACTCTACAATGTGATCAAGATCAAGCCACCGCTGACCTTCACCCGAGGCAACGCAGACGACCTCCTATACGATCTCGACCAGGTACTCGCCGAGCTCTCCTAAAGACCTCTCCTAGAGACCCTCTCCAAGAGACCCTGGTCTGACCAGCAACATCTTCGACCAGCAATATCTCATGACATGCAACATCTAGAGCCATCACAGATTCGAGGCGTACGTGGACAACATTGGCCGTTGAGTGTCGCGCCGATGATGGATCGCACGGATCGGCATTACCGCGTCTTCATGCGTCAAATCACTCGCCATGTGTTGCTCTACACGGAGATGGTGACCACCGGAGCGATTCTCAAAGGGGACCGTGATCGATTGCTTGGCTTTGATTTGGTAGAGAAGCCACTGGCCCTCCAACTCGGTGGTGATGACCCCAACGAACTGGCAGGTTGCGCCGCCGTGGCCGCTGACTTGGGTTACGACGAGGTCAACCTCAATGTCGGCTGCCCGAGCGAGCGAGTGCAAAAAGGCAGCTTCGGAGCCTGCTTGATGGCCGAGCCTCAGCGCGTCGCCGATGCCGTCGCCGCCATGCGTCACGCCGCGCCGATTCCGGTCACAGTCAAACATCGCATCGGAGTCGACGACCTCGACACCTACGAGCACATGCGAAGCTTCGTCGAGACCGTCGCCGCCGCCGGCTGTGACCGCTTCAGCGTACACGCCCGAAAAGCCTGGTTGAGCGGTTTGAGCCCCAAAGAGAACCGCCAGATCCCACCGCTGCGTTACGACGACGTCTATCGCCTCAAACGTGAGCTGCCGCACTTGCGAATCGAAATCAATGGCGGCATCACCTCGATGGACAGTACCCAGGAGCACCTGAGCCATGTCGACGGCGTCATGATCGGACGTGCAGCCTACGATCATCCGTTCCTATTCGCCGAGGCAGACGCTCGCTTCTTCGGTTCGCAACAACCCTCACCGAGTCGTCGTCAAGTCATCGAGGGCCTCGTTCGGTATCTTGAGCGATGGCATCGCCAGGGGATCCCCCTCAGCCGGATCACGAGACACCTCATGCACCTCTTCAACGGCCAGCCGGGAGCCCGATTCTGGCGCCGTACCCTGAGCGAGCACGGCCCCTCCTCCAGCTGCGATCCGGGAATTTTGGCCCTGGCCGCCAGCCAAATCCCCGACTCTGTCCTCAATCACAGGCCAGTCGCCGTCGATCACTACCCCGCGGCATCAGCCACAACTCAGAGCAGTCTCGACACTGCTTGCTAGATCTCGTCCAGTTTTGTCGTTTTTGGCTCAGGGAGGGAGGCCTTGTGGAGCAAGCAAGCAGCGAGCGTGTTTGAGCCTCGCACTTTTGGGCCTCTCGCAGCCGGCGGCATAACAAGGCCTAAGGCATCTTGCAATAGATCCGGCGAGTTTCCAGAGCTGCTGCGGCAGCCCACAAGGCCGACCGAGCTCTCGATGCGTTCTCGGGCTGAATCTTGCTAGTCGCCCCGTACCGCGTACTAGTCGCCGATTTCGACCTCGAGGTCGCCATCGACCACGCGGATGTTGAATACCGGCTGATCTTCGCAGGCCGGTGCACACAATGCCTTGCCGGTCTTGATATTGAACCGGGCAGCGTGCCATGGGCACTCGACTTCCTCACCTTCGATATGCCCCTCACTGAGTGGCCCTTCTTCGTGAGTGCATAAATCGTCGATCGCGTAAAACTCTCCTCCGAGGTTGAAGACAGCGATGCTGTGTCCTTTGACCTCGACACATTTCGCGCACTTGTCGTCTATTTCGGAGGCCTTACCGATCTTTACAAACTCTCCCATGATGCGCTCCTTATAAGCCTGGTAGGCAATCTTCTGGATGTCTTTGAGGGGTGGTCGAACGCCGCGGATTCTAGCACCGCCACTCTCGAACGACACTAGCGGAAACACGCCGTCTCGGATGGTCAGATCTCGGTCGGCCAACGGCCGGGGACCATCACAGCAACCATGCGGTCAGGCCGGAGAATACCTTCTTTTTCCATCCAACCCATCGCCTCAAGGAGGCTGTTTTGGGCCGCCGGCGCCAGCAGCTGACCTCGCCGATAGCGACAGGCAACTGCGTACAACTCGAAACCAGCGCTGTCGAACTCTCTCGCTGCTGTTGCCAGCAGATCTGCTGCCAACGTCGGCTGCTCGTCGAGGGTCGCGGTGCAGGCGCGGATCAGACACGATAACCCTTTGGACCAGGAAAGCTTCTCTCTCGCTAACCGACGGATGTCGCCGGCGACGCGTTCCACGATCGCACGCGCCGCTCTTGATTCTTGGCCGAGCGCCGCTGCCGCTGCCACCGCCGCACGACAGCGCAGTCCCAACAATTCGATCCGCAAGATCTGAATTCGAAAGTAGAGCGATCTTGTCACGCGCCCCCAGCTCTGCTCCAGCACCCTCCAGGCTTCGAGATTACGCCCGCGATACAGCAAGATCTCGACGCGTCCTAGCAGGTGCTGAAAATGGAGCAGATGGAAGCCAGTGTAGGCCCACAACTCACTGTCCATCTGGCGCTCCAGCAACGCTTGGGCTTTGTGGATCTCTTTCATCGCTTCTTGCGGCTGATCTATCGCCAGTCGAACCACCCAGGCCGCTCGACTGCGTAGGTCGGTCTCGTCGTAGAGATTGCCTTTGGCCGCGACGTCGCGCAACATACTCGGTAAACGATCCACCACCTCACGCAGATGCCCGCGCAAAATCAGCGTTTGGATCCACTCGACCCGCACTTGCCCAGCACGCCAGAAGACATCTGAAGAACTTCGATGCCACAACACCTCGGAGCTCTGGAGCAAATGACAGGCATCTTGTAACCGGCTCTCGAGCAGGGCGGCCAAACCCGCCACATAACGGGCCTCGGCAAGGGCACTCGGGTCGTCGATTTCTTCTGCGAGGTTGGTCATCGTCCGTAACAACCGTCGCGTACGGGGCGCGGCTCGAGAGCCTCGACAAGCCGAGACCGCAACTTCCAGCGCCGTTGCGTGCAGCAAGTGCACGGGCTCGCCAACCTCGAGTGCCAGTTGCTGATACCGCGACAGGAACTCCATCGCACGAAACGGATTTCGCAGACAGACCACAAACGCCGACCAGAACACATCGAGACGCCATAGCTCTTGTGCCGAAGCCGGGAGCCCTGCGGGGGATCCAGAATGTTCGACGGCCCGCCGCCTTGCGGTGCGACGGAATCCCCACACCCGCAGCTTGAGTCGTCGCCAGGCGACCGACCCCACAGCCCTCGTGGTGTTGGTCGATAACTCGACCTTCACCGAAGCCAACACTGTCTCGAGGGACGTCAGACAACCATCAAAGTCGCCGCCCAAAAACTGCTGCAGAGCAGCGCGCCGACGCAACTCCAAGGCCCGCATTCCAGTACTCGCGTCCGCTGCCGCCAGGTAGGCACTCCCCGCTTGTGGCCGGCGGCCGGCATGGACCAACGCGAACCCAAGATCTACCAAGAGTCGACAGCGGGCCTCGGAATCGGTCTCCAGGTCGAGGGCCAAACGCAACAACCGAGCGGCGCGATCGAAAGCCAACTCACCGAGAGCATTCTGAGCCGCCACTTCCGCCAGCTCGGTGGCCCGCGGACTGTCCCCAGCCATGTAGAAATGCATCGCCAGGGTTTCAGGGTCGGCCCGACCAGAGGTTTCCAACGCCTCTGCCAACCGCCGGTGAAGGTGGGCACGTTGCGCTTCATCCAACTCTGCGAGGACAGACTCTCGAATCCGGTCATGATGTGTCTCGAGCTCCCTTTGCGGGGAATCCAACATTCTCACCAGGCTGCCCGCCAACAGAATCTTGAGAGCCGCCTGCGACTCCGTGTCGAGATCTGCCGTCTCGACGGCGATATCGAAGGCCACGGGTCGCCCTGCAACGGCGACCAGGTCTAGAAGCCGCCGCGCTGGGTCCGAAAGCCGCGCCAGGCGGGTGCGTATCAAACTCTCCAGGCTCAAACCACTCGGAGCGGACTCCTCAGGGTAGCCGAGCATGCCAGCGTAGCCGAGCTCCGAGTTCGAATAACGAACCATCTCGGCAATAAAAAAAGGGCTGCCCTTGGACTCCCGTGCGATGGCCCGTGCCAACGCCAAAGCCGGCGACCGTCGCTCGCCGAGCAGCTTGAGGGCAAGCTCGCAGGCTTCGGAAAACCACAGCTCCTGCACGAGCAACTCGCGCACTCTGGCACCTTCCCTGAATTGCTGAGCCAGAAGGCGCCCCAGCAGAGGCCCCTCTTCGGTCACATCGTCGCGATAACAACCGATGAGCATGACCGCCGGTGGTTTCGGGCTCGTCAACAAATCGGCAAGAAGCTCGGCACTGTCGCGATCACCCCATTGCAAGTCATCAATGAACAGAATGACCGGAGAGCGCTCTGCCACTCGCACCAGAAGCTCGCCCAAGGCCGACCTGACCTGGGTACGCTGCTCACGTCCGTCGCGCACCGGTAGATCCTCGGTTGATGCCGCAGCCACCGCCTCGACCCGCCTCAAGGCAGGGAACAGACGGACCAGCGCTTCCACATGCGTCGGTATGAGTGCCGCCGCGTCATCGAACGGTAGATGCTTGAGATACCGGCTCAGGGCATCAATCAAGGAGTCGAGCCCCTTATATGGCACCGACTCACGTTCGTAACAGCGGCCAGCCAACACAACCAACCTCGGGTACTGGCGCCTGGCCTGATCAATAAATCGACCGACCAGCGCCGTTTTACCCATACCTGAGGCACCGCGCACAAACACCGCCACTGCCTCCCCTTCGCGCGGCGACTCGAACGCTTCATCCAAGGCCGCCAACTGCATCTCGCGTCCGACGAAGAGACTGCGGTCGCGCATGACCGCAAGCTCGGGCAACCCCATCCAACCGCCACCGAGGCGATCCAACACCTGTTCTCCGGTCAGTCGCGCCGACGAATCGCGCAGCAACAGGCCCTCACAAAGCTCCGCCAAGTCATCGGGCAGATAAGGCACACGCTTTCTCGGCGACGGCCCATCACTTCGCTGCTTATCCTTGAGGACTTGCAACGGCGAGCCACGAAACGGCAACTCACCCGTCAACGCTTCGTACAGCACGCCGCCCACCGCGAACCAATCGCTGGCTTCCGAGACATCTCGACCCACTGCTTGCTCGGGTGACATATAGGCCGGCGTCCCTCTGACTTCACCCACCATGGTCTGGAACATCTGGCTGGTGAGATCATGGACCAACCCGAAGTCCAGCAGTACAAGGCGACCATCGGCGGTCACCCGCAGGTTCGTCGGCTTGATGTCGCAGTGCAGCTTGCCAGCTCGGTGAAGTGCACAGAGTCCCTCAGCGAGTTGACGCAGGGCCCGGCGCAGTCGATCGAAATCGTGCTGCACCACCGGTGCCGGCAGTGGGTGCACCTGTGTCGTATCGGACAGTTCCTCAGCGGTGGCACCCGAATACTCGACAAAGTTCAGCCCTTCCACCAACTCCATGGTGAAGAACCAGCGATCATCTTTCGACAGCAGCTCGAAGAGTTGCACGAGGTTCGGATGAGTGACACCCGACAACGAACGGAACTCATTCTTGAAGTGGTAGATCGCGGCGGGATCGGCGCGATGCAGCGTCTTGAGCGCAACCGTCGTTTGGAGCTCTTGATCGTAAGCGCGAAATACATCGCCGAACGCACCAGACCCCAGTTTCTCTCGGATCACGAACCGCTCGCTGCCAATCGATTCGAAGGATTCGAGAGAGAGGCTCATGGGTCATCGAAGTTCATTGTAGAGGACGAACGCTTCCACAGAAGACGACTCGCCGGATACGGGACGGAGTTGCCCAAGGTACAAAATTTGCGCCCAGACCCTATTGTACGCCCAGACCCTCACTGGGGGGCTACCCTACCTCGAATTGACTGTAGGTGCACCTGCCAAGCGGATTCAACTCTCCGCGGGACGCAAGACATGGTCCCTCAGGCCCTTGACCACCGCATAAAACCGCTGCTGCTTGCCGCTCGCCCGGGATAGTTGCAAGGCTCCCTGAATTGCGGATTGGATTAGCGCGGCCTGATCTTCTGGCGGGACATTGTCGACAAAAACGCCTTGCGCCTGGCCCTTGCGCAGCAATGACGTGAGCCAGGTTTGAATCTGCTCCAGGAACTCGATGTACGACTCCTGAACTCGCTCCGGCAAAGCATTGTACTCGGCACCCAGAGCCCCATGGGGACAGATCATGCCCTTGCTGCTGACGCTTTCGGCCTGAAACTCAAAGTAGGCATCGAGCTTCTCTAGCGGCGAAACATTGCGCTCCATCAGAGAGCTGGCCCAAGCGACAGCCTGGCGCCGTAATCGCTCAACCAGTGCCACACCGAGATCTTCTTTGGTCTGAAAATGGTAATGGACACTGGCTTTGCGGATACCAATTCCGTCAGCCAGGTCTTGATAGCTGAAGGCATTGAAGCTGCGGCTGCGAACCAACTCCTCTGCAAGGTCGAGGATCGCGGTTCGAGTATCGGGGGCATTCATGGCAAGGCTCGTGTCGATAGTAGATGGAGGGGGGGCGTCGTCACGAGCATTCTACCTATTGGTCGGTAAGACCGCAACTATCATTACCCTTCCATGGTCTATAACGCCTAAGGCCGTGCGTGTATCCGCCCAATACAACCATCTGGACTCGCTTGATCAACACGATGAAGCTGAATGTTAACCCATCAGAATCAGATGTTTAACTAGAAAACACCCATCTCTAAAGGGCAACATTCAAGGAATTCTCACGAACACGCTTGACGAACTGACCTTCAGGTAGGTAGATTGATCCACATCATGAGGGAAACAGCCTCAGCCAAAAACTCGACAAGACTAGGACCCGGAGCTCGTAAGAGGCGCTGGCGTCGAATCTCGAGCCCATGGCTTGCAGCGCTCCTGTTGGTAACGGTCCTGCAACCGTTCGCTGCAGAGAATCTCGCCGCACAAAATCTCACTGCAGAGCCGCTCACCACCCAAAGCTACGAGGCGCCGCCGGCGGAATTGATCATCCCCTTCGAGCTCGACGAGGAGATCAGCGGTTGGGTGCAGCGGATTGCTCCTGCTGACCACTCCCCTCTGAGGCGTCTACGATCGATCACCCAAGCGCTCTTGGATCCACAACGCATCGGTTTACAGGAAGACCTGGAGCGGACCCCGACAGCCGTCGAGGCGTTCCGGACTCGCCGCGCCAACTGTGTCGGCTACGCAGCACTGTTTGTGGCACTGGCGCGACATGCGGGTGTCCCAGCATTTTTTGTCATGGTCGAGGACCTCGGCAAAAGCCGCCGGCAGGGTTCGCTACGCATCACCGAAGGTCACCTGGCTGCTGCCCATGGTTCCCCGCGGCAGCTGAAAATTTTCGATTTTGCTGGCGAATCCGACGGTGGAGACTATCGGGTGTTACCGGTCACAGATCTCACCGCGATTGCTCTCTTTTATTCCAACCGTGGCGTCGAATCGATGATCAACAACCAAACCGCGAACGCGATCGGCTGGCTGCGCCAGGCCACCGAGCTTGCCCCGGCGCTGGCTCCTGCCTGGATCAACCTGGGGGTGGCTCTGCGTCGGACCGGCGAATTGGAGGATGCCGAGGCTGCCTATCAAGCAGCGTTGCGGGCCGATCCCGGGGCCGTTATCGCCTACCAAAGCCTCGCTGCGTTGCTGCGTCTTCAAGGGCGACTCAACGAAGCCGACTCGTTGTTGGATGACGCTGCTCACCTGGCAACCGATGATGCGCTCGGATACCTGACCCTAGCCCGCCGTAGCCTCAGGACCGGAGATGTCGACGAAGCCCGCAACCTTTACCGAAAGGCTCTCGAGCTATCGCGGCGGGGCCGCTGAGCTAGTTCCCATCCAAGAACGACATCGAGAGCTCAGTCGATCTTGTGGGCCCAACAGGACCCCAATCAGGTTACGGGTGGACACAATCGGTCATCGAGGTTGCGTCGCAGACTCGGTCAGCGTGGACCAGGCAGCACAGAGCTTTTTCATAACGGTCGATAATCGGGGCGGTCGCGAACAGTTCTGCGCGGCGACTCGAGGCGACACGCATCGCCTGAAGACGGTCAGGATTCTCGAGCAAATCTGCCGTCAGAGAGCCAAGACACACATCTTCTTTCTCCGGACAGAGGATGCCGGTCACCTGGTCTTCGACCACCTCGGGCAGGCCGCCGGCACGGTAGCCGATCACTGGACAACCACAGGCTTGGGCCTCGAGGGCTGCGAGGCCGAAGCTTTCTACCAAACTCGGTAAGAAAAAGACGTCCGACGCTTGCAGCACCGTTTCCAGATCGTCGAGCTTGCCAAGGGCACGGACATGTTCTCGCACTCCCAGCGCATCGGCTAGTCGAAGCGCCATATCGAGATCCGGACCACTCCCCACCAAGGCCAGTACCGCATCCAGCCGCTGCCGCAAGACAGCAAACGCACTCACCACATCCTGGACCCGCTTGACCGGCCGGAAGTTAGAGACATGGGTCACAAGTGCTCGACCTTCAGCTCCCAACTCACGACGCTTGGCGGTCCCATCCGCTGGGCGAAAGCGCCCCAAGTCGACAAAGTTGGGGATCACCACCATGTCTTCCCGAGGAATCTGAAACTCGGTTTCTGTTTTTTCGGTCAGCCAGTGGCTAGGAGCGGTCAGCAAGTCTTGGCGTTGGATCGCGAAACGGGTCAGCTCGTAGAAACTGCGCTCGATACCAACCAATGTGATATCCGTACCGTGGAGGGTGCACGCTAGCTTGACGTCTAGGCCCCGTTCTTCCCTTAGAACCTCTCGGGCCATCCACGCGGCTTGGGCGTGAGGTATCGCGTAATGGCTGTGTACCACTTCGACGCCGTGCTCTTCTACCAGCTCGATGATCTTGTTGGTCAGGTTCAGCGAGTACGGCTGATAGCGGAACAGTGGATAGTCGCTGACTTCCACTTGATGGAAAAACAGATTTTCTTGCGACTCATCGAAACGAAAGGGCCGCTCATAGGACACCATGTGGACCTGATGATCGCGCCGCGCCAGCTCCTGAGCGAGCTCGGTCGCAACCACGCCGCTACCACCATAGGTGGGATAACAAACCACCGCCAGACGCATACTGCCTCCCTTTGTTTCCAGAAGCCACCGTCCCGAAGACGTGTCAAGAGTTTACGACATTAGATGATCGAGAGTTGCTCAAGATTTCCGTCGACGTCGATTTCGAACCGCAAGCTCTTCTGCCTTGCGTTTTTTGGTCGCCGCCCAAGAGCAGATCGGGCACTCCTCCAGGTCATGGTAAAGCGCTGGACAATACTCACGACCGAAAAAAATGATCTGCAAGTGGAGTCGATTCCACAACGACTCGTCGAAGGCCCGTTTGAGATCACGCTCGGTTTTGACGACACTCGCACCGTTGCTCAAGCCCCAGCGAGCGGCTAATCGGTGAATGTGGGTGTCGACGGGAAACGCCGGGAAACCGAAAGCTTGCGCCATCACCACCGAGGCCGTCTTGTGCCCAACCCCTGGCAGCGCTTCGAGGCCGTCGAAGGTTCTCGGAACCTCACTGCCCTGCTCGACGAGCATGTGACTCAGCTTGTGAATGTTCTTCGCTTTCTGCGGCGCCAGGCCAAGCTGGCGAATATGCTCTCGAATCTCCTCCACCGCCAGCTGGGCCATACGCTCCGGCGTCGGGCCACTTGCGAACAGCGCCGGGGTCACTTCATTCACCTTTTTGTCGGTTGTTTGAGCCGACAGCAGGACCGCAATCAACAACGTAAACGGATCGCTGTGATCGAGCGGGATCGGAGTTGTCGGATACAGATCGTCGAGAATCTCGACAATCTTTCGAGTTTTTTCTTCGCGCTTCATGAAGCTCCTCAGTCTTGATCCATCAAGGCTTCGACCGGCTGGTCGAAGCCAACAAACACAGGCTCTGGGGTCAGGGTCACACCAAACATCTCACGGACCTGGCGCCGAATTTTGGCCGCCAGACTCAACAGGTCCTGCGCGGTGGCGCCGCCACGGTTGATCAGTGCCAGGGTATGGCGACTAGAAAGGCCAGCTCGGCCGAGTTCATAACCCCGAGTAAATCCCGCTTCCTCGATCAACCATGCCGCTGACAATTTGACGGAGCCGTCAGCTGCAGGATACGCCGGCAGCTGGCGATCGGACTGTCGACGAATTGCCGCCGCCGTCTCGATGGTGACAAATGGGTTGGTGAAAAACGAACCCGCGCTCCGCCGATTGGGATCCCCGGCATCGATCACCATCGACTTGGCTCGTCGCACGGCGAGTACCCCGTCGCGCACCGCCAGAGGGCCAGGAGCTGGCCCGTCCGGTGTCAAACCCAGATGGCGCCGCAGATCCGGATAAGTCACCCTGCCCATCGCGGCTCTGCTCAGCAAAAACTCGACGCCGGTGACCACGAAGCGATCCCGCCACTTGCCCTTGAAATGGCTCGAACGGTAGCCAAATCCACACTGGTTAGCGGAAATCCGACGTTTCTGTCCGGTCGCTCGTTCGACCACCTGGACACCGTCGATCGTTTCGGCCACTTCCTGACCGTAAGCTCCGATGTTCTGAATCGGCGCCGCACCAACCCGGCCAGGAATTCCGCTCAGGCATTCCAGTCCTCCGAGCCCCTCGTGTACCACCCGTTCTACCAGCGCATCCCATTCAACTCCAGCATCCACTCGAACCCGAACTTGCTCGCCGCAAGACGCGAGCTCGATACTGCCGCCGCTCATTAGCACCACAAGACCATCGAACCCGCGGTCCGAGATCAGAACATTGCTGCCCCCACCCAGCACCAGCACCGGGATCTCCGCTCGCCTCGCCCATTGCAGCAGTTCTTCGCTCTGGCCTGCAGCGCCGCAATGCAGAAAATACCGTGCAGGGCCGCCAACTTCGAAGGTTGTGTGTGCAGCTAGCGGCTCGTTCTCAACGAGACCAAGGCGTGCCGGCATCTCCAAACCTAGCGCTTCGACTTGAGCCAAGCGTGCAACTCCTCAGCTGGCCAGGTGTTGATGCAGGAAGCGGCTGTGAGACCTGCCCGACGCGCCGTCAGGATGCCATAGATCAAGAAGTCCATCTGCTCCTCACGATGGGTGTCGGTATCGATCGCAATCCGACAGCCAGCCTCCAGGGCATGGCGCAGATGGCTATCGCGCAGATCCAGGCGCCGCCAATTGGCATTGACCTCGAGCGCAGTATCGTGCTCGACCGCCGCTGCGAACAAAGCGTTCATATCTGGCGACAACCCCTCCCGCCGATTGATGATGCGCCCGGTCGGGTGTCCGAGGATATGCACCAAAGGATGGCGGATCGCCCGCAGCAGACGCTCGGTTGCCGTTTTGGGATCCTGGCCCAACGAGGCATGCGGCGAAGCAACCACCACATCGAGACGGGCGAGGATCTCATCATCGTAGTCGAGCCGGCCATCCGGCAAGATATCAACCTCGGCCCCGGCCAGAATCTCGAGATCGTCGATCCGGGCATTCGCCTCTCGGACCGCTTCGATATGTGCCAACAAACGCTCCTCGTCGAGACCATTGGCAATCACCGAACTCTTCGAATGATCGGTCACTGCCAGCGTATGGTAGCCATGCCGCAGGGCGCAGGCCGCCAACTCGTCGATGGTCATCTTGCCGTCGCTGGCGATCGTGTGGGCATGTAACTCGGCTCGGATGTCCGCCAGCTCGATCAGGCGCGCCGGCTCACCCTCGAGCTCTCCTCGGTCCTCGCGCAATTCCGGCGCTATCAGAGGTAACCCCAAAGCCGCGTAGATTGCTGCTTCGTCGGCGGCAGCAATCGGCCTGTCTCCGCGATCTTGTGGGCGTTCATCGGTGCCGTCGAAAAGACCGTACTCATTCAGCCGACGGTTTTGCTTGATCGCAATCTCACGCAGGCGGACGTTGTGCTCTTTTGAGCCGGTGAAGTACATCAGCGCCGCCCCGTAGACCTCTTCGGGGACAATCCGCAGATCGGCTTGTAACACCGCCCCTCCGGTCTCGAGACGTACGGAGCTTTTGGTGTCGCCACGAGCCAACACCTGGGTGACGTCCGGATGGGAGGTGAAACGCTCCCGGACCGCTTCTGGATCGTCACACGCTGCAAGGAAGTCGAGATCGCCGATCGTCTCACGGCCACGGCGCAAGCTACCGGCGTACTCCAGGCGTTTGACCCCTGGCACCTGCCGTAACTCCTCCTGCAGGCGCAGAGCAATCGGACGAGCGATGCCGAGCGGCACTCGATCGGCCGCCTTCTCTTGAAAAGCGATCGCCTTCTTGATGTTCTCGATCGTCTTGGCACCCATCCGCGGCAGGCGGGCCAGCTCAGGAGAATCGAGCTTCTCTTTGAGCTCTGCCACGCTGATGATCCCGAGATCCTTCCACATCAACGTAGCGGCTTTGGGACCGATGCCAGGGATCGCCAGGATGTCAAATAGGCCAGCCGGTACCTGCGCCATGAGCTCTTGGTGTTCGGCCATCTTGCCATTCGCCACCAGCTCGACAATCTTCTCCGCCGACCCCTTGCCGATACCGTCAATGGCGGTCAGCTGCTTCACTGCCGAGCCAGGATGCTCGGCGACGAGTCCAGCGATATCTTCGGTCAGATCCTTGAGAACTCGCGAGACTCTCTGGTAGCCGTTGATCCTGAATCGATTGGCTTCCAGCAGTTCGAGGGCCGAAGCAATCTGCTTGAATATTTCTGCGATGTCGTTGTTGGTCATCATGGCTTCATTATCCCTGATCCAGCAACTCTACTCAGCATCAAGATCCAACAACTGAACACCTTTGCAGCGAGGATAAAGGGTCAGCGTTCCAAAGACATCCTCTTGACAAATCGACCGACCGTTCATATTCTACCGACCGTTTGGTCAATTTGCATTGAGATATGACGACATAGATCTCTCCTGAGTTCTGTATCTTCCTTTGACGGATCGTGTTTCTGCCTCACCGCTCGGCAACCTTGAGATCATCCTCTGATCCCATGCCGGGCAGCTCCAGTTGCTTGCCGGGACCGTGGTCCGTTGGCGAGATGCTTTTCTGCGTTCATTTTTTTGAAGCAATTTACCTGCGCCTTTAAACCCTTGACGTTATATGACCCGTCATACTCGAGGCCCTCTCAGGATAGATTTCTTCTCTTTGTAGGGCAAGGATTACAAATTACGCCTCAGCGTCAGTTTGCTATTTGAATATAGAGATATGTTGCCAACCTGAAGTCTTGACAGGCCGGCGGCTTGACTTTTTTGTAGCTGTCGATAATTCTACCGACCGTTCGGTTGTAAATGCGTTGACTGCGGTAGCAACCCCACGGTTCGACGAAGTGTCCCAAGCCTCGATGCACACGAGGCAGTGTCGGTTTGTGTCCAACGATTGGCCTTCAAGTCGCACGTCCCAGCTCCTCTAAGAGAAGGTCGATCCCGAGAGCTGTTCAACTGAAGCCGCGGTTTCAGAAACCGAGCCTCAGCTTTCCATAGTTCGTTCAGTCAGTCTCCACTCCACGCTGGCTCCCATACAGGTGACGGTTCGACCGCAGATCGCAGCGGCCTTGCCGAGGTTTGATTTCGAGGAACACATCAATGCAGAATGTGGCTCAGAAACGAGCGGCTGCTAGTCAAGGTATCGGTGCACTTGCCCGCACCGAGGGTACCATTGTCGAGATGCTCGCCGCTCAGCTTGCCGCGTTGGGGGTGGAAGAGGCATTTGGCGTCAGTGGCGGTGCCATCGCCTTGGTTTTCGACGCTCTACAAGAGAGTTCGATCAGGCTGCGTCATTTTCGGCATGAGAGTGGCGCCGCCTTCGCCGCCACCGAAGCGCATTTCGCCAGTGGCCAACCGACCGTTGTCTTCGCGACAACGGGCCCGGGATTGCTCAACAGCCTCACCGGAATGACCGCAGCCCGTTGGGACGGCGCCAAAGTCATTTTGGTCTCCGGCGCGACCAACTCACCCCAGCGCGGGCGATGGGCTAGTCAGGAGACCAGCTCCTACACCATGCCTCAGGACATGCTCTACACCAAGGGGCCAATTTTCGACTTCGCGGTGCGCATGGAACATGCCTCTGAGTTGCCGGAAGTGCTGCGGCGCCTGACCCTGGGCCTATCTCGGCCTGGGGGGTTCGTAGCCCACGTCTCGATGCCGATGTCGGTCCAGTCCAACCGCATCGATATACCGCGACTGCTCCCGCAAATGGATCAGCAGCCTCCGACAGCATCGGCTGAGGTTGTCGCCCAATGCGCCAAACAGTTCAAGACAGACAGTTTCGCCATCTGGGCCGGCTTCGGTGCGACCGAGGCGGCTCCCCAGGTGTTGGAGTTGGCCGAAAGAACCGGCGCGATGGTTTTCTGCTCGCCGCGGGGCAAAGGGATCATTCCAGAGAATCATCCCCAATACCTCGGCGTCACCGGCCTGGGAGGCCATACCACCGTCACCGACTACATGATCCAGCACCAGCCACAGTGGCTGCTCGTGCTCGGTAGCCGACTCGGTGAAGCGACGTCGTTCTGGGACAACGACATGGTGCCGCAAGGGGGCTTCGTCCATGTGGATATCGATCCGGAGATACCGGGCACATCGTATCCGGAAGCCCACACGCTGGGCATCCAGGCCGATATTGGCCTCTTTGTCCGAGACCTTCTAGAGCACTTCCAACCTGGCACGCTCTATCACACCCCCAAGCAAGCACGTCGGCCCAATTGGGATGACCCGGTCCCGATGAGACTGGCTGGACGGGGTCCGATTCGACCGCAAGTCCTGATGCGATCTATCCAGCGCAACATCGTCGACAACAGCGAAGCCCTGGTTCTGGCCGAGTGCGGCAACTCGTTCGCATGGTGCAATCACCATCTGCGCTTCCCCAAGCCCCAACGCTATCGGGTGTCCACCTTGTTCGGCTCCATGGGTCATACCGCAACCGGTGTGGTCGGCGCAGCGATCGCCACGGGTAAGAAAGCGGTTGCTGTGGTAGGCGACGGCTCGATGCTGATGAACTCGGAGATCAGCTCCGCGGCTCAATACCAGACTCCCGCGGTATGGATTGTGCTCAATGACGCTGGCTACGGCATGTGTCGCGACGGGCACTGCGCCCTCGGCCTGACCGACGCCAACGTCGACATTCCGCGTGTCGACTTTGTCGCGTTTGCTCGTTCGATGGGAGCCGACGGCATCCGGGTAGACAACGAGGACATGCTGGATCACGCGATGACCGCTGCGATCGAGGCCAACGGTCCGTTCATTATCGATGTCTGTATTGACTCGAACGAACCGTCACCGTTACTCAGCAGATTCGAGAGCCTGATCAAACAAGGCAACTCGAAGAACGTCGCCGGCTGGGAGCGCTAGCTCGCTTGCCCGACAAGCTTCGTCCCATTCAGCCAATGGCCACGACTTGACAAATGTGTCAAGTCGCGGGAAAATTCGACCGACTGGTTGGTCTTTTTTTCTTTTTTCTCCCTATTACGCGGTGAACCAGGACGCGGCGAACCAGGACGCGGCAAACTAGCGTGACCACTTTTGAAGGGAGTTCCGCCATGACTTCTAGCCAGAAGCCCCCCACCGTCAGCGACGACCAACGTGCCAAGACGATTTATCGTCGAGCTGCGGCGGTCATCAACAAGAAGGGTTTCGGAGCGACGTCGATGGGCGATATCGCGGACGCCGTCGACCTCACCAAAGGCGGTCTCTACTACTACATCAAGGGCAAGGAAGCTCTGCTGTTCGCGATCATGAACTATGCCATGGAGCTGCTGGAACGCGACGTCATGAAGCCGGCGGCCAAAGAATCCGACCCGGAACGTCGCCTGGCCTGTCTGGTCTCCGGCAACATCCGTTTGGTGTTGGACGATCCGAGCGCCATGTCGATTCTGATCAGCGAGGACGAGAACTTGGACACCGCCCATCGTGCCAAGATCATCGCTCGCAAGCATAGTTATTCTCAGATGTTGAGCGCCTGTATCGAGGCCATCGCAAGGCGCCAGAGTCCGGTGCCGAATATCGATCCAACGGTCGCCGCCTACAGCTTGTTGGGCATGATCCATTCGGTGGTTCGCTGGTACCAAGCGGATAGCCGCCTGAGTGAGCCCGAACTGGTCGAACAACTCACACATCTGGCGCTGTACGGCATCATGCCTTTACCAGCCATGGCCGAAGCCAAAATCGCCTGATCAGGCTCATCAATCTGAGAGCCTCCAACCGAGGGCAGTGACAACTCGGCCACGCAATAGGACGGCTTGAGCATGAGCAGCAATTTCAATAGCGCTCTGGGGCTGCGACGGTCCGACGACGGGCAAGCCGTCATCCTCGACCCGCGGCCTGAGCATCAGATCGGTCCAGGAGCCATTCACTTCGCAGTCCTGACCACACTTGCCGAAGTTGCCGCCGCTCAGAGTGTTGGCGCTTCGGTGGTCCCGGCCTCGGTCAACGTCCAACTGATGCAACGTGCAAAACCCGAGCTCCGTCTCGAAGGTCGCGGCAAGTTGCTGCGCCGAGGACGCCGCTTGGCGGTGGCCGAAGGTGAAGTCTGGCAAGAGGATCGACTCGTCGCCAAAGCGACCGTGACCTTCGCACTGATCGGCTAACGAGCCCTGGTGACCTAGTTCGACTCCGGTGCTCCGACCAGGAGAGTTCGGCCTCTCCGCCCCCACGAAGAGCCAACTACGAAGGCTTTCGTTGACATCTACGAAACACTTCGTATAAGTTTTCGTAGAAGACGTCATCTGGAGGAATCACTTGATGAAACGCCGACCGACACCGCAACGTAAACCGGCTTTACGCCCCACCGACTCCGAGCTCGCCATCTTGAAGGTGCTTTGGCGTCGTGGACCGAGCACCGTGCGCGAGGTCCAAGCCGAACTCGAGCAACGCGAGCCAACCGGCTACACGACGGTGCTCAAGCTGCTGCAAATCATGACCGAGAAACAGCTGGTCGAGCGTGATGAGTCTCAGCGAGCTCACGTCTACCGCACCCGCGACAGCGAACAGGCTACGCAACGTCACCTGATCGGCGATCTGCTCGATCGCGCGTTCGACGGCTCGGCGGCGACGCTGGTCATGCAAGCGTTATCGACCCGTCCAGCCTCCGACCAGGAAATGACCGAGATCCGCGAACTCCTCGACGCCGCATCCAACCCTACCGCAGGAGACAAATCATGAATCTGTTGGAATGGATCCCATCGGACATCACTCTCCTCTCTCCTGCGGTCATGCGGACAGCAGCCTGGACTCTGATCCACTTCCTCTGGCAAGGCGCCCTCGTCGGCGGTGTGCTGGCCATGATCTTGCCCTTGTTGCGACGACGTTCCGCCAGCTTGCGCTACGTCGTGGCGCTCGTTGCGTTGGCGACCATGATCCTGCTGCCAGTGGTTACGGCCACGGTGATCGCCACCCAGGCAAGTTCGAGTCTCGAGGCGGGGACCACCCGACACGCTGCATCCGTCCCAATGCCTGCTGCTCCTGCGCAGCAGGCCAACACCGCCTCCGGACCGACGCAACAGTCCGTGGCCGCGGTCACCTCACGAAGTTATCTAGAACCTGCCATGCCGTGGTTGGTGGTTGCCTGGCTAGCAGGCGTCACACTGCTTTCACTAGCACACTTCGGCGGCTTGACTCGGGTACGACAGCTGCGACAACAGGACGTACGGCAGATCGACGAGCGCTGGCAGACGGTTTGCCAGAAACTGGCGACTCGACTCGCAATCCGCCGTCCGGTGCGGCTACTCGAATCGGCGCGGGTTGGCGTACCCACAGTCATCGGTTGGCTGCGGCCCGTCATTCTGGTGCCGGCGAGTGCCCTCACCGGTCTCAGCCAACAGCAGCTGGAATCAATTCTCGCCCATGAGCTGGCCCATGTCCGGCGCCATGACGTGCTCGTCAATACCTTACAAGTTGCGGTTGAGACCCTGCTTTTTTATCACCCGGCGGTGTGGTGGGTTTCAAGACAGGTCCGCACCCTCCGCGAGCACTGTTGTGACGATCTTGCGGTCGAGGTTTGTGGCGATCGGATGACCTACGCTCGCGCTCTGGCAGAGCTCGAAGACCTGCGTTTTGCGGCACCCGTGTTTGCCCTCGGCGCTGACGGTGGCCCCTTGCTGCAACGCATCAGGCGCCTCGTCGGCAGCAGTGAAGAGCTCCGCACCCCAACTTGGTTGACTGGCACCTTGGCCGCAACCGCACTCGCAACCACCCTCATGACCTTCGCGTTTGCTGGCCAGTCAGGCATCGCGCAAGAGGCCCGAGACAAGCCCCAGTTGGGCTCACCACAAACGGCTCCAGCCATGCTCCTGGCACAACTACCGGGGGCGACCCGTCCGGACCGGGTTGCCCAGAACGCCCCGCAGGACACACGGCAAAGCTCGCCCACAACCTCGACGGCCACCGCGCCCGCAACCGCGCCCATTCCAATCGATCAGTTGATCGAAATGAAAATCCACCGTGTCGACGAGCTACTCGCCGATCTCGAGGGAACTCCCCATGCTGATCTACCCATCGACCAACTCATCAAGATGGCCATGTTCGGTATTGATGGTCGGTTCATTGACGAGCTCGAAACGGCAGGACTCGCAACGCAGTCTGCCGCCGAGTTGGTCGAACTCGCCAAATTTGGAATCGACGGAGAGTTCATCGAAGAGCTCACAGCGGCCGGCCTCGCCAACCAAACAACCGACCAACTCATCGAACTTGCTAAGTTCGGTATCGACGGTGAGTTCATCGAAACATTCAACGCTGCCGGGCTCGCTCGTCAGACCACCGACCAGTTGATCGAACTTGCCAAGTTCGGCGTCGACGGAGAGCTTATTGAAGAGCTCGGCAAGCTCGGCTTCGGAGATATCGCGACGGAGCAGCTCACCGACTTGGCCAAGTACGGCGTCGACGGTGACTTCATCCGCGAGCTCCGCGAGGCCGGCATCAACAACCTCTCGTTCGATGATCTCGTCCGCCTAGCGCGACACAACCTCGACGCTGAATTCATCACCAAGATGCGCCGCCATCGGTCGGTCAACCCGTAGTCATCCCGCCCCATGATTCAAGGAGACGATCCATGAAACACCTCGGTCTAGCAATCTCTGTCCTGACGGTTCTACTCTGCGGCTTCGCCGTCGTCTCACATGCGGAAGATGCTGATGTTTCCGGGCGTTGGATCTCGGAGGTCAAGTGGTATGACACCGCTCGAGAGTCCGTCTGGATACAGTTCAAGGCCCCATTGCGCGGTCGACACCACTCCAATGTCTCAATGACCTTTGGCGCTGACGAATTCGGCCCCATAGCCCATGGCAAAGATGTCCAGTTTGTGCTGCGCCGCCCCGCCGGGACGATCACGTTCACCGGTGATGTGGATGCGGACGGCCTAGGATCCGGCACCTTCACATTCCAGAAGGACCCCGAATTCCTTGCGGAAATGCAAACGCTTGGTTATGGCAACCTGTCGACCCAAAAGACCTTCGAGTTTACGCTGTTCGATATTCACCCTGAGTTTATCGGTGAATTGTCTGCGCTCGGTTACGACGACGTCCCCCTCGACCGACTGATCGAGCTCGCCATCCATGGTGTTGATCTCGACTACATCCACCAGATGGCTGAAGCTGGTTATCCCAGCCTGCCGTTGGAGCGACTGATGGAAATGCGCATCCATGGGGTCCATCCCGACTACATCGCTGAGATGGCGGCTCTCGGCTACACCGAGCTGGCGGCGGAACGATGGATCGAATTGCGAATCCATGGTGTCGATCCCGACAGTGTGCGGGAGCTCAACGAGCTAGTGGGACACCAGCTGTCTGCCGAACGCCTGATCGAGATGCGCATCCATGGCGTGTCGCGTGAAATCGTCCGCGAATTTGAAGCGCTCGGCTACCACGATCTGTCGCCCGAACGCCTGATCGAGATGCGTATCCACGGTGTGTCGCCACAATTTGTCCAGGCCCTGGCGGACCTCGGCTACCGCAGCCTGCCCGCCAACCGCCTCGTCGAGATGCGTATCCACGGCGTCGGTCCGGCATTCGTCAAGGAGCTTGCGGACCACGGCTACACCAACGTACCGGTCGAGAAACTCGTCGAAATGCGCATCCATGGGATCGACGCTAGTTTCCTGCAACGTATCGAGGGCCGCGAGAAAAGCGACTGATCAACCGCGATCGACCGCGACGACCCCATGGGCCACTCGATACCCCGGAAGCCATCTCAAGGTGTCGGTGCAGCCAGCAGCTGGTCGAGCCGAGAGCGAGCCAAAACTTGGCCCGCAAGTACCACGGACTCGATCTTGCGGCTATGCCGAATATCTTGCAGTGGATTCGCGGTGAGCAGGACCAAGTCAGCCACCTTGCCAACCTCGATTGTGCCGCGGGTCGCAAGTTGGCCAAGAAGTGTGGCAGGACCGGTCGTCGCGGCCGCCAAGGCTTCACCGGGAGACAATCCCGACGCCACTAACATCTCGAGCTCCTGATGCAAGCTGAAGCCTGGGATGACGTATCCAGACGGGCTATCCGTGCCGGCCAGAAGCCCAACCCCGGCTTGGTGCAGATTGCCCACCAGGGCCAAAGAGCCATCGGCAATCCGTTGGTAGCCGGCAAGCTTCTCTTCGGTAGCATTGACGAAGAAGCGCTCGTAGATGCCCGCCCATCGTTGCTGCGTGGCTTCTGGCAAGACCGCTAGTGGCAAGTCGGCTGTCCAGGTGTCGTCCGGTGGTAGGTAGGATCGTGACCAGGCCAAGGTCGGCACAACCCAAGTGTCATTGGCACGCAGCGCATCAAACAGCCGGCTCGCCTTCTCCTCGTCGTAGGTTGCGATCAGATCCTGCTGCAGGGTGCGATTCCGGATCGCCAGCGCCTGCCGATCAGCACCTTCGCTGCCCTGGGCTGCAGTGATATCTACCAGTTCCTGGCGCAGGGCGTCCTCTTTCGCCGACGTGCTAAAGAAGAGAGCACCATCGCTAGCGATAGCTGGGGAGACGTGTTCGATGGTGCGCTGGCCGGCGGCACTCACCTCCATTGCCGTCAGAGCGTCTGGAATATGCCCGTGCACCGGCAACTGAAGCTGCCGCGCTTCGTCGACCACGGCCTGATAGGACTCTTGCGAGAGTCCAGCCTGCACCTTGACAAAATCCACCCCCATCGACGCCAAGGACCGCACGGCCTGCCGGGCCTCGGCCTCGTTGGCGACCGGCAAGGCTCCCGGCTGCTCCGCCTGAGGCCCATTGACGAAGGGTCCAGAAGATACGATCTTCGGACCTTGGATGACACCCTCCGCGAGTTGCTGGCGCAACGCCTCGACCTTCTGCCAATCACTGCCCATATCGCGGACGCCGACCACACCGTGGGCCAGATGCAGGTCGAGCTGGCGATCGACATCCATCTCGGGCTCGCCCATCGCCAGGTGCACGTGCATATCCCACAGCCCGGGGATCAAAAAGCGCCCCTCGCCATCGAGACGTTCCGTACCCTCAGCCGGGACTACATCGCTGCTAGGACCAACGGCCACAATCTGTTCACCATCCACCAGCACGGTCATGTTGGCCTGAGGCTCTGGATTGGCGCCGTCGATCAACGTCACGTTGGTAATCGCTAGGGTGGCATCCGGAACCGGAGGTGTCGGGGCGTCGCATCCGACAACCAACAGCGTCAGCATTACCAGGGGAAGCACCAGAAGCCCGAGACCTCGGGCACGTTCACAGATGAAATCAACCATGGGCAACGATTCTCCGTCGAGTCGACGTTGTGCAGGAAGCAGTGGAGGTTAGAGCCCCACTTTGACACACGCGGCCACCGGCATCAGACGCTGCTGTGATACTCCGGCCGCGGCAAGGGGCGAACGACCCGCCCTCATCCAAGAATGCTCCGAGTGCTCGGTCGGCCTGGGCTTTGGAATGGAACCCACCGTCAGCCGAAGACCTGTCGTCGGCATCAACAGCTCCAAAAGCGTCGGTAGCTAGCCATTCCCTAGCTCCAACTCGCGTCCTGCCGGCGGGACAAGACCTCTCCAGCCTGTCAACTCCCGCCCCGAGCCCACCAGGAGACGTGTTGCGACGACGGAAAGGTCTTCTCCCGCCGTTGGACCACCTGAACCAACGCACGACAGGCATTCTCCCGCGGTTGGACGCGATTCGTGACCTTCGAATGGCGTCCTCCCAGCGGGAGAGCCCTAGTTTTGACGACCGAAAGGTCTTCTCCCGGTTGTAGATTGCGGGGCTTCTCCGGCGAATCACCCAGAACGGGTCTCAATTCGCCCGATTTGGACGAATTACGCCTCGAACACAGGGTGACGGTGACGTTCACCTTCACCGTCACCGTCACCAGCGTCACCGTCACCAGCGTCACCGTCACCAGCGTCACCGTGCGCACGATGCCACGGTGCAATGATTCGGTAATGCCAACGGGTCGATTTCCGACCCCGATACCGTAGCCAACCGTCCATCAAATCGCGGCCTCTTCTCTTGGCCTATGGAACGGGCCTATGGAACGGTCTGCGACCAGTTTGAGGTATTCCCTGTCTCGAAGCCGTCTGTGAACAGCGTGACCGAAACTCCGTCGGCGAAGACATACACGGAGCCGGTTCCGGCAACGTCGCCGAATGCCACGGTGCCGGCCGTGTCGGTCACGGTGTCGATCGCAGGGTGCCCGATCGCAGGGTGCCCGATCGAGGGTGCCAGCCGTTTCGGTCGGCGATAACAATCTTCGCCAAACCCAAAAGATCGGAGAGGTCCTTTCCGTCTTTATAGGGGTGTAGGCACCGAGTGCGCTCGCGACCAACCGCCGCCAGCCTTCGATGTCTCGAGAAACCAGCTCCAAAAGGCGAGAGGCCACACGCGGCGCGTGGCCGCCGAGGCTCCTCGCACTCCAAGGAGCTGACTTTCGGGAGAGCACCCTATGTCACGAGGACCGAGATACATCCCACCTGGATGGAGCGTCGAAGTCTCCACCTCCACTGTTTGCGGCTTTTACATGCTGCCCGTTACCAGCCAGTTCCGACGCATCTTCGTCGGCATCCTTGGTCGGGCCCAAGAAAAGCATCCCGTCAAGATTCATGCGGTGGTTGCGACTTCGAACCACTACCACATGATTCTGACCCCTGAGGACGCTGAACAGCTCGCAAAGTTCATGGCCTTCGTCAACAGCAACCTGGCCAGGGAAGCCGGTCGCATCATCGG
>JAJCXO010000059.1 GCA_029263395.1 Acidobacteriota bacterium | reverse complement strand
GTGCCAGCCGTGCCGGCTGGGGCGGGCTGGTAGGGTCGTCAGCACGGTCTTCTCGCAGCCGTGCGAGGACCTCGGCGCGATCGCCACCGCTGAACAGATGAATACGTGGTTGGCCGGCTGGTAGCGTCGGCTGGCGTCCCTTGTGCTCGACGCTACTGGCGGCGTCTCGCAAGTGGACGGCAGCACTCCTTCCACGAGTGCCCTGGCCTGAAAGACTGTGCGCGTTGACTCGGGCGCGGCGCGGGCCTCGGCTCAGCCAAGGGATAGCTCCGTGGCTCGCCGGGAGCGTCTTGCGCTGGCAGGCGAGCGCCGCGGCCGCGACGTGGAGTAAGCCGGAGGCTGCGTGGGCGCGACCCAATAGAGAGTCGAGATTCAGCTGGTGACCCTCCGGCGTGCTGAACACCACGCCAGCCGTGACTTCGTCTTGCGACGGATCGAGGACGTCTTCGATCACTGCATAAACTCGGTCACCATCATGGTGTGATTGGTCGAGGCGTTTGAGCACCAGCACCGTTGCGGCATCCCCCGGGATGTGGTTGCCAATCAGAGCTTGGACCGCTGCCTCGTGAACCGGCTCGCAGGAGAGATCGACGGCGCCCACCAGTACGGCGTCGAGATCACCGGCGCGTAACGCTCGAACCGCCAGATCGAGGGCAACCAATCCCGACAACTCTTCCGCTGACACCGACGAACTGGCGCCACCGAGACCAAGTTGACTGTTGAGGCGGTTGGCGGTCATGTTGGGCATCGTGCCGACCACGCCAGCCGACTGCAGACCAGCAACCACCGAGTTGCGGGCTTGCTCGACCCAGGTTGGGTCCAGATCTTTACCCCAGTCTGCGACTCGCCACCGCAACCCATACCGTGCAATCTCGGCGTCACAGCGCATACCGATCAGGACCCCGGTACGAGGCTTGGGTAGCTCTGTTTCGAGGCTGGCAATTGCTTCCCGGGCCGTGGCCAACAACAAAAGCTGTTGCGGAAGCGTTTGTTTCAAGTCGTTGGGCGGAAATCCGAGGCCTTTGAGCGGTAGCTCGATCGATTCGATACGCCCCGCAACCTTGCCGTCTTCGGCCCGCGGCACCAGTTGCGATGCGCCATCGAACACCACGCGGGCGAAGGATTCGGTGTCGGCAACGTTGGCTGCCATGGCTGCCAAACCGACAATTGCGATCTCGGGTTTTGGTTCCTGCCTTGGCTCTCCTGCTGCCACCGCGACGGCAGCCGGTGTTTCGGGGCGCCACTCTTCGACCAACAGGTGGCCGTTGTTGCCGCCGAATCCAAACGCGCTGAGTGCGGCAATCCGCGGTTGGTCACCAGCCCAGGGCTCGGCACGTTCGAGCACTCGGAACGGCGAGCCTTCGAGCGCCGGGTTGATCGGGCCCTGGTGTACCGTCGGCGGCCGGGTTTCAGCGCGCATGGCGGCGAGTACTTTCAATAAGCCGGCCAGGCCAGCGGCGGTGATCAGGTGTCCGAGGTTCGACTTCAGGGAGCCGATCGGAACACCGTCCAGCCCATGGTAAAGGTTGCTCAGGCTGTAAATTTCGGTAGCATCACCAAGCTGGGTGCCGGTGGCGTGACACTCGATCAGCGAGACGTCACTCGGCGCCAGGTCAGCGTCTTCGTAGGCGCGACGGATGGCGCGCAGCTGTCCCTCTTGTGACGGCGCCAGCAAACCACCACCACGGCCATCGTTGGACAGGCCAACCCCGCGGAGGACACCGAGAATCCGGTCGCCACGATCGACCGCATCCGACAATCGACGGAGCGCGACGAAGGCGGCACCCTCAGCGGGTAGCAGGCCGTCGGCATCACGATGGAACGGGCGACTGCGACCACTGGCCGAAAGCGCCTCGAGGGCGCAAAAGCCGATGTGGATGAAGAGGTCGTCGGCACAGCTGACCGCACCCGCCAGCATGACGTCGCAACGACGATCCTGCAATCGATCACAGGCCAGCTTGATGGCGACCAGGGACGACGCACAGGCAGCGTCGAGGGCGAAGGCCGAACCGCCGAGGCCCAGTGTCTGAGCCAACAGGTGGGCGGGTAGCCCCGACATGAAATGGTTGCGCGGGTCGATGGTCGGCGGTTCGTGGCTGCCGATCGGACCGTCGAGCCAGACCGATTCGGCGAATCGGCTGGCGCCGACAGTCGGGAACGACAAGTTGCCGAGGATCACACCGGTGCGTTGGCGCTCGCTCTCGTCGTTGACGCCAGCGTCGCGAAGCGCTTCACGGCCGGTGTGTAACACCCATTGAAACAGTGGGTCGAGCTGCTGGATTTCGGCCGCTGGCAGGCCAAAACCTTCAGGGTCGAAGATCTCTTCGAAGCCCCTGACGTAGCCGCCGCGGTCACACCAAGTACGATCGGTAGGTCGGCCGGAGCCATCGGCCATCGCCAGCTGTCGATCGAGGCCCCAGCGATCCGTCGGAGCTTCCGAGATCAGATCCTTGCCTTCCAGGACCGCGGTCCACAACGCCTCCGGGTTGAGGGCGCCGGGTAGGACGCAGGCTTGGCCGACAATCGCGATCGGTTCGAATCTTGGTTTCATCAAGAGAGTGTTTCCAGGGGAGTCGGTCGGCAGGGCACTAGGCGGAGTTTTGGTGCAGGGGCGCACGGCCATACGCCCCACGGTCGACTGTCAGAGTGAGCGCACGGCCGTGCGCCCCTACAGACTCAAACCGCCTCAGTGGCGCCGGATGCAACCTCCGGCGACTCTTGAACACCCAGTTGCGGGGTGACAGCTTCCTCGTCCGGACGCCGCACCAGCTCGACTCCGCGCAACTCGGCAACCACACTGCCATCGTCATCGCTGAACACGATGTTGGCGGTGGCTCGATTAGCGTCCCGCTCCTGGCAGTGGGCAACAGCGCGAATGGTGCCGCTGAGTGGGCCATCGACGTAACTCCGCAAGGAGCCGACGCCAAGTGGCAGCGAGGCACCATGTAAGGCTTGCTCGAACCACAACACCGCCAACTGCAAACCGCCATCGAGTACCGCGGCATCGAGCTTCCAACCGGTACCCCAACCCATTTCACGACCGCCGGTGAGCTGACCGGCGATACTTTGTGCGGAGACGCCTTCGACTTCGCGAATGACTTGCAGAGCGGGTCCGTGGAATAGCGCTCCGCCGTAGATGGCGGGAGTGGTCCAAGGATCGAGTGGCGGCAAAGGATCGGCGATCGGCCTTGGCTCGTCACCCGGCACCGCCATGTCCACCAGAGCGCGGTAGCGTGGGCGTCCCTCGTTGTCTCGCAGCTCCAAGGCGAGCTCGCAGCCCGAGCCGTTGGTCAGTTGTCGGCTACTGAGGCTCAGGCCTTCGACGCCATCGGCGAACCGTTCGAGGCGAATGCCGCGCAGCACCTTGATGTCGCGACAAGCGACAATCTCGAGGTCTGGACGATGGGCTCGCGCCAGGCGATGGAACCACTCGAGGGCCAGCACCACCGGAAAAACCGCGCTGCCACCAATCACGTGGCTATCGAGGAAAGCATGGGTCTGGCGACTGACGAAGGCGTCCATCTCGAGGATATTTTCGGACGCTCCATCTGCTGGTGTGCCGAGGGTCGGAGCGCCGCCCAGCACCACTTCGATATCGTTGGCGGCGTCGCCGGCAACGGTCAACTCGTCGACCATCATCTGAGCGCCGGTGGCGAGCGGAATCAAGGCGACGCCGAGCTCGGCGAACCGAGTCTCGAGCTCCGGAGTGACCATGCCACCTTCCCACGGACCCCAGTTGAGGGACTTCACCCGGCAAGCGGGGCCGCGACGACGACTTTCTGCGGCGGCGATCTTGTTCAAAACCTCGTTGGCCATCGCATAGTCGCTCTGGCCGGTGTTGCCGCAGCGGGCAGTGACCGAAGAGAACAAACAGAGCAGGTCGATCGGGTCTCCAAACGTCGCCTCCAGCAAGCGCATCAGACCGTCGACCTTGGTGTCGAAAACGCGGTCGTATTGATCTTGAGTCTTCTCCGCAATCGCCTTGTCGGCAATCACCCCGGCGCCGTGCACGATGCCGGTGATCGATCCCCATTCGCGACGCACCGTGTCAAGGGCGGCGGCCAAGGTGGAGACATCTCGAACGTCGGCGGTGAGGTAACGGGCTAGTGAACCCGCGGCCTCGAGCGCCGCCAACGTCGCCCGGATCTCTCGACCGGCGCGAATGCGGTTGGCGCGGGCGCCGAGTTGTTTTGGCGTGAGCTTCTCGCCAGCTTCGGTGGCCAGGCCGAGTAGCGCACGCTTGAGAGCGGCTTCGTCCTCGACGCCGCGGCAGGACTCTGGCTCGTCCTCGAGCGGAGTGCGGCCGAGCAGCACCATCCGCGGCCCAGCCTTCCGAGCCAAGGCAATGAGGGTCGCGGCGGTGACGCCACGGGCTCCGCCCGACGCCAGGATTACCGACTCCGGCCCGATGTTCGAGCTGCGCTCAGGGCCAAGAGGTGCCGCAATACTCTCGAGGGTGGTGCGTCGGCCATCCGCATGTAGGCCAACTTCAATCTCAGGTCCGCCCTCGAGAAGCTCGGCCACCAGGGCGTCTGCCAAATCGGTGACTGAGCGACCACCGCGGTCGAGATCGATCGCTTTTACTGCCGCGCCCGGCCATTCACGGGCGGCAGTTTTGGTCAACCCTGCCAAACCGCCGAGGGCGGCCCGAGCCATGTCGTGTCCAGACAGCCCGAAATCACCACCGGTATCCTGGACGGTCACAAAAACGCCGCGTTCGGCGGCGGTGAAGGCCGCGGCAACCGCTTGTGCCGCCCGGAAGGCTTGGCGATTGACGGTGAGTCCTTCTTCGAGGCTGGTCAGTGGCCGCAGTCCGCCGAGAAAGATCACTGCTTTGGCATCGGCAGGGACGCTGTCCACCACCTCGGCAGCCAGTCCCCGCTGCACCAGGCGACCGGTCAAGGCCTCGGCGATACCGGTACCGTCATCCGTGACCACAACCCGTCCTCCACCCGCCAACCCGGCCATGGCCAGGCCAGCTGCTGGCGCGTCGACCTCGCGCAAGGCGAAGCGGCCGAGCTGAGCGCTGCTCGCTCCGGCCCCGTTCCCAGAAGCCAGTGCCTCGTCAGCCGGCATCAGCTCTGGAGCCTCGAGCGTTGCAACCTCGGGCGCCTCAGGGCTCACATCGACGGTAGCCGGCTCGGTCGTCGCGTCAGCACTGGCCGTGGCAGCGCCGGTCGTGGCAGCGCCGGTCGTGGCAGCTTCTGCCGTGATGTTGTCGTCACCCTCATCGTTTTGCATAAACGTGACGATCTGGCCGAGGGTGCGGAGCTGGGCCATCTTGGCGGTGTCGACCTCCGGTAGATCGGGCTGTTGCTCGCGCATGGCGGAGAGGATCTCGACGCGTTTGATGGAGTCGATGCCGAGATCAGCCTCCATGTCCATGCTGAGCTCCAGCATCTCAGCGGGATAACCGGTTTTGTCGGCGACCACGTCAAGCATCAAAGCCTGGAGTTGGGCAGGGTCGAGACTTTTGCTGTCGCCGTGGCTCTCGTCCAGGGGGATCGCCGCCATGGGCTGCGTCTCGGCTGTCGGGTCGGCTGCCGTCTCACCACTCGTTACCGCCTCGCCACCCGGTGCTGCCTCGCCTTGCCTAGACGGTGTGTTGTCCGCCGTGGCGCCACTATCGTCCTCGGTTTGCATAAACGTGACAATCTGCCCGAGGGTGCGAAGCTGAGCCATCTTGGCGGTATCGACCTCGGGCAGGGCCGGCTGTTGCTCACGCATGGCGGAGAGGATCTCGACGCGTTTGATGGAATCGATGCCGAGGTCAGCCTCCATGTCCATTTCGAGCTCGAGCATCTCGGCCGGGTAGCCCGTTTTATCAGCGACTACGTTGAGCATCAGTGCTTGTAGCTCAGCGTGGGATGGGCCGGTGGCGGCAGACGTAGCCGACGTGGCTGCTTCAGCCGCCGGGGCAGCCGGCGCTGGCACCTCTGCTGCTGGAGCTTCTGTCGCAAGAGCTGCTTGAGACGGAGGCTCAGCAGACGAGGCGCCGCCTGCAACGTCACCCTTCATGAAGGTGACAATTTCGTCGAGTGTCCTGAGCTGAGCCATCTTGGCGGTGTCGACTTCGGGCAGGGCTGGCTGTTGCTCGCGCATGGCGGAGAGGATCTCGACCCGTTTGATGGAATCGATACCGAGGTCGGCTTCCATATCCATGCTGAGCTCCAGCATCTCAGCGGGATAACCCGTTTTGTCAGCAACCACTTCGAGCATCAGCGCCTGCAGATCTGCCTGCGATGGACCCGGTACAGCTGTGTCGACTGAGGCCGCCTGAGGCGTCTGGTTTGCTTGAGCCGCCCCGGTCACTGGCGAGGAAGTGGCGACAGCTGCGTTGTCGACCTTCATGAAGGTGACGATCTCGTCGAGTGTTGTTAGCTGGGCCATCTTGGCGGTGTCGACTTCGGGTAGAGCCGGTTCGGCCTCGCGCATGGCGGAAAGGATTTCGACGCGTTTGATGGAATCGATGCCGAGGTCGGCTTCCATGTCCATACCGAGCTCCAGCATTTCGACCGGGTAGCCAGTCTTGTCAGCGACGACGTCGAGCATCAGCTTTTGGAGCTCACCGTGGCTGGGTGCGGCCGAAGCTTCAGCTGCAACTTCGGGGCTTGCCGGCTCTGCCAAGGTCTCTGTGACAGCAGGTGTCTCAGTGGCGAGCGGCACGGGCGCCTCGTTGACCATTGGCATTGCAGGAGCCTCGGCCACCACTGGCGCAGCGAGCACTTGCGGGGCAGCCACGGTTGGAGCGACGAGTGTCGGTGCGACAGCAGCTGCCGACGGGGCCGGTCTGGGTGCAACAGCGGTGGGTGCAACAGCGGTGGGTGCAACGGCGGCGGGTGCTACGGCGGTGGCCGGTGCCACAGAAGCCCGAACAGCAGTAGCTGGCGGTTGGGTCGGCTGGGTGGCGGCAGCTGGCTGACCTGTCAGCAGGCTGTTCAAGCCGGTGAAGGACGCCTCCATCGTTTTGAGGAACGAGCCCTGGGCGTCTGCCATCGACGCCTGATAGGTGGCATGGGCATCCACGGTCTGGCGCTGCGCCTCTTGATACGCCTGGAGCCAGGTGAGTTCAGCTTCTGAAGGGCCTGTCGCCGAAGCTGGGGCTGCCGCCGAAGTTGGGGCTGCTGCCAAAGCAGTGGTATCAGTCGAGCTCGACTCGGGAGCCGGGGTTTGTTTGGGGGTCTCGGAAATGGCACTCATGAGGGGGGCCGCCTGTGATTCAGGGTTGGAGGTCGCGCTGGGCGTAGGTGCGTCGTCGCGGGCGGTTGCTGGGGCGGTGGCCGCTGCCGGGGTGGCCGCTGCCGGGGTGGTCGCGGCCGGTGTGGCCGCGGTGGTCGCGGCCGGGGTGGTCACGGCAGCAGGTGCTTCGATCGTTGGCGCCTTGGCTGCCTCGATCGGTGCGTTAGCCTCGATCCGTTTGACCCGCGGTGGATTAGGTTTGGGCAGAGCCGCCGTTCCACCTGGCGGTGGGTAAACCTTGCCATAGTTGGTACCGGTGATCGGCAGCGCCATCCGCGGCTTGACGGCGTCGCGGGGGTCGGCCGGCGGTCGAATGTCCCGCCACAGCGGTGCAAAATTGATCGATACTCCGCTGACCATCAACTGTCCGAGCGCATGCCACAGGCTGGTGGCACCATGGCGACCCTTGCGGTCGAGACTCACCGCTACATGGGGGCGTTCTGCAAGGCATTTGCGGACCAGGTTGGTGAGTACCGAGCCCGGGCCTACTTCGATGAAGGTATCGACGCCGCGTTCGAACATCGCTTCGATCTGATCGACGAACCGCACCGGCTTGGCGATCTGCTCGGCCAGTTGACGACGGATGGCAGGCGCCTCCGTCGGGTAAGGTGCCGCTTCGGCGTTCGAATAAACGTCCACCGACGGTGTTTCGAGCTCCAACGTCTCGAGGAACTCCAGGAAAGGCTCCGACGACGCACTGACCAGCGGTGAGTGGAAGGCGGTGGCAACCGGTACCCGACGTGCTTTGACCTTACACTCGGCCAACCGGCCTTCGACATCGTCGATGGCGGTGACGGAACCCGACAACACTACTTGCTTGGGACTGTTGTGGTTGGCGACGGTGACGTCGCAATCCCACTCGGTGAGTAGCGCTTGGATCTCCTCCAGGGTAGCGCTGACCGCGGTCATAGCACCGGGTACGGCCGCCGCTTCCCGCATCAGCTCACCCCGTCGTCGAGCGACGCGCAGCATGCTCTCGGTGTCTAGCACGCCAGCGGCGCAGAGGGCAGTGATCTCGCCGTAACTGTGGCCGCCGACACACTCAGCGGTGATACCGAGCTCACGGAGTAGCGCGAGTTGTCCCAGACTGGCGGCGCCGATCGCCGGTTGGGCCCATTCGGTTGCGGTCAACCGGGTGGCCTGCTCTTGGCGCTCGGCATCACTGAAAACCGGGCGCGGAAACACCACCTGCTGCAACGGCACGCCGCCGTTGAGCGCCAAGCCAGCGGCCTGGTCCCAGATTTGGCGGGCGGGTTCAAAACCCATCGCTAGGTCGGCGCCCATGCTGAGGTACTGGCTGCCTTGGCCGGGGAATAAGAAAGCGACCTTGGGGCTGCCTTCGCCGTGGCCGTAGTAGATCCCACCGGGGGCGGCGAAAGACTCCTCGGGCTGGGAACGCAGGCGCTCGGCGGCTTGGCCGAGTTTGGCTCGCAGATCCTCTTCGTCGCTGGCGACAATCGCTAGGCGGTAGGCGTCGCTGACCGTCTGGTTGAGCTGGCTGTTGTTGGCCAGCCATTTCAGGAAGCCTGCGTGTTGTGTACCGTCGACGGTTGCGTCACAGCGTTCGGCCAACTCGTTGGCACTACTTGCGGTCATTACGACCAGCTCAGTTGGGTTCGAGCGCCACCGCAGTGCGTGTTCACCAGGGCCGCGGTACTCCTCGAGGGCGAGGTGGAAGTTGGAGCCGCCGAAGCCAAACGAGCTCACCGAGGCGCGCCGGGGATGGTCGCTGTTGCGAATCCAAGGCCGGGTTTCGGTACTGAGATAAAACGGGCTGCCCTCAAGCTCCAGCTTGGGATTCGGGCGATCGATCTTGATCGTCGGGGGCAGCACCTTGTGATGTAACGCCATCACCACTTTGAATAGGCCGGCGGCGCCAGCAGCGGATTTGGTGTGACCGATTTGGGACTTCACCGAACCCAGCGCACACCATGGAGTGCTGTCGCTGTGGTGGCTGGCAGCTTCTCCGAACGCGATCTTCAACCCTTCGGCCTCGGCGGCGTCTCCAGCCTTGGTGCCGGTGCCGTGGGCTTCGACCAGCTCGACAGTCTCGGGACCGTAACCGGCGTGGTCGTAAGCTTGGCGCAGCGCCCTGGCTTGGCCGGCGGCGAGCGGTGCGTAGACGCTTTTGGCTCGGCCGTCGGACGATGAACCGACACCTCGCAGCACGGCATAAATGCGGTCACCATCGCGCTCGGCATCCTCCAGCCGCTTGAGTGCCACCATGCCGAGCCCTTCACCTAGCAAGGTACCGTCGGCTTGATCGGAGAACGGCCGACAGTCACCAGTCGGTGACAGAGCCGGCGTTTTGCTGAAGCACATGTACATGAAGATGTCGTTCAGCGTGTCGACACCGCCGGCAATCACCATGTCGCTGTCGCCGAGATGGAGCTCGTTGGCGGCCATCGAGATCGACGCAAACGCGCTGGCGCAGGCGGCATCGGTCACACAGTTGGTGCCGCCGAGGTTGAAGCGGTTGGCGATGCGACCGGCGACGACATTGCCGAGCAGTCCTGGGAAGGTGCTCTCCTGCCACGGGACGTAGTGATCGGCGATGCGATCCGAGATCTCTTTGACCTGCTCCTCGTCCATACCACTCTCGCGCAACGCCTTGACCCACACCGGCCGCTGCAGCCGTCCAACCATGGTGGCCAGCAGCTCCTGCGCCGAGGTCACACCCAGGATCACGCTGATCCGACTCTTGTCGAGACTCTCGAACTGTCCCTGGGCGGCGTCCTGCAGCACTTGTTGTGCGACGATCAGGGCCAACAGCTGCGCCGAATCGGTTGCCGGGGCGATGTTCGGTGGGATGCCGAAGGCCATCGGGTCGAAGTCGGTGGGGGAGAGGAAGGAGCCGCGTCGGGCGTAGGTTTTGTCCGGGGCTTTGGGATCGGGATCGTAGAAATCGTCGATCAACCAGTGGCTCTCGGGCACATCCGTGATCAAGTCGCTACCCGCCAGAATGTCGCTCCAGAAGCCGCCGGCGTCAGCGGATCCAGGAAACAATGCGCTCACGCCGACAATCGCGATTGGCCCGCGTTGCGCTGTTACCCCGCTAGAAGACGCGGTCTCGATAGAAGGCGCTGGCTCTTGGGAAGTCGCCATCTCGGACGATGTGGTATCGAGGTTTTCGGACATTTGGAGCTCCTAGGCGAGGGGACGTGGCGCAAAATGAAACGCGCCAGCCGGAACCGGCACGCCGTAAGTTCTGAGTTGTTGAGCGCGGGTGATCACCGCGGCGCCTTCCAGTAAGTTGCGGGCAATTTGCACCGCACCGCGGTTCTGCGGCTCAGCCAGAAAGGTGCCGGCGGTCCAGGCGTTGAACGCTCCCATTGCCGGGCCGCACCAGATCTGGAAATCCATCCGCCGGTTGGGTAAACCTTGAATCGCCCAATTGCTCGACTGCCCGAGGTAGGAGCGGAAAACCAGTGCCATTCGATGTTTGGGATCGGTTTCGGCACGCTCGATCTGCTTCGGGTCGACGCGCTGGAAGAAGGCCTTGGTGCCTTCCCACTCCGCGTCGATAGTGCCCTGGAACATCTTTTTCTCGAGCCGTTGCCGGATGTTGGCTGGGATGGCTTCGAGCGAGTCGTAGGTGCGATACAGCTCGTACAGCTTCGCCGCTCGCACGCCGAACATGGTGCCGCGCTTGAGTACTTGCACCTCGACGCCGAGCTCGAACATGTCGGCGGCGGGGGCCATCACTACATCAGCAAGCTCCGCTTTGGCGAGCAACGCCTTGCCGTCGTCGGACAGGCCCGATTCGACCGCGCTTTGGTTGATGCTGCCAGTCAGCACGTAAGCGGCGCCGAGGGCAAAAGCGGCAGCCACCGCCGACGGCGTGCCGAGGCCACCCGCTGCACCGATGCGGATCGGACGTTCGTAAGCGTGTTTTGCTGCCATCCGATCGCGCAGGTCGAGGATGGTGGGGAAGAGGGCGGTCAGGGTCTGATTGTCGGTATGGCCACCGGAATCGGCTTCGACCGTGAAGTCCTCGGCAATCGGCAAACGGCCGGCGAGCTTCGCCTCGTCGGCACTCAGCTCCCCCCGATCAACCAAAGCCTGCAACATCTCCGCCGGTGGCGGTGACATGAAACGCTGCGCCACTTCCGGGCGGGAGATTTTCGCGAAGAGATGATTTTGTCGCTGGATGCGCCCGTTCGGATCAACGGTCAGGCCCGAGGCGGCGTAACGCACCACCATCGGCGTCAAGCCCATAAATGCCGAGGCCGACACCCGACGCACGCCGCGCCGGAGATAGAGATCAACCACCGCTGCTTCGAGCTCCGGCTCGTTGGGGGAGTGAATCAGGTTCGAGCCCCACGGCGCTCCACTCGAACCAAGGGCGGCTTCGAGCTCGTCGAGCGCTTGTTCGACCCGTTCGATGTTGAGGCCGGCGGAGCCAAAAAAGCCGAGCATGCCGGCTTCGGCCATGGCGATCACCAGGCGGGTGGTCGCGATGCCATTGGCCATCGCCCCCGCAACATAGGGGAAGCGAACGCCGTGGACCTCTAGGAACGACCGGTCGCCGAGCCACTCTGGGAACAGTGCCGGCATCGTCGCCAGCCACGGGTAGCTCGACTGCCCACCGTTGGTTGCGGCCTGGGCCTGTCCGTGTTGGATCTGGCCTTGCAGGCCAACGCCGACACGACCATCCGGGCCTTCGCGCAAAACGTGAGCAGGCTCGCGAAAGCGCGGGATTGCGGCAAGCAGATCTGCCGAGTCGAAAGCGGGAGGGATCGAGCCTGGGGTCCAAGCTCCAACGGGGAAAAGGCCAGCGCTATGCATCGTGTGTTGAACTCTGGAAGGCAGTTCGGAGCAGAATTGCAGCGAGCTGCAAGTCTAATGACGGCTTCTTCGGGGCAGGGTAAAAGGTACGTCATATGCAAGTCACCAATGTAACCTTCACCGCCGTCCGACAAGGGGATCTGGAGACAGGCTCGGGTTTTCTTGCCAAGGAGTTCAAAGTCGGCACGTCTGAGGCCGAGCTCCGGCGGTACTTCGAGCAGAGCTCGCTCGACGAGTTTGCCGAGGCCAGTTGGCAGTCGCGCTCCATCAACGGTGAGCGTGGCGACTTGGAGGGATCGATGACCACCTCCACCGGTGGTGTGATCGGCTGAGCCGAAGCTTTTTGTCACCAAACTGGGCAATGCTAGGGGCGCGAGGGGTCGCCGATTGCTCTTGAAATCATTTCGCGACGCGTTCGAGGGTATGAGCCTCGCACGCGTCGCGATCCAGGCATTTACAGAGCTGCGAGCCCTGCGTTTACAGAGCTGCGAGCACGGCGTCGGCACTCGACACGCCAACATCCTTGCCCGGCTCGACCCCCAAGTACGTCACCACGCCGTTGTCGACGATCATGGCGAAGCGCTTGGAGCGCATGCCGAGGCCAGCCGCTGACAGGTCGAGGGCCAGGCCAGTTGCGTTGGTGAAGTCAGCGTCGGGGTCGGCGAACAGGGCAATATCGTCACTGACGTTGCGCGATTTACCCCACGCTTCCATGACAAAAGGGTCGTTGACGGACATGCAGGCAATGGCGTCCACACCCTTGGCCAAGATTTTGTCACTGACCACCTGGAAGCCAGGCAGATGGGTGTCGGAGCAGGTTGGCGTGAAGGCGCCGGGAACCCCGAACAACACCACTTTCTTGCCACCGAAAATATCGGCGGTCGTGTGGCCTTGGATACCGGCGGCTGAGAAGGTTTTGAACGTCACATCGGGCAAGTTGTCGCCCACTTGAATGGCCATAGTTTTCTCCTGGTTGAGACAACGCAGCGACTGCATCGCGCATTGTTGTGATTGGGGGAAACAGCCTGTCGTGGGAAAAAGTGACTGGCCGCATCCCATTCTATCTGGAGCGCAACCTAGCTCGGACCGAGGGGGCGACAATTTTGAATGATCAATGTTGTGGTAGCATTCAAAGGTTGGTTCTTGCTTATTGATTCAGCGGCTACCTAGCCACGTTCTTGAAAGATGGATGGTTTCGAGAGCGGTGATACCACGGGGTGGTCGGTTGGCGAATAAGTTTCCTACCCGGTTCGTAGGGTCGTCTGAAGGAGGATCTTTGATGAGTGTACTCATCGCTATGGCTTTTCTTGGCCCTTGTGCCCTTGTGATCGTGATGACTTGTGCGGACCTCTTCGATGCTTACGTTGATCGCCTCCAGTTGCGACGCCTGCGGCAGCTCGACGATTCGATCGAGGAGCCGGGCTCCTACCAGGCTGGCCCCTTCAATATGGAGCGTTCGAACAGTGATCTCCGGTATCGTTTTCGTCAACGCTTGGAGTTGGAGCCGCGAGGACGTTGGGGATTCGCCGCGAAGTGGAAACAGGACGCCTGAGTCCTGCAGCGGCAGAGTGACGATACAATCGCTGCCGATTGGCGCAGGGGAAGATTGCCTCTGGCTGCACCACAATTGGATGGCCCAAAACCAGGTGGCCCAGAATCTGGCCCAAAACCGGGTGGCTCAGAATCTCGCCCAAAACTGGGTGGCCCAAAACCGAGTGGCCCAGAATCACTGCGGATAGCGCATTAGTGATAGAAGCCAACCGCGATGCAGGTGCATCGTCCATCCTGGCGTCAAGATAACCCTCACCAAGTGATGTGGAGCACCGTGCTAGTGATGTGGAGCACCGTGCTAGTGAAGTGGAGCACAGTGCTGTTGAACACGGAACTCCTGGAGAACCCGCACATGATTCGGTCTTACCGCCTGTTTTATCCCGCCCTGCTGGCGTCCGCCCTCCTTGGCCTGACGTCGCCGGGTCTCGCCAGCGCCGAGCGACCGGCGTTTATCCAATCGGTAAAAGATGTTCCGATGACGCTCGCTTTTGACTCAGCGAGCAGCCCAGACGGTCGCCACCTCTATGTGACGGGTAACCAGGCGCTGTCGCTTTTCGAGCGCAACCCCACGACCGGCACCCTCAGCTACTCGAAAACCTACGCCCAAGGAGATGATGGTATCCGCGGTCTGCAGTTACCGCGCGCGGTTGTGGTCAGCCCCGACGGTCGTCATGTGTACGTTGCCAGTCGGACTGAACCGTGGAATGAAGACTCTTTGGCTGTCTTCGAACGCGACGTAGCCTCGGGCGATCTGAGCTTCTTGGAAGCCGTGTCCTACGAAGAAGACTCCCGCGACGCGTTCAACTTCAACCTGACACTTGCGATCAGTCACGATGGTCGGCATGTGTATGCGACAGCTGGTTCTACGATCAGCAGTGGCCACGAGATTTTGGCGGTGTACATTCGGGACGAAACCACGGGTCGGTTGAGTTTCGGAGAGGTCCAAATGACCGGTGACGCCCGCTTCGACGATCGCATGCGGTATGTCGGGTCGGCCGCCATCAGCCCAGACGATCGTCACCTCTATGCCGCATCGTTCTACGGCGGCTTGGGCGTTTTCGCCCGTGATGAGTCGACTGGCGGTCTGGCGTTGGTGTCAACCGAATTTGATGCCGAGAATGGCGTCAGCTGTTTATGGACGGCTTCCTCAGTGTCGGTCAGCCCAGACGGCCATCACGTTTATGTTGCCACGAACGTGGATGGCGGAGTCGCAACCTTCAGGCGCGATCCGGGTTCCGGTGAGTTGGCCTTCGTGGAATGTCTGGCAGCGAGTGGGGTAGAGGGTTTGGACGCTGCTGAATCTCTGGTCGTCAGCCATGACGGGCGCCATGTGTATGTCGGCAGCGCGGGTCCATCAGTAGATGATGGAGCGATGGTGGTGTTGTCTCGCGAGACCACTACCGGGACGTTGAGTGTTGTCGAGACGCTGATCCAAGGTCAAGAGGGAATTGATGGGCTGGCTTTCACCCATGACGTGGTGGTGAGCCCAGACGACCAATTTGTTTACTCGACGACGCAGCGGGTAGCGCTGGGCGTTTTCGCTCGCGACGTCGGCAATGGTTCTCTGAGCCTCGTCGAAGCCACCCGTCTTGAGGCGGTCGACGAGGTTGACGGTCTGAGGCTACCGTGGGCGGTCGAGGTCAGCCCAGATGGTGAGGATGTTTACGTCGCCAGCTTTCTCGACGACGCGGTGGTGCACTTCGAGCGCAACAGGCTCGGGCTCCTCAGCTTCCAGGACGCCTATTTCAATGGCACGGGGAACATCGAGGGCCTGGACCGTGCCATGGACCTGGAGATTAGTCCAGACGGCCGGCATCTTTATGTCTTGGGTAGGGATGCCAGCCACGGAGCGTTGTTCGAGCGTGCCGCGGATGGCAGCTTGACGTTCGTGGAGGGTTTGTCATTCCTCATTAGACCGGGCGAGCTCGAATTCAGCCCCGATGGATTGTTTGCGTATGCCGGACAGAACGGCACATCGGTCTTGATGATCCTGGCGCGCGAGCCTGCCACTGGATTGCTGAGTTTGGTCGAATTTGTCGACGATTTGGGTACCGGTGGAACCAACGAGATCGTGGTCAGTCCTGATGGTCACTACCTGTACACTGCGGATGGTAATGCGATCGGCCTGTTGGCACGTGATATCGATACTGGAGCGGTAACTCCTGTCGAGTTGACCTTCACCTTTGCAGTGCAAGCCATCACCGTCAGTTCAGACGGTCGACATCTGATCGCGACCAAATACGACGAATCCTTCAACACCGCCAACAGTGTTGTGGTGTTCGGCCGCGACGAAAACGACGGTACCTTGACCCTGCTCGAGGAGTATCAAAATGGCGAACAGGGAGTCGAGGGGCTCAATGGCCCAGTGGACGTTGCCATCACACCGGATGGTCAGCAGGTGTTTGTGGCGGGACAAGTCGATCGCTCGCTAGTGGCTTTTGCCCGCGATCCAGAGACGGGTCTGCTGAGCTTTCTCGGCGCACGAGTAGATGGCGAGGCCGGTGCGGATGCACTTGGCGAGCTGCAAGCCTTGGCCGTCAGCCCAGATAGCCAAAACGTCTACGCAATCAGCCGTCGCGAGAATGCGATCTCAACCTTCACGACTTTCGAAGGCTGCGCTCCCGGCCCCCAAACGATGTGTTTGAACGGTGGGCGCTTCAAAGTCGAAGTGGAGTGGTTGGACTTCGAAGGCAACACCGGCCAAGGCCAAGTGGTCACCAGCGCCCCGGGCGAAGACTCGGGACTATTCTGGTTTTTCGATTCCAACAACTGGGAGATGCTGGTCAAAGTGCTCGATGGTTGTGCAAACACCCAACATTATTGGGTGTTTGCAGCCGCCACCACCGACGTCGCCTACACCTTGCGGGTGACGGATACGCTGACCGGCGAGTCGAAAAGCTACAGCAACCCGCTCGGCAACTCAGCGGCCGCGATTACCGATACGAGCGCGCTTGCGGGGTGCTCGTAAGCTGGGCACCTCAAGACTCCTCCCCGGCGAGTCTATTCAAACCCTTCGATGAGGCCTACCATTGGCCGATGATCGGCCTGTCCCCAACCAAGCCGAAGATCGGGCCGAAGTCGACTCCCAACGTCCAAGACCCGCTTTCGTTGAAGTCCAAGAGGAATTGACGCGCCGCGGGACGGTAGACGCCGATGTTGTCGTCGCCGTCGCCGTTCCAGTCGCCGATCAGCGGTTGGTCGCCAACCAGGCCAAAAATAGATCCGAGATCGATCCCCGGCGTCCAGGTGCCGCTTTCGTCAACATCGAGCAGGAATTGGCGAGCGGCAGGTCTGTAGACACCGATATCGTCGTCGCCATCGCCGTTCCAGTCACCAATCAGAGGAGTGTCACCGATCAGCCCGAGCTGGTAGGCGACATCGTTGGCGAGAGACCAGGATCCACTTTCATCGAAGTCGAGTAGGAATTGCCTGGTTGCAGGTCTGTAGACACCAATATCGTCATCACCATCGCCGTTCCAGTCGCCAACCAAAGGAGTGTCGCCAGAGATGCCGAACAGCACTCCTAGATCGGTGCCTGGTGTCCACGATCCACTTTCGTCGACGTCGAGTAGGAATTGCCTGGTTGCAGGTCTGTAGACACCGATATCGTCGTCGCCATCGCCATTCCAGTCGCCGATCAGCGGAATGTCACCCACTAGGCCTAGCTGGCTGGCGTGGTCGGCAGCGGGATCCCAGGTGCCATTGCCATTAACGTCCATCAGAAACAGTCGAGTCGTCGGGCGGTAGACGCCGATTCGATGATTGGCGTTAGAGGCGCACCAGTCCAGCATGTTCCACATGGCATCCGCACGATCGGCCAGTGTGGGCAGGGCCTCGAATGGAAAACCCCAGAAACTGGTGCGGTAGGCGCCACTGGCCTTGCTGACGGCCGCGTCACCGCCGTTGCCAGAAAAGGCCAAGGTGGCGGTTGCGTCAGGCGACACCATGTCGCTGGCGGCAGCAAATGGGTAATTCAAGGTGAACGGACCGAGGCCACCAAACACCGACCCAAAGCCGCTGACAGTGGACTGTCCGGCGTCCGAGGTGGCCGCGGACACGCCGAGGTGGCTCTGCATGAACGCGGTTGGAGCATTGTGGCCGGAACCGCCGCGGTCCCAAAGATAACTTTGGGAGCTCAGTAACAGGCAGCCGCCGCCATTGAGGGCTGAAGCGAGCGCTGCTTCACCTGCCGTACCCGGGCCGGCTGAGCCTCCGATTTCGGCGCCGGTGAACCAGATCACCACCGGATAGCTGGCCAAGGTTGCGGCATCGGGTTCGGTGTCACTGTTGTTGGTATCCCAGACATCGACAGTCAGCCCAGGATCGATGGCGTTCAAGGCCTCGAGGTAGACACTGCGCACGTCAGGTGTGTTGTCGTCGTCGTCAACCAACAAGATCATCGCTTCGCCGAGACAGCAGGGCGCCGCTTCCTGAATGACCGTGAAGGTCTTTCCGGCGATGGTGACAACACCCTGGCGTGGGGCAGCGTCGGTGTTCTCGGCAACGGAGTACGTCACGGTTCCGGGACCGCTGCCACTCGCACCACCGGTCACCATGACCCACGGCGAATTGCTGGTTGCGGTCCAAGGACAAGTGGCCAATACCGACACCGATACGGTTTGCCCAACATCGGCCACAGCAGTGTGGGTTCTGGTGATCGGAGTGATGGAGTAGTCGCAGGTGATGCGGTCGACATCCCGTGCCGCGATCGACGTATGGCTCCCGATGTCGGTCGCCTCGTAGTCGAGAGTGTTGGTGCCCAAGCTGAGGTTGACTGTGTGGGAGAAGTTGCCTTCCGAGTCGAGGGTGACGGGTTGGCCGTCGATGGTAAAGCTGGCGATTCCGAAGTCATCGGAAACCACACCGGTGGTGGCTATCGTGGTGTTGCTGGTTACGTAACCCTGCGGCGGGAAGGTGATGTGGACAAGGGGTGGTAGGTCGGGTACCAGCGGGCGAAACAAGAAGACCTTGCCGCTGCTGGTGGCGACCGCCAGTTCTTCCGTCGAGGTGTTCCAAGAAATCTCTTGTGCATCACCGGTTACCGTCCCGGTGCGGTAGCTCGCACCACCGACTTCGAAAATCTCCACCATCCCGCTGCCGCCGACTGCAAACTTGGAGTCGCTGTCGAGAAAACGGGCTCCGATTCGATCGTTGCCGGGAAGGTTCGTCGAGTTGTAACTGGTGGTACTCCAGCCGGACGTGTTGTACAGCTTGATGGTTGCCCAGCCGACCGCCAGCAGCTGGGAGCCATCGGCAGTGAAGTCGACATCGAAGGCGTTGACGTTGCCGGTCGTGATACCCCTTTGGGTTACGAGGCTGCCGGACGGAGTCATGACGTAGAGATCTCCGTCCTGGGTTGCGAATGCCGCCCAGTTTTTGGTCACCGAATAGGACATCCGCCCCTCACGTTCCAATCCGTCGTCGCTCAACACGTACGCTTCAGTTCCTGAATGGCAAAGCGACGTGTGGCGAAACACCTCGATGAAGGAGGTATCCAAAAAAGTCGAGTTGGAGGTGAACGCACCATGGATACCCTTGCTGGCGGGATTGACCACAGTACACACGAGACTGCCGTTCGACGAGTTGAAGATGTCGACCCCATCGTCATGGGTGACGAGCAGTTGCGAGCCGTTGGGGGTGAAGGCGACTTGGCCGGCCCGATTGTCGTCGGCTACGGCGCTCCAGGCCAGAGTCCAGTCGGAGGCGTTCCAAGCTTTGACATTGCCGTTGCGGTCGGACACGACCAGTAACGAACCATCCGGCGAGAACTCCATTCCCCAGATTTCACTTGTCATCGACAAC
>JAJCXO010000058.1 GCA_029263395.1 Acidobacteriota bacterium | reverse complement strand
GGTCGAAGGTGGTCGACTCGGTGACTCCAAGCGCGGTTGCGGACACCGTTACCAACCCTTCGACGGTGACAGTGAGCTCGGTCTCGGCGACGCCGGTTGACCCGGTCTGATTTCGGTCTGGTACCACTGCTCCCGAGGTGGTGTTGAATTCAACCTGCTCGCCCGAGATTGGGTTGTTGTTGGCGTCGGTCACCTGAGCCTCGACTTCATAGGTGGAGAAGTTCTGGCCTCCCCCGGTGAGACGAACTGAAATCTCGACGTTGATAGCGCCCGACCCGTCGTCGAGCGCCGACATCGGAGCCGCGGCCACCAAACCCCAGGCGACCATTCCACAGACACTTCCGAACACACTCAGAACACGCTGAACAAAACTCACGATACGCATCTTCGGCCTCCCCGTGATCGATCTCAACGGCTCGTTACGTGTCACGTGACTCGCTGACGGCCGTCTCGAAGAGGCAAGACACACCGAATGCTGCCGGCGTTTAGGCTCGGATCGAATTCAAGGGCCGATGTATTGGAACGCGGCCCAATAGTAGGGCGAACGGGTGGCGTCTTGGTTCGCCAGCGTGTTTTGAGCCCGTCGCAAAGCTTCGGACGGACTCAGATTCTTGCGCAGCAGGCCATCATAAAACGCCTCCATCAAGTGGCGGGTCGCGTCATCGTCGACCGACCACAAGGATGAGATCACCGCGCCGGCTCCGGCGTAGAGAAAGCCGCGGGTGAGGCTGACAACACCTTCGCCGAAGAGCTGCTCACCGAGGGCGGTATCACAGGCGCTGAGCACAACAAGGTCAGCGTTCAACTCGAGATTGAAGGTGTCGTGCATACGCAGGAACCCATCCTGCCAGCGGCCTTGCTCGTCGACCAGAGAAAAGACGAGTCCTGAGAAGTGGGGTCGAGCGCTGTCGAAGATCCCGTGCGTCGCCAGATGGATAATCGACGCCTGGCGTACTTGGTCTGTGCTCAACGTGGAGAGGTTGGCGTCGAAGTCCAGAGCTTGAAAGCGTAGCCGGCGGCCGGCCAGCTCACCGATGGCGAGCGCCTCCTGGCGGGTGTTGGGCAACCGCCCGAGATTTTCGAAAGTTGCAGCCAGAGGAGTCGCTCCTCTCATCAGTGCGGCAGGTGGTGGTGTGCGGTTGGCGCTTTCGAGCCGCGAGTCGTCTGGACTAAAAACCGGATCGGCGATTACCGCGAGTGAATGCCCGGTTCCGCGCCGCGTCGAGTCACGTTGTACTGTAGCCCGCTCGCGCAGCGAGCCAAGCACCGAAGCCGATGGCAGCACCACAACTTGCGATGTCGACACGATGGACTCGCCGGTCGAACCCTCCGCTGTGGACGGCACCGGCAGGGCGGCGAATGGCACGAAGTGCAAAACACCATCCGGTACGATCAGCAGCCGCCAACGGGTGAGGTCAAGACCCGCAAAAAGCTTCTCGGTGAGTGCCGCGCCGCGGCTGTTGACGAGTTGTGCTGCTTCGAAGGTATTCCCTTGCCGCACCGTTTCGATAAAGCTGCGCGCAAGTTGCTCAATTTCGGCGATAGGGCCGAGACGAAGAACCTCGAATCCATCGGCCTTGAGGACGAAGACGTTGGCCTGGGTTTCGCCGAATGCAAGCTCGATCAACAACTCGTTGGGCTGCAGCCAGGCCTGCGCTTGGGCGACAGTTGCTGACGTCGGCTGGGTGAGCTGCGCATACGCCGGGCTGGTGCGTCGAATTTCCGCTCGGACCTGAGACACTGCTTCGAGGATCGACTCGATCTCCTGATCCAAACCCGCCAGGCGTTCGTCTTTCGGGTCGCGTCCAGCCCGGACTCTCAGCCATTGTTTCGATCGAAGACGAGCGAGCAGCGCCTGTTGGCTTGCCAGCAAGCCTTCGTCGACGCCTTCGTTGATGTCATCGATCCGTGCGCCGAGAGCGTCCAGCAGATTGCGTGCGCGCGCCGTTTCGTGAATCTGGAAAGCCCGACGGTCAAAGCCGTCCGCCGGGTTTTGCTCGTGGAGTTCCAGTAGGACGTCCATGTGGAATCGGTAATAGGACGCTTTGGATTCGAGCAGAGAGGCTTTCAGTTCTTCAGACCCGAGATTGAAACGCAAGGACTGGAGCTCCGTCACCGCACGCTCTATATGGGCGAGCGCCACCTCGAGCTCGCCGGACGCCCGAGCGGCGCGCGCCAGGCCGAAGAAGGCCGCGGCCTCGCCTTCTGGGTCGAGCGTCTGGCGTGAAAGGTTCAGCGCCTTCTGAAAGTGAGCTCGGGCAGCAGCCCACTCCGCCTGAGCCTCCGCCAAGCGGCCGAGGGCTCTGGTCGTCAGCGCTTGCCCCCGGATGTCGTTCAGTTCGTCCCAGACAGCCAGCGCCTGCGGCAGGCTGGACGCCGCTTGGGCGAGATGGCCCTCCGCCAGATCGAGCTCGCCGATGGCATTCAGCACGAACGCTAGTCCTCGCTTCTCACCAAGCTCTTGCCGCAGCTCGAGCGATTGGTCGAGGGCCTTCCGCGCTTCTGGCCACTGGCCCAATTTGCGGTACACAGCGCCTGAGTTGGACAAGGCGAAGGCTTGCAGGTTCTTACTCGGCGCCGCTTGGGCAAACTCGAGAGCTTCTCGATAGTGCGTCAGAGCGCGGTCTGCAACGCCGACCGACGACAGCAATCGCCCCAAGTTGATATGGATTACAGCCTGACCATAATCGTGTTCCACTGTCTCGAAGATGTCGAGGGCCACAAAATAGTGCTGAAGCGCTTCGTGCTTTTGCCCGGTCTTGTCGAGAGAGCTGGCCAAGTTATTCAGGGCGGTGGCAAAATCCGCTGAGCTCTTGTTGTCTTTATGAAATGCCAGAACCCGACGGAGATAGCCGATCGCTTCCACGGAATCTCCTTGCTTGTCAGTCGAGACTCCGAGATTGTTGAGGATGTTGGCCGCCGAGTGGTGATCCCCGCGGCGTTCGGCAATCTCCACCGATCGTTGATAAAACGTTTTGGCCTCGTCATATCGCCCGAGAGAATCGAGTGCAGACCCGATCGTATTGAGTATCAGACCGCCCAGTTTTGAGTTGTCGAGTGGTTGGGCCAGATCTTGGGCCTTGAACAGTTGCTCCAGCGCTTCGGTTGGGCGTTCGGTGCTGGACAAAAACCGGCCGAGGTAGTAGCTGGTGATCGCCGTTCCCATGGCATCTCCGGCTTCGGTCTGGAACTCGATGGTGCTGCGGAATTTTGCTTCGGCCTCCTCAAGCTTGCCAAGCCGTTGCAGGGTCGATGCTTGGAGGTGCAGTGCATATCCTTGACTCGAGGTGTCGCCGAGCTTACGCCAAAGATCGATCGCCTGGTCGAACTTGGCGAAAGCGAGCTCCAGCACCTCCGAGTCCCCGTCGCCGAACATCTCGATCGCCTGCGAGTAGTTCTGTTCCGCCTCTACCGCGAGGTTGTCCTGCTGGCTTCGCTGGGTGGTTGATAGGTGTTCTATTTCGTAGCGCTGAGGCACGGTGTAGAGGTTGACCGGCTCGAGGACGATCAGGGCCTCGAGCGGTGTGTCACTCACCAGTGTCATGGTCTCGGTGCCACCCCCCTCTAAGGGGTGGTCGATCTTGCGTAGCACGGTGTTGTGCGCATCGACGAGCGTCATCGACACGTCCGCGCCCAGTTGACGGACGACAACTCGAGCTGCCGAGTTGCTCGGAAGCCGAACCCGGTAGCGGTGGTGCTGGCCAGTGACGATCTCGCGTTCGACGGCTGTGCCGAGCTGAAGCTCAACCGGCTCGGCATTGTCGGCCAGCGGTATGCCAGAGGACGCGGCGTCGGCTGGTGACCGGGTTTCCGGAGTTTGATTCGGCTCAGTCGTGGCTGGGGTTGCAGGGCCGGATGTCGACTCGGTTTCGCTCTGGGGTCTCGAAGGGCAGGCGACCAAGAGCATTCCGAGGAGTGGCACCCACGCCGCCAACTTCCAGTCGATCCGGCCGGCGTTCAGCTTCACGAGACGTACTCGGCTTGGTGTCATGGCGGGACAGTGGTGAGGGTACGAATTTCGATCTCGAAGGTGGTGTTCGAGGCTGGTTCGGTCGGCGTCACGACCAGCCGCCGAGAGGTCTCGATCAGGACTCTCGGAAGCGTCAATACGAGGTTCTGAAAGCGGTTCGGTTGCGCTGTCTGCGCGGACCACAACGGCTGATCATCGGAGTCGAGGAGTTCGACGGAATAGAATTTTGCAGCACTGATACCAGCGTGGACCATGAACACAACATAGCGACTCTCGGAAGGCGGTATTTCGGCAATGCGGCTGCTGCCACTGCGTTCTGAGGAAGGCACATAAACCACCGACGAATTGATATCCGCCAGATCTTGAGCTCGAGTTGGAAGCTCGCTTTCGGCGGTCAGGCCAGCCACCAGCGCTTCGGCGTGAGCAAGGCCAGCTTCGAGCTCGCGGATCTTTGGTCGATCGAGCGCCTTGGTCGCCGCTAGGGTGACAACAATTCCGAACAGCCCGGCGGCCACCGCCACGGGTAGCCAACCGGAACGACTTCGTGCACGGCTGGGATGTCCTTCCATCTCCAAACGGTCGACAAAACCTTGCCAAGCCGTGTCGGTGTCGACGTTGTTCTCGGGTGGGGGGGCGGCGGGTGAATCTGCGTCTCCTGACAAGTTCAGCAGCCGTTGCCGGGTTTCTGGGTTGAGAACCAGATGCTGGCGCAAGCTTCGTGCCTCAGCGGCGTCGAGTTCTCCGGACAGGTACTTTCTGAGCTGCTCATCCGACGGTGCGTTGGTGCTTGGCCCCGCGGTTGTCTCCACCAGCTTGCGGGCGGCATCTTGAAGCCGATCATCGAGGTTGTTCATCGTCCCTCAGCCGTCACTTTCCGCGTCGTCTTCGAGAAGATTGCGCAGTTTCTGGCGTGCCTGGAAACGGGTCGCTCGGACGGTCCCTTCCGCCATTCTCATCGTCGTCGCGATCGTTTGATCCGTTTCACCTTGAGCCGTCAGCAAGATGACCTCACGCTGTTTTTCAGTCAATTGTCCAAGGGCGTTGACCAATACGGGATCAAGCTCGTGCTCGATCGCCAAATCCAGCGGTCCCGGGGCAGGATCTGGTTCTGAGTCCAAGCGTTCATCAGCCGCAATAACCTCGGGCTTGGCACCCCGCAACCAATTCTTGGCCACGTTGCCGGTAATGGTCTCGACCCATTTGTCGACTCGATAGATGTTCTCCGTCGGCAGGCGATCCAGCGCCTTGTAAACCCGCACCATCGATTCCTGCGCCAAGTCGTTGCGCTCATGCTGCGGTACCCAATGTGGCAGCCAGCGCACGACTCGAGGGTAATAGCTGCGAAAGAATGTAGAGAAGTCCATTGGGCTGGTCTGGCCCTTTTGTCGACGCTCGACAAGCCGTCTCACGAGAGCGAGACCGTTGCGCAGGTCGGGCTTGCGATCTTCGTGGGCTGCCATAACGTTCGAACATCTCTTGCGGTGCTCCAGGAAATTTGACCAGGCTCGACTCCTACGGCCTCTTTCCCTCGAGTGAGACACCTTGGTAGCTAGCGAAGTTTAGTCGTCGACCAATAAGGCTCGTTCCCCCAGGGTAGCCTTCTTCAGTCGGTCCCCTTCGGAGTACACGAGACTGATCCAATAAATGCCTAAGAGAGATTACCACGGCCTGTACGATCGAAGCCGTTGACGCTATCGAGCTTGCTCTCGTGGGCTTGACCGCCGGGATCAACTTCCGCAGCTCGAGCATGGCGAAGACGATCGAGATCGTGATCGACAGGATGGCGGCGATGCTTGTGAACGCGAGGATCCGCACCGTCAGCCGGAGGTGCCGCCGCTGATCGGTCAATGAGGAGTGGGGGTTTCGTCAGCCGTAGAGATAATCCGCCGGCTTCAGCCGGTTTAGTGACTACACGGGGATTTATCCCGTGATGGCTGCTGTCACCACAGTTTGATGGAGTGTTTTGACCCTTGTCAAGCAACGTCAACGCAGCCGTTGATCGATAGCGCAAACCGGTTGATCGCCGGCCGCCAACGTGTGCCTTGCCGCGCCAATCACGCCGCACAAGACTCGCTATCGAGCAAGCAGCGACCGTTACTTCAGATCGACGATTCGAATCACCGCCCGGCCTTCGTTGGTGCCGACCAACACAATTTCGGGTGTTTCGTCACGATCGAGATTCAAGAGGCGAGGACGGGTGGCGAGGCCTCGGGTTTCGCCGCTGCTGCCGTCGCTGGAGACGTTGATCGAGATCTCGACGGAGCCACGGTCCAATTCGCCGAGGCCGAGGGTGTGTAACGGCTCCTTGGCCACAACTTGTTTTTTGTGTTTGGGTAAGGACGGGTGGATGCGGAGTTGCTCGTCGGCGACTACCAGCAGATCGGGGACGCCGTCGCCGGTGAAGTCGGATGTTATGTCCCAGGTGGCGGCTTCGGCTTCGAATTTGGTGACTTTTGAGCGGGTTTCGAAACGACCGCCGCCGCGGCCCGGGTAAAGCTCAATTTTGAGTTTGCCGGCACCCAGGCCGTCGGGCTGGATGAGCAGTAGGTCGTCTTTGCCGTCACCGTTGAGGTCGACGATGCGTGTCTCAATTGTGTACCAATTGCGGGTGACGGTTTCGAAGCTGGCGACCGGACGGCGACCGGCGCGAGTGCGATCGGGGCGCAGCATGAAGACTCTGACTTTGAGCTTCTCGAAGATGCCGAGTTTGTCCCCCCGGGTGGTGGCGACGATCAGCGCGGGGTGGCCGTCGATGCGGGTGTAACGGAATTGGTTGATATCCTCTGGGTCGTCGAAACGACTCCAGCTTTCTTGCCATGGACCCTCAGTTTCCGCATCATTTGTGGAGTCGCTATCGTCGGCAGCCGGGGCTGGGGCGGTAGGGTCTGGAGCGCTAGGATCTGGAGCGCTCGGGTCGGGGGCGGCTTGGTTCGGATCAATCAACAGCGTGCGGACGCGATATTTGTCGGTGGATTGGGGATCGGTTGCGAACAGCAGCTCGTCGCCGGGCAGTCTGCGGACGGCGGGGCTCCACAGTTCGAGTCGACGAGACTTGCGGCGGGCTTGCACCGGCAGGCTGATGTCGCGGGTGAGGACGGGACGGGCTCCCGAATATTGCCGTAGTCGTCCAACTTCGGGAAATATCAACAGGTCTTCGGTGATGAGCCCGCGACTCGCCAGGGTGCCGAGGTTCAGGCCGTCTGCCTCGAGCACGGTTTCGAGCTTGCCGGTTGAGGTGTAGCGATGGATTTTGCCCTTCTCACCCAGCCACAGCTCGGAGCCTCGGGTGTGGAGTCGTCGAGTTTTTTCGGGCAGGCCGGCAAAAACCGGCGCGAGGTCGGTTTGTTCGCCGCGCAGTTGATAAAGCAGGCGAGGGCCCTTGGGGGCGGTCTCGTCGCGCAGCAGAACGGCGAGCCCGTCGCCATTCGAGGCCTGACCGGTTGTTGGGTTGTTGTCCGTCGCGGGCCACGGTGTGACGTGTAAAGCCTTGCCCGGCAGCACAACCTGGGTGACGGTGGCCCAGGACAGATTCTGCGTCTGCACCTCGACGGGCGGTGGCTCGGCTTTCTTGTCGTCGTCGGCTTGTAGGGGCAGGGTGAGCAGCAGGGCAGCAACGGTTACGCCCACATTACTGCGGTTCAGGCGAGTCCAGGCGGTCCAACTCATCGTCCACCCTCCTTTTGGCTGAGGTAGAGGTCGAGACGGACCGGTGGGGTGACGCCAGGCTCGTCGATGCGATTGGGTTGGACGATCAGCAGATCGGAGAAGCCGTCGGCGTCGAGGTCGTCGATCCGGACGAGCGAGACGTTTTTCGGCTCTTCCTTCAAGCGCACCGTCAGGTCGGGCTTGGCGGCGTAATGGCAGCCTTCCTGACCGCGGTGGATGGTGACGTTTTTGCCGCGACCGAGCTGGACGAAGTCGGCTTTGCCGTCACCGTCGAAGTCGCCGTCGAAGAACGATAGCTGGCGGATCTCGACGTCGTTGAGGTCGATCTTGAATTTGCCGGATAGGTCGAGTCCCTGCACCTGACTAAATTTGCCGTCGGGCTGTTGGCAGTAGATGTGGAAATCGAGACCGAGGGTGAGGCGCTGGGTGGTCATGATGCGCATCACCTGCATGACCGAGAAGTCGAGGGTCAGCGCCAGCATGTCTTGGCGACCGTCCCCGTTGAAGTCCTGAAAGCCACCCGGAATCGACAGGTTGCCTTCGCCGTCGTCGGCGTCGTCGGTCTCCATGGTGTAACCCAGGGCGTCGAAGGTGACGTAGGGTTCTGTGGCCGGTTCGAGCTGATCGTTGCTGCGGTAGAGACGGTAGCGATACGGCGGGCGTTTGGCTTCCTGGATTTCTTTGCGCATGCCGGCGTCTTCCGCTTCCATGCTCTCTTGACTGACGTATTCGGCCTGACCGTCGCCGTCGAGGTCGCCGAAGTAGACCAGCTCCTCGTCGGCCGCGGGGCAGTCGATGTCGTCGTCATTGTCGTTATCGTCACTGTCTTCCTCGTCGTGTTCCTCGTCGTCTTCGGGGCATGGGTCGGGCAAGGTCAAGGGGCCGATCGGTTCGGCGAATCGACCGTTGCCGAGGTTGGTCAGGACGAAGAAGTTGAGGTCGTCGTATTCTTCGTCGTCGCGGAACACCAGGTCGAGGCGGCGATCCCCGTTGACGTCCTGAATCTTGGGTAGGGGATAGTGGCGGACCAGGCGGCTGCCGGTCTCTCGGCGATCAGTGGGCAGCGCCAACCGGGCGGACAGCGGTTGGAAGCCGTCGTTAGAAGCCAGGTAAACGGCGGCGCCGTCGGCGGCGGGGAACAACAGGTCGAGTTGGTCATCGCCGTCGAGGTGATGGGCCAGCTTCAGTCGTGGCACAAAGGTGCCGCTGCCAGCCAACACGGGTGGGTCGTCGAATAGGGGCTCGAAGCTCAGGTGCTCGCCGTCGAGTCGCAGGGCAGCGAGACCGGTGTCGGTAATTGCGATCACCGGTGCCGCGGATGGTCCGTTTTCGAGCGCCAGGATGTCGCGTTCGATCGGCAGGTGGGGGACGGCCATGTAGGCACCATCGGCCTGCCCCAGGAAAACGTGCAACTCGCGTCGATCAGCCAGCGCCGGGACGATGGTCATGATCTCCATCAAGCCTTCGATCCCGTCCATTTCGGTGGACTCTTCCACCGTCAGTTGGTCCCATTCGGTGTAGACCACCATCACGACGAGGTCTCGCCGCCCATCGCTGTTGAGGTCCGGGTGCAGAATCATCGCCGGTGAACCCGGCAGGTTGATCGAGATCTGGCGCAGTTCGAGTCGCTCGCGTCGCGCTTCGACATCCGTTGTTATCAGGCAACCCGTGATGCCGACGAGGCAAGTCGTCGTCAGTCGTCGAATCCAGCTCCGTATCCCCATGCGTTGTGCTCTCCTGAGGCCCGCTCGTGTTGTTGATCGTGGGTGCAGGCTCCCCTGATAGAACGTGCGGTTCTTCACGATGTTACAAACGAGACGCTGTTACAGACGAGACGCTGTTACAACATTGCCTTGAAAGTTGGGGTACTGCACGGGCAGGCCGAGAAGAGCAGGCGAGGAAATATCGAGAGATTCGAATGAGCATGCTGATGCTGACGCTTCCGAACTCCGCGCAATTTAGGTGGAGTGCTTCTCTTTCTTTCTTCTTTAGTGAATTGTTTCTAAAAGAAAAGGTGTCAGCATCAGCATAGAAAAAGTTCGACCCACTGAACCTTGGGCATCCCTTGCTCATTCAGGGTGTAGATCTCTGAAAATCCATCAACCCAAACATTACCCTCGTCAGCCCTCGAGACGGCTGGCGCAGTTTTGGGGGCCCGCCAAGACACCTGTTGTGCAACCAGGATCCGTTTTTGGCCGGCCAAGATACGTGTTGCGCGTCACGGATCCTGCCCTTGGCTCGCCAAGACACGTGTTGCGCGTCACGGATCTTGTCCTTAGCCCGCCAAGATACCTGTTGCAAGTTTCCAATCCTGTCCCGGCGCGCTTCGGTCAGGAGTTTGGTCGTGCGGAAGGTGTTCTTTCCGGCCCGAGATGGTTGTCGGAGAGGTGTCAACTCACCTGTTTTGGAGCCAGTGGTGCTTGCGGCACCGCAGAGGGATCAAAGAGCCACGAGTCGTCGATGAGGGCGAGGAGTCGTTTGCGAATACTCAATGGGCTGTTCCTTGATTCTGCGCGATCAATATTCACAGCGACCAGCAGAAGACAAACCTCATCGTGACGCGTAATCCAAACGCTCCCGCAAGAACCGTCCGGTATGGGACGCTTCACACCGTGCGATGTCCTCCGGCGTCCCGGTCGCGACGACCCTACCGCCGTTGTGGCCCCCTTCAGGACCGAGGTCGATGACATGGTCAGCGGTTTTGATGACGTCGAGGTGATGCTCGATCACAACCACGCTGTGGCCGGCGTCAACAAGGCGGCTGAGGCATTCGAGGAGGCGGGCGATGTCGGCCAGGTGGAGGCCGGTGGTGGGTTCGTCGAGGATGTAGAGGGTGTGGCCGCCACGACGGAGTTTGGCGAGCTCACTGGCGAGCTTGACGCGTTGGCCTTCACCGCCGGAGAGGGTGGTGGCACTTTGACCGAGGGTGACGTAACCCAGACCGAGCTGATCGAGGACTTCGATTTTTGGGCCAATTTTGGGTTGATCGCGGAACAGCTCGACGCCGTCTTCGATCGGCATTGCCAAAACGTCGGCGATGGTGTGGCCGCGGTAGGTGATGTCGAGGGTTTGAGGGTTGAAGCGGGCGCCTTTGCAGACCTGGCACAGACCTTCGACGTCGGGCATGAAGTAGAGCTTGGTGGTGAGGGTGCCTTCGCCGGAACATTCCGGGCAGCGTCCGGTCTTGACGTTGAAGCTGAAGCGTCCGGGTTTGTAGCTGCGCAGTTTGGCCTCGTCGGTGGCGGCGAAGAGCTTACGGATGTCGTCGTAGAAGCCGACGTAGGTGGCGGGGTTGGAGCGTGAATTACGACCGAGGGGCGCTTGATCGATGCTGACCGCCCGGGTGACGTGTTCGATGCCTTCCAAGGCGTCGTGATCACCAGACAACACCCGGCTGTCGACCAACAGGTTGGTGAGCTTCTTGAACAGGATTTCGTTGACCAGGGTGCTTTTGCCCGATCCCGACGCACCGGTGATGCACACGAGTTGACCAAGAGGGATTTCGACGTCGAGGTCTCGGAGGTTGTTCTCCCGCGCGCCGCGGATCCACAATGACTTACCGCTCGCCGGTCGACGTCGGGCCGGCACTTCGATTTCCCGCTGGCCACTGAGGAATTGCCCGGTGGGGGAGTTGACGCAGGCGAGCATGTCGTCGAGCCCGCCGCTCACCACCACCTCGCCGCCGTGGACGCCGGGGCCGGGGCCCATCTCGACCAGGTAGTCAGCCGCACGGATGGTGTCTTCGTCGTGTTCCACCACCACCACCGTATTGCCGAGGTCCCGTAGCTGACGCAACGTGGCCAGCATCTTGACGTTGTCTTTGGGATGCAGGCCAATCGACGGTTCGTCGAGCACGTAGAGCATACCCATCAACCCTGAGCCGATCTGGGTCGACAGCCGGATGCGTTGCGACTCGCCACCGGAGAGGGTGCCGGAGCGACGGTTGAAGTTGAGGTAGTTGAGGCCGATACCCAACAACAGATCGAGTCGGGCACGGATCTCGCGCAGGATCTGGTGACCCGCGGTCCGGTGACGGCGAAACACGTCATCCTCCGCGATATCGCCGAGGAAGTCGGCGAGCTCGGAGAAGTTGATCTCGCCGACCTGATGTAGGTGTTTGCCTGCGATCTCGAACAACAGTCGTGACGCCTTCAGCCGAGCCCCCTGGCAGTCCGGGCAGATGTGCTCCACCATCACCTTGTCGAGCCAGGCTTCCATACCCGACTTGGCCACTTGTTTCTGGCGATACCATTTGTAGCTGCGCTCGATGTGTCCCGCGACGCCACCAAAGGCAATCGGTTTGCCGATCATGCGGAGCCAGGCGCCGGCTGACTTGGGATCGCGCAACGCTTTGGCCCCTGGCGGTAGCTCGAGGATGTATTTCTCGCCGCGGGTGCCGTAAAGCAAGATATCGACGATCTTCTTCGGCAGATCCTGAAACGGAGTGTCGAGGCTGAAGCCATAGTGTTTCGACAGGCTGTGCATGTGTCGACCATGCCAGTTGTCGGCATTGAACAGCGCCGCCTCGCGTACAAAACAACCGTCGGCAATCGAGCGGGTCTTGTCCGGTACCAGCAGGTCGGGGTGCACCCGTTTGGTGGTGCCGAGGCCGAGGCAGGTGCGGCAGGCGCTCGGTGGATGGTTGAAAGCAAAGAAGTCCGGCGTCAACTCACCGGCGACCAGGTGATGTTCTGGACAGCCGAATTCGGCATAAAACGCCTCGATAGCTTTGGTCGTTGGTTTGCCACGCTCGACAATTGCAACTTCGAGGAACGGGTCACCCACCAGCAGAGCGTTCTGAAGACTGGTGGTGATCTCCTTCTCGGTACCAGGGCGCAGCTCGACGGTATCGATCACTACCTGCATGGCATGTTCGATCGACTCGTCGATCTCGAGCGCTTCGCTCAGGTCCACCGCCTCACCGTCGATCCTTAGGTGGCGGTAGCCCTGTTGGCGGATCTCAGTGAACAAGAAATCGTAATCCTCGCCATAGATCGGGAAGATCGGCGCCCGCAGCTCGATCTGGGCTCCTGTACCTAGAGTGAGCACAGCGTCGAGGATCTGGGAAACGGTTTTGACCGGAATCTCCGCTTGGCAATAGGGGCAGTGACCCTGGCCGACGGTGGCGTAGATTAGGTTCAGGTAGTTGCTGACGTCGGTCATTGTGCCGACCGTCGAGCGTGGATTACGGCCGACCGTCTTCTGCTCGATCGAAATCACCGGCGACAAGCCGTATACGAAGTCGACGTCGGGCTTGGTGACCTGGGCGATGAAGCGTTTGGCGTAGCTCGACAACGACTCCATGTAGCGGCGCTGGCCTTCGGCGTACAGCGTGTCGAAGGCGAGGGACGATTTGCCGGAGCCGGAAAGCCCGGTGATGACAACTAGTTGATCGCGGGGAATCTCGAGGGAGATGTTACGCAGGTTGTGGACCCGCGCGCCGTGCACGGCAATGGATTCACGTTTGGTCATCGTCGGTTGACTATAGGCTACCTTCCGGGTCGGTCGCACGTTGGTTTGGGGTCGGATCTTATCCTGCGATGTGCGGCCCTCTGAGGCCAGCCGCCGATTCGCGAACACGCCTCCTGAGATTGTTTGAAGGTGTTCACCCTGTTCCTGCGCTCTACGGGATAGGTGGCCGTTTTGGGCCATCCAACTCATGGAGACGCGTGTCAGCCCGGGTTCGTCGGATCGTAAAAGAACGCTAGCTCGTCGACCTCGACTAGGCTGCGGCGAGTGAGACGCAACGGCGCCGAGGTTTTCACCACCACCCCCCGATCCGCCAGCCACTCACACACGCTGACCGCGCCTTCGGCGTTCATCTGCTGCTCGCACCAAGTCTCGATTTCGGTCACTGAGCGGATTTCGCCGACAGACTCGAGGTGATCGAGCAGAGGTTGAAAAAGCTCTGGGATTCGTTCGCCGAGGTAGGCGTCAATGGCCTGCAGCGCCGCCTCGATACGTTCCGGGGTCTTCCTAGCGTCGATGAGATCGGTGTAAATCGACTCGAAAAACGCCGGGTTGAGCTCTAGCGCTCGCTGAAGGACTTCGCGGTCGGCGATCTCGTCATGCAGGTAGGTTTCGATCCGCGCCAAGCTGGAGTAAGTCTGGGTGATCCACAGGAAGGCGTAGTGGGGATCACCTTTGATGCGGCAGAACTTCTCCGCTTTGGCGAGCAGTGGCATCACCTGGGCAGCGGCGCAGAATAGCTGGGTCTGACGATCGCGCTGTCCCAGGCGAAGCACACCGTCGTAGAGTTGGTTCAGGGTTTTGTCGCGGGAGAACAGCAGCCGGCTCTTGACGAATGAGGAGTGCATGAACGAGCTGCGCAGAGAGCCCTCGATCATCCGTTTGAAATTCGAGCGGGTCTTTATATGGGCGTGGATGTTGACGTCGCGTTCGATCAACGCGATGAACCGTTCGGAGAGCTTTTCTTCCGCCGTCGAGCGCGCCTCGGTGGTGATCAACATCAGGTCAATGTCCGACTTCTCCCACACCGTGTCGTAGGACAAGCTGCCGAAGAGGATCGCCGCCAAGATGTTGCGATCTTCTTGCAGCCGCTCGATCAGTTGATCGAGGGCTTGTTGGAATTGCTGTTGGATGTCGTCTTGCACGCGGTGTCTGCGTCGGCGGTTTGAGCCTCAAGGTTGAAAGTCAACGTGAATCTTACCTTGCGGGCCAAGTCCAGCCAGCTAATCCACCTCTAGCTCGAGCAAACTGTCCTTGGACGGGAACCACAACGAGCCTGGTTTGCCGTCGTCCCCGGCGCCGGCCACCGCTCGGATCTGGAAACGTAGGTGCCAGTCGCCCCGTCCGAAGCGACTTTTGGCGAGCTGAAATTCACGCCCTTCGGCGGGTAGGAAGTTTGGACGACGCTCATTCTCGCCATCCACCATGCCGTTGAGCCGCATCGCATTGGCGGTCCAACCTACGATTTGCCACCATTTCGAGCTATCCGAAGTCTGCGGCGCTTCGTCTGGTTTGTCGGCCGGCCATTCGCCGAGTTGGGCGGAGACGTGAAGGTTGATCGCTGCGCTGAGCGCGGGAGTTTGGAGTCGAACATCGACGGTGCCAAAGCTACCGGTTGGCAAGGTGTAGCACATCCAAACGTAACTGTTGTCCTGGAAGATGTAGAGCGTCACGGTGTCCGACACCTTGAACGACTTGGCGGCGAGGCGGGGGTATTCGGTGCACAGCCCGTCGAGTAGGGGATAGCCGGGGCCTTGGCTGGTGGGTTCTGTGTCGTCGGCAAAGGTGGAGGCCGACAGCAGCAGACAGAGAAACGTCAGGACCAAGAGGACGTGAGGTCGACTCGCGAGACAGGTCATCGCAGGGCTCCATGGTTGATTGATCGCTGTTTGTGCATACGAGGAATTGTGATCAGGGTTCTGCAACGCGACCGAATGGCCTGAGCGTCTTGCCGATGGTGTTGCGATGTTGAGAAACAGCTGTTGGTATGATCAAGACAACGCTTCGAGATGGCGTCGAGCCGTGCCGGTTCGAAGCAAAGCCCGGTCACCTCATGGCCAGTAAATCCGAGAAGACGAAACAAGGAACACCCCATGATTCCACCGATCAACGGCCGACATTTCTTGTGCTTCCTCAGTTCCGTCTTCCTGGGTATCCTGCTGGTCGGCCAGTCCAATGCGGAGACGCTGTACGGTGTGGTCGCAGGCAATGCTGAGCTTCGAATCCTCGATCCGAGCGACGCCTCGACACTCTCTACCGCGGGTACAATCACCCACCCGGATGGAGTGGACCGGGGCCGTGCCCTCGCCTTTGATCCCACGTCCGGTGTGTTCTACTGTGTGTTCCCGGTGGGCGACGGTAGCCCCTGGGTGTTTGGCACGGTTGGCTTGGATGCCTCGTTTTCACAGATTGGTGTCCTATCGGGTGGTGCTGTCCGCGACATGACATTCGACGCGACGGGCAAGCTCTGGGCTGTGATCGGTATCAGAGGCCCGAACACCAGCAGTCTGGTTTCCATCGATACCAGCACCGGTGCAGCCACTCTGGAAAACGGTGCCTTGCCAACCAGTGGTCGCAACAAGATTGCCTATGTTCCAGCCACCGACACGCTCTACATCATTGGTGACACGGTGGGGCCTTGGGCCCTATATAGCCTGTCACCCGCATCGCCGACCAATCTCACGGAGGTGCCGTTGAGCGGCACCACCCTCAACGAGACCAGTCAGCCACCGATGGTTTATGACCCCATCGCCAACGTGCTGCGGACGTTGAGCGGCGCGTCCGACTGGGTTGCCATCACCCTCGATGGGGTGGTGACCGTCGAAGCGGGGTTTCCGGGGTACAACCTCGGTGGATTGGCGTTTGATGGTCCGTTCTTCAGCGATGGCTTCGAGTCGGGCGATACCAGCGCTTGGAATTAGGGTTCTGGGTCTGTTGCTGCGGTCGGGCCAAGGAAATGAAGAGTTCCTTGATCGTTGTCGAGTTTGGCCGTCTACTGAGTTCCGCCAACCATGGGCGCACGGCCGTGCGCCCCTACAGCTCCGGCGGGGCCGTGGTTTGCGGGTCACCTGGCTTTATCTCGAATCCGAATACACGAACCGCAAACCCTTCGTGAAGCCGGGGCCGAAGATGGTCCGATGAGTCTCGGTTTCCAAGATCTCCGACTGAATCTTCAGTTGGCTCGATTCCACCTTCTGGAGGAGGCGGACCATCTCCAAGTGCTGGTCTACCATCGATTGGCCACCGTGGTGTTTCTTGTTCTCGTGTTGACCGGTCGCCACATACAGCCGCGCTGGACTTGTTGACCCCGGCGCCGGTCCCAGCTCCTTGAAGATAGCCTTGTCCGACCACCACAGGGACGGGCTCAGAAGGATGTAACGCCCGAACATCTCAGGCTTGGTCAGCAGTGTGTAGAAGCCGAAGAGGCCACCCAGGGAGTGTCCGTAGAGCGCCCGATCCCATCCACCACCCGATAGTTCTTTGAGATGAAGGGAAACAACTCAGTTTCGATGAACCGCTGGAATTCTTTGGCGCTGCCGTATTCCCCGCGTCGCCCCGGGGCCGGGGTGAGGTCCCGGCCGCGCAGCTGGTAGAACGCCTCGTAGGTGGCGCCATAGGCGATGCCTACCACCAGCGTTTCAGGGATGAGATCGTCCTTGATCAGCCGTTGGACGATGTAGCTCGTGGCACCGAAGTTGGTTTCCGCATCGAGCACGTAGAGCACCGAGTAACGTTTGTTCCCGGTTTCGTAGCCACGGGGTGGCTTGACATAAACCTGGTACAACTGGCCGTTGACCGCTGACGTGAGCTGCCGATGTTCGCTTCCCCTGATGGAGACTTCGGGGTACTTCTCAAGGGTCGGATCGCCGATTCCGTCGTCTACTTGGGCGCCGTCGGCAGCGTTGACCGGGCTCGCAACAGTGGCGATGAACAACACGCTGGCAAACCACAGGGTTCTGGAGGGCATCGCTCTCGAGAAGGCGCTCGTAAGGGCGTTCAAAGGGGTTCCTTTTTTGCTTGTTTGGGGTCTAGTCGACGTAAACGTTGATACGGAGCGTGTTACGTGGATTCTTTGCCACTTGTGGAAGGCCTATTCGATTTTTCAAAGCCCCCAAGTCCACTTGTGGAAGGCTTGTTTGATTTTATCCTTCGGCCAAGACAGCTTGTGAAAGGCATTTTCGATTTAATTGTTCAGTGAAATCGTCTTGTGGAAGGGGTGTGCGCTTTTTCGAAACGCTTCCGGACGCTTGTGGAAGGTGTGTTCGCTTTTTTGAAAGCGCTCCGGTCGGTTGTGGAAGGCATGTTCGTCGTTCCAAGACGCCCATGACGGCTCCGCTCGTGGTCTTGTGGTCAGAAAAACTCGATCCGATGCATTCAAACGTTACTCCTGATCGTCTAACAGACGACAGGGGCGACCGCGACGTCGTCCGTCTTCTTCAACAACCCATCCGGAGATTTGACGATGATTCGCAAAACCGCACTTCTGCTTGCCTTGAGCCTACTCACCGTTGCTATCGCCTTCGCTGGCGACGATCCTTCAATCAAGGGCCACCTGCGCACCGACATCCAGACTGCGATGCAGTCCTTCATCGATCACCAGATGGTCGACGGGGTCTACAGTCACTACGATGCGGTGGATGGCAAGCTCCTGCGGCTGAAAGAGGCCAATCTCCACTCCGGCATCGTCAAAAAGGGCGACTTCTACGTCAGCTGTGCCGACTTCACTGATCAGCAGGGGCGCTCGATCGACGTCGACTTCCTGGTGCTCGACGCGGACGGCAAGATCCGTGCGGTGCAGGGCCTCGTACACAAGATTGAAGGCACGAAGCGACCTTACCACCTCGAAAACGACTGATCCAACGACTGGTCAACGGAGAGCGAAGACGTGGCCCGAGATCTCGACCAATTGCTGCGGCGAGGCTACCGTTTCGCCTTGGCGCTGACCCACGACGAGGCTCGGGCCGAAGACCTGTTGCAGGACGCCTGGGTGGCGATGCTGAAACGTGGCGCGCCGCAGCATGCGGGCTACCTCTTTCAGACCCTGCGCAACCGCTTCCTCGATCAGGTGAAACGCGAACGGTTAGTGACCCTCGAACCCCTCGATCCTGCGGGTGAAGGAGGCGAGCTAGCCTTCCTCGACGAGGCGAGCTCGTGGCCTGAGGTGGGCGCGATTCACCAGGCATTGGGCTCGCTTCGGCCGTTGGAACGTGAAGCGGTATTTCTAGCGGGGATCGAGGGGTATACGGTGCGCGAGATCGCCGAGCTCACCGGTCAACCCCTCGGTACGGTATCGTCGTTGATTCAGCGAGCCCGCCGTAAGCTGCGGGATGTGCTGCGACCGGCCCAGCAGGAGACGACCTCATGAGCGATCGGCGGCTTAGAGACGATCTGCGCGACTACTATCAGGCCAAAGAGCCGTCCGAGGCGATGCTCGACCGCTTGAAAGCGATGGACGTCGCGGCTCATCCGCCAGCATGGCAACAGCTGAGCCCACGCACCGTCTCGCTGCTGGCTGCTGCCGCGGTAGCGGTGGTGGCGGTGGGTCTGGGGATCCTGATGCCGGCCTACCAGTCCAGCGACCTGGGGCGAGCGATTGCCGACGAGATTGCCCTCAATCATCAAAAGCAGTTTGCCGCCGACTTCGAGGCCACCAGTTACGGCGAGTTGCGCCGGGTGATGGACAAACTCGACTTCGCCTTGGCCGAACCGACCCGGATTGCTGGTGACGGTGCCCGCTTGGTCGGTGCTCGTTATTGTTCGATCCAAGGGCAGTTGGCGGCACAGTTACGGCTCGAGGCGGCCGACGGCGAACGCCTGACCCTCTACCAGACCGCACGAACCCAGGAGTTGGCGAAGCTGGGGGAGACGCAGCTGGAGGCTGGCGGCTTGGTGATCGACCTGTGGCAGGAGGGCGGCGCGTTTCTAGGCATGGCGCGGGCGCCATGAACTGAGCACTTGGCGCGGGCGCCATGAACTGAGCACATGGCGCGGGCACCGTAAACTGAGCGTCCTCGGAGTCTTGTAAAGAGACGGCCGAGGCCGAGGGCGGTTCGGCATATACTCGCGGCTTCTTGCTGCCTGAAGCCATGGATCGACGAACTGTCAAAGATGCTGCCGGGAAGGCGATGCTCGTGATCGTCGCCTTCGGCATTACCGCGCTCCTGGTAGAAATCGGGGTGCGCTGGAACTTCTATCGTGAAAGTGGCACGTCCGGTTTGGCTCAGATGCACCTCTACCGGGGTATCGCCCGGGCCTGGAAACATCGCGGCCCGGCTGGGGTGGAGCTCAATCGTCTGGCCTGGGAGGCTACCTACACTGAACGTGGCGTGGAGGTGCCGCCGGTTGGACCCCGGGAAGGCTACTGGGCGGAGCGCATCCGTCCGCAGCAGTACCCTTGTGGTGACCTGGATGCGTGTGAGCGTACCCAAACGATCCCGCTGCTGGTGACGATCGACGGCCGCGGTTTCCAGCATGTCGGTGGCGGGCTCGACGCCTTTCCGCGCTTGCTGTTTGTCGGTGGCAGCGTGGCGTTTGGAGCCTATGCGTCAACCGTCGAGACGGCTTATTTTACGGCGTTGTTTCGTCTCTTACAGGACGAGTTCCCGGGCCTTGGCATCAGCATCCTGGCCCGCAACGGCTCGGTGGGTTTGGAGGATTTCGAGTCCTATGCCCTGCGTGGGTCCGAAGTTCAACCGGACATGGTGGTGTTCGTGAATGGGCTCAACGACCTAATGAATCGCCCCGGAAAGAGTCCGGACGAAGGGCTCCGAAAGTACCGGCGCAGCGTCCGTCTAGCTGCCCAACTCGGGCATTTGCAGCAGGTGTCGATGGTGTTTGCGATGCAGCCTTTTCTCGGTGGCAAGCTCCACAAGACTCCCCTCGAGCGTCGGCTCTTGGATCTCACGATCGACAACTACGAAGAGGTGATCAACCCCTGGTACCGACGCATGGCGGCGGAAGCCGAGATGCTGGCGAAGCAGGGTGAGGCGGTTTTTTTCGACTATTCGGATCTGCTCGCCGACGAAGAGCCCACCACATTTGCCGATCAATGGCACTTTTCGGACGTTGGCCACACGTTGTTCGCCAAAGCCTTGGCGCATGACCTGGCACCGCTGCTCCGATCGATCGTCGAGGCCGGACAAGAGACACCAAGCCAGTGAACATTGTCGCAGACGGCGGATTCTCCTCGAGTGTCGAGGGAACTGAGATATCCTAGGTTTGCTCCTGGCCTGAGTCTCTGGCTCTACTTCTGGATTGTCCGCGCGCCGATGCACGATTATTACGATCCGCATGCCCTCGTCACGCTGGATCGGCACGTCGTCATCGCGGGCTACATCGGCGCCGAAACCCGTCAGATCGGTTTCCAGCTAGCAGCGTTGACCGGACTCGGCGTGACCGACCTCGATCGTAAGATCGAGCATCATGCCGGGCGCTCGATTCAAGAGCTGATTTGGACGGAAGGGGAGTGGCGTTACCGTCAGTTGGAGCGCAAACACCTGACCCGGTTATTGGCGGCTCGGCCGTGTAGCATCCTCAGCTTGGGGGACGGTGCCCTGATCGATCGCAAAAATCTTCGGCAGGTCCTGGAGCATGCGTTGCTGGTTGTCCTCGATCTCGATCTGCCCAATTGTTTCTGGCGGCTCAAGGCTCACCACGGTAGCCAGAAGGGCGACCAACAGATCGACTGGCATCCGCTCTACCCGGGGCCAGTCGAGCGCTTCGAGCAGATTCGGCCGTTCTACGAACAGCGGCAACCCGGCTTTGCCGAAGGCCATCACCACATCGAGCTGCGCGGCAAAGGTCGAGGCGAGGTTGTTCAGCAGCTGATGCGGTTGATTATAGATCCGGCTAGTGAGGCGAACTAGCTCTCGAGCGTAGGGTTGGATCGTGGTAACTTATAGAAGATGATGGATGAGTTGGCGCTCGGCTGAACAACCGGAGGACGAAGGTGAATCAGGTCATTGATACAACCCGTACGCGTCGCGTCAGCCTGGCTCTATTGGTCTGGATCTGTGCCTGGGGATCGGCGACGGTGGCGTCGGCAGGTGGTCTGGCGGTGACGGCGGTCGAGCCAGCGCGCCATAGTCTGACAGCGGCGGTGGATGCGTCGATCACGGTGCATTTTGATCAACCCCTGGCGACGGCGTCGGTGGGGCAGACGTCGTTTTGGGCGTTTGCGCGTTGGAGTGGGACTGTGTCCGGCTCTTATGTGTTTTCGAACGGCAATCGGACCGTCAGCCTGGTGCCGGATCAGCCGTTTTCGGCGGGTGAATCGGTGATGGTGATCCTCTCCCATGATTTGTCGGCGGCCGGCGGCGGAACCCTGCGGGATGCTGGTTATTCGTTCCAATTTTGGGTGCGGGCAAACCCGGCGGGGTTGACCTTCACCGAAATCGACCGGTTGTCGACGTCGTCGCCGAGCCGACCTTATGGCGGCATCGGCTCCGATCTCGACGGCGATGGCTTCCTCGACATCACCACCGTCAACGAAGACACCAGCGACCTGCGGGTGTTCCTGAACAGCGGCGACGGTTCGGGCGCCTTCGACGACTTCCTGCAGCCGACGTCTCCGGCCGGCACCGTCCCCAGCCCCTCTGAACCCTCCGACTTCGATCGCGACGGCAACGTCGACATTGTCGTCGCGAGCACTCAGGAAGCCACTGCGGCGGTACTGCTCGGCAATGGGGATGGCACCTTCGGTGGGCAGCAAGTGATGATGGTCGACGGCAACGCACGGGGTGTTGCGGTGCTCGACGTCGACGGTGACGGCGATATCGACATCGCCACCGCCAACCGTACTTCGAGCAGCGTCACGGTTTTGCTCAACGACGGTAACGGGGTTTTCGGAAACCCAACCTCCTTTGGCTCAGGCACGGCAGGGGAGTGGGCGATGGCCGCCGGGGACATGAACGATGATGGCATCCTCGATCTCGTGGTTGGTGGCCAGACCGCTCAGCGCATCTATGTTTATCTCGGCAACGGCGATGGTACCTTTACCGCCAATGGTAACTATGCGAGCGGTGGTGCGGTGTGGATGTTGGTGCTCGGTGATCTCAATGGCGACAGTACGGAAGACGTCGCGATCGGCAACGGCACCAGCGACAACGGTGCGGTCCTGATGGGGGATGGCACCGGCGCCCTCGGTGCGCCGCAGACCCACGCCGCAGATCCCATCACCCTGGCAACCGATATCGGTGATCTCGACGGTGATGGTGACCTCGACTGGATGTTGGCGAGCTTCAACGGCGACTGGAGATTGTTGACCAACGATGGCAGCGGCAACTTTACATTCGACCGTGAAATTGCTGCCCCGGTTGCTGCGTCCTGCTCGTTGATGATGGATATCGACAACGACGGCGACCTCGATCTTGCCCTGATCGACGAGATTGCTGACGAGATCCTGGTTTTGCGCAACGACGGCACGGTTTTCGCCGATGGTTTCGAGAGCGGCGATTTGTCCGGCTGGTCGTAACGTCGTCGTAGAACGTCTCGAGGATGCGAAGCACCGTGCCGTCGAGGCACCGTGCCGTTGGCGAGGCACCCTACGTTGGCTATCCGTTCCCTGACGCTGCTGAGCAAAGTGAGCCACGGGAACCGATCGGCAGCGGGACGAGTCCAAGCTCGGGAGGCGCCCCTATGCCATGTCGAATGGCGCGGAACCTGGTCGGGCGACGATCAGGTCGTGGTGGGTTTGGTCACTCATCGTGTGTAAGATGAAGCGCCGTTTGCCTGAGAGGCCAAAGGAGATGCTAGACCCTTGATCGATCAACTCTTCGAGTTCGTCTTGGCCGAACGGAACTGGCTTCCCTTAGCCATGCTGATTTCGATTCTGACCGTTGCGGTGTTGGCCGGTAGGTCTCGTCCGCAGCAGCTGTCATGGCGGCTCAGGATCCTGTGGGGAATGAATCTTTTCTTCGGCTGCATGATTGGCATCATGGCGATTGGTCATCTGCTGGCGGTGACCCTCAAGGCGACGCAGGGGACGTTGGATCCGTCTCGGACGCCGCTGTACCTGTTGTACCCGATCGGCGTGGCGCTGGCGATTCCGGCTTGGTGGCTGGTGGGTATCGCGGGGCGTTTCCCAGAGGGTGGTTGGTCGGTGGGAAAAAAAGTACGAGCGATCAATGTGTGGTTGGGGCTGTTCTTGGTCAGTCTCGGTCTTCACAACCTACCGCTGGCATTACCCGCTGGGTTCAATCTGGCATACCAATTCCACAGCCGCCGTTGGGTCGGCTGGACCATCGTGGCGATCGCCAGCGCTGGCTACTTGATGCTCTTTATTGGGGCGGCGATCTTCATGGCCAGCGGCCAGAGTTTCGAGCAGTTCTCAGGGGCCGAATAGCTCGTTCCGACGCTCAGTGGTGTCGATAGCGGATTCGATACCACCGCAGGCCGATCCACTCATGGAGCAAGAGGTAGCTCGCATCGAGCATCCTGACCGAGGGGGCGAGGGCCATCAGGCCACGTTCGGAGGGAGCTTCGGCGGTCCGTCCGGCAGGAATCGGGATCGCATCGATACCAGCGTGGCGGAAGGCCGCCAGGGCGCGACGGAGGTGCCAGAAGTGAGTCACCAGATAGACGCGTTCGATACCGTCTCGACGTAGCAGCTCAGCAGAAAAAATGGCGTTCTCGTGGGTGTTACAGCTGTGGCTTTCGACCCACCGGGCTTCGATGCCGAAGGAGTCGGCAAGCACCCGCCGCAGGAGGTGGCCGTAGCCGGTCACCAGGATGGGTAAGCCGAGCGCCCGATGCAGGCGGGCACCTTCGTCGAGTCGCTCGAGGGTGCTGGCGGTCACCATCTCGCCGCCGCGCTCGGGGGAGGCGTTCATCCGACCGCTGTCGAGGATTACGATGGCTGCGGGTGCTGGGCTTGGAGCGGTATGGGTGGTGCCGTCGAAGTGTGGATATCGATCGACGCGTCGCAACCAGGGGCCGATGAGCCACGGGGCGCTGAGCAGATACAACGAGGTCAGGCTGATGGCGATCAGCGTCAGGCCGAGGTTCGGCCAGGAGGTGGCCGCCAGGGCGAGTCCAGCCGTACCGATTAGCAGTGGGCCTGAGGGGGGCAGGCTCAGCTGCTTGATTCTGACCACCCTACGCACGGGTCAGTAGTCCAGCTTGTTCTTCGCTTGGGTGATCTTGCGGTCGTTCTCTTCGACGCTCAGCCCCTCGCCACCGCGACCACCGGGGTATAACGGCTGTTGGTACATCGGGTAGGCCTCAGTGCGCAGATGGGCCAGGTTCTGGTGTCCGCGGCGGGTGGTGCGCTCGTGACGGAGGGCGTCGATGTCGATGGTGGCGACAACAATTTTCTCACCGGGCCCGGGGTCGGCCTGAGCGAGGATACGGCCTTCGTAGTCGACCAACATCGAGCCACCGGGCCAAGAGAACGGCGGGTAATGCGACAGGCTGGCGGCTTGGTTGGAGGCCACCACATAGGCGATGTTCTCCATTGCCCGGCAGCGGTTGACCAGCGTCCACCAATCCATCGGCTGCGTCGCCCCCCAGGGATCCATATAGGCCGAGATGCGAATCAGCACCTCGGCGCCGTTGGCGGTCAACTGACGCAGGGGCTCGGGGAAGATCCAGTCGTAACAGGTGGCGACGCCGAGGTTGCCGATCGGGGTGCGGGCGACCGGGAACATCTCTTCGTCGTAGTCCGGTATGTCGTGCGGGCTGGCGTGGACCTCCCAAGGGATCCAGGTGTTGACCTTACGGTACTTGGTGAGGATGCCATCGGGGCCGATCAAGCACGTGGTGTTGAACACCACTTCACCGTAACGGTCGTCACGCTCCAGGAAGCTGCCGGTCTGGATGTAAACATCGAGCTCGCGGGCTTTGGTGACGTAACGCTCGGTGTGCTCATTCGGAATCTCGACCGCCAATTTGTCGTAGAGCTCGCGAACCGTCGAATAGACCGGGGCAGCATGGCCAAACTCCGGGAAGACGACCAGGCGGATAGGCATGAACGCCGAGTAGCCCTGCACTGCCATGTCGATCATCTGCAGCATGCGGTCGACATGAGGCTTGATGCCTTTACGATCCGCCGGGTTGGGGAAGTCGACCTGACACGCCGCGGCGCCGTAACGCAGATGGGTCTTCTGGGACATGGAATTCTCCTGGAAAGCCTCAACTAGAGGTCCAAAGGCGGCGCGATCCTAACAGGGTGGGGTTCGTTGTGACGCGTGTAGTGTCCCTACTAGTGTGATGTTTCTTCGACCACCATCGCTGGTGAGGGAACACCGAGTGTTAGGATCGCTTGCGCCCAAGGACTGCCGAATGGAACCGGTCGAATCGGCAATCGTCACCGCTGAGGTCGGTCGAATGACCGCGATTGGCTGTTGATTCGATAGGAGATCCATGATGGTTAGAAGCTCCGGATGTAACTCCCGCAGATTGTTCCCGGTAGCAATCTGCTGCTTCCTCTTGCTGTTTTCTTCGGTCGATGCGCTGCTGGCGCAGGATGACGACCCGGGCAAAACGCCGAGTATCCTGCTGTTCCGTGTCCTGTCGACAATCGACGAGGGGGTGCAGTGGCACGAGTTTCACTGGCAGGTGGCGAACACCGATCGCGTCAAGCTCTTCCAAGATGGGGCAGAGATTGGTGGCAGAAGCCAGCGTTCGGACGGCACTATCGGCTGGCCCTTGTCGATGTCCGGTGGAATGCGAATGAGACTGAAGGCGTCGACGACCTTCGAGTTGATCGCCGAGGGCGCGGACGGAAGCTCCGTCAGCAAGAGCCAAGTCGCCGAGGTTCGGGCCACGCCCACCAAGCCGCCGAAAAGGCCACCTGGCAAGTCGCCCGGAACGCCGCCTGGAACGCCGCCTGGAAAGCCTCCTGGAAAGTCGCCTGGAAAGCCGCCTGGAAAGCCGGTTTCGCCCAGCATCACGTTGTTCCGAGTCAGTCCGGCGATGGCCGAACCTGGAGGGGAGATCAAGTTCTTTTGGGAAGTTGAGCACGCACAGTCCATTCGTCTCTTCGAGGGTGACCATGAAATCGACCTGAGGGGAATCGAAGACACTCTGAGTACCGGCGGGGTTGCTGCCTTCCTGACCACGATCGACGAGACGACGACGTTTCGTCTAGAAGCATCCGATCGTACTCGCCGAGCCACCAGCAAGTCGTTTACCGTCAAGGTAGAGGATGCTGACGAACCGACGGCAAAGTGTTCGATCCGAGGGCAATTACGAGGCAAGTGGCGGCAAGAAGTCAAAGAGCACCCAACGGGGCCTGCCTCGACGTGGACGGTAGCGGTTTATGCTTACGTTGCCGGGGCGGACCGGCCAGTTGGTCAAGCTTCCGTGGACAGTCGAGGCATCTACCGCGTCAGCGACCTCGTCGCTGGTAAAAGCTATCGGCTCAGACCGAATTGGGACTCCATCCCCAGGGACGTCAACGTCTCGTGCAGCGCGGGGCAAACGCGGGAAGGCCCCGGAATCAACATCACGGGCGGCCCTCTGCTTGATTGAGTCGGCGAGGATGGTAGGCCTTCACTAGAAAACGCTGTCTCCCGGCCATGCGACTTGCAACGAACGCAGAACGCGCATCTGCGGCCACAGGGAACTCGTCGGAGTCCGCTCTGAGAGTAGCCTTGCTGATTCGAGCGCCCGGCAGGGTGAGCTACTGTGGCCTACTAGAACTAGATCTTTTCTAGTCCTTTTGTGGGACTTTTCTACGCCCCCCTGTCTATTGACTCGCTTTCCGGCATCAGACAATCTCTTTGAACAACCCTAGAAGATGAGCTCGCCTGCAGCCGAGCTTGGCGCACCGCCGTTTTCCATCACAGGTTGGCCAGATCAGCACTTTCTAGAGAGTGGCTATAAGGAGCGGATCGATGTCGAGAGAGTCTCTGATGCCGTCGGACGTGACCTTCAGGCAGGCGGAAGATGCCGCTGCTGAGGTACATCAAGTTGAAGACGGGCTGGATGCTTCTGCCGGCGGTAAACCACCGCGTGGTCGACTGCTGAAACGCGGCTTGATCGCCCTCGTTCTGCTGATCTTCGCAGGACTGGGGGCCGCGACTTGGGTGGACCGGACCGGTTGGGCATTCTTCAACACCGGCAAGGCAGTGGCGGCGACCTTGACGGAGATGGCGCGGGCGTTGGGAGCCCGCGACTTTGACGTGGTGGCAGGCCTATTCAGCAGCGACTTCGAGGGCCAGCTGCTCGGATTGACAGATCTCCGCCCGACGGACGACCGCGACGGAGTGCGGATCTACCGCCTGACCTCGGGTGGGAGCGCGGTGAGCCAAGCGGCGGCGGTCGACGAGTGGCGTACTTATATCGAAGGCTTCGCTGAGATCGAGGAAGTCATGTTGTTTGTCCATCGCCTCGACGCCTGGCGTTCGTCGGATTCGATCCGCGCACGGGTGCGCTTCGAGCTCATTGGCACACCGCTCGGTGAAGCGAGGTCGGGCATCGACCGGGCGATCTTCGACATGCATTTTGCACGGCACGGTGAAGCCCTAGAATTGCGTGGTGCGTCGTTGATCGAAGGCGATCGGGTGATCAGCTCCGAGCCGCATTTCGTCGATGTAGCGGCCGAGGCGGGGATCGACTTCGAGAATCAGTATTACCCTGCCTTTATCAACGAGCCGTTGGCGTTTGGTATGTTGCGCTATGGACCCGCGGGAATCTCCGCCGTCGACTACGACCACGACGGCTTCTACGATCTTTTTGTCCCGGACGGCGTCGAGGCGCGTTTGTTCCGCAACACGCACGACGGGCGTTTCGAGGACGTCACTGCCGCCGCCGGCTTGGCCGGTCTCGACGGGGTCGGTACGGCAGTGTTCGCGGACTACGACAACGATGGCGTCAAGGACGCCTTCATCAGCCGGACTTTTCAGCCGAACCAGCTGTTCCGTGGCAACGGCGATGGTACCTTCACCGACGTCACCGCCGCGTCGGGGCTCGAAGCAGACTGCTGTACAACGGTGGCGTCCTGGGGGGATGTCGACAACGACGGTCTGCTCGATCTTTATGTCGGACGTTACCTCGACGCCCGTGAGGCCATCCCGACCACGTTTTATGCCCGCAATGGCGAGCCCAACCAGCTTTATCTCAATCAGGGCGACGGCACCTTTCGCAACATTACGGACATTGCTGGAGTGGGGGAGGTTGGCCTCTGCCTGGGTTCAGTTTTTGGCGACTACGACAACGACGGCGACGCTGACCTCTACGTCTCGAACGATTTCGGACGGAAGACGCTGTACCGTAATGAGGGTCCGGGGGCCGACGGCATTCCGCGTTTTACGGACGTCACTGTCGAGACCGGCACGTTGGCTTATGGCGCCGGCATGAGCGCGTCGTTCGGCGATTACGACAACAATGGCTCTCTCGACATCTACATCGCTCACATCCGCTCGGAGAGCGGTTGGTTTGCAATGTGGCCAACCGTTTTACGCTACATGTTCAACAGTTGGCGTCAGGGGGTGTGGCTCACCGACATGCCGTTGTACATCGAGATCATGCAGCAATCCGGCCTCGACTTTGTGAAGGTGTTCGAGGATATGGCGGCTGGCAACACTTTGTTGCGCAATCGCGGTGATGGAACTTTCGAAGATGTCAGCTGGGCAGCTTCGGCTAATCCGCCGGGCTGGTTTTGGGGTTCGGGCTTCGCCGATTTCGACAACGATGGCTGGCAGGACATCTATTCGGCCAATGGTTGGGTCTACAACGATCCAGGGACCGAGATCGAACAGGACTTCCTCAACAATGTCGTCAGCCAGCAGGACGAGTACAAAACTGGTGCCTTTTTTGATCCGGCGAACTTCGGCAACGAGTCGTGGCATGGTTGGGAGCGCAACCGGCACTTGCGCAATCGGGGACTCGACGCTAACGGTCGTGCGACGTTCGAAGAGATCGGTCGCGCCGCGGGGTCCGACTTACTTTTGAATAGTCGTGGTACCGCGGTGGCCGATTTTTGGAATCGTGGCGTGCTCGACATCGCAGTGGCCGCGTCGGCGGATCGGCATGCGCTGTTGCGTAACCAGGTTGGTAGCGATCGGAGTTGGCTGGCGGTGGAACTCGTCGGCGGCGCTGGCAACCTTGCCGACGGCACAAACCGCGATGCGGTAGGTGCTCGGGCGACGGTTCGGATCGGTGAACAGAGGCAACTGCGTGAAGTTGTATCGGGCGACGGCTATGGTTCTCAGAATACACTTAGGCTCACCTTTGGCCTGGGCTCGGGCGTCGCTGCTGTCGATGCGCTGCACGTGACTTGGCCGCGATCAGGTGTTGTACAGACGTTCCACAATGTCGCAGTCAACCGAATCGTCGAGATCCGCGAGGGACACGACGAAGTTCTGGTGAAAAACTATGGAAGTCTCGAAGACGATTCCGCGATCGAGGTCGCGTCAACCGGAGAAGAAGATGTTGCGAAGTAAGAGGCGACCTGGGACTGTCTTGGTTTTGGGCTTATTGGGCTGGCTAACCACGCCCGTGTTGGCCGAGAACCGGCCGGCGGCCATCGAGAGGACACCGAAGGCAACCGCCGAGAGTTGGTTCGAAGATCGCACGGTTGCGGCCGGCGTCGGCAAGAGTCATCGTACCCGGTCGTTCAAGAACCCTTACGCCCACATCATGGAAGGCTACACCGCGCTCGGTGCCTCCGCTGCAGTCGCCGATGTGGATGGTGATGGCTTCGAAGACGTGTTCTTCACCGATTCGAGCGAAAGTGGTAAGAATCGCTTGTACCGCAACAATGGTGACTTTACGTTTACCGATGTTGCGGGCGCTGCTGGCCTGGCAGAGGGTAACGATGCCGCCAACGCATCGGCCAACTCGCTGTGGTTCGACGCTGACAATGATGGTGATCCGGATCTTTTGGTCTTGCGCTTCGGTCAGAATCTGTTTTACGAAAATCGTACCGAGGGCAACAAGATCCGTTTCGTCGAGGTGGGAGCAAAGGCCGGGTTGACGCGCTACCTCAACTGCATCGTCGCCATTGCCTTTGACTACGATCGCGACACCGACCTCGACCTATTTCTGGGTAACTACTTCCAGCCGGTCAACCTTTTCGATCCGGAGACGCCGCGCTTTTTCCCCGAGAGCTTCGAAACCGCGGCCAACGGTGGCGGCGTGACCGTCTTTCGGAACGACGGCAAAGGTGAGGACGGGATCGTCCGTTTTGCAGACGTCACCGAGGCGGTTGGCATCAAGGTTTCGGGCTGGACGCTCGATCTTGGGCACGCAGACGCTGATCACGACGGGGACGACGATCTCTATGTCGCCGCTGACTTCGGCACCGACAACTTCTTCCGCAATAATGGCGACGGTACGTTTACCGACCTGACGGAAGATGCCATCGGCATCGACACCAAGAAGGGGATGAATGTCGATTGGGGGGACTTCGACGGTGACGGTCTCTTCGACATCTTTGTCACCAACATCACCGATGAGTACATGAAGGAAGGCAACTTCATGTGGCAGAACCTCGGTGATCTGACCTTCACCGACGTTGGCCGCGAGACCGGGACCCACGCCACCGGTTGGGGTTGGGCTGGTAAGTTCTTCGATTACGACAACGATGGCTGGCTCGATCTCTACACCGTCAACGGCTGGGTGTCGGCGAGTCGTGATCCCCAGGACAACTATGTACTCGACATCTTTGAGGTGATCGTCAACCCGGAGATCGATCTAGCGGACGCCCGGAGCTGGCCGCCGATGGGGAACAAGACCCTGTCCGGTTACCAGAAGAATGCGCTATTTCACAATCAGGGGGGCACACTGTTCAAGGACGATGGTGCCCGTCACGGTCTCGATACCGAACTCGATGCCCGCGGCGTCGCGTTGGCGGACTTCGACAATGATGGGCGGATCGACCTGTTTGTGACCAACTCGGGCCAGCCGCCATATTTGTGGCGCAACGTGCAACCCACGGGGAGCCATTGGGTGCAGTTGGTGCCCGAGGGACAGGCCAGTAATCGTGACGCCGTTGGTACTCGGGTCTGGGTCCATGCTGGCGGTCAGACCGCGGTCAGCTTCGTTAACGGCGGTAACGGCTTCGCTAGCCAGAGTACGCGCCGGGTCCACTTTGGCCTCGGGTCGCGCAACAAGATCGACAAAATCGAAGTCGCCTGGCCGTCGGGTGAACGAAAGACTTACACCGATATCAAGCCCGACCGGATTTATCATCTGGTCGAAGGTGCCGCTGAGCTGCGTCCATTCAGCGCCGCGACGGCAGGAGCATCCACGCAGGAGGCTAGATAGATATGCAACACGGTAATTCCGCTCAGTGTTTTGTGACACGCCAGGGCTTGGTTTTCCTGGCTCTGGTGGTCCTCGGCAGCCTGGTCTGTCCGCCGGCCAAGGCCAACGATTTTTTCGTCGAGGGGATGACCAAAGCGACGGCAGAGGACTGGCCAGCAGCTCTCGATCTCTTTGAACGGGCGATGACGGCGGAGCCCAATAACCTGCGTGCCGGAGCTGAGTATCGGCAGGCGATGATCGCTGCGGACGCCTACGACCGTGGCCTGGACTACCTGACCAAGCTGGCAGAAGAGAATCCGAAAGCGCCCAACATTCTGCTCAATCTTGGTTTTGCCCATGTCGACAAGATTCCAGTGGAAGGCGCCATCACCCAAGTGATCTTGGCCAACTCAGCACTCGAGAAGTTTTCGGCAGCCCTCGAGCTCGAAGAGACCTGGCTCCTGCGCTATACCCGCGGTAATAGCTACCTCTACTGGCCGGCGATTTTTGGCCGCACCCAGCTTGGTATCGATGATCTGCAGCGAGCTATCGAGATGGCGGCAGGGGGAGAGTCGTATCCCTATCATGGGCGTGCCTGGGCGGCACTCGGCGACGGTTATTGGCGCCTCGAAGATTCGGCAGAAGCGATCGAAACCTACAAGAAAGGGCTCGAGCTTTACCCGGACAATGTCGATCTGAAGCAGCGGGCAGGTTTGGACGAAGCTGAGCTCGATATGTTTCTGGAAGCGTTATTCGACACCAATGTGCGGGTTGCGACCCATCTGCGAGAGATCTGGGAGGCGCATGATGCCCACGCGACGGAATAGGCGGAGGCCAACATCCTTGTTCGCTGTCTCGGGGTTGGCGGTACTGGGGATCACCGTGCTGGGGATCACAGTTCTGGTGCCGGTTACATCGGCGCTGGCTGAAGAGGCGGGGACGGTGGATGCTGCCGCTGTCGAGTCGGCGTCGCCAGCCCGTCAGAAACCCAGCATCCGGTTCGAGGAGATTGGCGAATCTGCAGGCGTGAGGCTGATACACACCACCCGCAGCTTCGGGGAGCGGCACAAAGCCGAGGTGCTCGAGATGTTCACCGACGGCGGGGCGGCTGCCGCAGTTGGTGATTACAACAATGATGGCTTCGACGATCTATTTGTTGTCGACTCCGAGCTCAACAAACCTCATCATCTGATGCGCAACAACGGACCAGGCAAGGATGGCCGCCTGAGCTTCACCGACGTTGCGCCACAAGCCGGCGTGACCGGCGGCAACGACGCCAAGTCGATTTGTGCCGATGCCCTGTGGTTCGACTATGACAACGACGGTTGGGTGGATCTGCTGGTCGGTCGTTTTGGTACCCCGATCCTTTACCGCAACGAGGGGCCGGGGAAAAACGGCGAGCACACCTTTACCGACGTCAGCGCCGCTACCGGTCTGACACACTTTGGCAACACTATCGGCATGATTGCCTTTGATCACGACAACGATGGCTGGCTCGATCTGCTGTTTGCCAACTACTTCCAGCCGCTCAATCTGCTCGATCTCGACACTCCGCACGTGCTGCCCAACAATCTCGACTACGCCGACAACGGTGGTGGTGTCACCTTCTGGCACAACGTCGAGCGTGGCGAGGGCCGTGGGTTTGTCGAGATCACCGAAGCGGCCGGGATGGGGCATCACACGGGTTGGTCGCTCGATATTGGCCATGCCGATCTCGACAACGATGGCCTACAAGATGTTTACGTCGCGGGTGATTACGGTACGGATCGACTGTTCATGAACCAAGGTCCGGGCGCGGATGGCAAGTTCACCTTCAAGGACGTCACCGAAGAGGCGATGGGCTTGGACACCCGCAAGGGCATGAATGTCGACATGGGGGATTACAACCGTGATGGCTTCTTCGACATTTATGTCACCAACATCACCGATGAGTACATGAAGGAATGTAACTTCCTGTGGCACAACAACGGCGACGGCACCCTGATCGATCTATCGCGGGAGACTGGCACCTGCGATACCGATTGGGGCTGGGGTGCCAAGTTCGGTGACTTCGACAACGATGGTTGGGAAGATATTTTTGCGGTGGATGGCTTGAGGTCGCGCGGCGAGGAGAACTACATCCCGATTCTGCTCGAGGTGATCATCACTCCGCAGATCGACTTTTCGGACGTGAACAGCTATCCCGATATTGGCGAGATGACGTGGAGCGGCTTTCAGAAGCAGCGTTTCTTCCACAATCTCGGCGACGGTACGTTCAAAGAAGCTGCCGCTGAGGTTGGCTTGGACAACGATCTCGATGGCCGCGGTATCGGCATGAGTGATTTTGACAACGACGGGTTGCTTGATCTGTACCAGACCAACGCTAGCCAGCCGGCTCTGTTGCACCACAACCGATCGGAACGAACGGGCAATTGGGTGCAGCTCAAGCTCGTCGGCACTCAGGTCAATCGCGACGCGATCGGAGCGCGGGTGACGATCGAGGCCGATGGTGAGACGTACATGCGTGAGGTCAACGGTGGTAACGCCTACTCCAGCCAGAGCACAACCCGGTTACATTTTGGCCTCGGGACGGCAAAACAAGTCGACACGGTTGAGATTCGCTGGCCAGGAGGCAAAACCGAGAAGCTGGCTGTCAAGGACGGTAAACCGCCGCTGGCAATCAACGCTTTGAGTAGGATCCATGAAGGTGAAGGAGTAGTGCATTGAGGTTGATTCCGGTAACTCGAGTGGCTCTGGCATTGGCCTGTTGCTGCGTTGGCAGTGCCTGGGCGTCCACGGACCTGGAAGAAAAGCTGTGGCGTCATCGCAATCTCGGCAAGGCGTTCTACGAGAATCCTGCAACTCAGTACGACGCTATTGGAGAGTTCAAGGCGGCGCTCGATCTGGCACCGGATTCGGCCCGTGAACGGGTCAACTATGGCCTCGCTATGATGCGTGCTGGTCAGGTAGAGGAAGGGGTCGCCGAGCTCTTAAAGGCGCAGCAGCAGGACGGCACCATTCCGCACACTTGGTTCAACCTTGGCATCGCCTACAAACGGGATTCCAAGTACGACGAGGCGATCACCCAACTCGAAGGCATGATTGCCTTGGTGCCTGACGAGGCGATCACCCACTACAACCTCGGGGTGCTCTACAAGCTCAACGGCAAGGCGGACAAATCACTGCATCACTTCGAGGAATCGTCGCGGCTCGACCCGAGTCTGGCTGGCCCGCACTTTCAGCTCTCGACCGCCTACCGTCAAGCCAAACGTGCCGACGACGCCAAACGCGAGATGACGCTATTTCGCGAACTCAAGAAGCGTGATGCGGCGGCGGCGGTACCCGAGGACCTGGAATGGAATTTCTACTCCGAGATTTACGAGGTGATCGATCCCGAAAGCTCTCGAGATCCCAGCCCGCCTGCTGAGTTGAAGTTCGATAGTAAGGAGTTGGCCAGCGGACTCGATGCCGGGACGGCCAGTCTTACGGTGACCGATGCCGATGGCAATGGGCGCCCCGATTTACTCGCGGCGTCGGCGTCAGGCGTCCAGTTGTTCTTGGGTGGCGACACCAAGGCAACCAGCGGTCTCGAGGCGCTGCGTGACGTGAAGGCGATTGCGGCTGCCGATATCGACAACGACGGACTGGCTGACCTCTGTGTGGTGACGCGCGCCGGCGCCACGATCTACCACAATGGCGGAGGCACTTACACCAAGCTTGATACTGCAGTACCGGATGCCGCGTCGCCAGCCGAGGCCTTCAACAAAGCGCTTTGGCTCGATTACGACCATGACTACGATGTCGACCTGTTCCTATTTGGTGCCAAACCAGCACTCCTTCGCAACAATGGCCCCGCAGGATTCAGTGATCAGACTGCTGACTTTCCATTCACCGCGGGTGAGGCTCTCGACGCAACGCTGATCGATATCATCGCTGATACACAAGGCATGGACTTGGCGGTGGTCTACGCTGATCGCAAGGGGGTCCTGTATCGCGATCGTCTTGGGGGCAAGTATGAGCCGACGCTGTTGGGCGATGTTGGGGTGGGCACGTCACAGGTGATCGCTTATGACCTCAACAACGACGGCTGGACCGACCTCACCGTGGCTGACGACCAAGGGGCGACGCTCCTGGTTAATCGCCACGATGGCACCTTCGATCGCCGGCCAGTGCCGTCTGGGGCCAAGGCGCCGATCGTTTGGGTCGACGTCGAGAACCGGGCAGTGAGCGATCTCGCCGCGGCTGGTGGAGTGTTTCGCAACCGCGGTCTCGGTCAACTCAGCGCCGCCAACAGTCCGCAGGCCTGGCCAACCGATCCGAGCGTGATCGCGATGGCTGACTTCAACGCGGATGGTCGGTCTGATCTGGTTGCGGTCAGCCGCGATGGTGGGCTCGTGAGACTCGGCAATCGGACCGTAAGTGATCATCGTTGGCTGCGGGTAGGCCTGACCGGCGTGAAAAATCTCAAGTTGGCGCCTGGCGCCGAGGTTGAGGTCAAGGCGGGGGCACGGTACCAGAAGAAAACCTATCACGGCGTGCCGCTGCACTTCGGCCTCGCGTCTTACGACGAGGTTGACGCGGTACGGGTGACTTGGCCCAACGGCTTGATCCAAAACGAGTCCAAGCAGAAGACCGGACAAGCGGTGAGTTACGAAGAGGCCCAGCGTCTGTCGGGCTCGTGCCCGATGATCTATACCTGGAATGGTGAAGAGTTCGAGTTCATCACCGATGTTTTGGGGGTGGCACCCCTCGGTGCCAGCGCGGGTAATGGAGAGTACTTCCCGGTCGATCACGACGAGATCATCCAGATCGACGGATCGTCGTTGGTGCCGAGGGATGGGCGTTACGAGATCCGCATCGTCGAAGAGCTGCGAGAAGTGGCCTACCTCGACGAGATTCGGCTGATTGCGGTTGATCATCCGAGCAGTGTTGACATCTACACCAATGACAAGTTCAAAGCGCCGCCATTCCCCGAGTATCGACTATTCGGCGTCGAACAGCCGATTCGTCCGGTGATGGCCCGCGATCACCACGGTCGCAATGTGCTCGAGCGTGTGCTGGCCAAGGATCAGACCTATCCCGATGGTTACGAGCGCGACTACGCTGGCGTCGCCGAGTTGCACCATCTCGATCTCGACTTTGGTGCCCAAGCTGCTGAGGCTGGACAGGCTATTCTGGTCCTGGCTGGCTGGGTCGACTGGGCGGACGGCAGTACCTTCTTGCAGGCATCACAGGAATCTAGCACTGGCTTAGTGATGCCGTATCTGCAAGTCAAAGACCAGTCCGGTGCTTGGCAAACGGTGATCGAGGATATGGGGTTGCCGGCTGGCAAACCAAAAACCATTGTCGTCGATCTGACCGATAAATTCCTGTCGGCCTCGCGGGAAGTGCGCATTGTCACCAACCTCTGCGTCTACTGGGACGAAATTTTCTTGAGCGAAGAGACCGGGGCTCCTGAGACGCGACTGACCGACGTACACGCCGAGACGGCAGCGCTGAGATTTCGCGGTTTTTCCAGGGTTGTGATCCATCCCGAACGCAAACAACCCGAGTACTTCGTCTACGCCGAAGATCGGCCGCAAGCTATGTGGAATCCAACCCGAGGTCTCTACACCCGCTTCGGTGACGTCCGACCGTTGCTCACTGAGATTGATGACCGGCTGGTCATCATGGGTTCGGGGGATGAGCTGCAGCTGTTCTTCGATGCTGAGGCCATGCCATCTCTGCCCGCGGGCTGGCAGCGTGACTTCTTGTTGTTTGTCGATGGCTGGGCCAAAGATGGTGATGCCAATACAGCCCATTCTCAAACAGTCGGCCCTCTGCCGTTCCACGGTATGCCACAGTATCCTTATGAGGCGCCGCATCGTTTCCCAGAAACTGGCGAGCACAACCTCTATCGTGAGTTCTATAACACGCGGCCAGCATTACGTCTGATTCGTCCACTCACTGAAGGATTGAGAAGATAGGTATGGCTCAAGACAATTCGACGCCACCCAAGCGGCGTCGCAAATACGTCCCCGCCGTGGGTCCGCGGTTAGAAAAGCTACTGTTTGTCGTCTTTGGCTTGTTTGCCCTGCTGGCGATCAACGCCGTTTACCTGGTCGGCGTGTCACTCATGGAGTGGAGTACTGGTAACACCTACCAGAACTGGTTCTATATGAACATGTTCATCGTCCACCTGGTGCTCGGCGCGTTGCTGATCGTCCCGGTGGTGGTGTTCGGCTTCAGCCATATGTCGAAGGCGTACAACCGACCGAACCGTCGGGCGGCCCGAGTGGGTTATGCGCTGTTTACGACGGCGCTGATCTTGCTGGCGAGTGGCATCGTCCTGACCCGTCTCGAAGGTGTGATCGTAGTCAAAGATCCTGCGGTGCGGTCAGTCGCCTACTGGGCCCACGTCATCACTCCGTTGGTGGCTGCCTGGCTGTTCGTTTTACACCGTCTGGCGGGCAAACGCATCCGCTGGGAGGTGGGGCGTCGTTGGGCGGTGGTTGCCGGCATTTTTGGTGCGGTGATGTTGGTGTGGCAGGCACAAGACCCCCGTGGCTGGAATGTCGAGGGCCCGGAATCGAGTGAAGAGTATTTCTTCCCGTCCCTGGCTCGCACTGCTACCGGCGATTTTATCCCCGAGCGCGTCTTGAACAACGAGCAATACTGCCAAGAATGCCATCAGGATTCGCACGCGAGTTGGGCGACGAGCGTACATCGCTTCTCTTCGTTCAACAATCCGGCGTATCTGTTCTCCGTCGAGGAGACGATGTTGATGGCCCAGAAACGGGACGGTGATGTACGTGCGGCCCGCTTCTGCGCCGGTTGCCACGATCCGGTGGTGTTCTTCTCCGGCAAGTTCGACGATCCCAAGTTTTCCGATCCAGACTTCGCTCGTGAGGATGATCCCGCGGGTACAGCCGGCATCACGTGTACGTCGTGCCATGCCATCACCCATCTCAACAGCCCGCGAGGCAACAGCGACTTCACCATTGAAGAGCCGATTCACTATCCCTTCGCCTTCAGCGAAAACGAGACCCTGCAGTGGATCAATCATCAACTGGTGAAGGCCAAGCCGGAATTCCACAAGAAGACCTTCCTCAAGCCTCTACACAAGGAACCGGAGTTCTGCGCCGGCTGCCACAAGGTCCACTTGCCTGAAGAGCTCAACAAGTACAAGTGGTTGCGGGGGCAGAACCATTACGATTCATACCATTTGAGCGGTGTGTCCGGTCATGGTGTCAGTAGCTTCTATTACCCCAAGAAGGCCGAAGACAACTGCAACGGGTGCCACATGCCGTTGGCGAAGTCCGACCAGTTTGGGGCCCAGAACTTTGACGACTCCGGCGAGCTCAAGATCCACGATCATCAATTCCCGAGCGCCAACACGGCCATCCCGCACTTGTTGGGGATGGGACCCGAGGTCAACGAGGCGCATCGCAAGTTCAACGATGGCGTGATGCGGATCGATATTTTTGGCCTACGTGAGGATGGCGGGATCGATGGCAAGCTGATCGCTCCGCTCCGTCCCGAAGTGCCGGCTCTGGAACGCGGTCGCTCCTATCTGCTCGAGACGGTGGTCCGCACCGTCAAGATGGGGCATCTCTTTACCCAGGGGACCTCGGACTCGAATCAGGTCTGGGTCGACGTCCGGGTCAGCAGCGTGGCACCCGACGACGGGGAACTGGTGATCGGTCGTAGCGGCGGGCTCGGTGATCAAAACCGGGTAGATCCGTGGTCCCACTTCATCAACTCTTACGTCCTCGACAAGAACGGCAACCGAATCGATCGGCGCAATGCTGAGGACATCTTCATTGCTCTCTACAACCATCAGATCCCGCCTGGCGCGGCGGACTCGCTGCATTACCAGCTCGATGTACCGCCGGATGTGGCAGGACCGATCACCGTCGAGGTACGCTTGCAATACCGCAAGTTCGACACCACCTACATGGAGTACTTCGACAGCGAGGGGCGGCCCGAGGACTATGTCAATGAGTTGCCGATCATGACGCTGGCGACGGATCGTGTCACCTTCCCGATTGCGGGTCTCGATATTGCGGTTGCTGAGCAGAAGCCGCCGGTCGCGGACGATATCGCCTGGCAGCGTTGGAATGACTACGGTATTGGCCTGCTGCGGAAAGGCGGCAAAAGCAAAGGCGAGTTACGCCAGGCTGAAGAGGCGTTTGCTCAGGTCGAAGCTCTCGGTCGACCGGATGGTCCACTCAACCTTGCTCGGGTCTATTTGGCGCAAGGTACGGTACAGGACAAGGCGATTGGTGCCCTGGATCGTGCTGCCAACTTTGATCCACCGGCAAGATCGTGGTCGGTGGCGTGGTTTACCGGGCTGGTCAATAAACAGAACGGTTATCTCGACGAGGCGATTGCCAACTTCCAGAGCATTTTGGATCTCGACGATGCGGCGACCCGTCAGGCTGGTTTCGATTTCAGTTTGGACTATCGGTTGCTCAACGAGCTTGGCCAGACGTTGTTCGAGCGCGCCAAGCAGGAGCGTGGCGAGCGTAAGCGTCCACGGCGGGAGGAGCTGTTGGCGCAAGCCAAAGGACACTTTGAGCGCGTGCTCGAGCTCGATCCCGAGAACACCACCGCACACTACAACCTGGATTTGATCTTCAAACAGCTCGGCGACAAAGATCAGGCTGCGACCCACTTTGCGTTGTACCGCAAGTACAAAGTGGATGACAACGCCCGTGACTTCGCGGTTGCCGAAGCCCGGCGTAATGATCCGGCGGCGAATCACGCGGCGGAAGCGATTGTGATTTACGATCTGCAACGTCCAGACGCCTTTGAGATGACGGGTGGCGAGCGTCGCGCCGCCGCTTATGAGTTACAGCCGCTGACCGAAACGCAACTGGCGAAGACACATCCCACGCCAGCGTCCGCGACGCCGGCCCAGGAACAGATCGCCAGTCGGCAGACCGGAGCGGCCGCTATGGGAGGTAGCCCGCCGTGAGCGAGCCATTACGTCAAGAAGAGCCCGAAGACCCGACAAGCCCAAGCCCGACGCCGTTGGCGGCGGTTGCCGAGGACGACTATGTCCCTGAAGACGATGCCATCATCGGCGTTGTCTTCAAGCGGTCGTTGATGGCCCTCGGGGTGCTGGCGGTGGTTGCGGGTGGCATCTACCTGCTGGCTAACCGTGAACGAGAAGCCGCTCCGGAGCAAGTCATCGAAGCCGCTGCGCCTGAGACTGTGTTGACGACTGATACCGTACCTGCGATCTATTTCACCGATGTGACAGCGCAGGCCGGGATCAGCTTCGTCCACGCCAATGGCGCCTATGGCGACAAACTGCTACCTGAGACGATGGGCGGCGGCGTTGCCTTCTTTGATCTCGAAGGGGACGGGGATCCAGATCTGTTGCTGGTCAATTCCTCGGAGTGGCCCCACCACGAGGTCACTGGCAGGCCGGCAACGATGGCGCTCTACCGCAACGACGGTGAGGGTCGTTTCAGCGATGTGACCGCCGCAACGGGTCTCGACCTGAGCTTCTACGGGATGGGTGTTGCCACCGCCGATTACGACGCGGACGGCGATACCGATCTCTTCATAACCGCGGTGGGGAAGAACCATCTGTTGCGTAACGACGGCGGTACCTTCCGTGACGTTACAGCTGAGGCGGGGGTTGCCGGTGGCGTCGAGGAGTGGTCGTCCAGCGCCGGCTTCTTCGATGTCGACAACGATGGTGATCTCGACCTTTTTGTCGCGAACTACGTCCGCTGGTCGAAAGAAATCGACTTCGAACTCGATTTTCGTCTGACCGGTGTTGGCCGTGCTTTCGGTCCGCCGCAGAACTACGAAGGCACTTACCCCTACCTCTACCGCAACGAGGGTGACGGTTCCTTCACCGACATCTCCGAGGCTGCTGGCCTACACGTCGACAATCCGGCTACCGGCGCGCCGATGGCCAAATCGTTGGCTCTTGGCCCAGTCGACGTTGACGGTGACGGTTGGATCGATGTCCTCGTGGCTAACGACACGGTGCGCAACTTCTTCTTCCACAATCTTGGTGACGGCACTTTCGAAGAGGTGGGTGAGGATTTTGGTTTTGCCTACGATCGCAACGGCAACGCCACTGGTGCCATGGGCATCGATTCGGCCTACTACCGCAACGATCACAACCTCGGTTTCATGATCGGCAACTTTGCCAACGAAATGAGCTCGGTCTACATGGCCCAGGACGATCCCGCGTTTTTCGTCGATGAGGCGATCGGTGAAGGGATCGGTGCCCCCAGTCGGCTGATGCTGACCTTCGGTCTGTTTCTCTTTGACGTCGACCTCGACGGCCGCCTTGACGTGCTGCAGGCCAATGGCCACATCGAAGACGAGATCCAGAAGGTTGATCCCAGCCAGTTTTACCGTCAGCCAGCGCAGCTGTTCTGGAACGGTGGTGACGAAGGGTTTGTTCCAGTGGCCCCTGAGGCTACTGGCGACCTGGCTCGCGACTTGGTGGGTCGTGGTGCTGCCTTTGCCGACATCGACGCTGATGGTGATCTCGATGCCATCCTCACCCAAATTGCTGGCCCGCCGCTATTGCTGCGCAACGATCAAGAGCTTGGCCACCATTGGTTACGAGTGCGGCTCGAAGGCCAGGCTCCAAATCGTGATGCGATTGGTGCTTGGGTCGAAGTCACGGCGGGGGACACCATGCAGCGCCGTCAAGTCATGCCGACCCGCAGCTACTTGTCGCAAGTGGAACGTACGGTGACCTTCGGCCTGGGTGACGCCGATCGTGTGGATGCTGTGAAAGTTACTTGGCCCGACGGTAGCGAGCAGACGGTCGACGGCGTCGAAGTCGATCAGCTGCGGGTCGTGACGCAGTAGCTTCTTGCTACCGATCCCGCACGCGTCACATAGGCTGAGTGGCGCTCACTCTTACAGGGCTCACTAAACGAAAAAGTTCCCCGGCAGATTGCTGCTGGGGAACCTATTTTGGCCAACTAGAGCTCAGGTCATTGCTGCGTTGAACCGGAGCTGGAACCGGAGCCCGGTACCTGTTGTACGGGAGTACGGTGCATATCGGGCATTCGTCATCCTAGTTGTCGTCGCTATTACCTCTCTTGCAGAGTCCGTTCCACTCGCCCGTTCCATGGGTGGTACAACCGACAGTGCATGTGAATCCCTCAGGGCATGCAGGGCCACGTTCGCCTGTGGTGTCACACGAACAGGCGATCTCTTCTGGAGCGATCACACCGATGGTTGCTAGATACTCCTGCTTTTCGCCGCCCATCCCAGCCAAGATCGAGCTGAACTGGTCGGTTGTTAGCACTTTGCGCGCATCTCCCATCAACCCCTTCATCGTATGGATCGACAACGAATCGTCCATCTTGGAGTTCAGCGAAAGGCCAAATTCGATCGCCTCCCGGACGAGCTTGATCTGGTCGTCGGCCAACTCACTCTGCTGAGCCTCCAGGAATACGCTGAACGAGTTCGCCCAGAACACTCCAATGGGTTGGCCGGCAAGCTCGCTGAGGTCCAAGCACTCAGCATCAGAGTGGGACTGCGCCATGGCTGGTCCAGCGAGGAAAAGACAGGTGACGATTACAAGGAAGGAACGCATGATACTACCTCCAAGTTGTGGCGGTGATGCCGTTGGCCGTGGAAGGCTGAGACATCAGTGCCGATTTATCTGTGCATCAGCTCTTGATAGCAAGCGTTGTGCCAGCCCTTACTGATCGCGGCAAAAGCTGGGACCAATAGCGCTCTGGTAGGTTTGGAGCCCAGTGAAGTTCCGCTTTGAATCAGGGAATCAGGGAGGCTTTCCCTGGTGAGACTTTGGTGGTCTGTTGCCGAGAGCTTTCTGGCCCTGGGGACGCGCCGCCCTGACGCAGCCACCTTTACCGATTCCACCTGGCTGATAACCATGAAGGCGACTAATCGGCAACCTCGAAATGAGTGTCTTATGGCGGGAACTTAATGAAAGTTGTCAATCCTGCCAATCGTTGTGCGTTGGCCTCGCCGATAGGCTTCTTTCATCGAATCAACCGAGCTCTTTCAAAGGAGACAGACCATGAAGATGAAATCCCAAGTCACCGTCACTCCGGCGGCCGATTCCGCCGCTGCTGCCGACCACTTCCTCACTAACCTGAGTTTTGAGACCGACTGCTGGGACGTCCATTTCAGCTTGCAGCATGATGCTCAGGACTTCGTAGTGCTCGACGTGCGTTCGTCGACCCAATACGCCGCCGGGCATGTGCCCAAGGCAGTCAACCTGCCGCGGCGCAAGATCAACGAGCAAGCGTTGGCGGCTTGGAGCGACGAGACCCTCTTCGTTGTTTACTGCAACGGACCCCATTGCAATGCCGCAGATAAGGCCGCGTTGCGCCTGGCGCGTCTGGGACGACCCGTCAAGAAAATGATCGGCGGTATCGAAGGGTGGAAAGACGAAGCCCTCGGCCTCGTTGCGTGAGTCGAGATCGGTTGTAGAATCTCTCTTTCAGCAAGCGAACCTCACGGTGACTCGGATGTCGGCATTCGGACGCTCCCCGGGTTCATGGATCAACCTGAGAGGGAGTTGGTATGTCTCGTTCGGCTCGTGTTTTACTCATTCGCAGTGTACTGATCACCCTCTGGACTTTGCCGTTGTCGGCAGCAGCTGAGCTTCCGACCGCAAACCCTGCGGACGTGGGACTCTCCGCCTCGCGGCTGGAGCGCCTCAACGAGAGCTTGCAGCAGCACATCGATCGTGGGGAGCTCGCCGGGGCCGTGGCCCTCATCGCACGACGGGGCAAGATTGCTCACTTCGAGGCATTGGGGCACATGACCGGCGAGGGAGATGACGCGGTACGAATGCGTCGTGACACCCTTTTCGGTATCGCCTCGATGACCAAGCCGATCACCTCTGCTGCGGTGATGATGCTCCACGAAGAAGGACACTTTCAGCTCGACGATCCGGTGTCTCGCTACATTCCGGCGATGAAGGACCTGAGGGTTGCGGTAGTGGAAGAAGGGCACTCAGGTCCCGATGCACCGTACACCACCGTCCCGGCAACCCGCGAGATCACCATTCGGGATCTACTGCGGCATACGACCGGGTTGACCTACGGCTTCATGGATCGAGGGCCGGTCGGTAAGCTCTATCGCGAGGCGATGCAGCCCGGCATGGGTGACCTCGGGGCGGTGGTCAAGAAGTTGGGGGAGCTGCCGTTGGCACGACAGCCCGGAAGCAGCTTCGTCTACGGTCATTCGACGGATGTTCTGGGTTATCTTGTCGAAGTTGTATCCGGGCAGTCTTTACCCGACTTCCTGGATGAACGGATCCTGCGCCCGCTCGGGATGACCGACACTGGATTTTATGTGCCGAGCGAGAAGGCGGAGCGGTTGAGTGCGCTTTATACGTTGGGTGAAGATGGCCTTGTGCATCCTGGCGTGCGACCGTTTTTCCGCGGCTACAGCAAGATGCCGGATGCACCATCAGGTGGTGGTGGCTTGGTCTCGACCGCCAGCGATTATGCTCGATTGCTGCAAATGTTCTTGAACGGTGGCAAGCTGGGCGAGGCGCGGCTGCTCAGTCGCAAATCCGTTGAGTTGATGACCGCCAACAGTCTCGGTGATTTGCCGATACCACGGGTGGCGCCAGGCTTCGGCTTTGGTCTTGGCTTTGCTGTGCGGGTCGACCTGGGAGCCTCGAGCTTACTCGGCTCGGTCGGCGAATACGCCTGGAGCGGAATCTTCAACACTTTCTTTTTTGTCGACCCACACGAAGAGTTGTTCGCTATCCTGATGACCCAAACAGCGCCCTTTGGGCATCTCAACCTTGGCGACCGCCTACGCGTCCTGGTGAACCAGGCCATTGACGACTGACCGGCCGTCGACCGAACGGAGGAGCAATGAGTTCATCTGAAGCAACCGGCGTGGTCAAACATGCCGCGAGTGTCGAGAGTAAAGACGTGGGGGCTGGGCGAGCGACGCAGACCCAGGTGTTGTTGGGGCCTGACGATGGTGCTCCGAACTTTGCCATGCGACGCTTCACCATGGGCGAGGGAGGCGGTATGCCCCTCCATGTGAACTCGGTCGAACACGAACAATATGTGTTGCGGGGGCGCGCCAAGGTTGGCATTGGCGACACCGTCTACGAGGTTGGTGCTGACGATGTGCTTTACATTCCGGCTGGTGAGTCGCACTTCTACGAAGTGATCGAGGCTCCCTTCGAGTTCCTCTGCATGGTGCCGAACGGTCCTGACCAGATCGTGGTCCTCGACGCCAGCTGCTGACGGCGTCTGGCGAATGAACCAGTTGACGGGAGAGCGGTGGGGGGTCGTTGGGGGTGGTGTCCTGGGTCTTACCCTCGCGCTGCGCTTGTCCCAGCGTGGCCACCAGGTCACCCTCTTCGAAGCGGGAGACCGACTAGGCGGGGTTGCTGATGCCTGGCATTTGGGTGATATCCGTTGGGATCGTCATTACCATGTCATCTGCTTGTCGGATTCGGTGCTGAGAGATGTCTTGGGTGAGCTTGGACTCGAGCACCAGATCGAGTGGGTGGAAACCCGTACCGGCTTCTTCTCCAACGGTAAGCTGGTATCGATCTCGACCAATGCCGACATCCTCCGCAACCTGCCTCTGAGCCTTTGGAACAAAGCGCGGTTGGGTCTGTCCATCCAGTACATTGCGTCGATCCGTGATGGCAAACATCTGGAGAAGATCCCGGTTGTCGACTGGCTGACCAAGTTGTCGGGTCCCCGGGTCTTCGAAAAGCTGTGGCTACCCTTGCTCAAAGCCAAACTCGGTGACAACTATCGCGTGGCTTCGGCCGCCTTCATTTGGGCGGTGGCCCGACGTCTCTCCAAGGCGCGACGAATGGGGCTCGACAAAGAGCGTTTTGGTTACGTGCCGGGAGGGTACGGCCGGGTGATCGATCAATTTGCCGCGGCGCTGGCAGACGAAGCCGTCGATATGCGGCTCAGTGCCCCAGTGCAGCGGGTCGAGGCAACGCCGGAGGGTATCGAAGTCGAGAGCGGTAACGCGGAGATCTTCTCGTTCGACCAAGTGGCGGTGACCTTGCCCGGTAAAATTGCAGCGCAGGTCTGCCGAGGGCTCGACCATGACGAGGTCGAGCGCCTCGAGGGTATTACCTATCAGGGCATCGTATGTGCCTCGGTCCTACTGAGCCAGCCTTTGGCTGACTATTACTTGACGTACATCACCGATCCCGAGGTGCCGTTCAGCGCGGTGGTGGAAATGTCGGGGCTGGTGGATGCCGAGCGTCACTTCGCAGGCCAGAGCCTGGTCTATCTGCCCAAATATGTGCGCTCGGACGATCCCTTGCTCGATGCGTCGAACGAAGAGATCGAGGCGACGTTCCTCGCTGGCCTGGAGCGCATGTACCCCAACTTCGAGCGCTCCCACGTACGCAGCTTCCGGATTTCGCGGGTGCGCCATCTACTCGCCCTCTCGACCCTTGGCTATTCGGATCGCTTGCCGCCGATCACAACGTCGGTACGTGGGGTCCACATCGTCAACTCGGCCCACATCGTCAACGGTACCCTCAACGTCAACGAGACGATGCAGTTGGCGGAGACTGCCGCGGCGCGCATCGGCGAATACCAACCGTCGACCGAAGCCATCGGATTCGAGACCGACACCGTGGTGATGGAGCCTCCGCTCTGATGAGCTTGGCCAGCCTGTCTCTCGACCTCGATAACCAGTGGACATATCTGAGGACCCATGGTGATTCGGGTTGGGAGAGTTATCCTTCCTACCTGGACGTGGTAGTGCCTCATGTGCTGCAGATTCTCGAACAACGCGACTTGACCATCACGTTTTTTATCGTTGGTCAGGACGCCGCTATTGCGTCCAACCGAGATAGCTTGGCTGCGATCTCGGCCGCGGGCCACGAGATCGGCAATCATTCTTTCCGACACGAACAGTGGCTCCACCTCTACGACGAAGCGGAGCTCGACGCGGAGCTGGCGAAGGCCGAGGAAGCCATCGTCGATGTGACCGGCGTCAAGCCTGACGGGTTCCGAGGTCCCGGTTACAGCCTGTCGACGTCAACCCTGCGAGTTCTCGTCCGTCGCGGCTACCGTTACGACGCCTCGACCTTCCCGACCTACCTCGGGCCGCTAGCCCGCGCCTACTACTTCCGGACCGCCAAGCTCTCCCCAGAAGAACGCGAACAGCGCCGCAAGTTGTTCGGCACCCTGCGCGACGGAACACGCCCCATCAAGCCGTACCGTTGGCAGATGGACGAAGGGATAATGCTCGAACTCCCGGTCACCACTTTGCCGATGTTCAAGATTCCATTCCACCTGAGCTACCTGCTGTATCTCGGTGTCTACTCGCATTTGTTGGCGAAGGTGTACTTCCACAAGGCGTTGTGGCTGTGTCGCCTGGCCGGCGTCGAACCCTCGTTGTTGTTGCACCCGCTCGACTTTCTCGGTGGCGATGATTGTGATGGGTTGGCCTTCTTTCCAGCGATGCGCATGACGGGGGAGGTCAAGCGCCGCCGGGCGTGTGAGTTCTTGGATATTTATCGCCGGTACTTCGAGGTCTTGCCGATGGGGCGTCACGTCGAAGCGATTGAAGGCCGCAGCGAATTAGCGGTTCGGGATCCAGACTTCCGCGACGTTTCGTAGGCTCGCCACCGAACGCAAGCCACCGAGTCTTCCAGTCGGCAAGTTACTCTTCGCTCAACACCCCAACGCCGAGGCCAGCGCTTCTACCGTCCGTTCCGCTGCCCGGCCGTCGCCGTAGGGATTGTGGGCACGGCTCATGGCATCGTAGACCTCACCTTCGTCGAGCAGGCGGAGGGCCTCGTCGACGATATGCCGTGGATTGGTCCCGACGAGACGAGCGGTGCCGGCTTCGACACCTTCCTGCCGTTCCGTGACGTCGCGCATCACCAGCACCGGTTTGCCGAGCGCCGGGGCTTCTTCTTGGACGCCGCCGGAGTCGGTGAGGACAAAGGTGGCGCGGTCCATCAGGCGGACGAAGGGTGCATAGCTGAGGGGACCGAGGAGGTGGACGTTGGGCAAACCCTCGAGTTTTGAGTGGACGGGGCCCTGGACTTCTGGGTTGAGGTGGACAGGGTAGACGAAGTCGACCTCCGGCCGGGCGCTAGCGAGGTCGTGCAAGGCCTGGCAGATGTTGCGGAATCCTTCTCCGAAACTCTCGCGACGGTGGCCGGTGACGAGGATGAGGGGCGAGGTGTTCTCGGCGACGGTGGCGAAGGCGCTGCCGAGCTCTTCACGATGGTGCTCCAGCGGAGTTTGATGCATGCGATTGCGGACCCAGAGCAAGGCATCAACAACCGTATTGCCGGTCAGCCAAATCCGCACCGGCGGTGCACCCTCGGCCACCAATGCCTCACGACACCGTCGGGTCGGCGCAAAGTGGTAGGTGGTGATACGGTCGGTCAGGAGGCGGTTGGCTTCCTCGGGGAAGGGGGCATCGAGGTCGCCGGTGCGCAGGCCCGCCTCGATATGACCGACCGCGATGCCGGCGTAGAAGGCGGCGAGGGCACCGGCGAAAGTCGTGGTGGTATCGCCTTGTACAAGCACGACCTCGGGCTTTTCTTCAGCCAAGACCTCGGCCAAGCCTGTGAGGGCGCGAGCGGTCAGGCCGGCCAGCGTTTGGCGCTGACGCATGACGTCGAGATCATGGTGCGGCTGAAGCTCGAAAAGCTCCAGTACTTGATCGAGCATCCCGCGGTGTTGGGCGGTGACGCAGACGCGGCTTTCAAAGGACTCAGAGGCTTCCAGCGCATGGACGATCGGCGCCATCTTGATCGCCTCGGGGCGGGTGCCAAAGATCGAAAGGACGCGGTGGGTGGGGCTCAAGTAGACTCCTCAAGGATAGTACCCGCTCATTGTCCGCACCTCATGGCCACCGTCTATTTTGACTTCGACCCTTCGGAACGCCGCGGGATCCTGCTGACTGGTGCTTTGGTAGACCAACAGATACTGAGAGCGTAGCTCCTCCTGAATCGTAGCGTAGATCATCTCGAGCTCCGAGACGTCTTCGACGAAAAAGGCACGCCCTCCGGTCTCGTCTGCGATTTTGGTGAGCACTCTGCGGTGGCCGCGTTTTTGGACGGCCTCGCCGAGGCCGATGGCATAAACCGTCACTCCGGCGCGGCGGGCATATTCGAGGGTGTCCTCGAAGGCAAAGCCGCTCGACTCGTCCTGGCCATCGGACAGCAGCAGCAGGGCCTTCTGGCCTTTGACACCGTGAAAATAGTGCAGAGCGAACACTAAGCTGTCGTAGATCGCGGTGCCGCCTTCCGAGCGCAGCGCTGCCAACGAGTTCTGGATGAGCGTCACGTCGTTAGTGAAGCGTTGCACAACGTTGGGACGTTGGTTGAAAGTCAGTAGCGCCAGCCGGTCTTTGGTCTGGATAGTCTGCTCGACAAAGTCGCGGGCGGCCTCGGTGACGGTCTCGAGACTGTCTTCCATCGATGCCGAAACATCGAGCAGTAACCCAGCGTGGATCGGGAGGTCTTCGACCCAAGCGAAACGCCGCAGGGTTTGGGTATTGCCGTCTTCGACGAGGGTGAACGCTTCTTCGCCAAGCCCGAGTAAAGGGCGGCCGCGACGGTCGTGGACGGTGGCGTAAACTTCCACCATCTGGACGTCGATCTCTTCAAGGTAGTCGGGGGCGTTGATAAAGGCCACGTCTTCGGTGGAGTTGCCGTCTTCGAGGAAAGCCACCGCCCGGACATAAACCATCGCTTGGTCTTCCGGCAGCAGGATAGGTTGTGCGTAGGGGGGCTGATACAACGTGGCGACGCGGCGTTCGTCGATGTAGAGCTCGACCCGTTCGATCGGTTTGTCGTCTGGAGTTTGGATGTCGACCACCACCGGTACACTCCGTCGGTACTTGCCACCGGCACGGGGCTCGGCCAGTCGGACCCGGAAGCGTTGGCCGCCGGGGTTGAGCTGGAGCTCGTCGCGAGCGGTTTCTTGACCGTCTTTGTCGAAGCCGCTGACCCGCAGCAAGTGGGGGATTGGGGTGTCTCCAAGGTCGAGTTCGACGCTGTAGGGCGGGCTACGTTTGGTGAGCAGAGGTTTGTTGTCGAGGAAGAAGCTGACCTTGTCGAAGTGGCCGGCGGAAAAAGTCTTGATGCGCAGTAACCCGGTCAAGACCAGCTGTTGTGGAGCTACAAGGCGTAAGATGTGTTCGCCGCGGGCGGCGGCAGCGTTGGCCTCAGCCAGTAGACGCATGAGCTCGGTGTCGGCGAATTGCGGTACATCGGCGGCGTTCGTCACCTTGGGTATGTCGATATCGAGCTCGACCCGGGCGAAACGTCGGGCGAACAAGTCTTCGACACGTAGCAGGACTTTGGCCGGTCCAGGTCTCAGGTAACGCTGAAAGATCAAGGGGATCGGCGGCGGGGTGCCGTCGCTTGCCGGCAGTTCGAAGTTGTAGCGAAAATTGTCGAACAGGCGGCCATCACGGACAACTTCGCCAACAATCTGGAAATGGTGGGTCGCTGAAGGGCTGGCTTCCAGGGTGCCAGCCAAGCCGGCTGGCACCACTGCGATACCTTCGACCACGGTACGTTGCTGGTAGTACCCGGGATAAGCAACCTCGAAGGCCAAGTCGAAGGTCTCGGCGTCCTCCGGCAGATCGGTTGTGGCACTGGCGAAGGTTGCCACCCACTCCTTCGATGGCTCTTCCGGCGGCGTGAGGAACCGTTGCAGGGCCTGCTCGTAAGTCATTGATCCCTTGTAGCGCCGGGTGATCTCCTTGGACATCAGCTCCGGATTGATGCCACCACACATGTTGCGCATGGTGAGGCCAACCACAGCCTCGGCGCGTAGTGCAGTGTTGAGGATCATACCCGGCTCATAAATCTCGTAGTCGCGATGTTGGATGTTGGTGTAGAGGGTGATGGGGAAGACTTCTTCCTCGCCGACCTCGTAGTACCAGACCTCCATCTCGCGGGCCCGTTCGAGACAGAAGGTAAAGGGCTCGCCTTTGAGCATCATGAGTCGCGAGCGGCCGTCGGTCAGGGCTGGGTAGCGGCTGCGGGCGATGGCAGCGTGTTCTTCCCAAGGCCGACGCAACTCGTTCATATGGGTCAGTGGATCCGGATCACGAACCTCCCAGAAACGCTCGATGAATGCGTCGCGTCGGAAATCTTCAACAATTGTCGAGAAGAAGTCTTTTTCTTCGTCGGTGATCATCTGATCGACCATCGCTAGCCAGTCGACGTAGCGCGACTCGAGGTCAGCTGATGCGTCTTCGGCGAGAGCTGGCGTGGTTACGGCAAGGAAACCAATGAAAGGCAGCACGCTGAGGAAAACAGTAGCAAAACGGCAGTACATACTGGGATCGTAAGCAAGATCAACGCCACCGTCCAGTGACTCGTGCGTGGGGTTGTAGGCTGTCGGGCTGTCGGGATTGTCCCCAGAATCAGTCGCAGGCGTCCTCAGTCAAACTTTGCGATAAGCTCAGCGTCGCAGGGCAGGGAGGTCCGGTAACCGGTCATGAGGAACGGGCAATGGAAACTCTGGTGCTGAACGCGTCGTATCAGCCGGTCAACCGGGTCAGCTGGCGGGAAGCCTTCTGCCTGGTTTTCACCGGTCGAGCTGAAATCGTCGAAACCTACGCTGATCGAGTGATCCGCTCGGCCTGTGAAGTGTTTCCGATGCCTTCGATCGTCCGCTTCGTGCGCCGGGTGAGCTACGTCTTCCGGGGCGGGGTCAAGTTCAACCGCAAGAATCTTTACCTTCGGGACAAAGGGCGCTGTCAATACTGCGGTGAGCGGGTACCGTCCAACGCTTTTGATTTCGAACATGTGTTGCCCAGAGCTCAAGGCGGACGGACACGCTGGGAGAACATTGTTGTGGCTTGTTTTCCGTGTAACCAGCGCAAGGGCAATCGGACGCCCGATCAAGCCAACATGAAGTTACGCTCGAAGCCGGTGCGTCCCAAGTATCTACCAGGGGCAGCGTCGTCGATTCTGGTGTGGACCGACGACATGCCGCTCACCTGGCGCGACTACTTGCAGTCGGTGCGGTATTGGCACGTCGCCTTGGAAGATTGACCGGGCCGACACGAAACCGACGACCGTTACGCCGCTTATATCTTGCGGCTCATCCACGAGCCACGGCGAAAGGCTATTGTGCCGACTACCGCCAAAAGAGTCTGAGAGCAGGTGACGGCGATGAAGACGCCTTGCGGACCGTAACCCCATGGGTGTGCGAGTAGGTAGGCGAGAGGTAGCTGGAACAACCAGTAAACCAAGAAGTTGATCCAGGTTGGGGTGGTGGTGTCACCAGCGCCGTTGAAAGCGAGGACCATAATCATGCCGAAGGCCCAAAAGACATAGCTGTAGCTCGATATCCTGAGACATTCAGCGGCGAGATCGGCAACCGCTTGCTCTTGGGTGAAGAAGCCGACCAACGGCTCGGCGAACAATTGAAAGATCACCGCCACACTGCCTAGAAAGGCTACATTGCAATAAGCGGTTCTCCAGACCGAGCGTTTAGCTCGTTCCGGATCGCCGATGCCAAGGTTTTGCCCGACCAGAGTTGCCGCGGCGTTGCCCATGCCCCAAGCCGGTAACAAGATGAAGATGATGATCCTGACCGCCACGGTATAGCCGGCGAGCGCAACGTCACCGAAGACAGCCAAGATCCTCACTAATCCCATAAAGCTGGCGGTCGAGATCATGTATTGCAGGATGCCGATGCCACTGACCCTTGCGAGTCGAAGCATGGTCGCCCATTGGAGTTGCCAGTGGTGCCGATTGATCTTGACCCGGCTGCTGCCGTCACTGAGCTTTCGCAGTTGGTAGAGCACGCCGGTGGCTCGTCCAATAGTGGTCGCAACTGCCGCTCCCTCCAAGCCAAGGGCCGGGATCGGTCCCAATCCGAAAATCAATATTGGATCGAGAACGATGTTGATACCGTTTGCCAGCCATAGGGCACGCATTGCGAGCGCCGCATCTCCGGCCCCACGGAATACCGAGTTGATCAGGAATAGCAACATCACCGTGATGTTGCTGCCGAGCAGGATGGCAGTGTAGGTTGAACCTTCCGCCGCCAGAGCCTGGCTGGCACCCATGAGTCTCAGGGCTGGAACCGGGAAAAGGCTGCCGAGTAGCCCGCAAGGTACCGCAACCAACACACCCAACCCGATGGCTTGGACCGCAGCGACGGCTGCAGCCTCGAGGTTCCCCTCGCCAATCCGGCGAGCAACCATCGCTGCGGTTCCCATAGACAAGCCCATCGCAAGCGCGAATACCAGCGCCAGCAGTGAGTCGGCGAGGCCGAGAATCGCTACCGGGTTGGATCCCAGCCGGCTCACGAAGTAGACATCGACCACCCCGAACAGGGATTGCATCGACATCTCGAGCACCATCGGAATCGCCAGCAACATGATGGCTCGGTCGATGGTGATCGAGGTGTAGTCCTGGCGTCCGCCACGGATCGCAGATCTCACGTCACCCCAGAAGCTGGTTGGAGCCTCCGGGGCCATCGATGGCGGACTCTCACTCATCGATGCATGCTATATGACCGACTGGTCGGTTAGTTGAATAATGTCGAGGTGGTTTGCCGTCTTCGGACCGAGTGTCTTTCAGGCTTGGGCTGGTTCGGCCGTTCAAGTTTTGGTGCCCACCAGCACCAGCGCAATATCCATCACGTTGGTGCCGGTAGCACCGGTAATGATGAGGTCGTCGAGGGCTCTGAAGAATGGGTAGGCGTCGTTGTCGGCGAGAGCTCTGGCAGCGTCGAGGCCTAGCTGCCGGGCGCGAGGCAGCGTGGTGCCGGTAGACCAGGCGCCAGCGGCATCGGTCGGACCGTCGATGCCGTCGGTACCCATCGAGGTGATGAGGATACTTTCGCTCACTGGGTTTTCGTCCAGTGCGAGAGCGGCACCCAGGGCAACTTCCTGGTTGCGACCGCCGACACCACCGCCGCGCACGCTGACGGTGGTTTCGCCGGCAGCCACGATGCAAGCCGGAGCGGAGAGCGGCTCTTCTCTGGTAACAATTTGCTGTCCGATCGACGCCAGCATGTGCCCGACTTCCCGAGCTTCTCCTGTGAGGCAGGTGGTTAGCAACTGGGTGGCGTATCCACGGCGTTCAGCCGTCGCTCTAGCGGCGTCAGCGGCGAGACGGTTGGAGCCGATCACATGAGTTTCGACTCGGTCGAAGCAAGCCGCTCCAGGCTTGGGGGATTCCGGAGTGTTCCCATCATTACCACGTTCCAAATGATCACGGACGGCGGCGGGGATGATGTCCCAGACCGCGAATTGGCGCAGGGTGTCGATCGCGTCGCGATAGGTTGTACGGTCGGCAGTCACCGGCCCGGAGGCAATGACGTCAAGCGGGTCGCCGACAACATCGGACAACACCAAGGCGACGACACGAGCCGGGCTAGCGACCTGGGCCAGGCGTCCACCCTTGAGCAGGTCGAGGTGCTTGCGGACGCTATTGAGTTGGTGGATGTTGGCGCCGGCCTGCAACAAGGTTTGGGTGGTGGATTGCATTTCGGTCAAGGTGACCGCATCCGGCGGGAGGGTCATCAGGGCCGAGCCACCCCCAGAAATAAGGCAGAGCAGCGTGTCACTCACCTCGAGCTCGCCAGCCAGGGTGTGGATTGCTCGGGCTCCCCGCACTCCCTCGAGGTTTGGCATCGGGTGTCCACCCCCGAAGACTTCGAGGCCTTGGGATGTAGGTAAACCCTTCGCGGACAACCACTGCTCGAGGCTGTCAACGTCATCCGTTGGAGCGATCAGCGCGCCGGTGAGGTCGTGTGTGCTCCTGAGGTCTCGGATACCGTGCACTGCACCGCGAGTCATCGTCGCCGCGGCCTTACCGATAGCGACGATGACCAGCCGTCCCGGATTCACAATGCACTCGGGGTGCTGTCGCAAGAAGTCCATTGTCAGCGACTCGGGTTCGACTGCCGCGATTGCCGCCTTCAGGCAAGCCATGGCGTCAGCGCGGAGATCAAGTTCCAGAGTCACAGGGCCTCCTTCACCGTAGCGTGCGGCGCCGGTAGGCTTCGGTGCTGTAGACCTTGGGGTTGACGACGTTGGGGGCCGGCTCGCGGCGCAGATGGGCGATCGCGTTGGTGGCTGCCATAGTGGGCATTCGCGAGCGCGTGTCGACACTGGCGCTGGCGACACGCCGGGTGACGAAGATTTGTTCGCTCATGCCGGCTTAGGGGGTACAAGAGACCCGCTTGAAACGCTTGCCAGAGTCTCGACGGCGAAACTCCACCCGGCGAGCCAGAAAACCCGCGCTGAGATAACAGTTCCCCCTGATTTGGGTGAACTGACCCACCCACACAAGGTCACCTTCAAATTTTTCCGTCGCGTTGAAGCAAGCACATTCTAGGAAGCCGCTGGCTGACGGTCAAGGCATTTCGTAGACTCCGTGATTATGAATGTGACGAAGAGCAATGACCTTGATTCACAACAGGCCCTGCAGCGGCACTTCGGCTTCGATACTTTCCTGCCTGGGCAGCAGGATGTGATCGAGCATTTGCTGGCAGGCCACAGCACCGCTGCAGTGTTTCCTACCGGTGGTGGGAAGTCCCTGTGTTACCAGCTGCCAGCACAGATGTTGCCAGGGCTGACCCTGGTCGTTTCACCCTTGATCGCCTTGATGAAAGATCAGATCGACCAGCTGAAAGCACGCGGTATCGCCGCTGAACGTCTCGACTCGACCCTCAGCGTCGAGCGTTATCGCGAGATTGTCGCCGCGGTGCGGAACGGCGATCTTCGGTTGTTGTACGTGGCGCCGGAGCGTTTCAACAACGAACGCTTCCGAGGCAGCTTGTCGCGCCTCCGGATCTCATTGTTTGCGGTTGACGAGGCGCATTGCATCTCGGAGTGGGGGCACAACTTCCGCCCCGACTACCTGAAGCTGGCAGGTTACGCCGAGCGCTACGGAGCCGAGCGAGTCTTGGCCTTGACCGCCACCGCCACTCCACGGGTACTCGATGATATTTGTCGTGGTTTTCAGATCGATAGCGAGCATGCTGTCTGCACTGGTTTCCATCGTCCCAATCTCGAACTACGAGCCTCGGCAGTTGCAGGCTCTGAGCGAGACCGTGAGCTCGAACGGCGCCTCGGTGAGCGCCCTCCGGGCCCGACCATCGTTTATGTCACCCTGCAGCGCACTGCCGAAACCGTTGCCGATCGACTCGCCGCTGTCGGTTTGCCGGCCCGGGCCTACCACGCCGGAATGAAAGACGACAAGCGGTCCGAGGTGCAGGACTGGTTTTTGACATCTGACCAAGCCATTGTTGTCGCCACCATCGCGTTCGGCATGGGGATCGACAAATCCAATATTCGTTACGTCTATCACTACAGCCTGGCCAAGAGCCTGGAGAACTTGTCTCAGGAGATCGGTCGCGCCGGTCGCGACGGCGCGCCTGCGGTCTGCGAGAGCCTTGTCTGCCCCGAGGATCTTCCGGTCTTGCGCAACTTTGCCTATGGCGACACCCCGGCGCATGCCGCGGTGGAGGGGTTGATGCAAGAGTTGGCTGCCACCCCTGATCCATTCGATGTCAGCTACTACGAATTGGCGAACCGCCATGACATCCGAGTCTTGGTGATCCGGACGTTGCTTACCTACCTCGAGTTACAGGGTTTCCTCGAAGCCGGGACACCTACCTACGGCAGCTATCGTTTCCGGCCACTGTTTACGTCGATGGAGATTCTGGGCAATTTTCAGGGTGAGCGCCGCGACTTTCTCGCTCGGCTGTTCCGCCAGGCGAAGAAGGCCAGAACTTGGTTCGATATCGATCTCGAGAGTACCAGCCGGGCGCTGAGCGCTCCCCGCGCCCGATTGGTTGGCGCGCTCGATTACCTGGCCGAGCAGCAGATGATGGAACTACAGGCCGGAGGGTTGAGGCACAATTATCGCTGGCTGCGTCGGATTGACGATGTCGAAGCCGTGGTTGCAGAGCTCCATGCTCGAACCATAGAGCACGAGGTGCGGGAGAACGAGCGCCTGGACCGGGTGCTGCAGCTCGCTGCCCTTGATGGGTGCCAGACCGCATCCCTGTGTGAGTACTTTGGCGAGACCTTGAATGAGCCTTGCGGCCATTGTGGCTGGTGTTTGGACGGAGGGAAGGCGGTGGATTTGTTGCCCGCTGCCGAGATTGCGATCGATGACGCGTTATGGAGCGAGGCTTGCATTCTGCGGGTCGAAAAACCAGAGATTTTGGGTGATGCGCGGGCGTTCAGTCGTTTTCTCACCGGTCTCAAGTCGCCGCGTATCAGTCGCGCCAAGCTCTCTGCCCATCCTTTGTTTGGTGCTTTGGCGCAGATACCGTTTACGATAGTGCTGGAGCAGGCGCAAACCGAGGCGCCAGCCGTCTGATATGAGCACCCGCATCGCAATTTTGGCCGATATTCATGGCAATGTGCCCGCCCTAGAAGCAGTTCTAGCGGACATTGCCGCGCAGGCGATCGACGAGGTGTTGGTGGGCGGTGATCTGGTCGGCCGCGGGCCTCAGGGAAGTGAGATCGTGAAGCGAGTTCGCAATCTTGGCTTGCCGGCGATTGGCGGGAACCACGAAGACTACCTGTTGGATCTTCGCCGGGGTGACGGTCCCGAGGGTTGGCAAATCGCCGAGGAATGGGCCGCGGCGCGATGGATGTCCGCCGAACTCAGCGACGACGACGTTGGCTATCTTGCGAGCTTGCCGTTTTCGATCGCAAGGCCAGGCTTGCGTTTGGTGCATGGCACACCAAAGACCAACCGTTCGGGGGTTGGCCCCTGGACCCAGGACGACGAATTGGCGGGCCATTGGGGGGAGATCGAGGAGTCCCTACTGGTCTGTGCCCACACGCATCGGCCGATGATTCGCTCTGTGGAAGGTGGCCAAGTTGTCAACGTCGGCTCGGTCGGTCTGCCGTTCAATCGCGATCAGCGAGCCCAATACGCCATCTTCACCCATGAATCCGACGTCATTAGCGATACAGAGGCTGGCAGCGAACCACCAGCTTGGAGTGTCGAACTACGCCGCGTGCCTTACGATCTGGACGCAATCTTTGCCATTTACGACTCCACCGGTTTTCTCGCGGAGGGCGGTATTACCGCTCGCCTGCTGCGTCTCGAGCTCGAGCACGCCACGCCCATCTTGGTACCTTTTCTCGAGTGGGCCAAACACGTTGGAGTTGAGCCGATTTCGGCGCAGCTCGAACCGTTCTTCGAGGTTTTCGAGCCCGGTGAGTCGCTAAAAGAATTTTACCGCCGGATGCAACGCGCTGACTGAGTCAAGACTGTTCCCCGATCCAGGAATCGATCAAGGCGCGTGCGATCGAGATCCGGGGCGGGATTTTGGGCAGCGTGTCGACAGTGAACCAGTCGGCAGATTCGATTTCGTCTTCATCGATGACAATTTCGCCGCCGGCATAGTCGGCGCGGAAGCCGATCATCAACGAGTTGGGGAAGGGCCAAGGCTGGCTGCCGAAATAACGTACGTTCTTGACCCGGATGCTGACTTCTTCTTCGATTTCTCGGGCAACGGTTTGCTCGAGGGTCTCGCCGGGCTCGACGAAGCCGGCGAGGGTGGAGAACATCTCGGCTGGCAGATAAGGTGAACGGGCAAGCAAGATTTGATCGCCGCGCTCGACCAGGACGATCACCGCGGGTGACAAGCGTGGGTAGTGGGTGAGACCACACTCGGGACATTGCTTCGAGCGCTCTTTGGGATGGTCTTCGGTGGGGGTGCCGCACCGCCCGCAGATTTGGTGATCACGGTCCCAGGCGACGATCTGGACGGCGCGAGCTGCGAGCCAGAACAGTTCCTCGTCGAGGCGGAAGAACAGCGCTCTCAGGTTCTCGAGCAGCATACCTTCCGGCGCCTCAGCATCCGCATGTAACTCTAAGGACACGAGATCGCGGCCATGGAACGATCCGAGGTGTTGGCGACGCACGGTCGTCAGTTGAACGGTGGCGTCGAGATGTAATGCGTCGAGGTCGGCGAGGTTCGGGAGCCGCGCAGCCTTGTCTTCGATGTGGACGAGCAGACGACCATTGAGGAAGGCGAAGGCGTAACTCTCAGGGGCGGCCGTATCCGGCGAGCCGACGGCGGGGAGATACTCGTTCGGAAGGGTCATTTCGACGGCAGGCTACCTGCCGAAGCGGCGTTGACGATCGTCATAGGCGCGCAGGGCACGCAGGAAGTCGATTTCGCGGAAAGCCGGCCAATTGGCGTCGGAGAAGTAAAACTCCGAATGAGCGCTCTGCCACAGCAAGAAGCCTGACAGGCGGACTTCGCCGGAGGTACGCAAGATCAAGTCTGGTTCCGGTTGACCGGAGGTGTAGAGGTGAGGATTGATCGAGTTGGCGTCGAGGCTCGACAGCACGTCGTCGATCGGCTCACCCGTGGCAACCCGCTGCGAAATATGGCGGCGGAAGGCGTCGGCGATTTCTTCGCGACCACCATAGGCCATCGCAATGTTGAGCTGCAGGCGATCGTAGTCGCGAGTCGCTTCCTCGACTCGGTCAATCTCATGCCGCAGACTCTCTGGCAAGAGTTCCAGGCGGCCGATGAACCGCACCCGGATCTGGTGTTCATGGATTTGGCCACCGTTGGCCATCTCGCGGGTCTTGTCTTCGAACAGCCCCAACAGATCCTCGACCTCGTGCGCACTGCGTTGGAAGTTCTCCATCGAAAAGCACCAAACGGTGACGACGGGAATTTCAGAATCATGACACCAGCGTAAAACTTCGTGCAGCTTGTCGGCGCCCAGGCGGTGGCCAGCGAGAGCGCTGACGAAACCTGCTTGGCGGGCGAAGCGGCGATTACCGTCCATGATGACGCCAAGGTGGTTGGGATGTTTCCAGAGATGAGACTTGGCCCGCAATCGTCTGAGATACAGCGAGTAGAAGGGTTGCTTGATCAGATATTTGAGGCCTTGCCAGAGGTCGCCGATGAGGGCGCGACTACCACGGATGCCAAGCCCAGAGCCACTGCCAGCCAATGCTCCTGGATGTTCAATGGATGTTGCGTCTTCGGTCATCGGTCTCTCCTACAAAACTGAATGGTCACCAAAAGATCGAGACGTGGAGTCGTCTAGCCACAATAGGCTCGTTGAACTTCGACGAAGATTCTCGATCGAGAATAGGGATGGGGTGTGGGCAAAATGAGGCAATTTGCGGGCGGTATGTCTGCCAGTGACAGGTCTCCCTAAGTCCTTTTCTTATCACAAATGGCCGCATCACGGGATCTTGTGCGCCATGGGGCCATGTTAGAATCTCTGGACCGTCTCTGTCTTCTCACAACTTGGAGCTTTTCGAATGCGGCTACCGGACCTGACGCTGGGCATTGAAGAGGAGTACCAGATCATCGATCCCGAGACGCGGGAGCTTGCGCCCTATAGCGAAGAGCTCATCTCGCGGGGCCAGGAGATCTTGCAGGAACAGATCAAGCCCGAGCTGATGCGCTCACAGGTCGAGGTCGGGACCCATGTTTGTCGTGACATTGGTGAGGCTCGCGCTGAGGTCTCGCGGTTACGCCGAACAATCGGCCAGATCGCAGAGGAGCACGGTCTGCGGATGGGTGCTGCCAGCACCCACCCGTTCTCCAGATGGAGCGAGCAGAAGATGACGTCGGCGGATCGCTACGAAAAGCTGGCAGCCGATCTGCGAGATGTTGCGCGTCGACTGTTGATTTTCGGCATGCACGTCCATGTCGGTATCGAAGATCGCGAGTTGCAGATCGACATCATGAACCAGGCGCGATATTTCATGCCCCACATCCTGGCGATCACGACCAGTTCGCCGTTTTGGCATGGTCGTGACACCGGCCTCAAGTCGTACAGATCGGTGGTTTTCGAGAACATGCCGCGTAGCGGCACGCCGCCGTCGTTCGCTTCCCACAGCGAGTATCTCGGCTTCATCGACACCCTGGTCAAGACCGGCTGCATCGACGAGCCGACCAAGATCTGGTGGGACATTCGACCCCATCCAAAATTCCCGACCCTCGAGTTTAGAGTTGCAGACATCTGTACCCGGATTGACGAGACCATTTGTGTCGCCGCGCTCCTGCAGGCCGTCGTCGCCAAGTTGATCAAGCTGCGTTTCGACAATCGCTGTTGGCGGCCCTATCGTCATCACCTGATCACTGAGAACAAATGGCGGGCGGTACGCTACGGGCTGGATGGCAACTTGATCGACTTCGGCAAGAAGCAGGAAGTTTCGGTGCGCGACTTGTCTACAGAGCTGCTCGAACTGATCGATGACGTGGTCGATGATCTCGGCTCGCGCAAAGAGGTGGAGTATTTGCACCAGATTCTCGCTAACGGATCGAGTGCCGATCGGCAACGTGCGATCTATGCTGAGACACAAGACTTCAAAGCCGTCGTCGATCAGGTGATCCGTGAGTCGCAAGAAGGGTGCTAGTTGCGCCCTTTCAACTCAGAAAGGGCGTCTGATCTCCGATTGAGGGTTCCCGAGCGTTGGGAACGTGCGATCGAGCGTCGATTGGGGTTTCCCCTGGCTCATTGAGATCGTTGATAGTCTCTGATTCCGGCAGCAAACGCCGCCAGAGTCGACGCGATGGTCTACGAACACTCGCTTTCGGAGACGAACATGTTCTTTCGCTTGCTGTTGCTGTTCACGGTTGTGCCTCTTGTCGAGCTGGCTCTGCTGATTGAGCTTGGCAAAGTGGTCGGTCTGCCGGTGACGATCGCGTTGGTGATCATCACCGGTACCCTCGGTGCCTGGTTGGCGAAAAGTCAGGGGGTCCGGACGCTGACCCGCCTGCAGCAGGAGTTGCAGTCGGTACGGATGCCGGCTGACACGATGTTGGACGGCCTATTGATCTTCATCGCCGGGGCGGTTCTTTTGACCCCCGGCCTGTTGACCGATCTCTTCGGCTTCTTCTTGTTGACGCCGGTGTGCCGTGGTTGGTTGCGAGGCCGCATCAAGGCCTGGATGCAGCGCCGGTTTACGGTCGTTGGTCAGTCGCAGCAGCCAAATGTGATTTTCGTCGACCCGGAGGATTAGGGCCGGCGACAGTAGGGCCGAGACAAGCTCTTCCGTTCGGCCTAGAAGCGTCTCAAATAGGCTTCGAAGCGGCGTTGGGAGTCACCGCTGAAGGATAAGAAGCGAACGCCAATGCCACCGATCTGATCGCGGCCAACCATAGTGTGACGCATGGCTTCCGCGACTCCCACGATGGGGCGGGGGTCATCGGGTAGCGAGAACTCGAAATCGATCTTTGTGCCTTGGTCGTAGCGCCGATCGGTGCGGATCAACATACCACTGGCGGATAGATTTTCGGTCTGGCAGAGGATCATGTCCTTGGCGCCGCCGAGCTTGATCTCCATTCGAGCAAGAAACCGTGCGTCTTTACGCGGCGCTACGTCGAGCAGGCTGGACACCGCTCCCTGGAGGGTTTCTTCAGCGTCGTCGAGCACCAAAGTGCGGTTGGCCCCTCGGCCGATATAGGTGTCGGCCTCAGTGGACTCCGTCGCTTCGGCGAGGATCAGAATCGGCGACCGGTAACACTGGCTATCGGGTTGCCGCACGGTCTGCAGGAAAACACCGAGATCCATGTCGGGCAGCGGGTAGCGCACCAAGAGGACTTCGATCTCGACGTGGGCGATGAGTTCCAAAGCGCCAGTGCCGCTTGGAAATCTGTCGACATCAAAAGCGTCACGCGCCAGAAACGGCGCAACCCGCCCGAAATCATCGGTGTCGACACCGATCACAAGAACATTTCTACGTTTCTGCATGCTGATGACGACAACTCCTTCACCGGAAAGCTTATCTAAGACGCATGCGATTCCAGGTGGTCACCGAGGAGACGGCACCTGGTGCGGCAAGCCCGGTTTGGAAGCGTGAGTCTACTACGGTTTAGCGGGGTTTCGACCTCTAGACCAGATCAGATCATTTCCAGTGCCTTGGGCCTCTGGTGATTGGGCCTCGTGAAGATTGACCAGGGAGCGTGAAGGCTAAAGCGAATCAGGCTAGAATCGCGCGCCATGAAACCACATCAGACGCTGCTAATTCTTGATTTCGGAAGTCAATTCACGCAACTGATCGCGCGCCGGGTGCGCGAGAGCTGCGTTTACTGCGAAGTTCACCCCTTCGATATGCCGCTGGAAGAGATTCGCCAGCGGCAGCCGGCTGGGATCATTCTATCGGGCGGACCGGAGAGTGTGTTCGACGCTGAAGCACCGCAGATCGACCGCCAGCTCTTCGAGCTCGGGATTCCGATCCTCGGTATTTGTTATGGCATCCATCTCATCGCCCATCACCTGGGCGGTAGTGTCGAACCTTCCTCTGAGCGTGAGTATGGGCGTGCAGAGATCTCCATCGACGATCCCGGGTTGCTGTTCGCAGGCCTCGAACCGGATGAGACCGTGTGGATGAGCCACGGTGATCGTATTACCTCGGCGCCAGCTGGATTCTCCGTTAATGCCTCGAGCGCCAACGCACCGGTGGTGGCGGTGGCGGATCCGGCGCGACGGATTTACGGCATCCAGTTCCATCCCGAGGTCTCCCATACTCCGTCCGGGGCCAAGATCTTGCGCAACTTCTTGCGCAGCGTGTGCGGCCTCGAGGGCGATTGGCAGATGACCTCGTTCCTCGATGACGCAGTGGCGACGATTCGCCGCCAGGTGGGTCGTGAGAAGATCATTTGCGCCCTGTCGGGCGGTGTCGACTCGACCGTGATGACCGCCCTGGTGAAACGTGCGGTCGGTGATCAGCTGACGGCAATTTTTGTCGACAACGGAGTGCTGCGGCAGGGCGAGAAAGAGCAGGTAGTCCACAACTTACGCGACGGTCTTGGTTTACCGATCGTGGCGGTGGATGCGCGGCAAGACTTCCTCGGGGCGTTGGCCGGACAAACCGAGCCGGAAGCGAAACGTAAGACTATCGGCCGCTTGTTCATCGAAGTCTTCGAGCGCGTCGCGAAGGAGCTCGAAGGGGTTCGTTTTTTGGCTCAGGGAACACTTTATCCAGACGTCATCGAATCGGTGTCGATCAAGGGGCCGTCGTCGGTGATCAAGACTCATCACAATGTCGGTGGGCTACCGGAGCGTCTCGGCTTCGAACTGGTCGAGCCGCTACGGTTTCTGTTCAAAGACGAGGTGCGGCAACTCGGCCGCGAGCTCGGCATTCCCGAAGACCTGATCGCGCGCCATCCGTTCCCCGGTCCTGGTCTGGCGGTCCGCATCCTTGGTGAAGTGACCGCAGAACGAGTTGCGATTCTGCAGCGAGCCGATGCAATTTTCATCGAGGAGCTCAAGGCCAGTGGTTGGTACAACCGGGTCAGCCAGGCTTTGGTGGTGCTGCTACCGGTGAAGAGTGTCGGAGTCATGGGTGATGAGAGAACCTATGAGCACGTGGTTGCCCTCAGATCCGTTGATACCGATGACTTTATGACCGCCGACTGGAGCCGGCTGCCTTACGATCTGCTCGGGAAGGTTGCGAACCGAATTGTCAATGAAGTCAACGGTGTCAATCGAGTAGTTTTCGACGTCACCAGTAAGCCTCCTGGCACAATCGAGTGGGAGTAGGGACTTTCAGTAGGCACTTGACTCAGGGCTGTTGTCGACTTGGGCGTCTTTCCCTCGAGTAAAGTTCCTTCCGGGCAGGCTATAGAGTCTGCTGCGATAGAGCCTGCGGCGATAGAGCCTGCGGTGATGGGTTCTGTGGTGATCAGGCCTGTGGTGATCAGGTCTGCGGTGATAAGTTCCGATTGCCAATGGACAACCGAGTAGAGACGCCAGCGTCTCGACGCAACGGCCGGTCGGGGTTGCGTTGGGTGGCGTTGTGTGCGCTGACCGTACTGTTTGGCATGCAGACCCTGCGGACGTTGCTGCCGCTGCTGGTCTTCATCTTTCGCGACCGCTTTGGCTGGCATGCCGTTGCCGTGGGCAGTTTGGCGTTGACAGCCTTTGTCGCCAGCGGGCTTGCTCCGCTCCTGCGGCGCTATCTTGGGCCCGCTCGTTTTCTGTGGGTGACCCTCGGTGGAGTTGGCCTCTGTCGACTGGCGTTCCAGTTGTGGACCGGTGATCCGTTGGTTGATGCCTTCTTGGCGTTGGCGGCTGCGATACTCCTCTTCCAGAGTCTGCCCGTTGTCCTGGCTTGGGGTGACTCGGCCAGCTTTCGATCTTGGTTGGTTGGCGGTTTGATGGGTTTGGCTTTGGATACAGCTCTACACGGTTTGTATGGCACGTTCGACATGAGCTGGCGATCGGACCACCTCACCCACTTGGTGGTGGCTGGTATGGTGTTGGCGCAGTGGGGGCTGTTGGTTGGAGTGAGTCGATGCGCTGAGCCTGGGCTGAATGACGTGTCTTGGCAACGGGCATGGCCACTGATGGCGGTTGGGCCGTTTTTGTTCCTCGAGCTCCAGGTGGTGGGTAACTTGGCCCGTTCGAGCGCTGCCACCGGCTGGCGTCCCGAAGTGGTTGCGGTGTGGGTTCTGCTGTGTCGTGGCTTGGCCTTGTGGGCCGTGATCGGCTGGCTTCGGTGGGTGACAGCTGAGCGCCGGCCGGTATTTTCGCCTTGGCTTCCGGTTAGCCTGCCATGGGCGGCGTCGCTGTTGGCGCTCTTGCTTATGACGTCTCTGCTGAAGTTTTGGCCCCAGGGTTGGACAGCAGCAGGGCTCTTATTGGTGATCCACGGGACGGCGGTTTTACTATTGGTGATCGCCCTACGATCAGCGACTGACGACGGGTCTCGAGATCGTCCTGAGAGCCTGCCGGTCCGCCTCGCGATCAGTCACCTCGCTGGGCTGATGATGTTGGCGCTGCTGATTTTCTTGTACTACGGCAGCATCGATATCCGGCTACCGTTCGCCAAAGAGGCCTTGCTGCCGGCGGCGGCCATGATCCTTGGCTTGGCCGCCTGGATCGGCGGCCGGCGGCCGGTGACCGGAGGCTCAGCCGCATCTCCAACAGTGAGCGGCCTGGAGTTGAAGCTCGGACTGGTGATGGCGGTGCTGATCGTGCTGCCGCTTGCCAAGCTTGCCGTGACTCCAACGGTGACAGCCGAACTCGGTGACGGGTTCCCGGTACGGCTGATGACCTACAACTTACATTGCGGAGTCGACCCCCTTGGGCATCTCGGGCTCGATGCGTTAGCCGTCGCGATCGAGGCTGAGCGGCCGGACGTGGTCGTACTGCAAGAAGTTTCGAGAGGTTGGTTGGTCAACGGCTCGGTCGATATGCCGACTTGGCTTTCCCAGCGCCTCGGTATGCCCTTCGTCTTCGCTCCGACCGCTGATCCGTTGTGGGGTAATGCCGTGCTCAGCCGTCGGCCGATCGAGAACACCGAGGCGATCGATCTTCCGACCGAAGAATTGTTGATTCGTCGCGGTTTGCTGGCCGCTCACATCAACCTCGGGGAGGGCGAAAGTCTGAACGCGATCGTGACCCATTTTCACGACCCCGAAGATGGCGGTGCGATTCGCGAACTGGAGTCGCAGGCCGTGGTCGATTTTTGGCGAGGCCGTCACCGAACGGCTTTGGCAGGGGATCTCAATGCCCAGCCTGGAGCCGAAGAGATCGAAGTGTTGCGACGGGCCGGGCTGCAGGATGTGTTCGAAGTGGCGGGTGCCGTGCCTGGCGAGACCCATCCCGCAACCGAGCCTCGGCAGCGCATCGACTACATCTGGACGTCACCGGACTTGCGGCCTACGGATGTCAAAGTGCCTTGGACCCACGCCTCAGATCATTTGCCGGTTGTGGCGACCCTCGACATCGAGTGACAGGGTGCGTCAAGGGAAAAAGTGGGTGGGATATAATCTGACGACTAACCGCTTTGGCTTTCGCTCGGGTCAATTTATGGCAGAACGTCAGTTGATGGCGGAGTGTTGCCTTGCTTTACGCTGTCCTCAGTGCTGGTCCCTCAGACGGTGCTCGTCCCGCAGACCGTGCTTTTCTATCAGGTGCGTCGCCTTTACGATCGGACGCTTTGACCGCTAACCATCGAGATGCCATGAGCCATGATCAGCCACCGGAGGCCCTCGATGTTTTCGTCTCCTATGCTCATGAAGACGAAGACCTGCAAGACGAGTTGCGTAAGCATCTTGCGTCTCTCGAGCGCCAAGGCAAGATCCGCGCCTGGCATGATCGAGGGATCAAGGCCGGCGAAGAGTGGGCGCAGAAGATTGATGTCCATCTCGATGCCTCAGAGATCATCCTGCTGCTGATCAGTCCCGACTTCATGGCATCGCAGTACTGTTCTGAAATCGAGGTGCCGCGAGCAATGCAGCGCCACCAGCGAGGTAGTGCGCGGGTGATTCCGATCATCGTACGGCCGGTGGACTGGCGTGAGGCTCCGTACGCCAAGTTGCAGGTGTTTCCCAAGGATGCCAAGCCGATCACCCTGTGGTCAAACCAGGACGAGGCATTCCTGAACGTACAACAGGGCCTCAAGCGAGCGATCGAGGACGAGATCCGGCGGCGTCGTGAGCGTGGCCAGGCACCACCACCGCCTCTTGATTCGCTGCCCCGTGAGCCCCAGCCGGGGTCCCCGGTGGTGCCCTCGGCCAACGCTCGGCGTGCTCCATTGGTGAGCACCGTCAGTGAAGCCGAAACCACGGCAGGAAACTGGTTACGCGACCGCCGATGGATGGTTGGCGGCGCGGTCGCCATTCTCGTCGTGCTGGGTTTGGTGGGCTTGTCTTTACACGACGATCCAGTGGTGGAATCACCTCCACGGGGATACATCCATCAAGGGGCCGACTACACCAATGTCACGCAACGGGGGCGGGATCCGCTGAAAGACGACGTATTGCTCATGATGGGGGATGTCTCAGTCTTTGCTGAGAACCGTGTCGGCCATTACCAAGAGATTGGAACCTGGACCAAGGACACCAGTGTGCGGGTCAGGGACAGTATTCAGGGTAATTCCCGCAGTGGTGTTTGGTTGAAATGCGAGAAGGTGGAAAAATGAACTCTGATTTAGCCTCTAACCCAAGGGGCAACCCATGACCTGGGGCCCGAGCGCCCTGCCGATATTCGAGAGCCGACGGCATGGAACGATCTGGCAGGTGCGGATCAACCAGCAGGAATCCGAGGAGGAATTACCATGTCCCAGCAAGACGATGGCTTGACCAGCACCGCCAGCATGGGAGTTGGACGCCGGATTGTGCTCAGCATTGTCAGCGGCGCCCGCAGTAACCAGGTTGAGGAGTTCCCGGTCGACGATGTTCGGGAAGTGGTTTTGGGGCGCGACCCTGACGTGCACGTGAAATTTGATCCCGATCGCGACGACTTGGTGAGCCGGCGCCACGCCAAGTTGGTTCCGAGTGCCGATGATCCTGACGCTTTCGACCTCGTTGACCTCGGTAGCAGCAATGGTACGTTACTCAGTGGCGATCGCCTGGTGGGGCAAGCTCGACTGCGCCCGGGTGATACGTTCCAGCTCGGGGCTGGCGGTCCCAAGGTTGTGTTCGATCTCGAGCCGCGGCCGGTGGCGGCGCCGCCCGCAACCCGTTTGGCCGCCGAAGCGTTGCCACCTGCTACCCGTCAGGCCCCGGTGTCCCCAGCTCCAGAGGCCGCACCCTCGTCCGGGCCGCAGGTGACGGCCCCGCTGCAGGTGAGCGGACGGGCTGCGGTTGGTCGTGAGACGGTGGAGCGGATGGTCGCGAGCTCGGATCGGGAATCCCGTCAACGGACCCAGCTCATCGGCCTAGCCATTGGATCGTTGGCAGTGGTGGCGGCGGTGCTGTTCTACCTCAGCCGCCAGGAGTCTCGGCGAGGTCTGGAGGAGGCTCGACAAACGATCGCCGATGTTACCGCTGAGCAGCCGATGACGCCGGCCGAGATCGCCGATCTTTACAGTCACTCCAACGTTTTCATCGAAACTTCTTGGACCCTGGTTCACGCCCAGACCGGACAGGAGGTCTACCATCGCACCACAGAAGGCAAGCCGGACTACATCCGGCTGCCCAATGGGCAGGTCGAGCCCTGGCTCTTGGACCGACCTGAATCCGAAAACAAACGCATCGGTAGCTCGGGAACCGCTTCTGGTTTTGTGGTCAAGGAAGACGGGTTCATCCTCACCAACCGTCATGTCGCGGCCTCCTGGCGCAGTGAATATCAACTGCCTCTGCCCGGTCGTTTGTACGAATTTGATGCCGAGGGAGACCCTACCTACCTTCGCGAGCTGAGCGAGCAAGAGGGGCGGCACCTGGTGCGGGGTTGGATACCATCCGAAGCCTTGGCCTTCGGTAATAAAGTGAGCGTCGGCAAGGTGGTGGAGGGACGACATCTCTACCTCGACGTGACGTTTCCGAAGAATACCCTGAGGATTCCGGCACGAGTCGTACGGGTATCCGACATTCATGATGCCGCGTTGATCAAGATCGACTTGCCCAATTCGGTCAAACCGGTTGAGCTCTACGACAACTACGACAGTATTCGGGCTGGCGAAACAGTGACCGTTATCGGCTATCCAGCCATTTCTCCGAACGTCGAGGTGCGGGTCGCTTCGTTGGATGCGATCAATCATTCCTCGGAGTGGCGCCAAGTTCCAGATCCGACGATCAGCCCGGGGCTGGTCGGTCGCGTCATCCGCGGCAAGTCGACCCCGGGCGAGGCTGAGCGAGCTGACTATCGCAGCCATATGGGCGACGTCTACCAGTTGACGGTCGACAATGCCGGGCACGGCAATAGCGGCGGTCCGGTGTTCGACGATCGCGGCCGAGTGATCGGCATTTTTACCTATGGACTGTTCAACAGCGCAACCACGGTGACCTTTGCGGTGCCGATTCGTTATGGTGTCGACTTGATGAAGATTTCGCCCGTTCTGCGCTGAGAGAGCTACCCATGAGAGCCTGTGCCGAACGGCCGATTTCAAACGATCTGCTTCAAACCCTCAGCGCCAAGGATGTTACGGTGTGTCGATGAATCACGATTCCGAAATGCTGTCGATCGATGCTCGAGTCATTACCGACTGCGGTTGCCAGCGCGAGCACAACGAAGACTCAGCAGTGTTCGTCCAGCCTGGGGATGAGCGGTCGTTGGCCGCCAAGGGGATGCTGGCGTTGGTGGCGGACGGTATGGGCGGCCACAAAGCAGGTGAGGTCGCCAGCGTGATGGCTGCCAATGTGATTCGGCAACGCTACTATCGCAGTCCGGCGTCGCCAGCGGTGGCATTGGTCGAAGCTTTCGAGGAAGCCAATCGCAAGATCTTCGAGCACGGTGAGGCGAATGATGGCTTGCGCGGTATGGGGACAACCTGCACAGCCTTTGCGATGCGCCGCAATCTCGGGTACCTGGCCCATGTGGGCGACAGTCGGCTTTATCTGCTGCGCGAAGGCGAGATGCACCAGATGACAGAAGATCATTCGCTGGTCGCCGAGCTTGTTCGGCAAGGTGCGCTTACGCAATCCCAGGCCGACGGTCACGTTGACAAGAACGTCATCACCCGGGCCCTCGGTACCCAGCGCGAAGTTACCGTCGCAAGCTGGCCGCGTCCGCTGCCACTGCGGGCCGGCGATCGATACCTGCTTTCAACCGACGGCCTCCATGATCTGTTGGAGCGCAGCCGGATGCAGGATCTCGCCACTACTCGTGACGTCCACACTGCGTGCGAAGATCTGTTGACCGAGGCGAAACAGCGCGGCGGCTACGACAACATATCGATGATACTACTGGTGGTTCAGCAGTCTGATCGCGAGCGGGAGCGGCCAGCTGCTGAAACGCGCAAAGTCAAGGTCAACCGGTGATCGGGCGAGAAGTCGGTAACTTTCGGATCGTCCGCGAACTCGGCCGCGGCGGTATGGGGACAGTCTTCGAAGGCTTGGACCTGATGTTGGATCGTCGGGTGGCGATCAAGGTGCTCAACGTTGAACTGGCCAACGACACCCAGTTTGTCGCACGGTTCCGCAAAGAGGCCAAAGCGCTGGCACGGCTCGATCACCCCAATGTGACGGCGATCTACTCGTTTTTTGCAGAAGGTAACGAGCTCTTTTTGGTGATGGAGCTGGTCGAAGGGGAGCCGCTCGACGAGATTCAGAAACGGCGAGGCAAGCTCTCCTGGCCCGAGGCCGTGCCGATCACCTGCGCCTTGCTCGATGGTTTGGCCCATGCCCATCAGCAAGGCATCATTCATCGCGATATCAAACCGGGTAACTGTCTGTTGAGCCATGGTGGGGTGGTCAAGGTCACCGATTTTGGGATTGCGCACATCGTCGGTGAGCAGCGATTGACCCGTCTGGGCAGCATCATCGGTACCGTCGAATACATGTCGCCGGAGCAGATTCAAGGTGAAGAGCTCGATCCGCGTTCGGATGTGTACTCCCTTGGGCTGGTGCTGTACGAATTGCTGACCGGGCGGGTGCCGTTTCCGGGCGGCAGTGAGTTCGAGGTGATGCGGGCGCAACTCGAAGCCGTGCCGGAACCGCCGAGCAAGCTCGCTGAAGGGTTGCCCGCCTGGCTCGAGTCGGCGACTCTACGGGCCCTCGCCAAACGCCCTGCCGAACGGTTTCAATCAGCCATTGAATTCGCCAGCGCCCTGCGCGATGGCCTCGAGGCGAGCGGGATCGGTCGGACCGAGGCCGCTTCGGTCGGTATTCCGGTGCCAGTCGTGCCGCCCCCGGTGCCTGGCTCCGCATCCCGTGATGTCACCTGGCCAGTCGGGGCGAGACCGGATGCGCCGACCCTGGAAACCGCCCCGACCATCGAGTCGCGACCCGAGGTCCCCCGGCTGCCGGATGTCACACCGACCTCAGCGACGCCTCCTGCTGCCGAGGCACCAGTTGTCGCCGCGTCGCCGCCTGTGTTTCCGTCTACAGTAGCTCCCTCTGCGGTGACTCCTCCAGTGGTCGCCCCCCAGGCTATGACGCCTGCGCAGGGTGTTCAAGCGATAGCTTACGCTGGGCCAACGGATGCATCGGTAGCGGTGCCACCGGCACCACCACCCGTAGCCGTGGTGTCGGCTGGCCTCGAGCCACCCCCGAGCAAACCATCGAAGATCATTCCATGGGTGACCCTCGGGCTGTTGGTCACGGCCTTGTTGATCGTGGGTGTCGCCTTGATGAGGCCGGGGCAAGGCAGCGAGCCTCCACAACAGCTGGCAGAAGTGTCAGATGGGACAATGCCGCAGTCGGTGGATGCGTCCGCAGGGCCTGCCGATCCTCAGCCCGGGAGCGCGACGATGGCGACGCCGCAACCGCGGCCGACGATGTCAGCCTCGGGTTCGACGTCAGAGCCGTCGGGGTTGGGGGCGCCAACGCCATCCTCACCTGGAGCGACTGAGCCACGAGCGGGGGCATCACCGGTGGAGTCTCGGTCTGGTGAGACACGGTCTGGTGAGACACGGTCTGGCGAAACACGGTCTGGTGAGTCACGATCTGGTGAGTCACGATCTGGCGCAACGCGGTCTGGACAGATACGGTCTGAAGAAACACGGTCTGACGAGTCACGGCGGGCCGCTCTCTCTGGCTCGAACACGCCAGCCAGCGAACAGACTACGGAAGCTCCAGTCAGGGAGCCTAGCGGGTCGTCGAGCTCGCATGAACCTTCAGAGTCGAGCGGTTTGTCGGATACGACGCCGCTGCCCGAACCTGCCGCATCTGGCGATCCGCTGGATAGCCTCGACCCGCTCGCTGAAGAGCTGCAGTTCAACTGTAATCTGCTACTCGAAAGCTTTGAAGAATTACTCGATGCGCGTGAGCCGCCGGACGGATCGCCAGCTTGGGATCTTGCCACACGCTTCGAAGTGCTCGAGGAAGCGACCAATCGATTGCAGCGAGCCTACGATCAGATTGCCGACAAGGAAGGCGGCGGGGGAATCAAGCGACGCCGCACGTTCCGCAAGATCAAGGCGAGAGCCGGTCGCCTGGTGAGTGGTGCCGATCGACAGAAGGTTTGGACTCGGGCAGAACAGGCGGTTTCGGCCGGCAAGCGGATCAAAGAGCTAGTGCCGCAAGTTGAGCTTGACAGCGCAACCCGCACGCTGTGGGGGAAAGTGCGAGGCCAGCTCGATCGCCTCGAGCGTTTGGTGCACCAGGCTAGATGAGCAGAACCTACGACGTTGTTGTGGTCGGGGCTGGAATTTACGGCACCACAGCCGCTCTCGAGCTGCATCGCCGCGGTCGTCGCGTGGTGTTACTCGACCCTGGCCCGATACCACATCCTTTGGCCTCGTCGACCGACATCAGCAAAGTAGTTCGCATGGAGTACGGCGCGGATAGCGGCTATATGGCGCTGGTCGACGACGCAATTTCCGGCTGGCATCGGTGGAACGAAACCTTCGGCGAGACGCTGTATCATGAGACAGGTGTCACCATGTTGAGCCGTCGAGTCATGGCTCCTGGGGGTTTTGAGTACGAGAGCTACCAGCGGCTCCTAGAGCGCGGCCGAGAACCCGAACGGTTGAACGCAGAGGAGATCTCTCACCGGTTCCCAGCCTGGCGGTCCGACCAATATCAAGATGGCTTCTTTCATGCTCGCGGGGGCTTCGCAGAAAGCGGTCGGGTGGTGTCGACGTTGGTGCAACAGGCCAGGCGTTCGGGCATCGAGGTCTTAGAAGGGGTGACGGTTGCCAACGTGACGGTGGATCGGTGGGTCGCGACGGGTGTTGCGACGCGAGCCGGGGAGACGGTCAGTGCAGGCGACGTGGTGCTCTGTACCGGCGCCTGGACTCCGTGGCTGTTGCCAGAATTACAGCCGGTCATGCGGTCGACCGGCCATCCTATTTTTCACCTGCAATGCGACCAGCCCAAGCGTTTCTCTTCTCCCCGCTTTGCAGTGTTCACCGCTGATATCGCCAACAGCGGTTGGTATGGATTTCCGTACCATCCACGAGCAAACGTCGTGAAGGTCGGCAACCACGGCGTTGGGGTAGCGGTCGATCCCGCCAGCGGTGAGCGGGTTGTCACCGCCGAAGACGAGGTGCAGTTACGCCAGTTCCTGGCCTCTGCGCTGCCCGATTTGGCCGAAGCTCCCTTGGTCTACACCCGTCGATGTCTCTACAGCGATACCCTGGACGGCCACTTGTGGATCGATCGTCATCCGGAGATCTCGGGATTGACGGTAGCGGCTGGGGGTAGTGGCCATGCGTTCAAGATGGCGCCGATGTTGGGCGGATTGATCGCCGACGCGATGACCGCCAACCCCAACCCACGACTCAGCAGGTTTCGGTGGCGTGAGCTGGCCAGTGAAACCGACAGTGAGGAGGCAGCGCGTTATCACGGCTGATCTCGAACCGAGATGGTGTGCTCACGGTTGGTCGCCGGCTGGTTCCCCGGCCAAGCAGCGTTCCAGACGGGCGCCGATCCGACGGGCGAGCTCAGTCTGTTCGGTCGCGATCGCCCGCGCCTGGGCGCGTCGAGCGGTTTCAGCGGCTTGAGCGAGCTGACCACTGGCTTCATAAGCGGCCGCCAGCACATCGAGCGCTGTTGCCCGATCCCCCTGCGGTAGATTGACGGATTGCTCGAGTACCGGGATCGCTGCTTCGGGTTTACCGAGTTGCCAGAGGGCAAATCCGAGGTGAGCCAGCGTCGGTGCCGACTCGGGCCGCAGAGCGATGGCGGCGCGCAACTCAGGCTCAGCTTCCTCCGCTTTTCCGAGGCGTAAGAGAGCCTCTCCCAGTCCGGCATGGTGCTCAGCACGAGGTGCGATTTCGAGAGCTTGGCGGAACTCCTCAGCGGCGTGAACGAAGTCTCCAGCGGTCAGATAAAGTCGGCCGCGCTTGTGAAACCAGAACGAGCTGACGCCTTCTTCGAACAAGGTTACGGCCATCGGATCTGGCAGGCCGATGGAGGCTTCGGTCCGTTCCGCTCGTTGACGTTCGACCTCGGCTTGCTCAGGTTGGCCGAGTTGACGCAGCAGTTCGGCGAGTAGACTGCGGGCATCACGATGGCGTGGTTCGGCGGCCAAAGCTCGACGCACTTGGACCATGGCATCGTCTGGGTTGCCCATGGCGAGTGCGGTGCGGGCCAACCCGAGGTGAGCGTGGGTTGCCAGCTGACGTCGGGTGCCGCTGGCGGCACCGAACGTGGCCCGCGCTGCGGCAAGATCTCCGGCCGCCAGCAAATGGTTTCCAAGTCGGATGTTGAGCGGCATGTAGTCCGGCGCCAACACACGGGCGCGTTCGAACCACTCGCTGGCTTCGGGCCAGCTCAATTCGGCAAGCAAAATCGCGCGGAAATAGGGCCACCGGCGCTCGGTAGGATCGAGGTTTGCTGCCTGTTCGTAACACTGTAACGCCTCGGTCTTGAAGCCGTGGACGTCAAGACTCATGCCGTAGGCGCCCCAGGCCTCGCCGACGACAAGAGTCGAATGAGAGCTTTCTTTTTCCAGCTCAGCAAGCTGTGAGCGACGCTCCTGAAGCCGTGCAACCACCCACGCCTCGACATCGGTGAGATCTGGGTTGGGTAAGGCTGGGGGAGCCTGCCCAAGGCCTGTTGTCGGCGACCCCAGCAAACCGACCAGCCAGAGGATCATCGCCAGGGCGGTCAAACCGACCTTGGAAGAGCTTTGTGCTAGTGATCTCGGGGAGGTGTCAATTGCAGCCATCGGTCCACCGGTAGGTCATGGAGAGTCAACGTGCGGCCATCAGGCCAACGCACCCGAAGCATATCGACTTCTGGTGTCTCCGCGAGGCCGAAATGGATCCGGGAGTCGTTGTGCGCTAGATAGCTGTAACTCGGTGCAACGAGACGCAGGAGATGTTGAACAGCTGGCCCTTCCAGGCTGTTGCTGCTGACCGCGGCATGGAGGTCGGCCCAGGCTCTGGCACCCACCACCGTCCGTGCTCCGTCATGAATCTGCACGCCCAGCCAGTGCTCTTTGGACTCTGTGTTGCGCATGGACTCTGTGTTGCGCATGGACGGTATGTTGCGGAGCAGCAAAGCCCGCCCGCCACCCTGGGTCACCAACAAGTCGACATGGCCGTCATTGTCGACATCGCCCACTATGAGAGCACGGCTGTTCTCGACCTGCTGGGTCAGTGCGCCGCCTTCGGTGACTATCCGTTTGAAATGGCCGCGACCATCGTTCAGGAAGAAAAGGTTGGGCTCGGCATACGCTGCCCAGGCACCCTCGGCGGCGGCCTCGATCGGTCCGCGGGTGACCCGTCCGTTGGCCACCGCGAGGTCGAGGTCGCCGTCGTTGTCAGCGTCGAAGAAGCCGGTGCCGAAACCGGTGAAAGGCAAACTCGGTCCAGCCAATCCGGCCGCCGCAGTGGTCTCCACGAAGCCGATGTCCCCAGCCTGACTATAGAGGGTGTTGGTTTGAGTGCGCAGGTGGCTGAGGAACAGATCAACCATGCCGTCGCCATCAGCGTCGCCAAGAGCAATACCCATCCCAGCCTCGGCCCGGCCGATCGCGTCGACCGCAACCCCCATCTTCAACGCTTGCTCTTCGAAGAGGATCTCACCGGCAGCACCCCGATTCAGCCATAGCAGGTTGGGTTGGCCATCGTTGGCGACAAAAAGATCTGGTTTGTGGTCGCCGTTCAGGTCGGCACTTACCACCCCCAGCCCTTTGCCTTTCACTTGATCGAGACCCGCGGACCTGGACACGTCACTCCAAGTGCCATCACCTTGATTGCGAAACAGACGATCGCTGACCCCCTGGAAACTGCCGGGGCCGCAGTAATCGGGCCGCCCAGCCAAGTCCGAGCACACCACCGCGGTATCCAGTACGAGGTAGTTGGCGACGTAAAGGTCGAGATCACCATCGAGATCGGGATCGAAGAACACCGCCGAGCTGGCCCAGTCCGGATTGTCGATCCCGGCCACCTGGGTGACGTCGACGAACGTGCCATCCCCCTGATTACGGTAGAACACGTCTGGTCCATAGTTGGTGACATAGACGTCCGGTGCGCCGTCCTGGTCGACATCACCGATCGCTACCCCCATGCCGTACCCGGTGTCGCCCAGGCCGGAAGCCAGGGTGACATCGTGGAACGAACCATCCGCGTCTTTCCGAAAGAGGCGGTTGCGTAAGGGCTCGCTCTCCTGATCGGCGGCGGCAGGTCGAGCACCATTCATCAGGTAGATGTCGAGATCACCGTCGCTGTCGTAGTCGAACAAGGCGCCACCTGCGCCCAGGCTCTCAGGTACGAAGTAGTCGCCTCGTAGGCCGGGATCGTGGACGAAATCGAGGCCGGTGGCGTGGGTCACATCGACAAATCTGCCGGCTTTACTCGTCGGCTCGTCGGCTGCCGTGGTCGAGGCGACGAGGAGCAGAATCAACTGAACCAGAAGTTTTGGGATCGTGTGACGAGTCATCCTGCCCATCATACGCTCTCTGCCCGAAGCACGGTTCCCGTTGCAGGGCTGAAGCCTCGAGAGCTTGCCATTCCGACACGCAGGAGACCTGCTAGACTTCTGTTGGCGCAGCCCACCTGCACCAACTCATCAGCAATTCAACCGAGGAGATCTCGAATGTCCCGTAAGACGTTGACCCTGACGCTCGTATTCACGCTCATCGCCTCGTGGTCGTTCGCGGCTGACAGTCCCCGTTTCCGTGGACCCGCCAGCGACGGTGTGTTCGCCGCAACTGGCTTGATGGGGTCATGGCCAGATGATGGTCCCAAACGCTTGTGGATGGCTGAGGGATTAGGCGAAAGTTACGCCAGTATGACGGTGGTGAATGGCAGGATCTACACCACTGGCATGGCGGGTGAAAAAGGATCGGCCTATGCGTTCGATCTCAACGGCAAAACGTTGTGGAAGACCGAGTATGGTGCCGAGCACAGTGGCAACGGTTATCCCGGCACCCGCAGCACTCCGACCGTTGCTGGCGACCACCTCTACCTGCTTTCGTCGATGGGTAAGGCGGTAGCGCTCAACGCAGAGTCGGGCAAGATCGTTTGGGAGGTCGACCTGTTCGAGCGCTTCAAGGGTGAGAACATCTATTTCGGGATCTCGGAGTCGCCGCTGGTGGTGGACGGCAAGGTTATCTACTCTCCCGGTGGCAAAGATGCGGCAGTGGTAGCCCTCGACGCCAAAACTGGTGACACGGTGTGGACCAGCAAAGGGCTCGACGATCCCGCGGCCTATTGCAACCCGATGCTGTTCGACAACGGTAAACATCGCCAAATCGTGACGCTGGTGTCGAAACATTTGGTTGGCCTCGATCCAGCTACTGGGCAAGTGTTGTGGCGTGAGCCCAACGAGGCGACCTATGACATCCATTCGACCAGCCCAGTGTTCGATGGCAATTCAATCTATGTTTCCCATGGCTATGATCAGGGCGGGATGCTTTACGAGCTGGCGGCGGATGGTAAGTCGGTGACGAAGAAGTGGACCGAAGAGAAGCTCGACATCCACCATGGCGGTGCGGTGTGGGTTGATGGGCGGATTTACGGCGCCGCTTCGAAAAAGACCTGGTATGCCCTGGACGCTGCTAGCGGTGAGATCGTGGCATCGATCCCTCGCCTCGGCAAAGGTGCGGTGATCTACGCCGACGGCAAGCTGTATGGCTACACTGAGGGTGGTGACGTGGTGTTGGTCGATCCTGATCCGGACAATTTTAAAGTGATCAGCAAGTTCAAGGTCAAGGAAGGTTCGGGCCACCATTGGTCCCATCCGGTGATCTCGAACGGTGTGCTCTACATCCGCCACGGCGAAGTGCTGATGGCCTACGACATCAAGCAGTCGTCTTAGCGCCTCCCGTCTGCCAAGCCTGGTGACCCTGCCGACGAGCCGCTGGATCCTGTCCAGCGGCTCGAACTGTAACCAAGCTGTAAAACGTACCGACGGATTGCTCCTGGATGGGTGCCGACGACGAACCTCACGCTGTGGGTACCGTAGGAGTCCATACCGTTTGGTGTGCCCAATCATTTAATGACCCGAGGAGCGAGACCTTGAACAAGAAGAGCCTGAGCCTGGTCCTGTGTGGTGTGTTGTTGAGCTTGGCGGGTGCCGAGGTGAGCTCGGCTGCGCCTGGGACGATGCGAGACTGGCCGCAGTGGAGCGGTCCCGACCACAACCTGACCTCGTTGGGAAACGGCATCTTCGACCGTGAGAGCTTTGGGCTCGAAACGGTCTGGAAGCGCCCTCTGGGCTCAGCCTACTCCGGCATCTCGATCGTCGGTGAGCGGGTGGTGACCGGGTTTTCTGACGGAACGTCGGATTTTCTGATCTCGCTCGACGCCGCCACCGGCAAGGAGCAGTGGCGTTTCAAGATTTCCGAGACTTACAAAGGTCACGACGGTTCCGACGACGGGCCGTTGGCGTCGCCGATGATCGCCGACGGCAAGGTGTATGGGCTTGGCGCTTGGGGCCATCTATTCGCCCTCGAGTTGGCTACCGGCAAGCCGTTGTGGGCGCATCATGTCGTCGAGAAATTTGGTGCCCGCAAACCTGAGTATGGCTTTACCACCACTCCGACTGTGGTCGACCAACTTTTGATCGTCGAGACTGGGGGAGATGCTGGGCGGTCGATTTCTGCTTTCGATCGCACGTCCGGTGAGCTTCGCTGGTCAACCGGTGACGACTCGGTGGGTTATCAGTCGCCAATCGCGCTGTCGGTCGGCGGCACGCGTCAGATCCTGGCGGTGACCAACGAGCACATGATGGGGCTCGAGCCTGCGACCGGCAAAGTGTTGTGGCAGCACGAGAACAATGAGAATGGGGACGGCTTTGCCCAGCCGGTGCCGGTCGGTGAAGATGGGGTCCTTTTGACCTCATGGCCAGAAGCAGCGCTGTTTCGCATCACCAAGGCGGGTAGTGACTACCAGGTGGAAGAAGCCTGGCGCTCACCGGCCTTGCGCGGCAACTACGCGATCCCAATTCCCTACGAAGGCCATCTTTATGGTTTCAGCGGCCGTTTCCTGACCTGCGTGGACGCCAAAACCGGCGAGACGGTGTGGAAGTCTCGGCCGCCGGGGGGCGGCAATCTGGTACTAGTAGATGGTCACCTGGTGATTCAGGCACCGAGCGGTGAGCTGGTGGTAGCCGAGGCGTCTCCCGAAGGTTATCGTGAGAAGACCCGCGTCCAAGCCTTGGATCGTGGCTACTTCACGCGGCCGAGTTTTGCTGGCGGGCGCTTCTATGTCCGTAACCTCACCGATATCACCGCCATTGGGGTCACCGACAAGGTGGCAGCGCCAGCGATGGACAAGGAGGTCGCTCGCAGCGAAGCGGCCGAAGGCGAGCTGCGGGGTACGCTGGGAAGCTTCGTGCGCAAAGTGATGGCGGTGGATGACAAACGGGCTTTGATCGATGCCTTCATGGCTGAGCACACCGAGTGGCCAATGCAGGAAGGGGACGACGTCCACTTCGTCTATCGCGGCCAAGTAGAAGACTTGGCGCTCACCGGTAACCTGTTTCTGGACGGCCAAGACCATCCGATGCATCGTCTCGAAGGCACTGATTTTTATTACCTGACCGTCGCCCTACCCAAGGCTGCACACTTCTCTTATCAGTACACGATTTTCGACGAGCGGGTCACCGACCCCCTCAATCCCAACACCTTTGGTCCCGAAGGCGGCGAGCAGTCCGCCCTGACCACCGCCGGTTGGCAAACCCCGGCCCATCTGGCGGAGCCCAAGGGACCTCGCGGCACCCTAGAGACCATGCAGTGGAAGAGCGAGTTGCTCGGCCGCGAGCGTGAAGTCCAGATTTACCTGCCTGGGGGCTACAGCGACGGTGACACCCGTTATCCGCTGCTGGTGGTCAATCATGGTGATCAAGCGCTACGATTCGGGGCGATCAACAACAGCCTGGATAATCTGATCGGTAACAAAGTGGCACCGATGATTGTCGCCTTGGTACCGCGAGCCGATTGGTCTGAATATAGTGGATCGGGGACTTCGGACTACACCGCCGCCCTAGCCAAGGAGCTCATTCCGACTCTGGACACATCCTACCGAACCCTGGCCATGGCCGAGGCGCGGGGCATCATGGGTGTCGGCAGCGCTGGCTTCGCCTCGATTTACGCTGCCTTCGATCAACCGGAGCTCTTCGGCAAAGCGGCTGCCCAGTCATTCTACAAAGGTGAGCAGCACGATGACCTGGTGTCGATGATCGATGCGTCCAAGGCTCGAGACTTGCAGCTGGTGTTTCATTGGAGCTCTTACGACTATGAGAACGCCCGTAGTGATGGCCCGGAGTTGGTCACACACCTCGAGAAACACGGCTTCAAACCGTCGGTGATCCAGGTGGATGATGGTGTCGGCTGGGGCATGTGGAGCGCCCGCACCGGCAGCATCCTGGCAGAGTTGTTTCCGGCTCGCTGAGTGAGCCTCAGTCGCCGGTGACTTTGAGTACGACAACGGTACGGTCGTCGGCAGCCTGGTGGCGATCACCGATGTGTCGTTCGTTGGCGCTGAGCAAGCCATCGGCAATGTCCCGGGCAGAGCTCGAACAGAGCGCTTGCAGCGCCTCTCGTACGCGTTCGGTTCCGAAGGCCTCCCCCTGAGCGTTGAAGCCTTCGTCGATACCGTCGGAGGTGAAGACCACCACATCTCCGGGTTGCAACGCAATCTTCAGGTGAGAATATTGGGAGGCTGCCATTGCGCCCACCGGCACACCGTTGGCTTCGATCTCCTCGACGTTGCCGTCGCGGATCAGGAACGGATAAGGTAGACCGGCATTAGCCACCGCCAGGGTTCCTGCACCATGGTCGTACACTGCGAAGGTCAAGGCCAGGAAACGTTTGTCAGCTTGGACCTGACAGAGCTCTTCGTTGAGATAGGTCAAGACACAGGACGGATCGCAACGGTTGTCCGCCATGTAGCCCCGTAGCAGGCCGATAGCGAGAGAACCGTAGAGAGCAGCACTGGTACCTTTGCCGGCGACGTCGCCAACGGCGATAGCGGTGCGACCTTCGCCGTAACTCAAGAAGTCGTAGAGATCACCGCCCAAGTGACGTGCCGGGCAGTAGGCCACCGCGGTCTGAAGGCCTGGAAACCAAGGGGTGGTGCGCGGTAGGAGGAACCGTTGCATCTCCCGGGCCGTCCGCAGGTCGGCGGCCATCTGGCGCTCGTCTTCCCGCACCCGTTCGTAGAGGGCGGCGTTTTCGAGCGCAATCGCCAGACTCGACGCCAAGGTGGTCAGGAGACGTTCGTCCTCTTCGCTGAAGGCAGCCTCGCGATAGCTCTCGAGATCCAGGACACCGATCAGCCGATCCTTGATCATCAGCGGGATGGCGAGCTCGGAGCGGACGTTGTCGTCACCGCAGTGTTTGTAACGCGGATCGAGGCGCACGTCGGGAACGCGCACCGGTTGTTCGAGTTCCATCACGGCTCCCAGCACGCCCTCACCCATGGCGACACTGAATTTCTTGCTGCGGCAGCCACCCCAGCGCACGGACAGGATCGACTCGAGGCGCTTCGTGTCTTCGTTCCACAACAGCACGCTGAACAACTGGTAGTCGATCAAGTGTTTGGCGAGTTGTGCCACTCGTTCGAGTAGCTCGTCACGATCCAGGATGGCCACCAACTCGCGACCGACCTCGTGTAATAGCTCCAGCTTGCGGGCTTGGGTGCCGAGGGGGGAGCGGGCCGCATGGTCGGTGTTGGGTGTGAGTCCGGAGATCTCGCTTGGCGATGGCCTAGGGCTTGGGCGGGTGGTGGCGGTTTGGTTCATGCTGGCCTCGTCAGGATTTTCGACTGCGGCCTGGTTTGTGCAGCCCTGTAGGTTGAGCTCACTCAGGCTGCCCAGAACAACCCGACCTCGGTTCACTAAATTCCGCCACCCCTGCTGGGCCGAATCTTTGGGGCTGCCTTCGAAGCCCGTCCTGCCGTATGCTCTGGCAACCCACGATTCAGGATCGAACGGGCGACTTGCTAGTCGACGAAGGTGTTGTTTCGACGCAGAGCGTGCCTGCCGCGTCCGACCACCGTGGCGTTGAGCGAGAAAACGCCGACTCAGACGGGGTTCAACGTGTTGTTGAGCCAGATTCGAGGCTAGGCTGCAGGACTGGGCGTGTCAGGAAGCTCGAAGTGTAGCGTGCTGACCGCCGAGGACACCTAGTTTTCCGATGCTTCAAGGATGTTGGCGTCCAAACTAGCCGACGCACCGGATGTTTTGAGGATTTTGGCGTCCAAACTAGCCGACGCATCGGATGTTTTGAGGATGTTGGCGTCCAAACTGGCCGCCGCATCGGATGTTCCGAGAATTTTGGCGTCCAAACTGGCCGGCGTACCCGGTGCCTAGCAATCTTCTGTTCGAACGGTCTGCACGTCAGATACCTCGTATCAATCATCTGATTTTGCAAGTTCACCTCCCTAGAAGACTGGAACTCTATCGTAATGGGTGGCCTGATCCCCTGCAAATAGCCTCGATTGGTCCTCAATGAGGCGTCGCGTTACAATCCTCAAGATTTTCCCTGTTTATTCAGTTGGGTTCGATTCAGCCTGCCAGGTTTTCGCATCCGTCATGTGCTTGAGGAGCTGATGCAAGCCTCCAATCTCGCCGTTGCCAGTTCCGCTCTCGGAGAAGCTGTCATCACGACCTTGCTGGTGACCGATCTGGTCGACAGCACGCGGATGGTGGCAACACTGGGTGATACTCGAGCTTCACAAGTTGCGATGCGTCACGATCGTGAAGCGCGAGATCTTGCGCGCCGTTTCAAGGGTCTCGAGATCGACAAGACGGACGGTTTCCTATTGCTCTTCGAACGTCCGATCGACGCGGTAGCGTACGCCCTGACGTACCACCAGACCCTGGCGAGTTTGACGCGAGAACTCGGGGTTACGCTGCAGGCGCGGGCAGGGATCCACCTCGGGGAGGTTGTGTTACGCCAGAACTCGTCGGCGGATATCGATCGCGGAGCGAAGCTCACCGAAGTGGAGGGCCTCGCCAAGCCGACGACCGCACGCGTCATGTCGCTGGCAGCTGGCAACCAGACGCTGTTGACGCGTGGTGCCTTCGATCTTGCTCGGCGCTCGGCCGTCGGCACACCCCTGGCCTTTGAGCAGGTCACGTGGCAAGCCCATGGTCTGTATCAATTCAAAGGTGTCGACGAGCCACTCGAAGTTTTTGAAGTGGGTGCTGTCGGCTTGGCCCCGCTGGCAGTGCCGTCTGATACCGAGAAAGTCCACCGGATCGTCACAGATCGCCATCAGCCGATCCTCGGCTGGCGTCCTGCTCCTGATCAACCCGTGCCGTTGCGCGTCAATTGGATCTTGAACGAGCGCATCGGCAGCGGTGGTTTTGGTGAAGTCTGGCTTGCTGAGCAGCTGAAGACGGGGGAAAAGCGAGTCTTCAAGTTCTGCCTGGAGGCCAACCGGCTGCGGTCCCTGCAGCGCGAGGTCACGCTATTTCGACTGCTCAAGGAGAGCCTCGGGCATCGCGACGACATCGCACGTGTGTTGGATTGGAACTTCGAGCAGGCCCCATATTTTCTCGAGTCGGAATATACCGAGGGCGGCAACCTCGCGGAGTGGGCCGAAGACCAGGGCGGTCTGCTGGCGATCCCGCTGCCGGTTCGACTCGAGCTTGTCGCCCAAGCAGCCGAGGCGTTGGCAGCAGCCCATTCCGTGGGTGTTCTGCACAAGGACATCAAACCGGCAAATATCCTAGTGACAACCGATCGTGAGGGCCACCCCAGGGTTCGACTGACGGATTTCGGAATCGGCCTGGTCGACGAAAGTGTGCTGGCCGAACATGGCATCACTCAACTCGGTTTGACCGAAGTGATGGCTTCGGACGACTTGGCCGAGGTTGCTGGCACGTTCGTTTATATGGCGCCGGAGGTTCTCGAAGGCAAGGTGGCCACGATCCAGGCGGACATCTATGCCCTGGGCATCATCCTCTACCAGATGGTGACGGGGAATTTTTCCCATCCTCTGGCTCCGGGATGGCGACGGGATATTTCTGACGAGATTCTGGCCGCCGACATCGCTCAGATCGTCGATGGGGCGCCAGAACGTCGCCCTGTCAGCGCGATGGATGTGGCCGACCGATTGCGTCGCTTAGAACATCGGCGCGCAGCTGCGGAAACTGTGCAAGCCCAAGCAAAAGCCCATCGTCGGAGGAAGCTCATTGCCGTAATCGGCAGTGTGGCAACCGTCGTGCTTCTGGTGGTTTCGATCCTGGCTTTGCAAGCCACCCAGGCGAGACAGGAAGCCGACCTGCGACGAGACCAGGCGGAAGACCTCATCGACTTCATGTTGGGGGACCTGCGAAGGAAGCTCAAACCGATGGGGCGGCTGGACATTCTGAACGATGTCGGCGACAAGGCGCTCGAATATTTTGCCGCAGTTCCCCGTGACAACCTGACGGAGGAGGAACTCTTCCGTTACTCCAAGGCCATGGAGCAGATTGGCCAGGTGCGGATCAACGAAGGCAACCCGGAGCAGGCGATGGAAGCCTTCCAGCGGTCGTTGGCGTTGGCGCAACTGCTGACGGAACGTGATCCAACCCGTGCCGACTGGCAGCAGGCGCTAGGACGAAGACATTTCTGGATTGGCAAGATCCTCTGGGACCAGCGGGATCTCGACGGCGCTCTGAATCGTTTCCAGATCCAGCGTGCCATCGCGCAGGGCCTCGCAGCAGCAGATCCGGACAACCTTGATCGACAACTGAGCGTTGACCAGGCAAATACCAACATCGGTTTCATTCATAAGGAACGCGGTGACTTGCAAGGTGCGCTTTCAGCCTTTCGCTCAGGCCTGGAAATCAAGCGACAACTTGCCGATCGTAAGCCCGAAGACAGGCGCCAACAGCTCAGACTGGCGAACCACTACAACCTGGTGGGTTGGGTCCTGATGCAACTCGGGGACCTGCCAGCTGCCCTCGAACACTTCTACCTCGACCAGGAGATCGCAACGGCCTTGGTGGCCAACGATCCCGCTGACACTAGCGGGCAGGAGCAACTTGCCCACAGCCACAATTTTGTTGGCAGAGCGTTATGGATGAGAGGTGAAAGGGATGCTGCGCGTGAGCACTTTCTCGACCATCTAAGGCTCGCTGAGGAGCTGATCGCGATCGAACCGGGCCGCACGTCGTGGCAGCGCCATCTTGCCCTGGCCCACTTTTGGATCGGGCATGACTTCATCGCACGCCATCAGTTAGACGAGGCATCGGATCATATGCAGCAGGCTTTGGTGATTTTCATGAAGCTGGTTGCAGTGGACAGCACCAAACCTGGATGGCAGCGTGACCTTGCGATGGGGCACCTCGGTGTTGGCGAGGTTTTGGAAGCTCGAGGAGATGCTGTCGGTGCGTTGACTAGCGTGGAGAAAGCGATCGAGCGACTCGAGGTCTTGGTTGAAAAGAACCCCGAAGATCGTCGAAGCAAACGTTGGCACAGCAAAAGCTATAGCTTGCGAGCTCGAGTTTTGAAGGCGATGGGGGAGATTGAGGAAGCCGAGAAGGCCTGGCGGCGTGCCGAGGACATCCTCGAACCCTTCGCTCGTGAGTCAATGGACTTGGATGTCCTCGAGCCATGGTCGCAGATACTGTCCAATCTCGGCCGAGACGAAGAGGCCCTCGCCATCGTCCAGAAGATGGACTCGCTGCGTTATGGGGATTTACGTCGCGCCGACCCTTGATCACGGTTCGTGTAGACTCTGGCAGCGTCAATGGAGGGTATGGGTCGATTCAAGAGGAGGATAGATTGTGTCGAATGAGCCCGATCAAACGAAACCGATTCCTTGTCCGCAAGGGTGTGGTCGTCGGAACACCAACATCGGCAAGAGACCGGTGACCCTGGAGTTCAGATTTGTACCTCGCAACCGAGGCAAGATCCTCGATATCACAGGGCTCGACGAGCCGCCGTTCTCCAACAAGCGGTTCGTTGATCCGGACTTCCTGGTCGATTACGCCGGCACTGGGCCCGATCTCGAGAGATGGAGCTATCGACCGGTCAGCGAGCCAGCATGTCCACCGCTCGATGATGCGATGGTGGACGAGGATCCTGAGCTGACGAACGAGCCGGAAGGCTGACTCAATCAGTCAAGAAGGGCAGAAGCAAAAGGCCGGCAAATGCCGGCCTTTTTCGTCTGCGATTTCGGTGAAGGCTAGAACCGGAAACTGACCTGTCCGGATACCTTACGGGCGATGATGTCGCCGAAAACGTGCTGCAGGATCTCGTCGTCAAAGATGTTGGTACCGATGACGGAGAGGGTCACCTGGTCGTTGCGTAGACGCACGCCAACCGACAGGTTGGTCATGGTGTAGTCATCGGTGACGCCGTGGAAGCGACTGTCGAGGACGTCGGTCCAGCGGGCACTGTCAACATAGTTGACGTTGAGGTCGGCGAAGAAGCGCGCCCCGCTGTAGGCCAAAGAGAGGTTCAAGCGATTCTCCGGCGGGGTGTTGACCTCACGCGGATCGATGCCAGTGACTTCAGGCTCTTCTTGGTAGGAGTAGTTGATACCGAAACGCCATTCGGTGGCCGGTCGGTAGTCAAACGAGAACTCGAAGCCCTCGTTGATCTGACTGCCGATGTTGCGGTAGGTGAAGAGCGACGGGAAAGTGTTCTCGGGAACCGTTTGAATCAAACCGAAGGGTGTCGGAATGAGCGGCGGAATTGGCCAGCCTGGCGGCGGGTTGAAGGAGTCGTAATACTCGGACGTGAAGAAGTCGATGCCGTCGATCAGTTCGTTGCGATAGACCGCAACTGTGACCGTTGCCTTGTTGTCCGCGAAGGTGCCGACGTAGCCAACTTCGAAAGCTTCGAGGCTCTCTTCTTCCAGATTCGGGTTGCCAGCGGTTGCGGATGGGAAGGTGAACAGAGATGGACTCGACGTGAAAGGCGGAATCGGCGGCAGCAGAACGTCGTTCACAATGTTGATGCCGAGGAAGTTCTCGACCACCGATGCCGCCCGAAACGCTTCGTTGTACGAGATCCGGAAGTTGTGGTTCGAAGACGGGGCGAACATCAAGCTGGTCCGGGGTGAAACCACCGAGCCGATAGTATCGATATCGTCAAAGCGAGCACCTACCAACCAGCGGACCTTGTCTCCCAAGCTGATCTCGTCCTGCAGGAAAAGACCGTATTCATCGCGCTTGCGACCGTTGGGCGCAATCGACAACTCGAAGTCGGTGGTGCGAGCGGTGGCACCGTAGGTGACGACGTGGCGGTCGCCGCCGAGAACGTGGGTGTTGGCAAAGTCGACGTTGTAGGTCTGGCTCTCGAATCCCAGTATTAGCGGCTGGTCATCGAGCCCGCGTGTCAGCAAGTTGCTACTCTCGCCGTCGAGGAGATTGGCGTAGGCATTCACCACCAAGGCTTTCTTGGCGTAACTGACCTTGAAGTAGCTCAAGTTAGAGCTCGGATCGACGTCGAAGGGACCGATACCGGAGTGGACGATGCCGTCGGTACCAGCATAACCACCGGAAAACGACCAACTGGTGTCGAGAGTCTGGTTGTAGTCGACTCGAAAGTCGAGTTTCGGCTGTTCCGTCCCTTCGTTCTCGAAGGCGGGGTAGGGGGTGCCTGGCGGGTTGGTGATCTCCGTCTCTTGAATGATGCCGGTCGGGCGATCATAGGGATCTTGTTCGAAGTAGCTGGCCGAGATTTTGTAGCCAACCTTCTCGCCGCCAGCCGCGTGAGCGATGCTGCCGTAGAGGGTCGACAACTCACCGCCTCCCAGTTGCACACTGGTGCCCGCAGCTTCCCAGGGTGACTTGGTGATCAGATTGATGACGCCGCCCAAGGCGTTGGCGCCCCAGACGGCGCTGCCGGGGCCACGGACAACTTCGATCTGAGCGATCTCGTTGAAGTTGAGCGGCAGCAGATCCCACATCACGAAGCCGAAGAAGTCGAGGTAAACCGACCTGCCGTCGAGGAGCACCAACTGGTCGGTGGACAAGCTGCCGCTTGCTTTGCGGGTGTTGATCTGGACGTCGCGGGCGCTGATCTGGGTGACGTTGAGTCCCGGCACGTTGCGCAGCACGTCGCCGTAGTCGTCTGCAGGCATGGTGGCGAGCTCTTCAGCACTGATGACAGTCATCGCGACCGGAACCTCTTGCAGCCGCTGCTCGGTCCGTGAGGCGGTGACGACAATGACGTCACTGACTTCGCCGCCTTCGGGCTCGGCTGGGTCTTCAGCGTCTTGGGCGATCACGTCTTGAGTGATCACCAGGCCACTGCTCAACAACAGGGCCATCGTTAGCCCGAAACCGACGAGTTTGCTCAGGCGAGCCATCGCATTTCTCCTTGGGTCAGCGGTGGCCACGCAGTTCTTGCCCATCCCAGGGACGACGATCGATCGAACGACAGTCGATGTTCAGCAAGCTCTCTGGCTACCAGGTTCGCGATCTGCACACAGGTTGACTTTGAGAACAGCAAGTCTAACACAGGCTAAAGGCTCGACTTCGGTGGCGTACACGGGACTTGAGGAGTCGATCAGTGCACTCCATCAGAGCGTCACTCAGAGAGGACATTGTCCTAGGACTGGAGTGTCAGCCGCGAGTGTCTCTCTTGCCCAAACCATTGAAAACAAAACCTATGTGTGGGTGGTACGGCCCTTGCACAATACCCGGCTAGCCACGCACTGAGTGGCAAGACAATGCCGATCACGAGTCTCAGCGACTCGACACCAAGGAGAAAGCAGTGAAGAACCATAGAACCATGTTGCGATCGATCAGTTGGCTGGCTGTTGCGCTCCTGACGATACCGATAGTAGCCCGAGCCGAGCCAGAGCAAGTGCCTGGCTTTGGTGAAATTGTAGATGTCCGAGTGATCAACCTGGAGGTGGTGGTCACCGATCGGGGCGATCGTGTCAAGGGTCTCGAACTCGACGACTTCCAACTGTTGGTCGACGGTGAGGAAGTGCCCGTCGAGTACTTCAGCGAGGTCCGCGAGGGCTGGGCGGTCGAGGGTAACGAGTCGGCGGATGCGTTTGCGATGCCGGCGCTCGAGCCTGGTGAAGCGGTGGGGACCAAATACCTGGTGTTCGTCGACGACTTCTTCGCCATCCCGTCCTACCGTGACCGAGTCCTCGGTCAGCTCGCCGAGCAGCTCCCTCTATTGGGTGCTGACGACCGTATGGCCATTGTCGCGTTCGATGGCGAAGAAGTCGAGATGTTATCGAGTTGGACTCGATCCTTGGCCGAGCTCGGGGCGGCACTCGACCAAGCAACCAAGCGGCGAGCCTATGGGCTGCAACGGCTCAGTGAGCAACGGCAGTTCGACACCACCGAGCGTTTCCGAGGGCGTAGCTTCCGCGGTACCCGTTTCTCGTCCACCGCCTTTCGCGGCCGCCGCTCCGGTGGCCTGCTGACCCTCGACGAGCTCGAACGGCAACGTGCCCGCGAGGTCGCTTTGCAAGTTGAGCAAGTTGCGGATGCCGCCACATCAGCGTTACGTGCCTTCGCCCGTCCCGAGGGACGCAAGGTCATGTTGTTGCTGTCGGGTGGCTGGCCGTCGTCGATTTCAAGCTGGGTAGCAGGGACGTTCGAGCCGGTCTTGGACGACGGTAGCTTGAACGATTGGGAACCCTTTGCGGCGCTAGCGGAAACCGCCAATCGCCTTGGTTACACCCTATATCCCGTCGATATCAACGGCATCGAGAACAATGGTTTTGGTAGCGCCGAGCTCGGCAACGTTGCGGAGTCGACACTGTTGGCCGAGCAGAACTCCAATCGCGAACAACTTGAGGAGGACAGCCTCATCGAGTTGGCTGTCGCTACCGGCGGCCAAGCCCTTCTCGACGGCGCCCGGTCTACGGCCCTCGAGCGTGTGGTCGAGGATACGCGTTCGTACTACTGGCTGGGTTTCACGCCGGACTGGAAAGAAGACGATGCGAACCGTGACGTCAAGGTCGAGGTGCGGCGCAAAGGAATCAACGTTCGCACCCGCGAAGGGTTCTCAGACCTATCTCGCGAAAGTGAAGTCACGATGTTGGTAGAGAGTGCGCAGCTCTTCGATCTGCCGTTGCTCGGTGATGGATCGTTGACGGTGAGCTTCGGAGAGCCTACGGGTGCCGGCTTCAAGAAGGTTCTGTTGCCGCTACGTCTCGAGATTCCGGTCGATTCCATCACTCTGTTGGGCATTGGCGGCAAGGCCGCCGCGGAGCTCGAGATCCGAGTTGCGGCTACGGATGCTCACGGTGATCGGGCGGATGTTTCGGTGATCCCAATTGTCCTCAGCGGTACTCCGGCCTCGAGCCAGGTTGCGGTCCTAGAGACCCAGCTCAAACTGCGTCGCCAACCTCACCGTCTGTTGATCTCGCTCTATGATCCAACTTCGGGCAACATGTTCTCGAAACGGGTCGAAGTGACTCTCTAAGGCAGCCGGTCAACGTTCTAGCATTTGTCGACCTCGGTGGATTCCGCCGGGGTCGTTTCTCATGGGGCGAATGCGACAAGATAGCGCGATGCGCGTTCTTGCTCTCGAAGCCTATTACGGCGGTAGTCACCGGGCCTTCCTGGATCCGTGGATCGAGGGTAGTCGACACCATTGGACCTTGATGACGTTGCCACCCTTCAAGTGGAAGTGGCGGATGCGTCACGGCGCGGTGACGTTTGCGGAGCGGGTGGCGAAGCGAGTGGCTGCGGGTGAGATGTGGGACGTGGTGTTCTGCTCGGACATGTTGGATCTGGCGACCTGGCGGGGCCTGATATCGCCAGCGATCCACCCACTACCGGTGGTGGCTTACTTCCACGAGAATCAGCTGACTTATCCGGTGCAAGTCGAGAAGGAACGCGATATCCACTTCGCGCTGACCAATATGACGACCGCTCTGGCGGCGCACGAAGTGTGGTTCAACTCGGCGTTTCATCGCGACGAATGGTTGGCGGCGATTCCACGGATGCTCAAGCGAATGCCGGACTACCAACCATACGATGCCGTCGAACAGATCCGCTCGCGGTCTTGGATTTATCCGCAGGGAATTGGTGACATGGCAAAGCGTGGATCACGTCAGCCGGGACCGCTACGTATTTTGTGGGCAGCTCGTTGGGAGTTCGACAAGGGGCCGGAGGACTTTTTTGCTGCTCTCGAAGGGCTGCGAAGAGCTGGGGTAGCGTTTCGAGTCAGCGTCCTCGGTGAGAGTTTCCGGCGGGTGCCGGCGGTTTTTGCGCTGGCCCGCGAACGGTTTGCCGAAGAGATCGATCGGTGGGGGTATCAGCCTGATCGTGAAGGTTATCTGGCTGCGTTGAGTGAAGCCGATGTGATCGTGTCGACGGCGCGCCACGAGTTTTTTGGCGTCGGCGTTGCTGAAGCTGTCGCTGCTGGCTGTTACCCACTGCTGCCCAAGCGGTTGGCGTATCCAGAACTGCTGTCGGCGATCGATCCGACGTTACGGCCCGACTGTTTCTACGATGGTTGCGTCGACGGTTTGGTAGCGGGTTTGAAGACGCTGGCCGCAAGGCTGGCGGCGGATGACCTTTGGCGAGGAGATCCGAAACGAGGTGTTGACGCGGTTGCGGAATTCCACTGGCCGCGGCTGGTGCCTCGACTCGACGATGGGCTAGTGCGTTGTGCTGGCTCGTTGTGCTAGTCCAGTGATTTGAGTTGACCTCAGGCGTCGATGGATCGGCAGCCAGGAGGATCGCGGATGGAGTTGTCAGTGCGCCAGGAAACGGGATACCGTTACGGCACTATGAACAAATACCTGAAGAAAGTTTTTGTCATGAATCTCCTGTTAACCCTCAGCAGCGTCGGCATGGCGTTGGCCGAAGATATTGCGGCGCCCCCCGATGTGGCGGCCACGCCAGCAGATGCCGAGGTTACGACAACCGGGCTAGCCTCCAAGGTCTTGACTCCGGGCACCGGCAGTGAACATCCAGCTGCGGCGGATACCGTCTCCGTGCACTACACCGGGTGGACGACAGACGGCAAAATGTTCGACAGCTCGGTCGCCCGGGGTAAGCAGTCGAGCTTTCCGCTGAACCGAGTGATCGCCGGCTGGACGGAAGGCCTCCAGTTGATGGTGGTCGGCGAGAAACGCCGCTTCTGGATCCCGGAGAACCTGGCCTACGGTGGGCGCCCTGGACGACCAGCAGGGATGTTGGTGTTCGATGTCGAGCTATTCGACATCAAGCAGGCACCCAAGCCGCCCGAGGTGCCTTCTGATGTTGCTGCGCCACCCGAAGGGGCCGAGGTCACGAAATCGGGTCTGGCGTCGAAAGTTTTGGCTGCCGGCTCGGGTGAGCAACACCCCAAGGCTTCGAGCACAGTGACTGTGCACTACAGTGGCTGGACGACGGACGGCAAAATGTTCGATAGCTCGGTGACGCGTGGGCAGCCGGCGAGCTTCCCGTTGAATCGAGTCATCCCTGGCTGGACCGAAGGCTTGCAGCTGATGGTGGAAGGCGAGAAGCGCCGTTTCTGGATTCCCCAGAAGCTCGCCTACAAGGGCCAACCCGGTGCGCCGGCCGGCATGTTGGTATTCGACGTCGAGTTGATCGAGATCGGCAAGTAGAGAGTTCGAGCTGCTACTCGCCCAACTTGGCAACACCGCCCGGGGTCTCAGCTTGTAGCGCTGAGACCCGTTCTTGTAGCCGGTGAATCAGCAAGTCGGCATCAGCTTCCTCGGGATCTCCGACGTTTGCGTAAGCCAGGCTGATCGTGACCCGCATGCGTCCCAGAGCATGATTCACATCATGCTCGTTGACCGCTTCTTGTAGGCGGTCAGCGACGTTGCCGGTGGCGGTTTCGTCACACACTGGCAGCACGATCAGGAACGCATCACCACCGAAACGGCCCATCGTGTCGTAGGGGCGGACAAAGGTTCCCAAACGCTCGGCCAGCTGTTCCAAGATGAAGTCGCCCTGATCTTGGCCGACCATCACGTTGACTTGTTGAAAGTCGTCGATATCGGCCAGGATCACGCCCAGCGGGGATTGATGGCGCTCGGCACGGGCAATCTCGCGGCGCAGGAGCTTGAAGATTGCATCGCGATTCCAGACCTTGGTTAGCGGGTCTTGAGTCGCTTGCTTCAACGCCTCGAGATGGGCCTGCTCGAGTTTCCGGCGTCGACGGTGCGCCAAGCGCAACAGGCCGAGGTTCGAGCCCGCCAGCAGCAGGGAGGCGGCGATCAGCATATAGACCGCTGTCCAGTGATTCCCCAACCGACTGTGGAGGTCGGTGATCTGGCCTTGGATACGACTTTCGACCGCGGCGACTGAGCTGCGTGCGGTCACCGTGGCTTCCCAGATGGCATCTGGCATGTTGCCCAGTTTGAGGCGTTGATGGAGTTGCTCCAAGGCACCGCTCAAGCTCTGGACTGCCACTAGGAGTTCGGGGTCGTCCCCGCGTTGTATCAACCGCTCAGTGGTTTCGATCCTGAAGGCATGGTCGCGATCGTTACCAACCTCGGTGCCGTCAGCACGCAGTTGATCGAGCTCGCCGTGAAGACGGTGGACCTCTTCGATCGACGCCATCCGAAATTCGAGCTCAGCGCGCAAGCTGTGCACCCGCCAGAACAACAGGGCGCACCAGATCGCAAATGCTGCCAGCAAGGTGGTCAGAGCCAAAACCCCAAGCTTCTGAGACCGGTCCCGCTCCTCGAGGTTCGAAGCGTGTTCGGTCATGGCTTGGCGTCCAACAACAGCGCTGGGAGAGCGTTTTGCGATGAGATGGGCATCCGTGTCAGGCTGGGCATTGATCCATCACCTCTCGGACTTTGCGCAGCAGGGCGGCGGGTGCATAGGGCTTCTGGATGAATCCAGCAAGCCCTCGGCCTGCGAGTTGGTTGGTGGCTTCGCGCTCGTTGTAGCCGCTGGTCAGAAGAACCCGAACATCGCCCTTTATTTGGCGCATCCTGCGAAAGGTTTCGTCCCCGTCCATTCGCGGCATTGTGACATCGAGCAAGACGAGTGCAATATCGGAAGCATGACGCTGAAACACTTCACATCCCTCCTCGCCGTCGGCGGCGGTCAACACATCGTATCCAGCACGCTCGAGCACTCGCTGAGCGATGGTCAGTACCATGGCCTCGTCGTCGACAACCAAGATGGTCCTGTCGTTGGCCGGTAACTGCTGATCAGTCGGCAGCAACTCTTCGATCGGCTCGAGTAGTGGCTTTGCACTGGCTGGAAACAGCACCCGAAACACGGTTCCTTCGCCGGGTTCACTTTCGACCTCGATCGCGCCACGGTGGCCACGGACGATGCCGAGGGTCGCCGCCAGTCCCAGCCCACGACCGGCAAACTTGGTGCTGAAGAAGGGATCGAAGATGCGTTCACGGGTTTCGGCGTCCATACCGTCACCGGTGTCACGAACTTCCAGGAATACGTAGGTCCCAGCGGCGAGCTGCTCGGCGAGGTAGGTTCCCGCCAAGTAGTCTTCGTCGCATTCCATCACACCAGTGCGGATGCTGATCGTTCCGCTACGGTCACCGAGTGCCTCCGACGCGTTGGTGATCAGGTTCATCACAACTTGCCGGATCTGAGTCGCATCCGCTTCGAAGGTTGGCAGCTGGGTGCTGAAGTTGCGCTCGAGCAACGCTTTCTTGGAAATGGAGACCTCGAGCAGCTGGGTCATGTCAACGACCAGCTGTGAGACATCGACCGGTTGCACGACAAATTTGCCCTTGCCCGAGTACGCCAGCATTTGACGGCAGAGATCCGCGGCCCGTCGGCTGGTGCTCTCGACGTCACGTAGCCTGGGCCGTATGGGCGAATCGGGGTCTAGCTCCAGTAATGCCAGGCCAGTGTTGCCGAGGATACCCATCAAGAGATTGTTGAAATCGTGGGCGATGCCGCCGGCCAGGACGCCCAAGCTTTCCAACTTCTGCGCTTGCTGAATCTGCGCCTCGAGCTTCTCCTTTTCGGCCTGGGCCTGTTTCTGATCCGTGACATCGGCGGAGATTGCGCACACTGCATAGATGTTGTCGGCGTCATCGTGCAAGGGAAAGCGCACCGACAAGAAAGTGCGGGGGCCATCTCCGGTCGGGAAGATCTCTTCACACCGATCGATCTCGCCGGTCTCGAGCACTCGGGAGTCGTTGGCCCGGAGTTCGGCGACCTGCGACGGCGCGAAGAACTTGCTGTCCGTAGAGTCCTGCACCTGATGGCGCTGTTGTCCGACCAGCATTTCGAATTGGCGATTCACCAACAGGTAGCGCCCTTCAGAGTCTTTCATGTAAACCATCATCGGGGCATTGTCGAGGATACCTTGCAGACGCTCTTCGCTCTCGCGAAGTTTTGCGGTCCGCCGTGCGACGGTGTTGCGGAGCGACCAGGACCAGCCGAAAGCCAACAACACCATAGCCAACAACGGCAGGGCAATCCACAACAGCCAAGTGATCAGTATTTCGGTCGGAACCCCCTTGTCCTGGACGCCGAACCACGTGGTGTAGAGCTCGGGATACCGCTGGGTCGTGGTCACGAGGGTCAGGCCGTCATCGAGACGCTCGAGCAATTCGTTTTCGCCACGGCGTACGGCAAAGCTCAGGCTGCGCGAATAGCTCTGGATCGGCGGGCCGGCGATCCGCAAATTGGTGAGCTTGAGATCGCGGACAAGTTGGAGGCCGGTGAGATGCGGCACCAGCGCACAATCCGCCTCTCCGGCAGCCAACCGCCGCAGAGTTTCAGAGATCGAGCTCTCCCCCAAGATCTCACCGGTCAGCTCACGTTGCACAAAATCTTGGACCGCACCTGGCTGCCAGACCAAGGTCGGACGATTCCTGAGATGTGCTTCGGTGACAACTCCGGTGATCTCCTTGCGCAGGAAGATGCCGTCGCTAGCTTCGCTGTGAGACAAGGTGAACTCGAATTTGGTCTCGAGCTCCTCGGACGCCGAGAGGTTGGGAATGATGTCGACATCGCCTGCTTCGAGTGCAGCGATGATCTCGTCGTAAGTTCCAGCCCGTAACTCGATCTCCAAGGACATCACTTCCGCGACAGCACGGGTCAGGTCGACACTGAAGCCAGCAAGTTGTCCGTCGGCATCAACAAAGCTGTACGGCGGAAACTCACGGTCGATGCCGACCACAAACCGTGGTCGAGCTTCGAGCTCATTGACCGAAACCTTGGTTGATGGGTTGTTGCCACAAGCCGACAACATCATTGACAACATGAGCATCAAGGTGCGGCCTGGCCACAACCGCATCGCCTCAGCCGCAGACATACCAGCCACAGACGTGCCAGTCGCAGACGTACCAGTCGCAGACCGCGACTCTCTTAGACTGCGAGCCTGCCCGAGTTTGATGTTGGCGGCAAGCTTCCAGACGGCAACCTTCAGAGTGATGGGATGTGGCATCTATTTACTTTTGGTGTCGCCATCTCGAACGATCGCAGGCGGTGGCTAGAACCTCTGGCTGCTGAGAGGAGCGTCCCACGAAGTGAAAGCTAGATCTACAAGAACAGCAATAGTTTGACATGAACGGCCCTCGCATCATAATACGCAACCATTATGTTCACTGGCGCTGACTTACAGACCCTACGCGAATCGATCGAAGCGGTCGATCGTGAGCTAATGAAGCAAATCAAACAGCGGATGGAGCTGGTGGAGCAGATTGCGACCACGAAGCTCAAGGCGGCGTTCCCGTTTCGCGATCAGCACCGCGAGGAGCAAGTGCTGCAGCGGGTGCGACGGGCGGCGGTCGAGCTTGGTCTCGACGCCCATGCGATCGAACGGCTGTATCGACAGATCATGGAGATGTCGATTTCGCATCAGCAAGCCCATGTCCAGGGGTTGGATACAACCCCTCTACGGGTTGCCTACCAAGGTGTGGAAGGCTCCTACAGCCATCTAACCGCGCAGCGTCGGTACGCTGGTCGTAGCGGTGGTGTGTTGTTGACCGGCTACGCGACGGTACGCCAAGCGACGGATGCAGTGCGCGCAGGAACCGCCGATGTCGCTCTGCTGCCGATCGAGAACTCGACGGCAGGCAGTATCAACGAGACGTACGATGAGTTGGCCGAGGGGCGCCTGACCATCAATGCGGAAGTGGTCAGCCAGGTACAGCATTGCCTGTTGGCGGTGCCTGGCGCCAAACTGGGTGACTTGCGTCAGGTGAGCTCCCATCCACAGGCTCTCAAACAATGTGAAGAGTTCCTGCTCAGCTTGCCGCAGGTGGTTACCGAAGCTGAGTTCGATACCGCGGGCGCAGCACGTAAGGTCGCTGAGGCGAAAGACAAGAGTCGCGCGGCGATCGCCAGCGAGTCTGCGGCCAAGATGTTGGGCCTGCAGGTCTTGCGGCAAGGGATCCAAATGCAAGCGGCGAACGCGACACGTTTTGTGGAAGTGGCGATCGAGGCGTCGCCTTGCCCCGCCGATGCCGTCTGCAAAACCTCTCTCGTGATGACGGTAGACCATCATGTCGGCCATCTCGGCGAGGTCTTGATGGAATTTGGTAAGCGCAATATCCAGATGACCAAACTCGAATCGCGGCCGGTTCCCACCGATGCCTGGAAATACTGCTTCTACATCGACGTCATGGCGCATGCTGATTCGGTTGAGATGGTTGCTGCGTTGGACAAGGTGCGCAAGTTGACCGGCGAACTGCGGTTGTTGGGCACCTATCCGGAAGCACAGACGTCGCGACCAGCACAGTCGTTGTCGCAAGAGTCGGCGACGTAAGCGCAAATGTGACGACGTCAGAAACGACTGACGAGACGTCAGTTATACTTCCCTTGACAGCCGCCATTCGGCGCTGAGCGGCGACGGTGGCCAACGTTGTCATCCATTGCGACGCTCTTGATGACCCAAACGGTTGACGACCCCCCTGGTTAACGACCCAGACCTGTTGACGACCCAGACGAGGAGGCGCATGCGACCGGCGGTTCTGATCGTAGATCCGGATGACTCGCGACGGCATGCTCTGAGCGAGGGGCTCGCCGCGCATGGCTACGAAGCGGTGCCGGCGATGACTTCCGCCGAAGGGTTGAAGTTCGCTCGTGGACTTGGACCGAGTGTGATCGTGGCGTCAGCTGAGCTATTCGGCTTTGGCCAGGGTGAGGTTTTCGACAGCTTTGCGGTCCGCGAGTCCTCGGTGAAACGTACTTTGGTGTTGCTCGGCGAGCCCGGCGACGAGACCGGGGTGCCGGAGGACATCCTGTTCTTGTCGGTGCGTGGGTTGTCTCACGACGAACTGACCCGCCGCATTCGCTTGGTTCTGGTCGGTCGCGAAATTGGCGTCGAGGCTGACACAGAGCTCGGATCCCTGGTCGGTGAGTTGGCGTTGACACCGCTATTGGAGCTGGTCCGGGCGTTGCATCGCTGCTTGGCGAGCGGACGCCTCGAAATCGAGGGTGGATCGATCATGCTGGAGCGCGGTGAGGTCATCGCGGCGCGAGCGGGCCGTGCCACCGGAGTCAAGGCTTTTTGCCGCTTGAGCGGTCAGGTGGCGGGGCCGTTCCACATCTACTTGGGATCGACCGGGCTGGCGAACGAAATCGAGTTGGCGGTACCAGATTTGGTCCTGCAGGCGATCGAAGAATTGCAGGTTGAACAGCCTGATCTGAGATCGCGGGTGCGCATCTTGACGCCACCGGGAGAGGAAGAGCCTTCCCAGCTGCAGGAAACACTGCTGGAGGTGATCGAAGGCTGCAACTCGCTGCGCGATCTGCTCGACGCGTTGCCTGCAACCGATGGTCGCATCGTCCAGATGTTACGTAGTTTGCAGGAACGTGGCTGGGTGCGCGTTGATCGTCCACAGGTCGCCGTTGCGGTGGTGACCGATTCGACCGCCGATCTGCCACCCGAGCTAGTTCGAAGCCACGACATCTTGGTGGTCCCCCTGGCGGTGATCTTCGGCAAGGATACGTTACGAGACGGAGTCGACATCAAACCGCGGGACTTTTATCAATTGCTCGCGTCGAGCGATGACCATCCTCAGACCCAACCACCTCCTGAGCCGGAATTCTACGAGAATTACTACAACCTGATCGCTGACCAAGACATCATTTCCGTACATATCTCGGGCCGGATGTCGGAGACAGCGAACCATGCGCGAGCGGCGGCGATGCGGGGCAGCCGCTCCTTCGATCATCTACCGCCGGAGCGCCAAGACATCGCCCTCGAAGTGGTCGACACCCAAACCGTCAGCATTGGGGTTGGACTGCTGGCGTTGTTTGCCGCACGAATGGCGCAGCGCGAGCTCAAGGTATTTGCAATTGCTCAGCGACTGCGAGCGATCGCGCCACGGTTGCATATGCTGTTTGCAGTCGATACGTTCGACTATCTGGTGAAGGGGGGGCGGATCGGCAAAGCTCGGGCAACGGTCGGCAAATTGTTGGGTATCAAGCCCATCCTAGGGGTGACAAAGGGGGAAGTGACGGCGGTCGATCGCGTTCGTGGCGGTCGTCAGGTCCACCCTCGAATCGTCGACTTGCTGGCGAAGGCTGTGGATCCCAAGCGCCCGGTTATCGTGGCAGTTGCCCATGCCCGGGCGCCGGTGTGGGCAGATCGACTACGGGTTTTGATCGAGCAACGATTCGATGTACGCGAGATGATTCTGACTGACATCGGTCCAGTGGTAGGGACCCATACTGGGCCGGGCTGTGTGGGAGGCCTCATCTTTCAGCCGGAAGAAGACGAATGGCCGTTGATCGAGCCAGTGGAGTAGTTTGCACTCAACTCTTCGGGAGTTCGTGCGTATTCAGTCAGTGAGCCCGAGCGCCAGAAGATGCGCAGGGGTGATCAAGGGGTTTGAGACGATGTACTTCAACACGAGAAGAACTCTTCGAATGCTGCTGATGGCTGGCCTGGTCGGATGGTTGGCGGCCTGCTCTTCAGCCGGCGTCGATCCGGCGGTGCGGTCAGTACCTATCGATCCAGATGCACCCGCGAACTTCAGTTTGCCGGCGCCCCCAACGCGGTCGACATCGTCAGATTCGGATGCGTTGGAGTCGGAGCTGGCCGCCGTCGAGCCTCGAGATCAGCTGGTACCAGCCCGCGTCGCGGGGCCCGAGTTGGGATTGGTAGGGGAGCCTCTGGAAGGCCCTGAAGGGGCCATCTCTACCCGAGTTGCCTTGGAGCAGGCTCTCGACGGGGCAGCGGAAGGCTTACGACATTATGACCAAGAGGATCATGAGGCAGCTCGTCGCAGCCTGAACGGTGCGCGGATCATGCTGTTGCAGGCGGACTTACCGGAAGCGTTGCAGGAACAAGGGTTGACGCTGCTGCAGGGGGCGCTTGCCGACGAACTACGACACCACAATCTCGAAGCGGTCGCCGAGATCCTCGAGCTCGAATCCCGTCCGGCAGCAGAGCTCGAGGAACGGGAGCTCATCGAACGTGAAGTCCGTCGGATTCTGCGGGCCTTTGATGCGCCCACCCCCAAAGACATCTATTTCGAGACCTTTGTCGACGAGGTGCAGCGTTACGTCGACTTCTATCGCGGCAACCAGCGAGAGTTTTTTGAACGCTCCTATGGTCGTATGCACAAGTACATGCCGACGATCGAGGCGGTGTTCACATCGCGCAATATTCCGATCGAGCTAGCCTTCATGGCATTGGTTGAGAGCGGTTTCAATCCGCGGGCCAAGAGTCACGCCAACGCCCGTGGCCTGTGGCAGTTCATTCCTTCCACCGGCCGACGTTATGGTCTTCGCCAGGTCAACGACTTTTATGACGTGCAGATGGCGACCGAGGCGGCCTCTGAGTATCTGCTCGACCTCATTGGCATTTTTGGCTCACGGTCTTTTTTGCTGGCCACTGCCTCTTACAATGCCGGCGAGTCGCGCATTCAGCGTTGCCTGCGCAAGCTCGATGACCCATTCGAGAAACGCAGCTTCTGGGAGATTCGAGGCTGCCTGGCCCGTGAGACTCGGGAGTATGTCCCACGCATTATGGCGGCAGCGGTAATCAGTGCCGACACTCGGCGGTTCGGCTTTGATTTGCCGTCGATGAAGGAGGTTCGTGGACAATACGATGTCGTGACGATTCCCGCCGTCACCAGCTTGTCGCGTATCGCTCAGCACGCCGGTGTCAGTGTCGCTGAGCTGCGGACCGCCAACACCGACATGGCGTCGACCGCCACCGCCACCCCAGTGCGCAACTTTCCACTCTATGTGCCCAAAGGTGGGGGAGAGCGGTTGGCTTCGCTGGTGACTCCCGGCAGCAGATCATCGAGTCCTGGGCGTCAGCCTGCCGAGACCTCGTCACCATCGCGCCGGGCAGAAATGGCTCCTGAGAGCACTCGTGGTAGTGGCTCCCGTCCCACGGACAATGTGGAGTACAGGGTTCGCTCCGGGGACACGCTCAGCGAGATCGGGGAGCGGTTTGGAGTTCGTTACACCGATGTGGCGTCGTGGAACGGATTGCGCCGACCCTATCAACTTCGGGTTGGCCAAAAGCTCGTCATTCATCCCAGTGCAGGCTCCCGTCCGCGGGTCGTTTACACGGTGCAGCGTGGTAACAACTTGCGTGCAATCGCTGACATTTTCTCGGTCCGCTATCGCGACATCATGGCTTGGAACGAGCTCCGACGCAGCACGGTGCAAGTCGGCCAGAAACTGGTGATTCATCCGCCGCGAGCAACTCGCACTGAGCGTTATCAGGTCCGTCGCGGCGATTCGGTTGCCAGGATTGCACGTCGCTTCGGTGTGCCGGTGCAGGATGTCCTCACCGCCAATGGCTTGGGCTCTCGGTCGTTGATTCGCCCCGGCCAGCGCCTGTTGGTGTATGTGAGTTAGCGGCGGCTTAGCTCGCGCGACCTTGAGTGTTGCCGGGACTAGCCAACGCTATTGAATACTCGTTCGATGGCGGCGCGCAAGGTTGCGAAATTGATTTTGCGCGGGACAAAGTCGTTGATCCCAGCCTCACGGCAAGCCTCGATATCGCCTTCATCGGCAGCGAGTGCGATGATCGGTAGTGACTGTACGGCTGGATCCGTGCTGTGGCGGATTTGTCGTGCCACGGCGTCGCCGTCGAGGCCCGGTAAGCGAGCGGCGACGAGGACAATGTCAAAGGGCTCGAGCTCCAGAGCCTCGAGCGCTTTGTCGCCGTTGATGACCGTGACGTAGCGATATGCCAGGCGATTGAGGGCTTGATGCACGACGAAGCTGACCACTGGATTGGGGTGGACCACCAGGACGTGCGGCGACCGTCGAAAGACCGAGGATGGGTCGTCGGTGTCGGCGGTGCCGTCTGTTCCTTCGGCGTCGCTGCATGGAGCTGCAGATTCTCCTTCGAGGCTCATCGGACCGCCATAGGGTGTCCAGATGTCGACCTCTGACGCGGCGAGAGGCACCGTGAAGTGGAGCATCGGCTGCCGAGCCTCGTGGGTATCGAGCCAGACCTCGCCGCCGCGTTGCAGTGCTAGAGCCGCGCAGTCTTCGAGCTGTAGCTGATCAATGCCGGCTCGGTCCACAGATTGCAGCTCGAGTTTGATAGTGGAGCGGCGAGCGCGCTGGGTCCTAGCCCGGCGATCTCGCTGACGGCGAGCAACGCGAGGTAGAACGAGGGGTAACAGTTCCAGGTACTCGTGGGACGAGTCTTTGACGATGTACTCATGGATGCCGGCTCGCAAGGCACGAATCGCCATCTGCTCCGAGCCTCCGCCGGTCAACAGCACAATAGCGAACGGAGGGCTCTCTTCGAGCAGCTTCACGCAGAGATCAAAGCCGGGAATTCCTGGCAACTGATGGTCGGCAACCAATAAGTCGATGTAGAGGTCTGCATCGCGGAGACCGGCGATGACCTCCTCGCCGCGACGACACCTGACCACCTCACAAGGGATGTCACTCTTGTGAAAGGCGCGGTTGAAGACCGCAAAGTCGAATTCATCGTCTTCTACCAGCAAGACGCGCAAGGGGGGCGAGCTTGCCGGAGTGGCTGCAGTCGATCGTAGGCTCATACGGTCTCTACTATATGCTGTTCTGAGCGCTTATCGACTACCTCTGTTTCCCCCTGGACTTTTGTGAACCGATGGCGTTTCCGAATCGATAGACGGACGGGACTGGCTGCTCAGTCGAGAACTCATCTGGTAGTGATCAGAACGTCTCGCGGGTCGTGACCAACCACTGGATCTTGTCGGTGTCGCCGTCTAGGGGATAAGCGACGTCGAGGTGGACCATCGTACCTTTGGCGGAGCGGCTGGAACTCAACCTCAGGCCGAGGCCGATATCCTTCAGGACTCCATGGCCGCCGCCGACGTCGTCGTACCAGGCGCGTCCGGCATCCATAAACACGGCAGCACCGGCATTGACGAGATTGAACAGCTCCCAGTTGGTATAGAAGCGGTGCTCCAAACTGAGGAGAAATCTCCGGTCACCGTCCTGAAAGCGGCGTGGATAGCCGCGCAGACCGTTGTCGCCGCCCAGCAGCAGCTGGCGTTCAGGGTCGAGATTCCAGGCTGCGTCAACCCGTAATGCAATTTGCAGCCGGTGGCGGCCAAAGGTGTTCAGGAAGTATCGCAACTCGCCACCGAGGGTGACGTTTTCGTAGCCGTCCGACCCCCAACGCCCATCTGCGCGACCGGTGAAAAGCAGCGTCTGATGCTCCTCTGAAGCCCAACCAGAGTGCAGCCTCAGCGAGAAGATGGCCTGATCCTTGTCGCCACCCAAGGCTGAGGGAGACCAACCCAGCCGTCCACGAAACTCGGTACCAAGGTTGAGGTCTTCAGTGCGTGCAAGGCGATCCAGATTCTGAGTTTCGAGGTAATCGTCTTCAACGGTTTCAAAGCCGATCCAAGGGTAGGAAAGGGTGCGAGCAATGGGTAACTCGAAGTCGTCCGAGGTCTGCGGATTGACGCGAAACCGATCTTCTTGAAAGGTGTAGCCGACGAACCAGCGGCTAGCGCGCCCGCCGATCAGCCCGCGGGATAAACCGCCACTGATTTCGACCATCGTCCGTTCGTGCTGGAAATGTTCGATCACTTCGCCTTGGCTGTAGAGCTTGTCTTGGCGATCTTCAGACACCAGTTTTGTGGCGGCTCCCCAGCGTGTGTCGAGGGCGTAAAACGGTTTGGTTAGATCGAACACCTGGCGGTGGCCGTCACTATTACTCGAGTACCACAATCGGAGCTCGGTGCGGCTGCCGAAGAGTGCGGTGTCGACGAACCGGAACCGTCGTGAGCTACGATCAGGATCGTCGGAGTACTTGAGGTCCAGCTGACGTCCAGTGCCGAGGAAATTAGACTCCTCGACGTTGAACTGGAAGGTGTTGGCACCGCCGCTGCGCGCTAGCCCGGCTCCAAGACTCAGGGTCCAAACATCTCGGGTTTCGACCAGAATATCGATCCGGTTACCCCGATAGCGGATCGGTCTGACGTCAGCTTCGTAAAGATAACCTTGAGTGCGGAGGTAACGTGCCGTCTCGCGCAATAGTCGAGGGTCGTAGGGATCACCCTCCTCGAACAGCAGCTTCCGTTCGATCACCCGCTGGCCGGTGGTTTTGTGCAGGCGGTTGGCCAGGTTGTAGAGCAGTCGATCTTGGCCGTCTTGCTCGGGATCGAAGATGTTGTGCGTACGGACGTAGATATCGCCGATCACTGCACCGTTGCGGATCAGATAGTCATCGGGAGGGATCGGACCCTCGGTGGGAGAGCGGGAGAAGGCGCTGCGGTGGGAAACGTCCTCGGCCTGGGACGATCCCGAGACCATGAGGAAGAGGGCGAAGATGTAAGGGATGAACAGCCAAGGGCTCTTCAAATCTATTCCTCTCGCGACGTGTTGACTGCCGACGTGTCCACTGCCTCTGTCTATTGCCTACCTATCGCCTGTCGGTGGGCTCGTGACCTGGTTGTTGCCCTCAATAGCGCTTCGGTCAGCGTGCCCGTTACCTGCTGCTACCTGTCGACTTGGGTGGGAACTCTCTGAGTCTATCGTGTGTGGCTCAGTCGCGTACATGCTAGATCGGCGAGATTAGTCGAGCGATTATGCTCTTGGAGCTTATCATTTTTTGGCTATGTCTCGGGCTGGCTGACAGGTTCGTTGCCTCTAGCTTATTTAACTGATCAGGGTCCTAGATGGGGAGCGCTCGGTGACCGGGCAAGTTGTGGACTGTTTAGAGGGCCGTATCAGGTCTCCTTACGCCGACTGTAATTTCGCTATCAGTCATGTTGGGTTGACATACACTTGATATGTTATAAACTCATAAATAGAGAACGGGGAGATCTCGAAGGCTCTATCTACAGGACTCTAGTGTGTAATGCGGCAAGCGCCGTTAAAAGGGACTACATCAACGGATCAGAGAGATTCAGGCTACCGCCCAGCCAATCTCGAATGATCCCCGGTTAACTACTCGCAAGCCGGCGATTCTTTGCTTCGCTGGCATGTCGCGCGGCCGAGCCGGCTGTCCTGGCTCTGGCATCTCGGACCTGACGACCCGAGTGCGTCGACCCTTATTTAACGCTCGATCCGGGTCCCGAATGCCCGGAAGGAGGATGAGCTGTGTCCAATCGAATGATTGAAGTATGGATCGCCTTGGTGCTGTCGGTTTTGGTCAACGTATCTGAAACGTCTGCCCTGGACGTGGTTCCAGATGTCCTGGTAAGTGGAGTTGTGGCTCAGGAGATCGAAATCGATCCCAACGGCGTCACCGCTGATGGAGTGGTGGCTCAGGAGATCGAGATCGATCCCAATGGTGTCACCGCTGATGGAGTGGTAGCTCAGGAGATTGAGATCGATCCCAACGGTGTTACCGCAGATGGAGCGGTAGCTCAGGAGATCGAGATCGATCCCAACGGCTTCACCGCTGATGGAGTGGTAGCTCAGGAGATTGAGATCGATCCCAACGGCTTCACCGCTGATGGAGTGGTGGCTCAGGAGATCGAGATTGATCCCAACGGACTTGCGGAGCGCTGGCTCGGCCAAAAAGGCGGCGGGCTCAAGCCGGCTGTCGGCGTGTCGAGCATGCGTCGAGCGATGCTCGATAGCTGAGCGCTGCTTCCGGTTTTCCCCAAGCCTCGTAGAGTGACTCGAGCCGGAGTAAGGCGTCTCGGTTGTACTTGGAACAATCGTTGTGAGGCGTCTCTCGGATCGGATAGCTAGCGGTCAAAAGTGACTCGGCTCGAGCAAAGTCTTCGAGCAGCACAAGACTACTGCCGAGGACACTTTCAGCATGGGCGACTCGCCAATGGCCAGGCTTCGACTGCCGAAGGTTGGCCAAAGCTCGGGTCGCCAAATTGTTGGCTTCTCGTGATCGAGCTTGTGCCACCAAAACCGAGGCGAGGTTGGTTTCGGTAATAGCCACATCCGCGTGGGCGTCACCGAGGAGTTTGCGGCGGATTCTGAGCGCTTCACGGAATGTTGCCTCAGCCTCGGTGGTGGCCCCGAGCGCCTGGTGAACCAGCCCGAGGTTGTTGAGTACCAACGCCACACTGGTGTGCTCATCACCGTACAGTTGGCGCCTGATCTCCAAGGCCCGATTGAAGTGAGACAACGCTTGTGCGTTGGCTTCTTTATCGAGGAGTAACGTTCCGAGGCTGGACAGGCTGTAGGCCAGGGCCGAGGGGTCTGGAGGATCCTGACGCAGGCGGATTCCCAGGCCGCGGCGATAAAGCTGCTCTGCGGCTTCCAGGTCACCACGTTGTTTGGTTGCGACCGCCAGGTTGTTGAGGTTGGTGACAATTGCTGGATCTACGTTACCGTAGAGTCGAACCTTCATTTCGAGCGCCTGTCGAAACAGGGTCTCGGCTCGTTGAGAGTCCCCTTGCGCCCAGACGACGGCCGCCAAGTCGTTGACTACGATCGCGAGTTGCGGGTCATCCTTTTTGCCGATGTGTCGTTGCAGACCCGGCAGCGCCTCTTCCAGCATCGGCCTAGCCTTCTCGAACAGTCCGAGGTTGTAATACACGTGACCCATAGTGGCTGCCAACATGGCATAGAGGCGCGGTTCGTTCTCCCGATAGGTCTCGATTTGTAGGCGTCCACGATCGAGAATCTCCAGCGCTGTGACGTCTTCGCCTTTGGCTGAGTCGGGATTTGAGCCTTCGAACAGGTTGACGAGAAAGCTGGTGACATCCTCAGCACGTTCACGCTCGAGTACGGCGCGGTTTCTGATGTTCAACGCCGTGACTCCGAAGGCGATGATGGTGATCAGCAAGGAAGCAACCAGAACAGATTCCAGGGTGTGTCGTCGAACGAACTTTCCCGCTTGGTAGGCCAGGGTTGCTGGGCGGGCCACCACCGGCAATCCGGTGAGGAAACGATCAATGTCTCGAGAGAACTGTTCGACGGTGGGGTAGCGGCGCGACATCTCTTTGCGCAAAGCCATCAAGACGATGCTGTCGAGGTCGCCGCTCAATCGCCGTCTGAGGCCACGTGGGTCGGTGGAGCGCCGGTAACTCAGCTCTTCGGTGGTCAGCGCTGCCTCACTCGGCGACGTATCGCGGGTCGATGGGTCACGTGCCCATGTCCGGTCCGTCGACGCTGGTTCAGGCGCGAGATCGCTCGAGCCACTTGGCGAAGCTGTTGCTGTTCCGGTCGGTTGTTGGCTTGTTGTTGACGAGCGCTGTGTTGACGAGCGCTGTGTTGACGAGCGTGGAGTTGTTGGGCGCCGGCTAATCGCAGTGCTCGGCTTCTCAGGCTGCTCTTCGCGGATCGCGTGTGCCAGATCCAACCATTTGCTGGTCGGGATGCGATACGGCCGCCGTCCGGAGAGTAACTCGTAGAGCATGACACCGAGCGTGTAGATATCGCTGGCGGTAGTGATGGCCTCGCCGTCCACCTGTTCGGGGCTGGCGTAAGCGAGGGTCATGGGCTGGGCGCCGGTGGCGGTCAGCAGGGTCGAGGCATCTTCGGGATCGAGGGGTTTGGCGATCCCGAAGTCCAAGAGCTTGGGTTCACCGTCGGCGCCGACCAAGATGTTGGCGGGTTTGAGATCACGGTGCACGATCAGGTTCTGGTGCGCCAAATGAACGGCCGAACAGACCTTGCGGAACAGGGCGAGGCGCTGGCGGATCGTCAACCGTTGTCGATCGCAGTAGTGATGAATCGGCTCGCCTTCGACGAACTCCATGACGAAGTAAGGTAGACCTTCTTCGGTACTGCCGCCGTCGAGGAGCTTGGCGATGTTGGGATGGTCGAGGTGGGCGTGAATCTGGCGTTCGTGGCGGAAGCGTTGGACAATCGCCTCGGTGTTCAGCCCAGGCTTCAGGATCTTGAGCGCAACACGCTTTTCGAATTCGTCGATACGGGTGGCGAGGAAGACGCTGCCCATGCCGCCGCGCCCGAGAAGATGTTCGATCCGGTACGAGCCGATCTTCTGGCCTTCACGGATCTCTTGCAACCCTTCCGAACGCAATGAGAAAACCGGCGTTTCGATGAAACTCTTTGCTGGATCGGAAGCGGCGAGCAAGGACTCGAGCTCACGACGCAGTCCCTCATCGCCTTGGCAGGCGTGAGCGAGAGCCGCCTGGCGCTCGTCGACGGGAAGCTCCAGAACGTCGGTCAGGATCTCTTCAGCCTGCTGCCACTGCTCGGGGGTCAGCGCCTTCACCTCCTCGGGCGGCGGTTATCGGCTGTGCGGGCCGACTTGTGGGTAGAGTCCAAGTTTAGCAGACCGCCTGAGAGGCCAATGAGAAGGGTGGTCTATGGTAATGTGAAGTGCGGTCCAGAGAGCGTATCGTCGATGGGTTCGAAGGAGAAATTGCGGGCATTGATGGTTCGGCTCGCTCAGCGATGGGTATGGATAGGCAGGTCTTCTCGAACTACGTTCGCTCGTTGGATTCTGCGGGTCAGCCGCCCGACCCTCAGAACTTCGATGACCTCTGGAGCGCGCTCGGTCAAGCGCTTCGCAATGAGCTCAAGAAGCGAGGCCTTTGGGATACGTCCCCCAGCTTCTTGGGAGTCTACGGCTACGAGTCTTGGCACTCGCGGGCGGTGGTGACCCACGAAACATCGGCTCAGGCCCTGGAGGAGCTGTTGGCGGGTTGTTATGCCCACATCTTTGTCCGTCGGCTCGGCGGGCTGAAAGCCCAGTTGGCGATCAAACCGAACATCGACGGCTTGGTTTTCTTGGGTATTCGGAATTTCCTGCACGACCTGCAAAAGCGTCACGATCCGCTGGGTTTCAGGGTGTTCGAGATCCTGCGTTCCGCGATCAGGGGCGCCTTGAAGGCAGGCGACGTAGCGTTGTTGGGCGGCGATCGACGGATCCGCAACGATACGCTCCTGGGAGTTGCCGGGCCAAGTGCACCCTCGGTCGAAGGTGATGCCGGCTCCGAGGAGCGCCTCGAGGTGACGGTCAAGGGTTGGAACGATACCCTGCTTCCGGACTTGGTCACGGCGCGCGGTGAGGCACGTGTGCTGGTGATCGCGAGGCTCCAGAGCCTGGTCATCGGCTTGCCGGAGGACGGGTTTCATAGCTTCACCTTCAAGCAGATCATCGAACCGTTGAAGAACGACGCCCGGGCTCGCTGGGGAGCGTTGTTGGACCTGGAGGAGGGAGAGACGGCGTTGGACAGCCTCGAAGAGGGGAGTCCGGTGATGGTGCGCCGCACTCCGGCTTCAGCAGCGCCGGATGTGGAACTCGAGGAACACGACAGCTACGACAGGTTGGTGTCGTGTGTCAGCGAGCGGATCGATCGTCGAGCACGGAGCGCCGCCGACAGTCACGCGATGACCTCCGGTGGCTCAGCCGGCGGCGAAGTCGCCTCAGGGACACAGTATCTGAGCCGGTTATGGGAGTTTCTGCACACCCGCTCCGGCGCCACCCGCAACCCTGCTGCGGCGACCGCCGCTAGAGTCGAGATGGCCGGCGCCAGCGACGATGAACAACTGTCAGCGCGCAAACTGGGTAAGCTGTTGCACATCCCTCGAGAGCGGATTCCGAGCCTGTTCGACAGCCTCCGCCAATTGGTCGATCGTTGCCGTCCAGCCAATCCTGAAAAACCACCGGTTAACTCATACCACGAGGGCGAGGACTCTCGAGGGTGATGTGGAAACCGAGGAGAACGTGGTGAAACAGAACAGCGGATTGCGGGATCAGCTGCGGCGGCAAACGGGGACAGCGAATGTGTCCCTCACCGCGGCTGCAGCGGCATCAGGTGACTCGAGGGGCGCGATCACGCCTCGTGTGGGTAACCTTTACGTTTTGCCACAGACCGCAGAGTGGTCCGTCGAGTGGGCTATTCTCGATCTGGATCCGCCAAGAGTGTTGGCAATTCCAGCCGATACCAGCTCGCTGGTCGGTAGCTCGGATGTGGCGGTGCCGGCCAGCGCTTCGCGTGGTGCCCTGAGCCTGCGGTGCGGTTTCGGAGCGTGGGTCAAGGCCGCGGTGTTCGAACAGGCGACTGCGACCGGCCTGCTCGATTCGAAGATCGTACAAGCAGCGAAGGAGCACTGGGCGGCTCTCGATCGCGGAGAGGTTTGTGGTTCGCTCGAGGAGCGCGAGGTCGATCTCGACTCAGAGTATCTCGAGTGGGTCGAAGACACACTCACCGGGGCTCGCGCCGCGCTCGTCGCAGCTTCAACGGCGATCGAGCCGGTGTCGCGTCCGACACCGGAGTCTGAGCTCGCGGATGTGGTGCCGATACGTCCGCCGCGACCTGCCCGTCGGTGGTCGACCTTCGGTGGACCGATGGGGCTCGCGGCGTCGGTCCTTTTGGTTATCAGCCTGGGCCTTGGTCGACAGTTGATGCTGAGCGAGCAAGCGCAAGAGGCCGCCGTACAGGAACATCGTCAGCAAATTACGGAGCTCGAGCAAGATCAACAACAGGCCCACGAAAGCCATCAGCAGGATCTTGCACGGATGCAGTCGGCCCTGGGTCGGGCAACCGAAGAGCATCAGCAGCAACTTGCCGAGCTCGAAGCGTCCCAACGTGAGTTGGGGGCGTCACGGCGACCGCAGCCTGTGGTCAACCTACCCTTCGTCGTACTATCCTCGGGCCCCACCCGCAGTGGCGGTGAGCGTTTAAAGTTACCGTCAGATAGCGAGCTTTTCATGCTGATTCTGCGGCTCGCGCCGTCGGATACCTATCCCAAATATCGCTTAGAGGTGCGGCGCCGGGGCACGGAGCGGGTGCTTTGGAGCAGTAGCCAGCTGTCGACCCGCGGCGCCGAACTGACCGTTGCTCTGCCGCGAACTTTGCTACCGGCGGGGGAGTATGAGCTGCGGCTCAGTGGTCTGTCAGCTGGTGGACGCGGGAGCGCCAACGCAGGTGAGCAGCGCGGAACCGAGTTGGGCCTGTATGCTCTGACCTTGGAGGCCGACTGACATGTTGATGACCGAAGCCCGATTTGACGTCACGTCCTTGTTGCTGGACTGGCGTGGTGGCAACGCCGCGGCGCTCGAGGAGTTGATGCCGTTGGTGGTCGACGAGCTCCGTCGAATAGCCCATGGCTACTTCGGAGGTGAGCGTCGAGATCACACGCTGCAGCCGACCGCCTTGGTCAATGAAGTGTTCCTGCGTTTGGTCGACGTCGGCAAAGTCGAGTGGCGCAGCCGGGCGCATTTCCTCGGCATTGCGGCACGACTCATGCGCTGCGTGTTGGTGGATCACGCCCGCGGTCGCCGAGCGGCCAAACGTGGAGGCGACGCAGTGCGTGCTGCCATCGACCTCGACCATATCTTGCCTCGAGCCCGTGAGATCGACCTCATCGCCCTCGACGATGCGCTCCACGACATGGCAAAACTCAATCCCGACGGCTGTGCGGTGGTCGAGATGCGGTTTTTTGCTGGTCTCACCCGCGAAGAGATCGCCGAAGTGCTTGGTGTTTCCCCAACCACCGTCAAGCGCAAGTGGACGATGTCCAAACTATGGCTTTATCGGCATCTCCACGAGCTGAAGCCGATGGAATCAGAGGCCTGTTAGAAGCCGGAGGTTGACAGGCCCTTCGCTGAGCTCATCAACGCTTTGTGCCAGGGCTAGACGCCTTGCCGAGCGCGAATTGGCCATGTTAAGAGCTGCCGCTATGTTATCCACGAGAACAAAGTACCCACGGACGCCTCACCTCCCCTGGTCTCCCGGTGCCACTGAAGAGGACGTCCGGGCGACGGCCACGACTCACTTCGAAGGCCTCGAGGTGGTCGTGACCGAGAAGATGGATGGCGAGAATACGACGATGTACCGGGATGGAGTCCACGCGAGATCGATCGATTCCCGGCATCACCCGTCCCGGGATCGGATCAAGCGGCTGCAGGCCGAAATTGGGCATGAGATCCCAGCCGGTTGGAGACTCTGCGGCGAAAATCTTTATGCTCGACACTCGATCGCGTATACCAACTTAGCGGGATATTTCTACTTGTTCTCGATCTGGGGCGAGGACAATCGATGTCTATCGTGGGACGAGACCCTCGAGTGGGCTCGGCTGCTGGATCTGCCGACGCCGCGGCAGCTCTTTCGTGGCACTTGGAGGGCCGACGCAATCCAAGGCATCAACGTTGACGACCTCTCGATGGAAGGCTACGTCGTGCGCAAGGCGGGGCGTTTCGGTTTCGATGCGTTCCAATCGTCGGTCGCCAAATGGGTACGTCCCAATCACGTCCAGACCGACACCCATTGGATGCATGCTCAAGTGGTTCCGAACACACTTGCGGAGGACGGCTGATGAGCGCGGCAGGGGGCCGCCTATTCGAGGCTTTGAAGACCGGCGAGCGCCCGAGCCTGGCCGATCTCATGACAACGCTCGCCGACGCCTTGCCGCTACTGCATGAGTTGGAAGCGACAGAGCAGGATCCGGTGTGGCACGGCGAAGGCAACGTGCGGATCCACACGGAGAACGTCCTCGGCGAGCTGTACTCGAGCCTCGACGCGCTAGGTCTCTCCAGCGAAAATCGCGCCGCCTTGATCCTCGCAACCGCCTTACATGACATCGCAAAGCCGATCTCGACGCGTCGAGAGCAGATGGAAGGCGTCGAACGGATCGTCGCACCTCGGCATGCGGACAAAGGCCGCTCCTATCTCGGTAAGAGGCTGCCTGCCCTCGGCCTCACCGGAGCCAGGCTCGATACGATTCTCAGCTTGGTCGGGCATCACCACGACCCGCTCCGCCTGTCGCGTCGCAACCAATCCGCGGGGGCCTACTTACGTCTGGCTCGCCACGCCTGCCCTCGGCTACTGTTTGCGCTGGAACAAGCAGACTTCCGTGGCCGGGTATGCACGGACCTCGAAGCTCAACTGGAAGCCCTGGACTTTTTCTTCCTGCGTTGTGAAGAAGAGCAGGTGGTCGCTTCGCCGCCCAGGCACCTCTTGTGGGCCGAGCCGCTCGATGCGGCGTTCGATAGCGAAAGCCCTGAGATGCGAGCGGTCGCACGCGCCCAATCCGTCTTGGAAGCCGAGGCTGGTGTCATCAACACAGTTGAGGAAGCTATTGCCCGTAGCCACAGATACTTGAAGCCGTTTCCGATCCTCTACGTGATGTGTGGCGTTGCAGGATCGGGTAAGTCGACTTGGATCGAGACTGAGCTGGAGGGTGCTGAGGTAATCGCTCTCGACGACATCCGGCTCGAGCTGTTCGGCAGTCGGCGCGATCGTAAACACGAAGGCCAGGTCGTACAAGAGGCGAAGCTGCGTCTCAAACGGGCCTTGGCGGCAAAGCGGCTCGTGGTCTGGGATTCGACTGGCCTGATGCGGGAACGGCGTGCGGCTATCGTCCGACTGGCTTATGACTACGGTGCCCTTGTCCGTCTAATGACCTTTAATGTGACGCTGCCAACCCTTCTCGAGCGCAATACTCGACGCGTCGCGTCACTGCCACCCCATGTTGTGCAGCAACAGTTCGAGCGCTTCGAGATACCGTACGCCCACGAGGCCCATGAGGTCTCCCTACGGAGCGAGGGAGAAGCCGAGCACTCGACGATGGGGTACTCGAGGTTGGACTGAGGCACTGAGGCGCCTATTGGGTTCCGGTACCTATTGAGGTTCCAGGGGTTTCGACGGCCGAGCGAGCAGGTTCTACCTATTGAGGTTCCAGGGGTTTCGACGGCCGGGCCGAGCGAGCGAGAAAGCCAATTGGTACCTGCTGACACAAACTCTAACTTCTACTCGGCCTTATCGACGCAATTCGGCACCCTCCAAAACGATCTTCATGTTTTCGGACGGCAGAGCCCCTCTGTGCCAATGTACGCCCCTCTGTGCCAATGTACGTGAGACACTGAACCTTCCCAAAATTAAGGAAGAGGGCTTCTGTGAACAGTTTGATGCTGACTGAGCGCAGAATCTGGGTTCCATCGGTACGGTATCCTATTGAAAAACTGTTCGCAAAATCATGCCGTCTAGGGATGCAAATTAGGCCCCGAGACGATGTCCCGACTCACTAACGACGTCTCCTACAAGGCGATTCGTCGCATCGCAGACTGGGGGCTCAGGTGCGACACGCACCCAGGTATCGCGCTGAGGATCGCGAAGCCAGGGCGGAAAGCCCCAAAACAAGTCTCGAGCTTTCGCCGTGGGTCGAAATCAGCGCGGACGCCCCGCCAACTTTGTTGATCCATGCCATGAACGATCCCACCGACAATGTCCGGCATTCCATGGCTTATGGTCTGGCTTTGAATGACGCGGGCGTTCCGGTCGACATGCGTTTCTATGCCAGGGGCTGTCACGCGTTCGGGATGCGCCCGACGTCTGATCCCATCACCACGGAATGGCCTGAGCTCGTCGTGAAATGGCTGCGAAACATCAACGTGCTATGAAATCGGGGTTTGCGCGTAGTGGTGGCCATTTCCTCAGGTGTCCTGCATTGCTGTATAGGGCTACCTGAATGATGAGAAAGGTTGTCACGTCTTCGTCAGTTCATGTTGGGCCCAATGGCCACCGCACGTACCGGCTCCTCGTAGTCCGTTGAGACGTGACCCCCGTTGAGACGGCTATACTGGTCCGGATGAAGACCGTCGAGCCCGTTCGTTTGCCTGCAGCACTGCTCGACCTCGAGGTCGGGTTTGGTCTCGGCGAGGCCGTCGTCCGCCCCCGTGCCTCGTCCCTGGACATCGGCGGCGAGTCGCGGCGGATCGACTTCAAGGCTATGCAAGTGTTGCTGTGCCTCGCCCGCGGTAGCGGCGAGGAAGTGAGCAAGAGGCGGCTCTTCGCCGACGTGTGGGGCGGCGACGTCGTGTCTGACGACGTGCTCACCGGCGCGGTCAGCACCTTGCGCCGAGCCCTCGGCGACGATGCTCGCTCGCCCCGTTTCATCCAGACCATTCCGCGGGTCGGCTACCGGCTCATCGCGCCGGTAACGCCCCTCGACGCGACCGACCCCGGGGGTGCAGAAGCCACCGTAGGCGCGAGGCCGTCGGAGCGCTGGCTGTTGCTGGTAGCTCTCGGCGCGATCGGCGCGTTGGTGGTCCTGGGCTTGATGGCCTGGGGGCTAGAGTGGCAGCAGCGGTCACCGGAGGGGCCTGACGCGGCGACCGCCGCGGTGCGCTCCCTGGCGGTGCTGCCACTCGCCAATTTCACCGGTGACACCGGCCGCGAGCACCTGGCGGACGGCATGACCGAGGCATTAATCGCCGGGCTCGCCCAGGCGCCGACGCTACGGGTGATCTCCCGCACTTCGTCGATGCGCTATCGGAACACTGAGCTCGACGCGTCGGCAATCGCCCGCGAGCTCGGGGT
>JAJCXO010000057.1 GCA_029263395.1 Acidobacteriota bacterium | reverse complement strand
CGCCAGTTCTCTGCCAGGTCGAAACTCTCGTACAACCCTCCATCGGTGCCCACCAACAGGTAATCCGGGTCGTCCGCCCGGAAGGCCATGGCATGGTTGTCCGAGTGTTTGGACTCCTCCTTCATCCGCTCGAACGTCTTGCCGCCGTCTTCGGAGACTTGCATGCGGACGTCCGCCAGGTAGATGCGGTCGAAATTGTGAGGCGAGGCGTACAGCTCTTGGTAATAATGGGGGCCTGTGCCTCCCGAGACCGTGTCGGAGCGCTTTTCCCAAGAGGAGCCTCGATCGCTCGATCGATAGACTGCTCCCGCGCGTCGATCGAGTTCGATGGCGGCGTAGAGGACATTCGGATTCTGGGGCGAGATGGCCAGGCCGATCTTTCCCATCCGTCCTTCGGGGAGGCCGTGGGTCAGCTTCTGCCAGCTGCGCCCGCCGTCGGTGCTGCGGTGGAGCGCCGTGCCCGGGCCGCCCCCCATGTAGGCCGCCACGTTGCGGTGTCGCTGCCAGGTGGCGGCATAGAGCCTGTTGGGATCGCGTGGGTCGATGACCAGCTCGGTTGCGCCGACCCACTCTTCATCACCCAGGACGCGCTGCCAGGTGGCGCCGCCGTCGGTGGTCAGGAAGACCCCGCGCTCGCCCCCCTTGCTCCACAGTGGGCCTTGGGCCGCCACCCACAGCGTGTCGGAGTCCTCGGGGTGGATCACAATCTTCGAGATGTGCTCGCTCTTCTCCAGACCCTTGTGAACCCAGGTCGCCCCGCCGTCATCACTGCGATAGATGCCGTCGCCGAACCCCACGTGCCGACCGCCGACGTTCTCGCCCGTGCCGACCCAGATGACCTCCGGATCCTGCGGATCGATGGTGATGCAGCCGATCGAGTAGGAGCTTTGGTCGTCGAAGATTGGCGTCCAAGTGACGCCGGCGTTTTTCGTCTTCCAGACCCCGCCCGAGCCGACCGCGACGTACCAGAGATTGTCGTCTTCGGGGTGGATGGCGATGTCTGCGATGCGACCCGCCATCAAGGCCGGCCCGATGCTCCTGAGCTCGAGCCCCGCGAAGCGCTCGGCGCTTAACAGATCCTCGTCTCCAGCAACGGCGGGAGGGAGGATGGCGAAAGAAGCGCACACGAAAACACTGAAGGCGATGCACCGTCTCAGGGCACTGACACGTCCAACCATGATCTCGATCTCCTTTGGGCTGCGGGGGAGTGAAGTGGGTTCTGATTGTAGCTTTTGTAGATCGAGCCTGAGAACGCTAGACGGGAAAGGCGGCGTGGATGACGGGCTTGGCATTGAGCTCACGCCACCTCCGAAGGGAGAGGGTGCCCGATTGTCGTCCCGGTCAGGACAACGGCTGAACCCATTGTCTCAGCTGATCTCAGGTCTGTCTCAATGGATCTCGAACCTGTCTCGAAAATCTCAGGTAATTATCACTCGGTGTCGCTCGCTACAGACGAAGATCCGGCTGCTCTGACGGGACCGAGGCGTTGGCGCAGCTTTTGCTGTAGCCGTCTGCAAGACGATGGACCTCACTTGCCGGGCAAGTCACTGATTGCTCGAGCTCTTTGTTGAGAAATCAAAGAACGTGGCGTTCTTACCTTCTGAACTGAGCACATCGAATCGCCGCAAGACCTACGGAGGAGCTCCCATGCCTGATAAGAAGCAGCAGGACCACGGTGGGATCGTTGGCTTCCAGCTGGCCGATGAGCCGACCGATGCTGAGAAACCGCCAACCAAGAAGGCGAGCCGTCGGGGTCAAGGGCCAGTTCGCGCAATCGGGGAGGCCGCCCCTGTTGTCCGACGTCGCGCGATCACACCGGAGCAATCGGCCGCCCCCGTCTTGGTCACACCGTTCCGAGGCGGCGGCGCCGACCTAGCCCCGGCTGACTTGGACTTCAAGACCGTCCGGATCGTCGAAGTACACTCGGTTCTCCCGCCGCTTCGGCGTCAGCCCGGCTCCCTCGAGTCGCTGGACGGCGTCGTCGGCGCTGAAGTCCTCGATGGCGAAGGAGTAGTGGTGGAGCCCCGGATTCTCGCCGCGAAAGAGCGCCAGGAAATCCTCGCCGCATTGCAGGAAGCAGGTGCCCGAGCCGCAACGTGTGACCCGAAGCCCCAGGTGCTGCTCGTAGAACTGACGTGAGCGGGCGAGGTCGGTGACCGAGAGGGCGATGTGGTCGACGCCGGTCGCCTGAAAAGTGGGAGTGGCCTGATGGGCTGCCGCCGGGGTTCCTCCCAGCAGGGACGCTCCCGCCATGGCGGCGGCGGCGAGACGGGCGACGAGTTGGCGACGGGTCAGGCGCCCGCGGTCATAGTCTTCCACCAACTTCGAGATCTCGGAATGCATAGCGTCCTCCTCGGGTACTTGTTGTTCTCCACAGTGTATCGTCCACCGGATCCTAGTGGAGACGCAGTCGGTCGTGAGATCGCTGCTGTCCGCCCAGGGGCTCTGGCATCGAGGTAAGGCCAAAGCGCGCAATCGCCCCCCGGGCGCCAGTTCAAGGCTACTGATCGAGCAGTTGGAATCCGGACAGTCTTTCCAGTTCTGCAAGCGATGCAGTCGAACGATTCAGGGGCGAGTCGACAAGAGATTCTGCAGCGTGCAGGACAGCCCAGACTGCTGGCGTCAGCGCCGAGCTTCCAGTCGTAAGCGTGGGTTGTCATCCATTCGCTCGATATTGGCCAAGACTTGAAGTGCTGCGGTGTTGAGCATCACGGTGCGTTTGCCGGTCTTGGAATCGGAGAGGTGTAGGCAGTGTCTTTCGAAGTCGACTTCAGCCCATCGCAGCTTCAGGATCTCTGCGCTTCGACAACCGGTAGGCCTGTCCGAGACGTGCGGACGCGATCGAAATCGAGGAGGCTGGAGACGGATTCATCGTCTTCGACTCCTCAAGGGACCGGGTTCATTGTTTGAATCACACGGCTGCGCTCGCTCTCGAGCTCGCGAATGGTGAGTTCAGCCTGGAAGAGATAGCGGTATGGATCGGCAGGGTCTACGACCTACCTAATCCGCCAGCAGCGGAAATCCGACAACTGATCGATCAGCTCGCCGCCGAGCACCTCGTCCACTGGCCCGTTGAAGGTCCGAGATTGGATGCTGACGACATCGCCACTCCCGAGGTCGAGCAGGGTTCTGACCAAATACAGAACCCTCAGAACTTAGAAGGATCCCAGAATGCCTCCCGGTGAGTTGGAACGACTGCTGCAAAAAACTTTGTCGCGGTGACCAGATGATTTGCGACTAGGGGGACTGAACAGGGCGAGACAGCCCTGTTCAATCTCAACATGGAGCAAATCATGAATACCTTTTCTTCCTGGCTGCGTTGCCGGAGAGTCGCCAGTAGTGTCTCGAGCGAACCGCGCCGGTTGCACTTCCAGCACCCGGCTACCTTCCTGATGTTAGCTTTGATCGTCACTTTGATTCCTGGGATGAGTGCCGAAGCGCAATGCCCAGCTGGTGCCCCCTCCTGTACAACCCTCTATGACACCACCGTGATCGACTGGCCGATGAGTCCAGATGAGCTTTGCGGTTCACTAGATGGAGCCCTGTATCAGGCCAATGAGGAAGAACCCTTCGATGGCCTCATCGGTAGTCTGGTCTATCACCCGGTCGACGCAGACGGCTTCCTGCTGACCGGTCCCCTGCCGCTGGCTCTGATGGTCGGGGGCAACGGGCATCATTACACCAACTATGAAAACTTGATGACCCACTTGGCAGCCCAGGGCATCGTGGCTGTCAGCCTCAACGTGGACGCCACCGCCACCGCCGGGGCGCGGGCCGACGTGGCACTCTGCGGCCTGCGCAACATGATTCACGAGTGGTCGGCAAGCACCTTGAACTACCAAGTGGCGTTGCTGGGCCAAAGTCGAGGTGGCGAAGCGGCGGTGATGGCGGCCAATCGCCATCAGGAGTTACTCAACGAGGGCGAGCCTTTCGCCGAAGACGTCGAGATCCGCGCCGTGGTGGGAATCGCTCCGGCAGCCAACTGTGCCAATGGCAATGGCGCCTGCTTCGACGGCAACGTTAGCGGCTATTCGCTCGGTCACGCCCAACTCGAGGATGAAGCGGCTAGGTCCTTGCTGGTGATTCAGGGTACCAACGACGGCGATGTCCCGGGGGGCGGCCTGCGGATCTACGAAGACGCCTCGAGGGAAGGCCCAGGACCTCAGAACGATGACCTGACCAAGTCGATGGTCTGGATCTACGAGGTGGGCCACAATCAATGGGGTGGCCAGAGCAACAACCCGCCAGACTCCAAGGGCTTGGTGCTGGCCCGTGCCTACGTCGCCTCCTACCTTCGCTGGTGGCTCCAGAGCGAGACCCAGTATCGAAGGTTCTTCACCGGCGAGGACACGCCAACCTGTGTCGCCGATCCTGCCGCCTGTGGCCTCCCCTTCGATCCTCCAGAAACTTTCACCCAGTACCGAGAAGGTAGTACCTACAACGGCGAGCGTCTACGCATCCACGATTTCGAAGCACCCCAGCCTTTGGACCCTTCCTACGTGGGACCGATCCACGATGCCCCGGTGGGCTCGGCTCACGTCGAGGATCTACTGACCTACACTAACCCGTTCGCCGGACATGTCTCGACCCAGGCGGTGATTATTCCATTGGAAGACGACCGGGCAGCAGCTATCTCGTTCGAGACCGAAGACTTCCCAGACTTTTCACCCTACTCGTTTCTCAGCATACGCCTCGGAAAGGTTGTGAATAAACTGCCCGGAGACACCGAGGAAGACTGCGAGCACGCCGCAACCGGCGACCTGACGGTCCGTGTGTTGTTGAAGGACAGGACCGGGGCACAGCACGAAGTATTGAGCTCCGATTACCAACGGATCACAGACGCCCACATCTACTGGAGGCCGGAAGGCCTGGGTAGCATCGGAGGATGTAGCGGCGAGGTCTACCTGACAACCGTCCGAATCCCGCTGCTGGACTTCTGGCAGGGGGGCGTGCGCCCGTACGGCGTAAGCCTGGTTTCGCTACACTTCGGCCCCGCCCCTGAGGATGGCTTTGTGCACGAGGTCATGGTGGATAGCGTAGAGTTGACCATCAACGACATCGATCCGCACTGTGGTAATGAGTTCATCGAAGGCAACGAAGTCTGCGACTACTTCCCGCCGCCTGCTCAGTCTTGCCTGGACTACGGCTTCATCGGTGGCGACCTGGAATGCTCCCCTGCCTGCCTACCGGATACATCCAGCTGTATCGCGGCAGTCTGCGGCAATGGCGTCGTGGAAGGGGACGAGGAGTGCGACGACGGCAACTTGAGCCCCTATGACGACTGCAACGCGGATTGCACCGTCTGCCCCCCCGGCGAGCCCCTTTGCCGCTGCCTGGGTCTGCAACCTGGGGAGGAAGATCCGTCGCTACCGTTCGATGGCGTGCTGGGAAACGGCACCTACTGCAACGACGACGTGCTGCTCGGTGGGCTCAACCGCTGCGTGGAGATGGTGGGGGGCAACCAGGCTTGTATCCCCTGCTCCATGGACCACGGTCCTTTCTGCCCCTGCGACGCCTTCAACGGTTCCTGCTTCGCAGACTACGCCCCGGGTATCAACGCTGACGTCTCCAGCCCCAACGCGCCGGTGGATGCAGAGATGCAATGTTCCTTCGGCCTGAAGGATCCAGACGCTCCTGGCGGCTTGGATCCAGCCCTGGCACAAGGCTATTGTTTCGCCAACGGCGAGTCCGAGGCACAAGGAGGAGCCCCTGCTTGGTTTCTAGACTGGTATTGCCAGAGCTGGGTCGGTGACTCCTTTCCCCAATACGATCCCGCCCTAGGCGATCTCTGCGTGATTCCCTAACTGAGGAGATGAGGCAAGCTAGACCGCCACAGATCCGGTAGGCTCAGGCGGTGCCTGGACTTGGACACATCGCGGTGGGCGTCGCAGCGGGTAGATTGCACTCCCAGCTGGAACGACGCCCCTCGCCGATCCCTGCCATGGTCGCGTTCAGCGTGCTGTCGGCGATACCCGACGCCGACGTCATCGGCTTCTCCTTCGGCATCCCCTACGACGCCCCGTTTGGGCACCGCGGTGCGTCGCACTCGATCGTTGCCGGACTACTCTTGGGTCTGCTGGCCGGCTGGCTGGGCAAGCTGGCCGGCTACTCGTGGGGA
>JAJCXO010000056.1 GCA_029263395.1 Acidobacteriota bacterium | reverse complement strand
CCGGCGGCGGTGACGGCTTGGCGATAGATTGGGTCTTGGACGTCGCCGCAGGCGAATACACCGGGTTGGCCGGTGTGGGTCGAACCCGGCTCGGTAACGAGGTAACCGTGCGCATCGAGGGCCAAGGTGTCACGGACCAGGTCCGTGTTGGGCCGATGGCCAATGGCGATGAAGACGCCGCCGATCGTTAGGGTTGAGATTTCACCGGTGCGCGTGTCTTCGAGCCGCAGAGCCTCGACTTTGTCGTCGCCGAGAATGTCTTGCACTTGACGATTCCACGAGAACTCGATCTTGGGATGAGCGAAGGCTCGGTCCTGAAGGATCTTTGAGGCCCGCAGCTCGTCCCGGCGATGGATAACCACAACACGGGTGGCGAATCGGGTCAAAAATAGGGCCTCTTCCATTGCCGTGTCGCCGCCTCCGACCACCGCTACCTCAACGTCGCGGAAGAACGCGCCGTCACAGGTGGCGCAGGCTGAAACACCGCGGCCGAGCAGTCGGCGTTCGTTGTCGAGGCCGAGATAACGCGCCGAAGCGCCGGTCGACAGAATGACCGAGTCGGACTCGATCGAGGTTTCGTCGTCGATGGTCAGACGATAGGGGCGTTGGGTTAGGTCGAGGTCGGTGACGGTGCCGTAGCGCAGCTCGGCGCCGAAGCGTTCGGCCTGCGTCTCCATCCGACCCATCAGGTCGAAGCCGGTGAGGGATTCAGGGAATCCCGGGTAGTTCTCGATGTCCGGTGTCGACGTCAGCTGGCCGCCGGGTTCGGCACCTCGTAGGAGAAGGACGTCGAGATTGGCGCGAGCGGCGTAGAGCGCGGCGGTGAACCCCGCGGGGCCGCTACCGATGATGACCAATTGGCGCCGCTCCGCAGATGTCTCAGTGTCGGCGGCGGTGGTGAGGGACTCGAGAGGGATGGCTTTGTCAGACATGGCATCGACCTTTCAATAGAGAGTCAGGAGTTGGCAACACTCGCTCAGCGGGTGGCGACCAGATCTCCGAGCTCTTTCAAGGAGGGATTGCCGAAGAATCGGCCGTCAATTTCGATCGTCGGCACGCGATGTTTGCCGTCGTTGTGGCTCGCGACAATGTCGGCGGCGTTGGGAGTCACCTCGATGTCGACCTCGGTATAGTCGACCTTCTTGGAGTCGAGGAAGGCTTTGGCGCGGTGGCAGTCGGGGCACCAGGTGGTGGAGTAGACGGTGAGGGCTTTATCAGTCATGGTTTTCGTTCCTTGTTGTGGTCAGGTGCCGGGGTTGGCATCTGTGGACCACATAAAGCAACCTTGATGCCAACTCTGATCGATTACCCTAAGGGCTTATAAATCAGCCGTTTGGCTTTGCTGGGAGGCGTCGAGTTGGCTTCGACGGCTCCGGCGTCGCGACGATATATCGCGACGCTCACGAAATATCGTGGGCTGTTATGCTCTCGAAAACGGACTTAGGGGCGATGCAGGTCGAGCTTCAGCATCCGCGAGCGTAAGGTGCTGGGATGTAGTCCCAAAACTTTGGCAGTTCCTCGGGGGCCGTCGATCACCCAATCGCGGGCTTCGAGTACGCGTTCGATATGTTCTCGCTCGACCTCGGCCAGGGTTCGTAGCGGGTTGGCTGACGACGTCGAGGTTGAGGGACCGCCGGCCGTTGGCAGCAAACCTTGCCGGATTTCCAGCATCGGACCCGAGCTCAGAATGGCGGCGCGTTCCAGCACGTTGAGCAGCTCGCGGACGTTGCCGGGCCACGGGTAGGCCTCGAGCCGTGCCATGGCTTCGGCGGCGATCCCGCGCAGGGGTTTGCCGACCTGCTCGGCGATGCGCGGGAGCATACAGGCGGCGATCAGAGGGACGTCTTCCTGGCGTTCGCGCAGCGGTGGCAGGGCGAGGGGGAAGACATTGAGTCGATAGTAGAGGTCAGCCCGGAAGCGACCCGCGGCGACCTCGTCGGCAAGATCGCGATTACCCGCGGCGATCACCCGTACATCAACTCGCATCGGCCGACTGCTGCCGACTCGTTCGAACTCTTTTTCTTGCAAGACGCGGAGTAGCTTGACTTGCATCTCCGCTGGCAGCTCGGCGACTTCGTCGAGAAAAAGCGTACCGCCATCGGCCAGCTCGAAGCGACCGATTCGGCGCTCGAGCGCACCGGTGAAAGCCCCCTTCTCGTGGCCAAAGAGCTCACTTTCCACCAGGCTGGCAGAAATTGCGCCACAGTTGACCTTCACCATCGCCTTGTGACTCCGGCGGCTGCGCTGATGCACCGCCAGGGCGATCAGCTCCTTACCGGTGCCGGTCTCACCATGGATCAGCACACTGGCATCGGTGGCGGCCACTTGATCCACTTGCTCGAGCACGTGGCGAATCGCCTCGCTTTTGCCGACAATTTCGCCACAGTCGGCGTCGCGCTCCACTTCTTGTCGCAGATAGGCATTCTCGGCTTGCAGTCGAGCAAGCTCGTCAGGAGTCAGGTCGCGCATGGCTGCTCTCTTACGCTGGTTCCGATGACGCGTTGTTTGCAATCAAGGGGAGGGGGTGCGAAGACTGCGACGACCAAGGCGGTCGGGGTTGAGTGGGCGTCCTTCAGGGCAGGGCAGCGATCTGGTCGAGCAAGCGCTGCGGACGGAGGCGAATGCGCCAATTGTCGGTCAGCTCGCGCCATATTATGCGGCCTTCGGTATCAATCAGGAACGTTGCCGGCCG
>JAJCXO010000055.1 GCA_029263395.1 Acidobacteriota bacterium | reverse complement strand
AGGGTCACCCCCTCGAGAAACCCGACAACCAGGGTCCGCCGAGAGGTGTAACGATCGAACACTGGTGGGACGGTCTGCACCGAATTGAGTGTAGCGTTTCGGCGCATCTGCTCGGAATAGCGGGCTTCGTAGCGATAATCGACTTCTTCGCGAGTCCAGGAGATGAACTCGGTGGTCGGTTCGATCATCCAGTAGAGGAAGCTCAGGCGAAACCAGCGGATGGTGGCGATCGCAACCGTCATCAGCCGGATATCGCTTCCGAACTCGAACTCGACATTGGGGCGTTGGATCTTCACCGCGACCTTGATACCGTCGAGATAGGCTACATGTACTTGGCCAACCGATGCGGTAGCCAGCGGCTTGTGCTCGAACGAATCAAATATCTCCTCGGGCGTCCGCCCGAGCTCTTCGAGACAGATCCTCTGCACGTCGGAGTATGGAAAGGGTTCGACACGATCGAGCAGCTTAAACAGAGCGTTGCAATACTCCAGCGGAAGGATATCCGGCTGCAGTGCCAACATCTGGCCAAACTTGATATAGGTACCGCCCATATCCTCGATCATGATCCTGAGCCGCTCAGGCGCCGACAGGCCCGGCGTCGGCAGCCACCGCGCGAGCCTTGGCCAAGACTGACTTCGATCGCGCAGGAGATGGGCTAGTCCGTGACGCAGCAGGACTCTCAACAATTGAGTCAACCGCAGGACGTTGTGCCAAGCGAGCTTCATGCCGATGATGCGAGTCCCTCGAGGTCCTTTTCGATATCGGACCGCGTCGCGGGGCCACGGTAGATGTTGACAACTTGCTGGGCCGAATCGAGCACCAAAGTATAGGGGATCGAAAAACCACCCATGCCCTGAAATACTCCCTGATCTCCAAGCAAGATTGTGTAGTTCATTCCCAGGCGCTCAACGAATGGTCGCACAACCTTTTCACCCTCAGTATCGAGGGCGATCCCAACAACCTCGAAGCGATCGTCTTGGGCCAATTCGATCAACTCGGGAATCTCTTTTAGGCACGGCTGGCACCATGTAGCCCAAAAATTCAGCACGACAATTCGGCCATCGAGCGAACCGCTAGAGACATCCACGCCAGCAAGGGACGGCAGCTCAAAAGCCGGGATTTTCTTGCCAATCGTAAGTCTGGGCGCGGGTTCCGACCCACATCCAGCCATACCGACGGCACAGACTAACGCCAACACCCAACATCCCACGCGACGCCAACCAGGGTCGCTCTTTGCACCGTCTGCTGATAGACCAGTCGTCACGCTAGCTCCTCTCCGAGAACCTTCGGTTCTGGCTCGTTGAAAACTGTTCCCCAGAACACCGACTTTCTTCGGCGCAACATATCGTCGATCGCTGTTTCCATTCGATGGCGGACTTGCTGGCTGAGCTGCCGCACGATCGCACGATCGTTGGCGGCCTCGGGCGGATAACCTTCGACTGACACCGGCTCCAAGAACCAGGTATGCCACTTTGAAGGCAGCGGCACCGTCCCCATCGTCGGAGTGATCGGTAAAAACGGCCATTCACTGACCCGTTTCCACCACCGCCAATCGAGCCGACCAAGGATAGGGAAAATCTCAGCACTACCAACCGTGACATAGGGAATAATCGGCGCTTGATGACGCAACGCGATCTTCACATAGTCATCACGGCCAAATTTCCCCAGTTTGTAGGCATCTCGATACAGAGTAAACGCACCGCGAATACCCTCTGGAAAGATACCCAACAAACCTTCGTTTTCTAGCACCCACTCAGCGTTCTCCTGACAGGCATGAACCCCGCCACACTTGATCATATGGGGAGCAAGAAAAGGAAACTTCACCAGTGTTGGGTGGATCAAGTAGCGGGTGTAACGGTCAAGCTCACGCGCCAGCAGGTAAAACGTCATGACCCCATCCCAAGGCTGATGCCCACGATGAACACCTGCGAGTACCGCCCGACCCGACGGTGGAATGTTCTCCAGCCCCTTCCACTCGACCCGCCAATAGACATTGTGCATGAAACGAAACAGAGTCTTACCGAGGCGGGCAACATACTGCTTGTCCATCCCGAAACGATCATAGTCTGTCAGAGGGCCTGTCAACGAGTCGTTGTCAGGAGAGGATTGGCCAATGCCCGACTGGCCACTGCCCAAAACTGTCAACACCGCTTGATGGCTGGTATATCGGGGCTCGAACTGTAACTCCCGCTCGATCTTCTCGCCGGACACAGTTGAGCTATAGCGCAAGTAGTCGATCTGAGCGCTAGGAGCCGCCAGCCCGCCACGAGACAAGACCTTGCGAGGCAACCACTGAAGACTATTCGGAATCGGCAGGCGCCAAGTTTGTGTAGCGGACACCGCCTCACGTAGCGGGATCACACCTCGGGGAGCTACATGGTAAACGCCTATCGCTCGCTGGCGCACAACCCGCACAATTGCCGCCGCCAAATCCTCTGGAGTCAGCAGTTGCAACGACGGATCGAATCCAGGCAGAGTCGTGGCCAACCGCCCGGAAAAAAAACGGCTGAAAAAATCGGTGCCACCCTGCCGAATCACCGGCACGCTACGCAAGATTGAGAAGGTTGTCTCTGGTAGCTGATCGAACTGACCCGCAACCGTCTCGAGTTCCTGCCAGCTCCTAGCAATTGGGTTGTCGAGCCGACGCAAGCCACGCTGGTCTTCGCAGACGAATCCAGGGTGATGCGCGCTGGGCTCGTGGATGGCCGCACTCGACACCAACACCAGATGTTTGACCCCAGCTCGCTCAGCGTACTCGAACACCCCGTGCGCCGCTACGAGGTCTGGGACTCCCGCCAAACCAACCCCTGCAATCGCAACATAAATCCAAACGTCGCCCTCCGAAGGCTTTGCAAGCGACTCTAGCCCGCTCAGGTCGGGTGCAACCCTAAGACAGTCGCCCAGAACGGAGCTCATCCGAGAGGTCAGGGAATCGACCAGAGCTCCGCCCGTACCCAAGACGACGACGTTCGACAACCTTATCCTCCTGCCGAGTCGCTCTCCGTTGCAACAACCTCTGTCGCCGCAACGCTCATACCACCGGACTCTTCGATCCGAACCATGCGGTTGATGCCGAGATCAGCGCCTGTAATTTGCACCGATTCGCCGCTTGGCCAGGTGATCTCGACGTTATCGATCCACTCCGCCGATCCCAGTCCAAAATGCACCGGAAACGCTGATTGGGCGGCATAACCTGAGCCAGCCTCGACCCACCGAGTCAACGTCTTGTCAGCTACGGTCAGCCGAATCTTGGCGCCGACTGCATCGCGGTTTCCACTGTCTCCGACCAATTCCAAACGCATCCAATTACCAGCCGTCAAACGATTCATGTAGAACGTCGGCTGACTGTTGTTGTTGTTGATGGCTAGATCGAGCCGTCCATCCCCGTCGAAGTCTGCTGTGGCGACGCCACGACCATCGAGAATCCCATCAGCACCACTAGGCCGGGCCACGTCGACAAATTGGCCATCACCGACATTGGCAAACAGGCAGTTGTGCTCGTATCCATTCCAGGAGTTGTCTCCGACGAAGTCGTAGCTGAAGAAGATGCCCTGCTTGTACTGATCTACGTGTGCGACCGCACCGTTAGTGAAGGGCAGTCACAAATCTGTCCCAGGCGTATTACTAATCCAGCCATTGGCAGCATACAGATCGAGATCCGTGTCGTTGTCGACATCAAAAAAATTGACACTCCAACCCCAGCCTGCTCGACCGGTATGGCTGTCTTTCAACTCTTCGAAAGCAATTTGCCCCTCACCACCACCGCTGTTCTTGAACAGTGAGTTTCCCTCACCTATCTGCTGACCAAGCTCCACCCAGTCATTCCCAACCAACCGGTAGAGCTGAAAGTACTCCAAGAAATCGGTGAAAATCCAACGCGTCCGGACTACATTACGGATGTATTGTCCGACGGTCATATCCTCGCCGAACCAGCGCTGATTAGAGTTGATGTTCGAGGTATACATATCGACCCATCCATCGTCGTCGAAATCACCGAACGTCAGCCCCATACCGCCGGAGAAGTCGAGCACTCCGGCTTCTTTGGCGATCTCCGAAAAGGACCCGTCTCGGTTGTTGCGATAGAGGTTCTTGCGACCAAAATCGTTGGCCACCGCAAGATCAGTCCAACCATCACCGTCGACATCTGCGGAAGCTACCGCCAAACTCCAGCCCACATCGCCAACACCGCTGGCCTCCGTCACATCAACAAACCCCTCACCACTGTTGTTGCGAAACAGTCGGTTGGGTCGCCCGTTCTGGGCGAAAAACGGAAGCCGCGGCAAGGCCTCGAAGGCATGGCCGTTAACGGCAAGATAGATATCCAGGAAACCGTCGCGGTCGAAGTCCAAAAGGGTCGCCGAAGTTGAAGGTACCGTGACATCAACCCCCATCTCGGCACTGACATCCGCGAAGACTCCCCGGCCATCGTTTTCCAAGAGCTTGTTGGGTGCCAGATACCGGCCGAGGAACAGATCGCGGTCGCCATCGTTGTCGAAGTCGGCGAACAACCCGACATGGGTCTGACCAATACCGTTCAGCCCAGCCTCGGAAGTAACGTCGGTAAAACGGACCGCCCCCTCCACCGTCGTTTCGACGTTCCGATAGAGGCGAATCTGCTGACCGTCCAGGAACAGTAGATCGGGGCGCCCATCTTGATCGTAGTCAGCGGCACTGATGCCGCCGGAAGCGTGTTGGATAACACCAAACTTCAGATCATCACGAAACTGCTTCATATCCAATCGAGCATCCCGCTGATGTCGAAAGTCGATCCCCAGGTCTGTTGGATTCATCTCCACAAGACCGGTCCGTTCCCCCGCCACGCGAACCCCTTCAACCGGTTCGTCGCGTACGATTTTCCAAACATAGGCCTCGCCGGGCGTCGCTTCGTTGACCAGATGCCAACGCACAAAGTTGCGATCTTGGAAGAACCGCCCCGCGAGATCTCGACCGTCTGCAATCAGCTTGACTGTCAACACGGCGCTTTGCTCGAGCTCGATCGTCTCGATGAGATCGATCTTGCACCAATTGCGATCGAGCCCAGCAAAACTGTCGAGATAGTCCTGTGTTTCGGCGGAAAGCTCGGCGACGGTGTATTCCTGCTCGCCCTCGAGCCGTCGGTGAGACACCGCGGCACCACTCTCCATCGTTTCAGGACCCCACACCCAACGCCCACGATCAGGCGTCCGGTAGCGGTCACTATAAAAGGCAGTCAGCTTGGTCGGATCACCGTCAACCACCGCGGCCTCGAAGCCCTTGCAATAAGAGCTCAGAAAACCGTTGATTGTCTTGCCCGTGTTGTAAAACTGGGCGTGCTCTTGATCCTTCTCCGCCAATCCATGTAGTGCCCATGGCACCAGGATAATTAGCAAGAGGATGGGACAGATAATGAGCCACGAAACCTTCTGTCGCGTTGTCATGGAACCCTCTGAAAGTTAGCTCGACGTTTCAAGTGAGTGTTTGAGAAGATGTCTGAGAACCAATGAACAAGTCTCGAGCTGGCATTTGCATCCGACGGATGCACGAATCATAACGACGCCGCCAGTTGCCTCAAGCGCTCAGCATCCCTGGCGCCGCTGTTCTCAAGTCCGAGGACGCGGTGTGGATCGACAGGTGAAACAGTGCTTTTCAAAACAGCCTCAGCAACATGCTGGGCCGATACGATGACCGGTGTGATCCCTCCCCCAGGACGAGTCCAATGCCCCACCAAGAAAAGGTTGTCGACCGCACCCACGTTGTCCGGCCGATCTTCACCGAGTTGATCCGGTGACATTTCCCAACCGAGCATTGCCCCGGCATGATTCAGCGTAAACCGCCACGCTGTTTTGGCAGAGGCGCTCAGATGGACCGCAACCTTCTCCGATACACCAGGGAGTACCTTCTCCAGGTGACCCAAGACGTAGTCTTCGATGTCTTGCTTATGTGCCGGCCAGTCATCAACGCCGGCATAGTCCATCTCCAGAACCTTCTGCAAGATAATGATCTGACCACCAGGGGGCGCCATGCGAGGTTCATATAGGGTCGGTGCAAAGACCTTGCAGCGCAATCCGCCGCGACCGACCAAGTCGGGGTCCCATTGATTCCAGTAGTACCCCTGAACCGCATCGATCACCTCGGGAGGCACATCCCGTAGTCCGATGTGTACGAGGAAACAGGGAAAGCTCGGACGCATTCGGCGCACCGACTCCAGATAGCTCGGATTCACGTCTTCGGGCTTCAGCATGTTCTCTAGAGTCAGCCGCAAATCCGCGTTCGAGATCACCGCACCAGCGGCAATCTTCCGCCGTCCTTTCAGCTTGCCTACTGTCGTCTCGACCTCGACACCACACGCCTTGCCTTGGCGTACGGTAATCTTCTCGACCCTGGTACTCATCAAGATATGGCCACCAGCCTCTTCGAATCGCTGGCCCAACTCATCGGCAAAAAATTGCGAGCCGTTGATCGGGTAGTAATTGCCCAGAAAATACGACAAACGCAACATCGAGTCGAAAACGAAGGAGGTTCGCTTGGGAGGCGAGCCCCAATGTGGACAATCGGCCGTTAGCAGGAGCTTCAACTTTCGATCTCGAAAGGTACGCTCGAGCACATCGGTCACCGAAAGGTGGCGGTACTTCTCGAACCGAGCGGTGTGCCGCCCTTTGAAGTAATAGAGAAGGCCGGAGAGATAGGCTTCCCGCACTTCCTCGAAAAAGCGATCCAAGGCTTCGGTTTCGTGAGGGAACTCCGCTTTCACCTTGCGCAGATAGGTGTCCAGATCGGCGGGAACGGTGAAATGCGACCCATCAGGAAAATGGAAGGTATCCACCGGGTCCATCTTCACCCAGCGAGTCTGCATCCCTAGATCCACCAGCAGTTTGCCGGTGAGCGTCTCCGGGTTGCCAAGCAACGGGTAGAAGTGCGTCGAGGCATCAAAGGTAAAACCCTTGCGGCGGAACGTACTGCAATAGCCGCCTGCCATGTAATGCTGCTCGACCAAAAGTACCCGGAGACCTTCGCGAGCCAACAGGTTGGCGCAGAACAAACCACCGATCCCGGCACCGATGATCACCGCGTCATAAGACGCATCGGGACCTGTGCTGCGCAAGCCCTTGAACGGTCGCTTCACGACGAAGCCTCGGGGCGATTACGCCCATAGAGTTCATGCGCCTCGACAAACTCTCCACTACCGATCGCTCCGCCCATCGAGAGCTCTCCGGCCAGCACGGTTGCGGCGGCGATCTCGGCAAACTTGAGTGCGCTGCCATTACCTGTACAGCCCAACATTTCGAGGCACTCGCGGCTGGTACCAAGGCTAGTGCCGCCGCCCACTGTAGCGACGGTCAGGGACGGCAGCGTGACACTCGCATAAAGATCACCGTCTTCGAGCAACTCGAAGTTGGTGATGCCAACCGCCGCGTTGGCGACATTGGCAACATCCTGACCGCAGGCGATGAAAAGGGCAGTCAAGCCATTGGCGTAATGTCCGTTGTAGCCCAATGCGCCGGTCTGCAAATGCCCCAAAACGGTGTGATGCCAGACCTCGACCAGGCGTTCGGCTGAAATGTGAAGCACCGACTTGACCAGCGCCTTCGGCAATCGAACACCGGCGGTTACCTTCTTTCCCTTGCCGCCTCGCAGCAACGAACCGCTCGCCCGCTTCTCGGAGTTGTAGCCACTGAAGACATAATACCGAGGGCCATCCAGATGCTGCTGAATCCATCGGCAGGCCTTCTCGCTGGCCTTGACGATCATATTCATGCCCTGGGCATCGCCGGTGAAATAGGAGAAATTGAGGATGACTTCACGGCCTACCGGCAGACACTCGATACCCAGCAGGCGACCGTGGCTGGTGGTCGACTCAGCGACTTGCCGGATGTCTTCGAGGTGGTCGGTGACCCGTTGGGCAAACGCATGCGCTGCCGCAACGTCATCGAGGAAAAACACCGGCGAAACTCGATTCTCGTCCACCCAGACCCGCACCGACGCACCACCGGCCCGGGTGATCGCCACCATGCCCCGTTCGTAGGAACGAACCAAGGCGCCTTCGGTAGTGGCAAGCGGCACATAGAAGGTACCCTCAGCATGCTCGCCAGCGAGCAACAACGGCCCAGCAACAGCCAACGGCATTTGCACAGCGCCGATCGGATTCTCGATATTGCCCCGCATCGCTTCGCTCGAGATGCTGTAGGCGCCAACCTGGTCGAGGCGGCAATCGGTTTGCTCCTCGACCCAGCGACGGCGCTTATCGACATCCTCCGGTGCGTACCCCTGATCCTTGAGGCGAGGTACCAGGCGAATACGCCTTGCTTCACGAAGCCGAAGCGGCGGAGAGACAGATTCGGACATCAGGTCTCCACCGTTTGGGCCAGCTCGTCCGCGGTTGTCCGCTCGATGACGAGAGCGGACACATTGCCATCCAGGCCAATCGCATCCACCAGGCCGCGTCGCGCCTCCAGCGCTTGGCTTTTTGCGCTCAGGTTTGACAAACCCAAACCAGCTTCGGAGCCTTCCAGGCCACGAACACCCGGCAACATTCCAGTCCGCATCGATTCGAGCAGCGCGATGGTCGCAAACGCACCCGAAGCCCCCAAGGCTTCGCCAAGCATCGATTTGACGGCCGTAACCGGTGGCTGATCGGTCTCGGCAAACGCGGCTGCAAGCCCTTGGGCTTCGTGACGATCTCCGAGGACGGCTCCGCTGGCAGCCGCACTCACAGCCTGGATTGCTGCGCTGTCCAATCCTGCGTCAACCAAGGCCAAATGGACCGCACGCCGCACAGCA
>JAJCXO010000054.1 GCA_029263395.1 Acidobacteriota bacterium | reverse complement strand
CGCGCAAGGCACGGCGCAGGGCACGCGCAGGGCACGCGCAGGGCACGGTGTAGGGCCCACGTAGGGCATGTGCGAGGGCACAAGTCGCCTCGCTCCTCGCCGTTCCCTCACCGCAACCTCATCTTTCCATCAAGTGTCGCCGGGCCAAGCAGCCTAGAGTGATGGTTGTCGGTGGCCTGGCAACCCTAGGCCATGCCCCGGAGAGCCGTCGCTCCAGCCATCATCCTAGCGAGACACATCATGAAACATTCGAGAGCCCTACCCTTTCTCTCCCCAATCGTCATCCTCAGCCTGATCTCGATCGCCTGCACCACGATCGCCTGCACTACGGTCAACTATCAATCCCCTCGCTTCATCGATCAAACCCGAGGCCATCAGAAGGTTGCGGTCCTGCCCTTCGAAATGATCTTCGCCGGCAAGGCACCCCGCGGCTTGTCAGCCTCCCAGATCCAACACATCGAAGAAAGCGAAAGTGTGGCCTTCCAAACCTCGCTTTACCTGCGGCTACTCAACCGTATCGACAAAGGTCACGTTGGCATCGACGTCCAACAGGTCGAAGAAACCAACCGCGTCTTGGCCGCCAACCACATCGATGTGCGCGAGTCCTGGGAGATGGCAACGCAGGAGCTTGCTCGCCTGTTGGATGTCGACGCAGTGGTCCGCACCCGGGTCGAGAAAACCCGCTACCTGTCGGACGGCGTCTCCTTCGGCATTGACCTCGGGACACATATCCTGGCTGAGATCCTCGACGATGACGATCATGCCCACGATCACGACGACATCTACCTATCGCTGCCCCACGGCCTGGTCAAAACCCACGACATCTTCGCCGATGGCGCGCTGTTGAGCGGCCATGACGGCGAACTCTTGTGGCGGGTTGCGGTGGCCCGGGAAACCGACTGGACCCGCCCCGCCAATGACGTCATCGAAGGGTTGACCAAGAAGCTGGCGAAGAAGTTTCCCTATCCGTCGTAAGGACTTCTGGGATGCGACGCCTTGGCCGCCCCAGACAATGGTCGGGTGAGCGGTAGGTTCTGCAGCCAACGACGGAAAAAATCGTTGACGAGAAAGAACCGCCGCTCCTGATTACGCCGGACGAAACCGAGGTGTTCGAGACGATTCAGGCTGCCCACTAGCGACGGCGAGTCGAAGGACAAATCCAGCTGGATCGTTTTGCTCGAGGCGGCGCTGCGCTCGGCCACCGCATAGAGGATACGCTGTTCGGTTTCGGACAAGAGCTCGAAGTCGACCGAGAAGAAGAAACTCACCATCGAATCCGTCGCAACCTCTTCGAAGGCTTCGTCGAGGTCCGACAGGTCGAGACACCGTTCGCTGACCAGCTGCATAAGATAGGGATGGTTGCCACAGCGGCGGCGGATCTCCTCAACGGCTCGGTCATCAAACGCGTTCGAAGCAGCCAGAGCCTGACGCCCGTCCGGCCCCAGTTGGGTCTGACGAATCAGCGCTCGGGCCTCGTCGTCGGCCAGTGGATCGAGGTAGACCGGTGGTGTGAAGCCGTGAAGAAACGGTGAGGTATCTTCTTTCTGGTCGGCCAACGCCCACAGCCGAACACTCGACGCCAACACCGAGCGGACACCCTCGCGCGATTGCATAGCCCGCCGCAGCTTGCGCAGCAACGAGGGGTCTTTGGCCTTGAGCTGGATCAGCTCCTCGACCTCGTCACACAGCAACAAGAGGCATATATTCTTGGCGCGTAGCCTGCGCCGCAGGCGCCCGAGACTGGTGAAAAGATCATCAGCCGCAACGTCCGAAACCGAAATGCCGAGGCGGCCGAGCCGCTCTTCGGTGTCGAGCAGCGCTTCGGCGAAGTCTTCGTGTAGCTCGTCGGAGCTTTCGGCACCCTGCAGATCCCAGAAGATCGGGAAGTAACCACTTTCAGGTGAACTAGCCGTCAAGTATTCGAGTTGCTTGAGCAGCGACGTTTTGCCGATCCGACGGGTTCCCAACAACCACAGCCAATTGCGGTTGCCGTCCAGAATCTCGCTGATTTGAGCAGCACGACCATAAAAATGTTCGCCGCGCACCCATTGACCCACCACAAACGGCGACGCTGATGACGCTGTTCTAGGTGCTGGGGACTCTGCAAGCGCTGGCGACGGCACCGGCGACTCTGCTCGAGAATCGACCTCATCAACTACCGGCTGGGTAACGACAGTTGCGATCAGCCGATAGCCGCGCTTGGATATCGTCTCGATGTAGCGTGGGTTGTGAGCGTCGTCTTCGAGCGCACGACGCAGCGCGGCGATAGCTCGCGTGACCACCGAGTCTGTGATGAACTGATCGGTCCACACTGCGTTGGTGATGTCGTCCTTGGAGACCACCTCACCGGCATTCTTTGCCAGAAAGCTCAGAACATCCATCAGCTTGGGCTCAACCTGCACCGTATGATCGCCCCGTAACAGGCGATTGAGGCTCGGCTCGACCCGCCAATCGGCAAGCATGAACGCTTCGGGGGACGACTTGTCGGCAGCTTGAACCCGGCTCATTGCGGGGATTCTACTGTGAAGCGCAGGAATCGAAGAGAATCCCTGCGAGTTCTTTTGCCATCGATCCAACGGATGCTCCCTATGACCGACGACTCCCACCCTCACGCCACCTCGCCAGATACACCCGCCGTGCCATCGACGAATTCCAGCCTTCGCTGGCGGGACCTCGGAGGCCTACTTTTTGCCGTTGTGGCGATTGCGATCTCGGCCAGAATTTCTATTCCAATACCGCTTAGCCCGGTGCCGGTCACCGGCCAAACGCTGGCTGTTTTACTGGTTGGAGCGGTGCTCGGCAAACATTCAGGACCGCTGGCGGTTGGCCTCTACTTGATGGCCGGGTTAGCTGGCCTGCCGATATTTGCCAACGGCGCCGCCGGCTTAGAACGCCTGACGGGACCAACCGGCGGCTATCTCGTCGGTTTTGTTGTCGGGGCGTGGTTTGCCGGCTGGGCGACGGAGCGTGAGTCGAGTCGGCGTTTCGGATGGCCATCGTTCAGCCGCTTGCTGATCGCGATGCTCGTGGCTCACGGCGCCATCCTTGTCCTCGGTGGCGGTCGTTTGGCGATGTTCCTCGACCCACAAGCCGCGTGGGCTCGAGGCATCGCGCCCTTTCTGGCGGGAGCGTTCCTCAAGTCGATTCTGGCGACCACCGTCGTGTTGTGGCTGCGAGCGAGGCGCCACCAGCACTAGTTGGATCCTGCCCAAGAACGCATCGACAGGTAGGTCGGCTTTGTGGGCTGCCACCGAATTACGAGATGCGAGCAGGTGCGCAGCTCAACACGCTCGCTGCTTGCTCGCTCCACAAGACCTCCCTGAGCCGTAAACGGCAAACTGGCCAGGTCTCTAGCTGCAGGGCACGCTAGTCCCAGCCCGTCGTATCTCCGCTTTCGAACCCATCGACAAAAATTGTGTTGCGACCATCAACGATCACCACCGCCTGCATCAGATCATCGGTTGGAATCGTAAAATCCGTTAGCGGGCTGGGGGCGGCATCCGAAAGATGGATGCCGACCATCCCCACCGCTCGACAACCCTCGGTCGGATTGATCTCGGCATTGGCGATCTCACCCAGCGTCTCGCCGACGAAGGCAACCTCAGTGATTGGAATCGCAATCGCCAGCTGGTCGTGAGCGAAGGTGTAGATGGCTGGATCGGGCTTGGATGCCGGCGCCTGAGACGACAACACGAGAACACTGAACTCGTCTAAAAACTCGGGCTGGAGCAGAACCGCTTCCAAGTCGTCCCGGGTCCACCCTGCTGGCACGTTGGTGATAATCCCGAGCTCGATCCCCAAGGCTTGGAAGGCATCCACCGTCTCTGCGGCACCAGCTCGCAGACCGAACATGCCACCCCCCGCGTCTTCGACCAGGGTATCCCCCAGATCAAAGAAAACCGCCTGGATTGGCTGCGCCTGCGCTGGCAATGAACCGGCGACTGCCCCGACGATCAGCAGGCTCAAGATCATGCCACGCCTGGTACTTCCTGCTGCGAGGTTGGTTACGCTCATGTTGACTCTCCTAGTGTGAGTTGCCCCAAAATCGCAGACTTGATCGAGTCAGGGCTTTGCTATTCGACAAGCCGACGACATCAACTTTCCAGCCCCTCAAGCTACCACGGACTCTCCTTCGTCGATACGGGTCGGGTCGAGTCTGCCAAGGCTCATCGAGCGACAACAAAATCTCTGCTTTCGCTGGTGCCTCATTGATCGTATGATGGCTATATAAAGACCACTTGTTGGCGTCTTGCTGTCATCTGCAACCCAGGTCCGACGGAGGAATCATGCATCTGATCCCAGTCCGTAAAATTGTGCCTCAGGCCGTGTCGTTATCGGTCGTCTCGATGTTCTGCCTACTTGCTCTCGGAACCCCAGTCCACGCTATCGGCGGTACCGAAGACCTCGCTTGGCAAAACAAGATCGACCCCTGGGTCATGGAGACGGCAACCCGCAGTGGTACCGTCGAGTTTCTGGTTGTACTCGAGGCGCAGGCGGACGTCAGCTTGGCTGATCGCATGTCGACCAAGGAGGCCCGTGGGCAGTACGTGTTCGAGCAGCTGCGAGACCTGGCAGCCGTGACGCAACCGTCAGTGATCGCAGATCTGACCGCTCGCGGTGCGCAGACCCAGTCGCTCTGGATCGCCAACATGATCTGGGTGCGGGGTAACCACTCAATCGCCGAGGCGATGGCACGCCGCGCCGATGTGCGACGGGTTAGCGCCAATCCCTGGGTCGCCCTGGAACCGGAAGGTATCAACCGCAACGAACGCACCCCCGATGGAGCTTGCCCGCCCGGTGCCATCGAAGCTGGCATCGACCACACCGGCGCACCAGACTTTTGGGCCGCGGGGTTCAACGGCGATGGCGCCATCGTCGGTGGCCAAGATACCGGCTATGACTGGGACCACGAAGCCCTTCAGGGTCAATACCGTGGCTGGAACGGCGCCAGTGCTGACCACAACTTCAACTGGCACGACTCGGTCCATATTGGTGGCGGCAGCTGTGGTGCCGACTCCCCGTTCCCCTGCGATGACAACGGCCACGGCACCCACACCGCCGGCACCATGGTTGGATCGTCCGGTGGCAGTATGATCGGCATGGCTCCTGGGGCCGCGTGGATCGGCTGCCGCAATATGGACCAAGGCAACGGCACGCCGACCACCTACAGTGAGTGTTTTCAGTTCTTCATCGCGCCGACGGACGGCAATGGCCTGAATCCGGACCCGACGAAGGCTCCGGATGTGATCAACAACTCCTGGGGCTGCCCGCCTTCGGAAGGCTGCACCGATCCCAACGTCATGCGCATGGTGGTCGAGAACACTCGTGCGGCGGGTATTGTGGTGGTCGTCTCGGCCGGCAACTCGGGCTCGAGCTGTGGCAGTGTCAGCACCCCGGCGGCAATTTATGACGCCGCCTTCAGCGTCGGCGCCACCACGGTCACCGACAGCATCGCCAGCTTCAGCAGCCGTGGCCCGGTGACCGTCGATGGCTCCAACCGTCTCAAACCAGATATTTCGGCGCCCGGAGTCAGCGTCTGCTCGAGCTTTCCAGGAGACTCCTACGGCTCGATCAGCGGCACCAGCATGGCGGGACCCCACGTTGCCGGATTGGTGGCGTTGTTGATCTCCGCCCAACCCTGCTTGCGCGGTGACGTCGATGCGATCGAGCAATACATCCGGGACACAGCAGCACCCCAGACCAGCACCCAAACCTGTGGCGGAATCGCCGGCAGCGAAGTACCCAACAACACATTTGGCTGGGGAGCAATCCGCGCCGTCATCCCGGGTCCCGAAGTCTGTTCCGATGGTGGCAGCATCTTCACCGACGGTTTCGAGTCCGGTGATTCGTCGAGTTGGTCGTCGTGACGTAGGGACCGACGGACACAAGATCCCCCCTTACAACACCGACTACCCGTCCTGCACGATGCGGGTGCCGCTATCGTCGGCGAGCGCCTGCATTAAATGCGGCGGATCTGTGATCACTCCGGGGTTGCCCGTATGTTCTACAAAATCGATCATGGCTCGGATCTTGGGCCCCATGCTACCTGCTAGAAAATGGCCCTCGTCGTGGTAGCGGCGAGCTTCGACGAGGGTCAGACGATCGAGCCAGCGTTGGTTCGGCTGGTTGAAGTGGAGGGCTACCCGTTCGACGGCAGTCAAAATCACCAGCAAGTCGGCATTCAGCTCGCGGGCCAACAGGCTCGACGCATGGTCTTTGTCGATCACCGCTTCCACTCCTTGCAGGTCGCCGCGGTCATTCTTGAAGACTGGGATGCCACCGCCACCGCAGGCGATAACGATAGTATCCGCCGCAATCAGCTGCCGAATCAGCCCCAGTTCCAAGATCTCCTGCGGCCGCGGGGACGGCACCACTCGTCGCCAACCCCGGCCGGCATCTTCCTTGACTACCCAACCCTGCTCCGCTGCACGCTGGCGGGCGGTCGCCTCGTCCAAATGCGGACCAATCGGCTTGGTAGGCTCCGCAAACGCTGGATCCTCTCGGTCCACCAAGGTCTCGGACACCAGCGTCGCCACTTCACGATCGATTCCGCGACGACGGAACTCGTTGCGTAACGCCCGCTGGAACATGTAGCCGATCGACCCCTGCGTGTTGGAGGTTGCATAGTTCATCGGGATGGGTGGCACTTCGTGGATACCAAGCTCGACCCGACGCAGGATAAAACCGACTTGGGGCCCGTTACCATGGGTCACGATCACATCCCAACCGCTTTCGACCATATCGGCGAGGTGGTGAGCCGTTTCCGCCGCGGCGTCACTTTGGCACGGGATAGCGATGTGGTCGGCATCCACGATCAGCGAATTGCCGCCAACCGCGACGACGGCCAGTGGACGGTCGGCACTCATTGGCCAGCATTGTACATCACGGCATCAATAGAACGTGGTTCGTAACACAGGCTGGAACAGAGCCTTGTCCTGGGCACAGGCTCGATCGAGCGGACACTGGCTGCACACCGGCTCAGTCATCTCTGGACACCGCTGGCGGTTCTGAAAGAAAAACCAGTCCACCGCCCCCATCGAACGGCCGCTCGCCTGCTGCACCTGCTCCGTCGCGTGGTAACACGTTTGGCGTATCGCCTCTTCGTCCGCAGGCGGAAGCATTTGGCGGTTGATCAGACGCTGCCGGAGGTCCGGGTCGTCGACGCGTACCAACCCGATCCGCAGACAACTCCTCTGGATGTGGTAATCGACCACCGGCGGCACCGGCTCAGCATCCGAGACGGCCAGGAAACCTTCAGGACGCTGACGCAGGATGAGCGCCAAAAGCACCGACTTCTTGCGCAGCGGATCTTCCTTGTAGCCTCCGACATGATCGAGCAGGCTCAGGAAGCAACGCAAGGGATGTGGATCAGCATTAGCCTGGGCAACAACCTTTGCCGGGCGCCAACCCAAGGCGTCGAGATCGCGACCGTAGGCCTGAGCCTGCTGAAGATGTAACGCTTGGGCCGGCAACGGTCGTCCGTCGCTGGACTGCAGCCGTCGTAGGAACGACTCTGCATCGAGATCTCGCTGGCCTGATGGCGTGAGACCGACTGGATCGTCCTCCAGCCAGCGGTGGTACACGGCCCACAAATAGTCGCTACCCTTGAGGTGGCGGTCCCCGAGACGCAGCACCGCTGGAGACGCAAACCGACCGTCGACGGCGGTCCAGAAGCCAAATTGCTGCAATGTCGCTGTAAAGAAGTATTCGAGTGTCGAGGCATGGCCCGATGGGGGAAAATCTCGCCCGGTGAAGTCGAAGGGAGCAACCTCGTCCATGTTGGCTAGCTCAGCGGCAATTCGCGAGATCTGCTCATCGTCGATCCTCACGCGGGTAGACGACATGAGCTGCGATACCGGTGAAAGCGAACGCAACAACGCTTGCGGGCCAACCGCCGTCACCGTTTCCGCTGCCGCCGCAACCGCCTGCCGTGCCGCTGCTACGGGATGATCGCCCGCAGCCAAACGAGCCAGGACCGTGCCACAGAACGTATCGCCAGCGCCGGTGGGATCAAGCTCCTCGACCGCCACCGCTGGCACATCGGTGGCAAAGTCACCTTGGATCACCCGCACTCCTCGGGCGCTGCGGGTCACAAACAGCAACCGGCCTGGCTCGGTCCGCGCCGCGTCGAGCCGGCCGAAAAGACCGAGCGCTTCGGATTCGTTGCAGAAGAACACATCGGCGACGGCGAGCGCCTGACGCACGACGCCAGGCTCGCTGGCGACCGCCTCACTGTAGGTTCCACAGGCCGTTTTATGGCCACGGCCCGCGACATACCGCAACAGTTCGAGTTGGCGCCGCGGGTTGGTGAGTGGGATGCAATACACCCAGTCGCCGGACAACTCCGCCGGGATCCAGTCGATCCCAAGGTCCGCTTCAGCTCCCGAGAAAGCGCTTCGCAGCTCGGTCAGTCCATCCCCGAGATGAGCGATTTCGAAATTTGGCAGATGTTCGGGAGGCACCGTCCGACCACGCCAATCGAGGCGCTCCGCGGCTCCCTTCAGCTCTGTCGGCATGGGATCGGGCCGTGGCCCAATCATCGTGACCTGTGCACCGGCACGGTGGGCCGCCAAGGCGGTGTAGAGACCCGCGCCCCCGGCCGATCGCACGATTTGGCCACGGAAATGGAGCGTGTCCAGGGATGCGCCACCGACCACGACCACCCGCTCGGACATCTAGAGCAGAATCCCAGCGATTGTTGCCGTCATCCAAGACGCGATGGCGCCCCCAAACATCGCCCGCAGGCCAAGCTTTGCCAAATCGCTGCGGCGTTCGGGAGCGAGGGCACCGAGACCACCAATCTGGATACCGATCGACGAAAAGTTGGCAAAACCACACAGCGCGTAAGTCGAGATGATGACCGACCTCTCGCTGAGCGAGCCATCCTGGATGCTGGTCTGCAAGATGCCATAAGAAACAAACTCATTGAGGCTGAGCTTGACGCCGAGCAGGTGCCCAACAGCTGCGGCATCCGCCCATGGCACTCCCATCAACCAGGCCAGCGGGGCCAACAAGGTGCCAAAGAGGGTGCGCAGCGAACCGGGAAAAACCCCCCGGAACTCCGACACTACCGGCGACATGTTGTTGGCGGTGTAGTGCACCACCTCACCACTCAATAGGCGACCGTCGATCAACGAGTCGAGGTAGCTCAGCAACACATCCAAAGCAGCAATCAGGGCGATAAAACCAATCAACATCGCACCGACGTTGAGCGCCAGCTTGAGGCCGTCACTGATGCCGTTGGATGCGGCTTCGATCACATTGCTGCCGACCTCGACGTCGGGCAACTTGGCGTCCCCCGCGGTTGCCGAGGATTCGAGCTCGGGGAAGATGATCTTGCCGATCACCAGCGCTGCCGGTGCCGACATGATCGAGGCCGCCAGTAGATGCGCTGCCGGCATTCCCATCGCCGCGTACACCGCCAGGCCGCTGCCGGCCACCGTCGAGAACCCCCCAACCATGATCGTCAACAGCTCGGATCGTGTCGTGCCGGCCAGATAAGGCCGCACCATCAGCGGAGCTTCGGTCTGGCCGATGAACATGTTGGCACTGCACGACAACGTCTCGACGCCGCTGGTGCCGATCGTCCAGCGCATGAAACCGCTCACCGCCTCGATCACCTTCTGCATGATCCCGAAGTAGTAGAGCACCGACATGAAGGCGGCGAAGAAGATGATCACCGGCAGCAGGTAGAAGGCGAATTGGAAACCGAAACCCGGCCAACCCTCCGACGCAGGAAAAAAATGCTGCGGATCCGACAGGTTGCCAAACAGAAACCGGGAGCCATAACTCGCCAGGTCGAGAAAGCTGGTGATCGCCCCACCGAATGTTTTGAAAACCTCGTAGCCATAAAGCTGGCGGTGAATCCCCCAGGTGACACCACTCACCACCAGCAGCATGCCGGCCAGCTGCCTGGAGCGTGACGGCGGCAACCCAGATGCCAACACCAGGCCCGCGGCGACGGCCAGGAAAAGCCCACTCTGGATCTGCCCTGGCAGCTGATAGAGCACAACGCCAACCGCAAGCGCCGCAGCACAAACCCCGGCAATCACCGTCCAACCGGAGGCGGATCGCCGCTCTCCCTGGTGATTGATGTAACTCACCACCAGCAACCCGAGGAGCGCCAAGCCAACGAAGCTCCAAACGTCCCGTCGCAGGATGATGAGGGCCAACAAGAACTGCAGACCGATCCCCCATACGATCGGACGCAAGCGAACCTGACGCCGGTGGTAGGACATCCCCCACGCCAGCCCGAGTAAGACGATCAGACCGAGGATCGAGACGAGATTCAGCGGGGTCTCCCCATTACGCGACGTTGTAGATCAGCCTCGATCATACGCCAAGCTCACGCAGTGCCCGACCCAGGGACTCAGCGTCGGCAAAACGCCGCGCCGGATCCTTCTCCAGGCAGCGCAAGATCAACTCACTGAAGGCGGGGCTGAGATCTGGCCGACGCGCCCTGGGATCGGGTGCCGGAGTGTGACGGTGTAGATCCAGAATCTCTTGGGTGGAGTCGGCCTCGAACGGTCGCCGGCCAACTGCCAGCTCGTAAAGGATCAAGCCCAGAGAGTAGAGATCCGAACGCCCGTCCAGCGGCCCGAGATTCGCCTGCTCCGGTGACGTGTAATAAGGGGTACCGAGGAACAACCCACCGCGAGTGATGCCGGGATGGCCGATCACCCGTGCCAGCCCAAAATCGGTGACACAGACGTTGTCCAGGGCATCCACCATGATGTTCTGTGGCTTGATGTCGCGATGTAACACCTGGCGCGCATGAGCTGCGGCTAAAGCATCCGCCAACTGAGTTGCCAGGCTGACGATGCGGGCTTCGAAGAGCGGGCCGTCGGTGGCCAACAGCCGGGCCAACGTCTGGCCTTCGACCAACTGCATGGTGATGTAGGTTTTGCCGTCGGACTGGCCGAGATGATAAACCCGCAAGATGTTACTGTGGCCGATGTCGCGAGACAGCACGATCTCCTGACGAAACCGTTCCAGCGCCTCCTCGTTGTCGGCATATTCGTCTTTCAACACCTTGACCGCTATCTTGACTCCCAGCAACGTATCGTAAGCCTTGTAGACGACGCCGGTAGCCCCAGTACCCAGCTTGAGCTGGAGCTCGTAGCGGCCATCCAACACGCCGAGCCTTGGGTCTCGCACCAAGGTCTGCTCAGGGTCATTGACCGGTGGCACAGCAACCGCCGTCGGTCGCGGTCGACTGCTGGACAACTCAGCGAGCCAACGTCGGAAGAAGTAGTTGGGCAACCGAAAACGGCGTCCGGAGTCGCGCCGAATAAGGCCGAGATGCTCGAGACGATGCAGACTGCTCCCCACCGCTCCGGAGTCCAACGGCAGATCCTGCTGAATCGACTTGCTGGTCGCCGCCGTCTGCTCGGCAATCAGGTGGATCACGTCGCGCTCGGCGGTGCTCAGCATGTCGAAATCGACCGAAAAGAAGTAGCTGACCATACGATCGGTCGCCACTTCTTCACACGCCTCTTCGATGTCGCCGAGTTCCAGACAACGCTTACAGACCAACTGGATCAAGTAAGGATGGTTGGCACAGCGCTCACGGATCAACTCGACGGTTTCGCCGTCAAAGTTTGGACGCCGATCGCTCGGTAGTTGCTCCTGTCGAATCAAACCCCGTGCCTCGTCATCACTCAGGGTTTGGATATAAAGCGGCGGCGTGAAGCCGTGCAGGAACGGCGACGTGTCGTCCCGCTGCTCAGCCAGCGCCCACAGCCGAATACTCGACGCCAACACCGAGCGCACCCCCTCCCGAGACTGCATCGCACGCCGCAGCTTACGCAACAACGCAGGCGCCTTCCGGTTGAGGTGGATCAGCTCTTCAACTTCGTCACACAGCAGCAAAAGCGACAATCCCTTGGCTTGCAACTTTCGGCGCAGCTTGCCGAGAGAGACAAAAAGGTCGTCGGCCTCGACCTCTTCCAGCGGGATACCCAAAAACTCCAGGCGTTCTTCGGCGTCGAGCAAGGTGTCGGCGAAGTCGCCATGCAGCTCTGCTGGATCGTCGGTGCCCTGGAAGTCCCAGAACACCGGGAAGTAGCCTCGCTCAGGAGAGCTCGCGGTGAGGTGCTCGAGTTGCTTCAATAGCGAGGTTTTACCAACTCTGCGGGTGCCCAACAGCCACACGCAGTTGCGTTGCCCTTCGAGGACCTCCTCGAGCTGTGAGGAGCGACCGTAGAACTTCTCACCGCGCACCCACTGCCCGACAACAAAAGGAATCGACGATCGGGCGTTCACGCTTCCTCCGGTCGGCCAATCGACTCGACATCCGCCAGCGTGATGAGTTGCCGCCCCTGCTCGTGCAGTCGGTTGACCAGGGCAATACACAGCTTTTGGATCAGATAGGGTTTACAGTCCGTTAGCTCGAGGACACGGTCGATCAGGCCCTCTTCGAGCTTGAACAGGCCGCGGATGGGATCGACGATCAACTTCTCGGCGTCTTCGCGCCGAAACGCCTTGACCTCGATCTCTTCGAAGAAGTTGTACCAGGGGCTACCCTCGCGTTCCCATTGCTTCTTGATCGCCACTCCCGAGACCACCGACACTAGATTCTCCGCGAAGCTTTTCATGAACAGGCTGCGAAGCTTCTGATTGATCTTGGGGTCATATTCGTTCAACTCGTCGACCTCGTCGATCAGCAGCACCAATTTGACCTGCTTGGTGGTCTTCTCGGCCAGCGCCGCCAACAGCCGCCGCAGGTCGCGCACCAAGTCACGATAAGCGTATTCCCGGTCGTCCGAGAAGTTCGGCGAGAGGTCACCCAACACCGGCTCCAACTCGAGAAACGTGTCCTCCGCCAAAGTGGCGAAGAACTTCTCTTGCGGGGTACCCTGGAGATCGATGTAGACCGGGAAGAACTCGTAGTCTGGATCGTCGAGCTGCTGTAATCGACGCTTGAGATGATGCTGCAACGAGGTTTTGCCGATCCGGCGCTCGCCATGCAGCAACAGGCTGTTGTTATGCACCGTTTGCAAAATGCGATTGAGCAGTGCTTCGCGGCCAAAAAAGAGATCTTCGGCCAGCACCGGAGCACCTGCAATGTATGGATTGAAACGACGCTTCAGAAGGCGTTGACGCTGACGATAACGGGACCACCACCACACTCCTGCCACCAATGGCACCAGAGTCGCCATTAAGCCATAGAACCACAGGGAGCGGTGAAACGGTGGCGCGTAGGCGACCGCGTACTCGCTGGAAGAGCTCAACCCTTCTTCATCGGTTGCGGTCAGTCGAAACACCGCTGGACCACCGGCCAACTGAGTGCTGAGGTTGAACTCGGTGAGGACCACCTCGCCCACAGGCTGGCTGCGACTCGTCCCCGGGATCTCATGCCCTGCATCATCTTGAAACGACACATCGACCGGGGATTCATCAACGATCATGCCAGACAAAAGAAACTCGGGACTTGTCACGGTTTGAACCCTGAGGCCGTCGGCATCTTCTGCCCGCAGATCAATGAATCGAATCGCAGGTGGAATATTTTGTTGGCCTCCCAGCAGATCGCGACTGATCTTGCGGTGGGCACGTAGGACATAAACCAGGGCGGTGTCGTTTGCCGGATCCAAAGCCAACACCCGATTGGCGGCAGTCAGCGAGGCCTCGACAAGGCGTGCGGTCCAGTGTTCGTCGGCGGTTGCTAGTAGGCGCTGGATCTCTTGTTGGCGGGTGGCCTCCTGCTCGGTCTTGGCCTGGGCGTCGAGAATGCGGCGCTGGAGCGCCAAGGCTTCGGCGTTGACGGGGTCCAGGGCCAATAGGGCTTGTAGCCGATCCAAGGCTGCGGTCGCCTGCCCCGCCGCTTCCAGAGCTGATGCTTCGCCCAACTGATCACGGACCGTAGCGGCCCGCTGAGCGGCGTCTTGCTCGAGCTGCGAACGTTCGAACTCGACCCGGAGTCGCTGCTGAGCGGTTGCAAGCAGGGTCCGCGCCTCCTCGCTGGGTTGCAGGGCGAGCGCCCGTTGAAACGCACTCGCGGCCTCTCCGAGTTGGTTGGACGCCAACAGCTTCTGGCCTTCCGCAATTGCAGCCGCGGACCGCTGGCGTAACTGAGCTTGCTGCTCCTGTTCGGCCAACTGCCGTCTCAACTCGTCAACCAACGCCAAGGCGCCAGGATCTTCCGGCGCCACTGCCAAGCCGCGGTCGAGAGCACTCAGTGCCGCTTCGAAAGCGCCACTACGCTCCAGATCGCGGGCTTCCTGCAAACTGTCCGCGAGGATCTCGCGGATCCGTTCTTGCTCAGCCCCCGCGGCGTCTGACAAACCTTGTTGAACTCGCTGCCGGTAGTTTTGCAGCTCCGCCAGAGCAGGTTTGGATTTGTCGATCGCTTGCAACAGTTCTTCGGTCTCGAAGGCTTGTAATGCCGCGTTGAACTCCTCCAACTCGTAGTAGGCGATACCGAGCTTGAGATGGGGGAAGTACGGGATGAAGTTCATCCCATACGTCTTCACCTTCGCCCCCGAGTCTCCTCGCCGCTCGAGAGCTTGTTGCAGTTGCTCGATCGCCTCGCTCCATTCCCCACTCGCCAGGGCCTTCTCGGCTTGGGCATAGTGGACGTACCAGAAATCAGCAAATACCGTCGGCGCGTAGAAGCCGAGCACAGCCACGAACAGTAGAGAGATGCGGGGTGCGGCCCACACTTGGGTTGGGCTCAATTTGGGAACATCACCAGCAGATCCATCCAGGCACAACACACCGCGTATGTTACCTCCCGAAAGCGAGGAACGCCCGATCGGTCGAAATACGGAGGGTCCCTGGTTTGGAAGAGTGAAACCACCTAGACCGGGCTATCCAGGCCCGCACAAGCCGATTTGGAGCCAGGTGGCCTTTTGAACTGTGGCACTCGGGCTGGTGTCGTTCCTACCGGCGGCGATGACCGGATTCCTTGACTTTCTGACGTTATCCGATCACGATTCGCCAGGACGTGTAGCCACCCGGCACATGCTGACTAGCGTCGAAACCGCGTCATGTTTCGCGATCAGCCTTCTAACAAGGCGTTTCCAGGCGGCGCCTACCGGTACTCTCGATCGTGGGGATGGTGTTGGTGGTGGTGGCTCGCTGGCTCGGAGGCGAGCTGATATCTGGCCACGGGGTTAGCGTCGAGCGGCCCACAGAAACACGTCACGGGCCACCCAAACCGCCGACCTGAGGACGACAGCACCATGGAACGAGCCCTCGAGACGTTTTCCAACCTACGCCGAGGGATCGTTCTAGCCATCAAGCAGCATGGACCTCTAGCTATCGAACAGCTAGCCAGCCGGCTAGGCGTCACCTACGAGGCGGTCCGTCAGCAAGTGCGGCAACTGGTTGGCGAGGGCTGGATCGCCCGCGACGAGAACTTGAATCGGGATGGCAAGCCCGGGCGTCCACGGCGGGCCTTCCTCCTCACTGCCGAGGGTGATCATCTCTTCGCCAAGCGCTACAGCGACCTGACGGTAGAAATTGTCGACACCGTCGCCACCGAGCTCGAGCCAACAGCTCTGAAGACGGTCTTAACCGCCCTGACCGAAGCACGAGTCAAGCGCTGGCAGCCTGCGATGGAAGGCAAAACTCTGCCACAACGCCTGGAAGCTCTGCGCGAGATCTATCAGGAAGACGATCCGTACACCGTCGTCGAGTCTTCTGAAGACGGCACCCTGAGATTGGTCGAACGCAACTGCCCCTTTCTAGATGTGGCGCGGCGACGACCTGCCCTGTGCAGTGTCACCGTTTCAACCCTAACGCGCCTGCTGGGTTATCGAGTACAACGCGACCAAACTTTCCAAAACGGCGACGGCTGCTGCGCCTTTCGCGTGCTCACCGACCAACCGATCGACCAAGCGACCACCACGTTCACGTGGGAAAACGCTTAATCCGAAGCCTGCGCACGAGGGGATGAAACCCTCGCTCAGTGATGAAGTACTCCGGCTCCGCCTCCGTCTAGCGGGACTCAGAGTTGAATACTTCACTGATCCGACAAGATCGCTTCGAGCGCAAGCTCGGCCGGAACGAGTTCGCTATCGGCGAGCGCTTGCTTGCTGTAGTCGAGCTGAAAGCTGCCATCCGCACGACGACGCTGCGCCAACACGGCACCCAAAGAGGCGGCTGGAATACCGCACATTTCGGCCACTCTCAGCACCGTGTAGTCCTCCATTTCGATCCACCGAACGCCGGCATCAACCCATCGTGTCAACTGTTCGGCGCGTTGCCGGCGCTCGAATGAGCGAGTTTCTTCCGGCAATGTCGCTTCACCGGCGCGGTAAATCGGCCGCCCTTGGCCATGCCAGAAGAACGACGTCGAGATTCCAGCGCCTTCCGCCAAGACCTTCCCTGGGGACGACCAATCCGTGTGCGTATCAACCTCGGAGTCAGCGACCAGGGTCATGCCACGAGTTCGGCTGGCGTTGCGGATCCGCTCTAGCCACTCGGAGGATGGGGCGATCGGCGCCAGCAGTTCATCATGGGAACGCGTCGACAAGGCGATCGCCCCCGGCGGCACCTGGCTCAAGGTAGCTCGGGTGCCACAACGCAACACGCCGCGCAGCTCGGGTGCCGTACCTTGGATCAAGGCAATCAGGGCCGGCAGCTCGGACATCACAATCTCGACTCCAGCTTTGCCAATTCCGTGCGAGGCGACAGCAATCTTGGTTCCCGGCAATTCGACGCCGTAGACCACGAACTCCCGCCCGGATTCATCGCGGCCCGGAGCCGTCAGATCACAGTAGCAGCTGGCCGCCGCATCGCGACTTGCACCGTAACGTTGGTGGGCCAACTCAGCGATACGACGAGCGCGACTCGGGCTACCGACCACGATCAAATGTCGAATGCCTTCGAGCAAGGCGGTGCGACGGGCGGCATCACTCTTCAGCTCATCCGGTTTGGGCAAGTGCACCACGTGCTGCGCCAGTCCTACCGCATCCTCAGTCCGTGTCTGCCCTGGCTCGAGGTCGCCGCCTAGGCTGGTGACATCAAAACCATGGGGCAACAATGAACGGACGGTCGTCAACGTCACCCGTTCATCGTGCGGGCTGCCATCTCGACCTGGGCCGGCAGCAGCGATGACTTCGATCTCTGGATTCACTTCGTGCAAAGCTTGCCGGCAATCACCACAAGGCTGCTGGGGTGCCGCGGCAATGGCACAGTACACGGCAACCGCCTTCACCCGGGGACGAATTGGCCCGTCAGGACCGATCACTGTGTAATCAGCATAGGCTCGATGGATGGCATGACGCTCGGCGCAGATCGAGCGATAGGTCGCAAGCTCGTAGTTGTTGCCCAACACCACCCGTTCTTCGCCGGCTGGAGTCTCGATCTTGATGGCAGCTCCGACCGGGTAATGCGAGTAGTCACAATTCGCTGTAACCGACGCTTGTTTGGCCGCTTCGAGTAACTCCCGACGCCAACCGGTCAGTTGATCTCGCTGGATGATTCGCATGTTTTTCAGTACCTCGGTCTTCAGGTAATTCCGTCTTCAAGCAATTCCGTCTTCAGGCACTTCGATCGATGGGTCAGGCACCCTTCAGGCTCGACCACACCAGGTGACAGTATCGTCTCTCCTAGGAGATGACGAGCCTGCGTTCGGGGGCAAGTTTACCGCGCTAGCCACCGCTCAGCCGTTGATCCTCGAGATCAACCCGCCCACGGCGTTTTCCAGCCATCCTGGCCCAGAAGTTGCTTTAAACTTTGAAGAGCAGCGACGTCCCCGCCGGTCGCCGCAAGCAATTCGACATGGGAGATTTATCATGACCGAGAGAAGTTCAAGTGCACCGCGACGCAGGCTCACACTCCTCGTCGCAGCCGCCTTGTGCCTATCGAGCACTCCGCAGCTCGCGGCGGACGGTGGCCGAGTGGGAGTCAGCGTACAGAAGAGTGGGTACCACCAGGCAGGATTCCGCATTGGCATCGGATACCACGGCCATCACCGGTATCACCATGGCTATTACGGCTACGGCAGCTACCGCTATCGCGGGCACTACTACCGCCCCTATAGCCACTACCGCCACTACTACCCCTATCATCACACCTACGGCGACTACGGCTACCCACGGTATGGCTCGCGGTTCTTTGGTGCACTCGACCTGAACGTCAAGCCGAAGAAAACGACCCAGGTCTACATCGACGGTAACTACGTTGGTACCGCCGGCAACTTTGACGGCTGGCCACAGCATCTGTGGCTGGAGAAGGACAGCTACGAGGTGATCCTCTACAACCCGGGTTACGAAACCGTCGTGCGGCAAGTCGAGATCCAGCCGCGGGTGGTGCTCGACATTAGAGAAGTGATGCGACCGGGTGAGTCGAAATCGGTCGAAGAGCTGACGCGGGCGACTCAGAAACCGGAAGATCCCAAACCTCAGTTCCGTCGCTACGCGCCGGAAAACCCACCGATGGAACAGCCTGGGAATCGCCCAAAAACCGCCCAGCCTCCTGACGACAGATCTCGCCCAGGGGTACTCGATGCCCGCCAGGAGCCCGCTCGGATCCGCCTTACCGTCGAGCCTGGTGATGCCTCGGTTTACCTCGATGGCCGCTTCCTGGGCCTGGCCACGGAGATCAACGAACGCCCTGACGGCATGCTGATCGATCCCGGTCAACACGTCATCGAAATCGTCCGACCTGGCTTCAACAATCGCCAGCAGAGCTTCTCGGTCGACGCGGGCCAGGATCTCCAGCTCAAACTGAAGCTCAAGCCCGCCGCCGCCAAAGCCGGCATCTCTGCCTGACGGCTAGCCCGGACTCCGTTCGGTGCGACTGTCAGGTCGCGCCGCACGGAAATCTTGAGGGTACTAAACTCTGTGGTATGGAGCTGCAGCCGCGGGAACGGGAGGCTATCGGACGCTGGCATCCCGGTAATACGAGAACCAACCGTCTAATCGCCTGGTTGGTCATCCGTCTGTCGCAGCATGTGATGACGCGGTGGAACCACCTGTCCGTCGACGGGCTCGACCGCCTGAACGCCTTACAGCACCGTGGTGATCGAGGCTTGCTGACCTTCAGCAATCACGTCTCACGACTCGATGATCCGCTGCTGGTCTGCAACTTCGGGCTAGCGGCGATGCCTTACGACCGCATCCGCTGGGTGGCGGCGGATGCTCTCAAGCTCTTCAACAGAAGGCTGAGCGGCTTCATCTTCAGTGCTGGCAAATGTGTACCGATCGTACGCGGCGGCGGGCTCGATCAACCCGGTCTACACTTTCTCAGTCAGCAGCTGCGCGAAGGTGCGTGGGTCCACATCTTCCCCGAAGGTGGCGCCAGTCGCGACCCAGAGGGATGGCTGCGCCAGCCTTTCAAGACCGGGATCGGTCGCTTGATTGCCGAAGCGAAGCCCCTCACCCTGCCCTTTTACCATCTCGGCATGCAGCACGTCGCGCCCCACCGTAAAGCACCCCAGCGCGGCCATCACGTCCGGGTGTTGTTTGGTCAACCCACCCACTGCGACGATCGATTCCAGGCGCAGTTTGCGGGCGACGAACCCCTCCAAACCTGGGAACGGATCACCGAGTGGAGCCACGACTCGCTTCAGGCCCTCGAATCTCAACTGAGACCATCATCCACTCGAGACAGCTTCCGTTGAGATCACGTTACGGAATGCTAACCTGCAGGTTGTTACTGCAAGACCTGTTGCAACAAGACCTGTTGCAACAAGACCTGTGACGCCTACTGACCTTTGATGCCATAACTCTGGGTGACGTATGACACAAGTTTTCAAACCCCGCTGGTGGATCGCTGGCGTGATCCTGGCTCTGGCTGCGATCGCCGAACTGGTGGTCTGGATCCGGTACTCTGATGATGCCGCCCAGCAGGTGATCTCTACCTGGATCGTCGGTTTTGTAATCTCTATTCTGCTGCTCCTGTGGTGGACTTTCTTCTCCCGCCTGCGGTGGAAGATCCGATTGGCGGGCTTGGGGTGCCTGGGCCTCCTCGCCAGCCTTTTCTTCGGAATTTTCCGCTACGAAGGCTTCGCAGGCGATTTTGTGCCGCGGTTTGGTTACCGTTTTGCTGACACTGCCGAGGAACAGGCAGCGGCCTACCTCGAAGCTCGAGGCTCGGCTCCTCAAGCCGCCACTGACGGTCGCCAGCGTCTGGACATTGGGCCGTCGGATTGGCCAGATTTTCGCGGCCCCAACCGCGATGGCCGTGCCCTGCACGAGGTCGTCAGCACCAACTGGAACACCCAGGCCCCACGTCAGGTGTGGCGCCACAAAATTGGTCCAGCTTGGTCATCGTTTGCGGTCGTCGGCGACCTTCTCTTCACCCAGGAGCAACGCGGTGAACACGAAGCGGTGGTCGCCTACCTTGCTGCCACCGGCGATGAAGTCTGGGCACACCTCAATCAAGCCCGTCACGAAACCTTCCTTGGCGGCACTGGACCGCGGGCTACCCCGGTTCTCCATGACTCGCGCCTCTATGCCCTCGGTGCCACCGGTGTGCTCGATTGCCTGAACCCGTTGACCGGCGAGTTGATCTGGTCGCGCAACATCGCCGACGACGCCGGCACCGAACAGCTCGACTTCGGCTTCGCCGGCTCGCCCCTGATCTTCGATGACTTGGTGGTCGTCAACCCAGGTAAGAATGTGCCTCAGGGCGGTGACAAGGCGATGTACGACGGCACACCCCCTGGAGCTGTGATCGCCTACCATCGAACCACCGGAGACATCGTCTGGCGGACCGGCCAACGTCAAGCCGGTTATGCAGCGCCTCGACTCGAGACCATTGCCGGTGTACCACAGATTCTGATTTACAGTGCCTGGGGCCTCGGTGGTCACGACCCGACTACCGGTGAGGAGCTTTGGTGGTGGGAGTGGATCAATCCCTACGGCACCAACAGTGTCCAGCCCATCGTCACCGACGACGGCGGCGTTTTCATCACCACCGAGGCGACCGGCTCCGCGATGCTCGAGCCGCGTCGCACCGGCGACACTTGGTCGGTCACCGCCCGCTGGGAACGTCCCAACCGCTTCAAATTGCGCTTTAACGGCGGTGTGCTGAAAGACGACCACGTCTACGGTCTCGACGGCGGTATCCTCGCCGCATTCGACCTCAACGAGGGGGAACGTACGTGGAAAAAAGGTCGCTACCGGTTTGGTCAGATCCTGTTGCTGCGCGACCATCTGCTGGTCCTCGCCGAATCCGGTGACGTTGCCCTGCTCGAAATCTCGTCCGAAGGCATGACCGAGATCGCTCGCTTCCATGCCATCGACGGCCGCTGCTGGAACCATCCCGTCGTTCGCGACGGGATCCTCTATGTCCGCAGCGACGAAGAGGCGGCCGCTTACGACCTGAGGCCATCGCAGGTCGCTGCGCAGTGGCATTAACCCAGCTGTTGCCCTCAGAGGTGGTCATTTCAGGACCGCGGTCTGATTAGGATCGCGGCCTGAAATTCACCAGGCTCACATCCTCCGGTGCAACGTCGTCGACATTGTCCGCGTGGATCTCCGGTGGCGGCGAGATATCCCAGGTGTAACCTTGAACCAGGCGTCCCAGCACGTATTTGAAGAAAACATCCGCCATTCCGAGATCGGCCGGAGCGCAACGGTAGGGTTTGTCGTGTGGGCCGAAGATGAATACATAGTGCAACAGCTTCGGGTTGTCGTCGAAACGCTTCGGATTGAAGGAGTGACCGTCCGTAAACATCCGCTCGTCGTGATGAATGGAGCGCATCGACAGGAGCAACGTGTCGCCCTCGAGCACACGATAAATATGGCCATCGCCACAGGGAAGATCGAAGTCTTTGAGTGCCCTGCGGTAGTACGCTCGTGGGCGCCCGAACAGCCGACAGCACTCGGTGAAAACTTTGTCGAGGATCGGGAACTCATTCATGGCGCTCGGCACAAGTTGCTTGTCACCGAGCTCGTTGCGAATCGCCGTCGCCCATTCGGGGGTCAACTTCAGCTGGGCCAAGGCTCCACCAGCCACCCGACCGAGGGCCCCGGTGTTGAACAGGGTGAAGAAGGCCATCTGGCGCAACGTCTCTTCTTCATCCAGCCCCGCATCCTTGCCGATGCGGCAGATGTGGTCGAGTCGCGGCGCTTTGCGGAATGTCTCGACCAGGCGGTCGGACATCTCGACGGCAGATTTTTTGGGGCGATTGAGGGTACCGAGCACAAAATTGACCAGCCGCGAGCTGGTCTTGATGCCAAAAGTCAGCCCGGGCCACTCGCTGACCTCCGCGGCGTCGAGATCGATGTCCAGTAGCCATCGTCCGGTCATCTTGCCGCTGACACCACTCACGGCGTTGAGCGTCACGCCCCCGCTGGCGACCCACTCGGCCGCGATGTCTTCGAGTGACTTCGTCAGCATCTCATCGAATCTGCCACGAGCATCCTCGAGCATCGCGTCGAGAAAACGGCGCGTACTGGCATTCTTCTCACCGTGTGAAACCACCGCCGGCAAGATCCCCCCGGTCAATCGCTCGCGCAGCTCGATCGGTCCAAAACCTGGTTGACCGATACGATCGACGACGTCCTTGGGGGCTGCGAAGATGTTTGCCGCGGCAACCACGTCAGTCACCACGATGCTAGGCATCCCCAGGTGTGCAAAGAAGATCGGCGCACCGGCCTCGGCTTTGGCCTTGTCGACCCAGCTGCCCATGTGCTCGAAGTAATCCCGGAATTGAAGGACACTCCGCAAGGCAGACATCCTAGCGCCGCGGCAAGGTATCTCTCGCGTCTCGCTCATGGCTCCTCCTAGTTAAGCACCGCCCCAATGCGTTGAACTATAGTTTTGATAGAGGATATACGATACCGGCGCCACGGGACAGACGCCACGACTACCGTCTGGTGGCAGCACAGTCTGGTGGCAGCTTGGGCCGATCGCCGGCCCCGAAGGATTCATGTTAGCCTTTTGAACCTGAACTATTCACGACCCTACGGGAGGCGCAGAGACGACCATGCATAAGCTTCCAGTCATTTCCTTTCACAACATCCCAGCGGTTCCCGTCGACGTCGACGATGCTCTGAAGACACTGCTCAAGCTCGGCGAACGTGAAATCGAGACTAAGCAAGCGAAACAAGGCCTGACCACGCTGTACACCATCGACGGCGCCGAGACCACGGGGTACAACTTTCTTTTTGGCAAGAACCTGACCGCCGAGGACGCGGACGCCCGCAGTGACCTCGAGAGAGCGCTCTCCCATGGCGACAACCTGAAGCTCTTGGCGAGCATGAGTGAGCAGATCTTCGGCGACAAGAAGCAGTCGGGATTCTTCAGACGTTTCGTCGACGGTTTATTCGGGCCATCCCTCAACCTCGCTGGCGACGAACGCGACAATGAGGGCGACCCGCTGACCAAGCTTCCCCTCGAAGAGCCCGAGCAGTTCTCGATCTCCTGGACCGTGATGCCGGACGTTTACGACAGCTCCAAAAATCTGCTGCCAAAGTTTGCCGCCTCGTTGACCGACGCCGACGAAGCAACCCGCCAATTCTGGCCAACAATCTCCGAGTATGGCTTGTCCTACAACCTGTTGGTGGCGCAAAAACTCGGCTCGTCCCATATGCCTGATCCACGCATTGAGTTTGTCGATGTTTGGGAAGACCGATGGGACGATCTCGAAGCAAAGGGCCTGCTCTACGCGATCGACATGACGATCTTCGATGGCTTCAAGCCCCGTGAGGTCGACGGTCTGCAACGGTTCACACCTGGGACGGTGACCTTGCTCGAACAGGATCCGAAGACCAAGGATCTGACACCGATCGCTGTTCGGGTAGCGGGCTTCTTAGGGGCTGACAAACAAGTTTATGTTCGCGGCTCGGCAACACCTTCGGCGTGGATCTACGCCTTGCAGGCGGCCAAGGTGTCGCTCACCGTCTACGGCATCTGGCTAGGCCATGTTTATCACTGGCACATTGTGACAGCAGCCATGCAGTACACGATGTTCAAGTGTCTTTCCCATAGCCACCCGGTCTTCCAGTTGTTGGCCCCGCAGTCCAAATACCTGATTGGTTTCGACACGGTCCTGCTGGTGTTGTGGAAGAGCGTGGCACCGCCGACGGCAATCAACACCCCGCAGCGCTTCCTCAAGCTTTGTGATCACTTCGCAGTCGGGCGCAGCTACTTTGACGACGATCCCATCGCCGAGCTCGAGCGACTCGGGATCAAAGAAGCCGACTTTACCGACAAGGAGCCGTGGGACAAGTACGCTTTCGTCCGTCACCTGCTGCAGATCTGGGACATGGTCGGCAACTACACCCAGGTGTTTGTGGACACCACCTACGCCACCGACCAGGACGTCAAAGACGACGAACAGTTGCAGGAGTGGATCCGAAGATCCGGCGACCCGCACGGCGGCAACCTCCGTGGTTTGCCGACCATGGACAGCAAGGCAGCCTTGAACAAGGTCTTGCAGAGTCTCCTGTACCGCATCACCGCCCATGGCAACTCACGACTCAGTAAGTCCGCCAACCCGGGCCTCACCTTCGTCAGCAACTATCCGCCTTGCCTGCAGGACGCATCGATCCCAGCGCCGGACAGCACCATGACCACCCGTGAATTGCTCCGTCGGATGCCCACCACCGGGACCATTGCCGGTATGGTGACGTTCTATTTCACGTTCTCGTTCTCAGTACCCTACGAGCCCTTCATTCCGATCGCCGGTCTAGACGAAGACCTGTTCTTCCCGAACGGCATGGACGACGAGCGCAACAAAGCACTGGTGCTATTCCGCAAGGCGATGATCGAATTCATCCAAGAATACTCACCAGCCTCACCGCAGGGTTATCAGTGGCCGCTCAACATCGAAACCTGATCTAGCCGGGCGGACGCCCTGACTGATCGAGAGCGATCCTCAGGGCGAAAACTCAAGGCTCGTCCTCGCGATCATTGATTGAATCCAGAGCGTCAGGGAGCCAGGCCAGAGCCTGGCCGCTCTACCATGCCTTGACGCCTACTAATGCCTTGACGCTCTACCATGCCTTGACGGCACTCAAGGCCTTGACGTTCTACTTCGCCTTCACACCCGACGCCAGCACGCACACCGAGCCTGCAGCCTGCTGTGCGGTACCACAGTTGGCCAGGGTTAAACCTTCCGGTGGACTCTGGAGGATTCCGCTCCAGGTGCCATCGGCCTGGTAGGTGATGTCTAAATAACCGAACGCTGGCAAGGGTTTGTCCCCTGACATCACATGGGCGCCGGTGGTCAGGCTATCGGCTTCTTCGCCATCTACTTGGAGGTCGACGGTGCCGAGGGGCGGATAAGCGTCCAGGGCTACCCCACCGGTGCCGATGACGACCACCGGTGGTCGATCGTTGCCGGGGAAGGTTACCGACTGGAACCGATGCATGTGACCGGCCAGGAACAACTTCACTGACGACGGGAACGAGCCACCGAGCCCCGTCTTCAAGGCGGCTTGTAAGGTTTGGTTGATACACCCCCACTGATCAGCGCTGGTACAGCCGGTGCTTTCGGTGGAGCTGAAGCCGGTCACACCCCAGATCGGTCGATGGGTCACGACCCACGCGGTTTCGTCGCCCGAGGCTAGTTTGCCCAGGGATTCGAATTGTTCGCTGTAGATCTTGGTGAAGGTGTCGTTGAGGAACGAGTCGCAGGCGTTGGCAGAGTCGAGCACGATCAGCTTGAGCGTGCCGAGATCCACCGCGTAGGGTTCGCTCATCACCACATTGGGCAAGGCACCCGCCGACGGATCCGCCTCGGGACAGCTGAGTTGCTTACCGGTGAGATCGGAGCTCGGATCGAGGAAGTAGAACCACCCCGGCCCGGCTCGGCTGCACAACTCGTGATTGCCGCGGGCGAAGACCCATGGCGCCTTCGGTAAAAGCTCGCGAGTGGCACTGAAGAAGTCATCCCGCCAGGCGCCCCAAGTGTCAGGAAGGTTGGAATTTGGGGCGTTCTGGCTCCAGAACTCCGCGTCATCACCTTGCACACACTGCTCGGAGGCGCCGGTACCGTCGCCAGCATCGTAGGACCATTCAGCAACCTGGGTCGACTTGCCGTCTTGCTTCTGAGTGAACAGCAGGCGACTGGCTGTCCCCCGGTAGTTGTAGTCCCCCATGTGCAGGATCACGTCGGGGGTTTCTCCTTCAGCCGCCGCGGCGCTCAGCGAGGCAAACGGTTGTGCCGGTGTGCCGGCAGCACAACCCGAGTTGGACTTGGCGCTGTACAGCTTACAGCCGGTGTCGCCAAAAGCCACGATACGGCTTGGCTGCTTACGGACCGACGGTAGAGCCAGGGACTGATCTTGCAGCACAATTTCGAGCTCTTGGTCAAAACCGATCACCGCCTCGCAGACCAGCACCGGAAACCCGTGTGGATTGGATCGTGTGGTCATCTGGATGGTGGTGCCACCGCCTGTGGTTCCTGCGCCCTGGATCGTCGGGCAGGCGTAACCCGGATCCATCACGATCCGTGCGTACGGCACCGTCTCGCCAGCCGCAGACCCGAGCACCACATAGTGTCCATGGGTCGCCTCAGACCGTGGGATGGACGGGGTGGACGCAAACAACGACCCGGCAGTTGAGAACATCCCCACCACGAAAGTGAGAGCCGTCGTGACGAGAGTCAGTCCAAAGTGCGGCCGGACAGCAAAACTTGGTGCCATGGCGTTAACTCCCTTTACGATCCTGTTTGAAGAAATCTCCCAGACTGCCGAAGCTTCCCGCTCCCGCGCTTGTGCTCGATTTCTGATAGTCCGCAATCTCTTGCCGCTCTTCGTCCGACATTTCGGCAACCTCCCGAGCGAGAGACAACCGACGTTTCTCCGGATCGACGTCGACGACGCGGACCTGCACGGTCTGTCCAAGTTCGACAATCTGCCGGGCGTGACGCTCACTGCCCTTGCCGCCCAAACGACTGATGTGGGCCAGGCCTTCGAGACCAGGGGAGAGTTCAACAAACGCGCCATAAGCTTCGAGGCGCATCACGCGACCGGTGGTGATTTTGCCAACCGGGAACCGACGTTCGACACCGTCCCACGGATCCCGTTGTAGAGCACGCATCGAAAGCGAGATACGCTCCGACTGACCCGCCTTCTGCGGCGGCTCGATCTTGAGTACTTGCACCTCGACCGACTGCCCCTCGGTCAACATCTCGCCGGGTTCGATGTCGCGCTGATAGCTCATCTCGCTGACGTGCAACAAGCCCTCGAGTCCACCAAGATCAACAAACGCGCCATAACTGGTGATCGACGTCACAGTCCCCTCGATCACCGCGTCCACTTCGAGCCACTCGCGCACTTCAGCCGCTCGGCGGTCGGCTTCTTCTTGCAGTAGAACTCGACGTGAGACAACCAGGTTGACATGGCGTCCGGAGTCTTCGAATTTGGTAATCCGGAACTCGAACCGCTGGCCGGTGAAGACGCTGGGATCTTCGACGTACCGCAAATCGAGCTGCGAGATCGGGCAGAAGGCTCGCAAGCCACCCACCGTAACGTCGACGCCGCCTTTGTTTTGCTCCCCAACCAAACCCTCTACCGGCAGCTTCTGCTCCCAGGCCAGGCGGAGTTCGGACCGCATGGCCTCGCCGCGGCCCGGACGCACCCGCAGAGTGACATTGCCACCGTCGTCAACCGACGACACCAAGCCTGTCACCGGGTCGCCAATATCCACACTCAGCCGGCCATATTCGTCGAGCAGCTCAGCGCGGTCGACCGCACCTTCCGACTTGCCCCCAAGATCGACAAAAATCACCTCTTCGCCGATCGCCATGACCGTGCCTTCGACCTTCTGCCCAACTTCGGGCCGTGCGCCCCAGTTATCATAGTCCGCCAGCATGCTGGCGAAATCTTGCTCGTTTTCATGATTCGACATCTCCGCAGTCTACCCCACCCACGGGTCCAAGAACACACCGCTCGAAGTGCTAAACTAATCGCCATGCAAGCCCCTACAGTTGCCCAACGGCAGGACGCCGCCTGATGTGGTTCGTTGGCCTTTTGCTGCTGGCTGCGGCCGGCGGTCTGTTCTACGGTCACCGCTCCAAAGAGCGCAAGCTCGGTCTGATCGCCTCGACTGAAGTCTGCACGGTAGACCACTTGAGACAACTCGCCGTTTCGATGACGGAGGGTCTTGGACCAGGATCGCTGCACTTCGCGGCCGCTATCCAAGGCAAAGTGCGGTGCGCCGAACCCCTGGTTTCGGAGCTCGGCGAGGTGCAATCGGTGTACTACTCGATGAGTGTCCGACGCGAGCGCGAGGAGGCCCGTCCTCAGAGCCGCGGCTCGTCGAACCGTAACGCTCCCCAGACCCGTAACGCTCCCCAGACTCAGCGCACCAGCGATCAGCTGGCCAACAGCCAGCGCGACGTCAGCTTCATGATCGAAGACGCCACCGGCCAGCTCGACGTCGACCCAGCGGGAGCCACCTTCACGGCCGAAAAGACGATCTCCCGATTCGAGCCTGCCAACGCGGGGCCACAAAGTTTGCGTCTCGGCCAATTTGCCCTCGACGTCCCCAGTCAGCCCATCGCTGGCGACTCGAAAACCCTCGGCTATCGCTTCGAGGAACAGGCGATTGCGGTGGACCAAGAGGTTTTTATCCTCGGCGAAGTCACCGACCCTGGTGGCGAGCTGAAGATTGCTCGACCCGTCGACGGCCAGCTGCTCATCAGCACTAAAAATCGCGATCAACTGCTGCGTGAAGCTGACTCCGGAGCAAAAATCATGCGTCGCGCCGCGATCGTCTGCGGTGTGCTCGGTCTGTTGCTACTGATCCTATGACGATGCCGTCAGCCGAGTTGTAGGAGTGCAACAGCCTCGTTTGGGCTGAATATCAAGGAGCCCGTTCCTAAATGGCATCGGGGGGTTTATCGCTGTCGGAGAAAGCGACCGCCGCATGGTCGCCGAAGGCTACCAGGGGTGAGATGCCGTCTTGGACCACCGACGAAACACAACGGTTTCATCCAATCTGGAGTTCTCGAGGCTTCCCATCGGGTGGGCTGGCAGGGTTGGTGAAGTCGTCACGAGCGGATCCCGCTGTCTCAGAAAAGGACCCTTTTTCGAGACAGATTCAACGCCAAGCCCGAGGGATCGAAGAACCTTGGTTTCTCGCCCTCGCATAGTTTCGTAAACTCGTCTCGAGTAAGAAAGTCCCAAGAACCCAACCAGAACCAAGGTAAGCGAGAATGAGTCGAACACTGGGCTATGCCCGAGTCAGCACCAGCGACCAGGAGCTCGAGCTACAGCTCGACGCTCTAGCCCAGGCTGGTTGCCACGCCGAACAAGGTGTCGGGAGTTCGCGCCGCCCGACCCGGTCTCGACGCCTGCCTCGCTGACTTGGTGGGCGGAGACACTCTAGTCGTGTGGCGTCTGGATCGGCTCGGCCGATCGATGAGCCACCTCGTGACCCTCGTCACCGAACTTCGTGATCGTGGTGTGGATTTCCGATCGATTCAGGATGGGGCCATCGATACGACGACCGCTAGTGGCGAGCTGATGTTCATGATCTTCTCGGCCCTGGCCCAGTTTGAGCGCCGACTTATCCAGGAGCGAACACGAGCCGGTTTGGCAGCTGCCAGAACTCGAGGTCGCAAAGGCGGGCGGCCAAGACATTCGAGCGAAGCGCGAAGAAATGAAGTTAGGTTGAAACCGTTCTGCCAGATGAGATAGCCCACCATTATGTTGAGAGAGTTTTTTGGCCCCAAATGACAGCTTCTTTGTCTCCACTCCGTCTACTGGACACTCAATCGGGCACGGGAAAGCCCGCGTTTTGCACTTCATGACATGTTCGTTACCGACACCCCCAATGGCAGAGAGCATGAAAATCCGGGGGCACAATGGTCGTACGGTGCTCTCGGAACCCATGTGCCTGCCGCCTGAATCAAAAGTGCCTCGGCTTTTTCATGCTCTCGGAGCCAGGTGCCCCACACTTTTTTATGCTCTCCTATTGGGATCGATTCAGACACTTCGAGTGACCTCGCGCGTTGGCGCGTCGTGTTATGATGGCCCTGCTGTCGATGACGGTAGCCTTCGAGGAGGATCTCTTGCCATGTTGTCATTACGTTGTATTTCGCCTCTTCTCCGACACTTCACCTTCCCTTGGATCACCGCCCTGTTGGCCGTTGGGTTGGCTCCACCGCTCGCGGGACAGCAGCGCGAGATCGAATTGGGCTCCTGGCACTCGGTGAGCTCGCGCCACTTCGTCCTGCTAACCGACGCGGATCCTGAGAGAGGGGAAGAGCTGGTTCGTCGACTGGAGGTTTTTCGGAGTGCCTTCGCCACCCTGGCTCCGCAGCTCGAGCTACGCTCGGTGGTGCCGACAACGTTCATCGCTTTTCGCGATCGTCACAGCTATGCGCCGTTCAAGCCGATTCCGGATGGGTCGAACGGCTCGACTCAGGGGTACTTCCTGAGACACCCGGATCGCAACTTCCTGACCCTCGACGCCAGCGTCGGGGAGGGGCCGGGGCTCGCAGTGATCTATCACGAGTTCGTGCACTACCTGGTAGCGCACAACTTTGACCGGGTGCCGCGCTGGTTCCACGAAGGGATGGCGGAGTACTACAGCACCCTCGCTATCGAAGATGATTCGGTCTATCTCGGCCGGCCGATTTTGCGCCATGCCCGCTGGCTGCAAGCTGACGACGCAGACCGCAAAGTCCGGTTTCTGTCACACGACTTCTCACTACGCGAAGTGTTGGCCGGTGAGTCCGGCTCCCACATTCGCCGTGCCGACGGTTTCTACGCCATGTCATGGACCTTGGTGCACTACCTGCTCACTAGTGGCACCGAGCGCCTCGACCAGCTCGCCGACTACCTGGTTCGCCTGCGCAACGGCGAAGACCCCGATGACGCCTTCGAGAACGCCTTCGATCTCCATCTCGACCAACTCGAGGAGACGCTGCGCGCCCATGCCGAGTCGGCGCTGCCGGCGACGCCGGGCGCCTATGAGCTCGGCGAAGACTTCCCGGTGACGCGTCTCGATCTGGGCGAGCTCGAAACGCCGGAGGAACCGGTCAGTGAGCCGCTGCCGCCGGACGAGGTGTTGTTTCATCTCGGCAACTTGTTGCTGCAGCTGGGGCACCTCGAAGGTGCCGAGGGTTTCTTCGTCGAAGCGCTCGAACGACGGCCTGAGCACGCCGAAGCGCTCGCCGGCCTGGCTCTCCTGCGCGCGTTAGATGGGCGCCTGGAAGAGGCCGAGCTGTTCTTCCAGGATGCACTCGAGATCGGTCCGGCGGATGCATTGACCTACCTCCGATACGGTCGGCATCTGCTCGCTCGTATCGTGCCGGAAGCGGCGCGGGGAATCCTCCTCGGCGGACCGTTGCCGGTGAACGCCGCACCCTTACCAGTCAACGCGCTGACGTGTGACGAGGCAATATTGGCAGTCGACGAGCTCGCCGCTACGGCTCGAGAAGTGCTCCGAGGAGCGGTCGATCGCGATCGCGAATTCGCCGAGCCGCGGGTGCTCTTGGGCTATGCGTATCGTTTCGGCGAGGTCGATCCGCAACCGGGCATCGTCGCCCTGCAAAAGGCGCGGGGCTGGCTGCCGGATCGCGACGAGTTGCGCTCGATCTTGATTCAGCTGTATCTCAAGAACGAGGACTTCGCCCGCGCGCGACGCCTGGAACGATCGATCATCGGCCGCGATGCCGAGGAGGCGCGGCTCTGGGCGCTAGAAGAGATCGACCGTGCCGAGGCCCTGCAAGCAGCCGGCAAGGCGTTCGACGAGGGCCGGATCGAAGAGGCCTTGAGATTCTTCGATGAGGCGATCGCAATCACCGGTGATCAGGCGCTACGCGATCGTCTTGCGGCACGCCTGAGCTGGCTGGAAGAGCACCATGCCGTGCCATGAAGCGGATTGCTCACCCCCTATCGCCGAGGAGCGAATCCGTGACCCAAGGAGCCGGATGCGGGAGTTCCGCACGTCCGGATCTGTGAGGGCCTGGGGGGAGAAATCCCCTCGGGCTACTCGACTTCAAATGCCCCCGCTGGTCCAACTAGGAGAGCATGAAAAAGCCGGGGCACTTTTCGATTCAGGCGACTGGCACATGGGTTCCGAGAGCACCGTACGACCATTGTGCCCCCGGATTTTCATCCTCTCCAAAATGCGGAGTGATGGTCCGCCATCCGGATTGCCCCACACTTTTTTACGCTCTCCGGCGCCTGGTCGCCGATGACTTGGCGAGATGTTCGCCAGCCAGCTCGCCGCCGTTCGATGGTGTCGAGCCCTGTGGCCGTGCTCGCCACGGTGGCCGCGAGTTGCTCATCCTCGATCCCCCATCGAGCGGACAGTGCCAAGAGATCGGGCCGAGCTGGGCTGTTGAGCCACGTCGTGACGGTGTAGCTCAAGAGAGCATCAGACGGGCACTCACTCGCGAGCGTTTCAAGGCTGGCGAGTAGAGCTTGCGTCGTTTCGGGGCTTGTCTTCCTGCTGTTCATCGGTAGGGGAAAAGACTACCGAGAAGAGTTACGGCATTTCTACGAAAAACAGCCGACCGATCGGTAGGCTAAAACTCCGAAAAGTGGTTCGTTTGACACCGAGTCGCAATTTCGCGACCGGTGATCGCGATCAGAAGGGGTGCGGAATGCTTGTTTCTACAGCAGTACGTGCAGGGAGCGGCCCATCGCTCATACCATCCGGTTAGATTTCTTGAGTTGCTTTTTGGGCGCGCAGGTCTTCCCCTGCGTGCCCTTTTTTGTCTAATCTCTCAACATCGTGAGTCAGTCAAAGAGCCGCGCAAAACGTCTGCTTCGTGAAATGTCCGACGATCCGGCGCATTTACTTAGGCGTCGAGCCTATCGCCGAAAGAGCTTTTTTTGCCTGTATCTTGAGTACGTCGACGGACTGTTATTTGACAATCCTTGGAATGGGTTCCGCTGGGCCGAGGTCGCTCCAGATTTGGCTCTGTTAGTTACCCCTGAATGGTCTGAGGGATTGGCAATGGGCCATGCTGTGTTGGCTGGCGCGCTCAGATCGACAGGCCGATACAGCGAGGCCGAGCTCAGCTATTGCACTGCGCACAAGATAGCCAGCTCTAGCTAGAGCTGTCCCTCTTACCGTACATGCTGAGATTAGTAGCCGAAAGGCGATGTTGAGAGCTTGTCAGCAACGGCTAGATGAGGCAGACGATTTGGCCCGATCTGCTGTTACTACCTTTAGAAAGCAGGAGGGGAATACTGGTGATCTCGCCGAGGCTTTGGCTAGATTCGGCTACGTACTAAACGAAAGTAAGAAATTTTCTGAGGCTATTCCTTGCCACGGTGAAGCAATAGCACTCTCTCGACCCAAACTCTCAGCAAGATGCGCCCGCATCCATCATACAGCTGTGCACAATCTCGCCCACGCAACTTTATCCTCGATGCCAATTCATTCAGCTCTAGAAGGTGGCCTTGCTCAGGTGCGTGAGGCGCGCACGCTATTAAGGCCGAGAGTTGATGGTGTGCCACGGCATAAACTCGGTTGGGTCGAGGGCCTGTTGTGGTGGAAGCTTGGGATGCATCCAAGAGCTATCCGCGCTCTAGAAATATCTCGGCGTGGATTCGTCCGACTGGCCCTACCCTATGAGATCGTGTTGGTTTCCATCGACCTTGCCGCCGCGCATTGCTACTTTCGAGACTTCGACGCAGCTGCCGCAGTTGCTGAAGATGCGTTTGAGCATGTCCAAGCGCTGAAGTCAGACCGCGAAGCTATCGCTGTACTCAGAATCTGGATTGAGGCGATCCAAGCGGGTGAGCTTAGCGAGGAGATCTCGACGAAGACTCGCCAGATGGTCGAGTCTCGCATCGGCCCTGGCGGCTGTTGTCGATCGCGCAAGAAATAAAGTCGACAGTCCTACCGGTAGGTAAGCGATTTCTCGTAGAAACGCCCTATTTGCATATTGTACAGTCGTGGACTCCTGATTTACCGACCGTTTGGAATGGTAAATTGATCTGTTATGGAGGAATTTATTCGCTAAGCTCGATCTATCCATAAATATATTGCCCCGGCCGTAAGGGAAGGGGAAGGAGATCGACTTGTGATGACTTGGCAAAATTTCGGCGATAGGATGAAAAGCAGAATGCTAATAACTACAGCTTGCGCGTTAGACCAGCACGGCAACCGGTGGGTTTTTTCCGTGGGCGCCCTGTTGCCCCGTGAGGCTGGCGACGTGCGACGCCTCGACGTTGACGTCTTGGCGCCAAGTATGCCGGTAGTCCAGGCCGACGATGCGGTACTGACGCCGGTCAGCCATACGCCGCGCTGGGGGGCTCAGAATGGGCCTGTACCTAAGTGGGGCGAGATCTCGACAGACTGGGCCGCACTCGAATCTGTGGGAATCTGTATCAACCCGCAAGGTCTATTCGCCGTTTTGGAATCTGCTCGACTATCGTTTCGAGCGCCGTGCGGTGTTCGCATTGTGCAGCGGTACCAGGCGCCGACTTACGGCCGTATTTCAATAACTTCGAGTCGACCGAAGAGTGGCGCGAATCCGGCTTGCGGTTTGCCGATCTCTGGCAGCGGCTGCAACAGATATCCGCCTACGAGGCGGTGTGTATCGCTGATGAACGCCTCGACGCGATACGAGGGACGCTGACCGGCAGCAAGTAAAGAAACAGAACAAACCCGGAGACGGCAGACTCCAATACCCAAGGTGAGAGAGGGGCTAGAAATGAGTCCGAGACTTTTAGCTGTTGCGTTTTTGTTGTTGTTTGCGATGCCGGCCAATGGCCAGCATGGACACCCACACCCGCGAGAGTATGGGGTGATATCGATGGACCACATCGAGGAGCGAGACGCGGGGCTAGGTTCGATGACTCTTCGCCGCGAGGGGCCACCCGACAACCGGAGCGAGTGGTTGCTTGTCGCGCATGCTTTCGATACCGAGGGTTTGCCGCTGGGTATCGTCGAGATCCGTTACCCGTCAAAAGGGCTCACTGAGATCGGGTTAGTCACTGAGGCCGGCGATGTTGTGCGTTTTCGGATCGATGAGGTGGAGAACTCCACTACATTTCACCACGAAGGCGGAGACTCTTACAAAATCCAGGTTCCAAAGTGTTATGCGCAAGTGCCCCCTGTGGGGCCAGAGGTGGACACCGATGCGTGGATAGCCGACTGTAGAAGTCAGCAAATGACGGTAACGGGCACCGACAAGAGCATCGAGCAGTTAGGGCTCGACAATCGGCGCTTCGGTTTCATGACGCTTGTTGAGATCAAGGCTCGCAAAATTATCGATAGCGAGGAACCGGTCAAGGAACCGGGCGAGGAACCGGGCGGCGGCGCTGGGTTCGATCAGTTGCTTCTAGATGAGTCTTCGGCTTGGGATCTGGTAACGCGCTGTCCCTCGTACAGTCGCTTTTGTGGGATAGGTTCTGGCCACCCAGTTGTAACGGGATTCGCGCAAAGTTTGCGCGGTAATGCTACGGGATGCTGTGAATCAGCGTCCAGAACTGCCGACATCCTCTGTGGCCAACAGGGGTTGGGCTTGAGCTGCTGCTCTAACACGATCTGTCGCGTGCTGTTTCCTGGTTGTACTAATGTCTTACCCTGCTTTTGTGAACTAGAGGGTTACATGTGGCAATGCTGTCAGTAAGGTTAAGAAGATCCGCCAGCTCGACGCCGTGAATAGGTGGCGGCACAAATACGATAGACTCGGCTGATGCGAAATATCAGCCGAGTTGGCCGACCTGCTACCGGTCTCAATGGTGGACGGGTGAGAGATTACCCGAGGATGACCATCAGGCTACCGCCACCCGTCAAGGCGGCGCTTGATAAGGCAGCGGCCGAGAGCGGGCAATCTGCCGCCGCAATCGTTGCGGCTTCACTCGTCCAGACCTTGGGAATCAAGGAACCACTGACCGAGGATGACCGACTCCACAGGGAGTTGCGCGCCAAGCATCAGCCGCGAGCCAATACAACCGCGGTTGTGATCGCTTGCAGTGCATCCAAGCTGGAGCAGACGAGATTTATCAGGGTCCGGTCTGGTCGACCTGGCGCAAGCATCGACCGGCCGAGCTGACGGCAGGGTGGAGCGTGTGGGCACTGTCCGCGCTGCACGGGTTGATACCCGCCGACCGGATCATCGAGCCTTCGTGATCGGCGGGAAGCTCTACCAAGAGCTGACAGCCTACGCTGACCTGTCCGTGATCCGACGAGAGCGTAAAAAAGTGTGGGGCACTAAGCGGCCTCTTGGTCCTGTTGTGTCTCCACACGGAAGTTCGGGTACCACTGCTGGAAGCGTGATCTCAGCTCCCCGTTGAGGACTCGTGTGCGGGTCTGGAGCAAGAGGTGCGCTCCTCGCTTCGACCACTGCATCTGCTGCTTCTTGCGGAATCGCTTGTTGAGGACGGCGTTGACGCTCGACTCAACAAAGGCCGTCGAGATGGCGTCGCCGTGTCGCCAGCGTTCGCCGTAGTTCGGGATGAGTCTGCCGTTGTTCTCGATGTAGGTCCGGAACTCACGGACCGCCTTCTCGAGTTTTCTCGCTTTGGGATACGTGTCCTCGGGGTCCCAGTAGTAATGGGACGAAAACTTTGGTTCTAGAATCGCAGGACGCAGCGGTCATTCCTTGCAAAATATTTAACCCTGACGGAAGCTCGTCCAGCTTGCGGGAGATAATGATGCGATCTCTTCTGAATTCCGGGAATGACTTCCGTCATGGCCGCCCATTTCGTTACGCCGGACCAAGAACGTACCTACGGTCACTTTGCGGGAGAGTTGACCGAAGACCAACTGGCTCGCTTCTTCCACTTCGATGAGGCCGATCACTCGGTCATCGCTGTGCGCCGTAGTTGGCGAGCTCGGCTAGGTTTCGCGCTTCAGCTCGGGACAGTTCGCTTCCTGGGTACGTTCCTGTCGGAACCGAGCCAGGTACCTCGCGGGGTGCTGGAGTACACCGCCCACCAACTGGGAATCTCTCAGCCGCATCGGACTCTTTCGGGGTATGGCACCGGGCAGACCCGCTGGGCACACATTCGTGAGATCCGTGAGCGGTTTGGCTACCGTGAGTTCCAGAATCCCTTGGTGCATTTTCGCTTCCTGCGTTGGCTCTATGCCCGAGCTTGGATCAGCGCCGAACGCCCAAGCGTCCTCTTCGATCTATCGATCGCTCGGCTTGTGGAGTCGAAGATACTCCTGCCGGGCATCTCGACGCTGGCGCGGCTTGTAGGTCGAGTCCGCGACCGGGCGGCGGTGCGTCTCTGGAGTATCCTGAGCCGGCTGCCCAGCCCAGAGCAGCGCCAGCGCCTCGAGGCATTGGTCGAGGTCTCTGGCAGTCACCTCTCTGATCTCGATCGTCTTCGACGTTCGCCGACGAACCTCAGCGCTCGAGGTCTCTTGAATGCTCTCAGGCGGCTGGAGGAAGTGCGAGCCATAGGCGTTGGGGACTTAGACCTCTCTACAATTCCCTCCAGTAGATTCGCGGCACTGGCTCGGTATGCGACAGCCGCTCGAGCACAGACTGTCGAGCGCCTGCAGCCCAAGCGACGCGTGGCGACGCTATTAGCGTTTGCAAGTGTCCTTGAGGTCCAGGCGACCGACGACGTCATCGACCTCTTCGATCAACTGGTGGGACAGCTCCTGTCACGAGCTAAACGCACGAACCAAACCGAACGCCTCCGTACACTCAAACGACTCGACCGAGCGGCCTTGGATCTGAGTATTGCGGTCGAGTTCTTGCTCGATTCACCCCACCGCGATTTGAAGAGCCTTCAGGCCACGCTCTTCGACCGGCTCTCCGCAGAGCGCCTGCAGCAGGCTGTGGGAGAGGTCCGAGAGCTGACGCAAGCCTCCGATGGCCGCCACTACGAAGATCTTCTCAAGCGGTATCGCACCGTCCGTCAGTTCCTTCCGTCCTTCCTCGAGACGATTCCCTTGGAAACTCTGCAAGGGTCAAGTCCGCTGCTCAACGCTGTCGCAGCCTGGAGCAAGCTCGAAGGGCGTCGCCGAGTACTTGCCGACGAAGTGCCGCTGGAAGGGATTCCCCCAGCATGGCGCCGGCTCACCCTGCGGAAAGACGGGACCATCGATCGCCGTGCTTACACCCTGTACCTCACCGAGCAGATCCGGGAGCGCTTCCGTCGTCGGGATCTCTTCGTTCGCGGAAGCCGGCGTTGGGGTGACCCTAGAAACCTTCTGCTTGATGACGAAGCCTGGGCTTCCAACAGAGCACGAGTAAGTCGCAGCCTTGGGCACGATCCTTCGCCCGAGGCGACGATCGCCTCGCTCAGGAGGGAACTCCACGAGGCCTATTGCCAGACGGCCGCTCGCTTGCCTGAGAACACGGCAGTGCGCTTCGAAGATCAGGGTGCCAAGTCTCGGCTCGTCCTCTCCCGGCTGGAAGCCGTTGAGGAGACGGAGAGTCTCCTAGCGCTGAGGACGGCAGTGGCTGGCCGGTTGCCTGCGGTGGACTTACCCGATGTCCTTCTCGAGGTGGATGTTTGGACAGGCTTCACTCAAGAGTTCACACATGCGAGCCAGGCGCGTTCCCGCGTCAAGGAACTTCCCACCAGCGTCTGCGCTGTCCTCATCGCTGAAGCCTGCAACCTCGGCTTCGAGCCCGTCGCTTCGGCAGAGAGTTCTGCTCTGAGTCCCGATCGACTCAGCTGGATCGAGCAGAACTACATGCGGTCAGACACTTTGCGAGCAGCCAACGCCAGGCTCGTTGAGCATCAGACGACGATTCCCTTGGTTCAGCACTGGGGTGGGGGCGAGGTCGCTTCCGCGGACGGACTACGCTTCGTTGTCCCAGTACGATCTCTTCATGCAGGACCAAACCCCAAATACTTCGGACCCGGTCGTGGTGTCACCTATTACAACTTCATGAGTGACCAGTACACAGGATTCCACGGCATCGTCATCCCAGGAACCCTACGCGACTCCACCTTCATTCTCGATGGCTTGCTCGAGCATGATACGAGCTTGAGACCGCTTGAGATCATGACCGATTCCGCCGCCTACAGCGATTTGGTCTTCGGACTCTTTCGGCTCCTCGGATATCAGTTCTCTCCGCGCTTGGCGGATGTCGGTTCCGCCCGATTCTGGCGCATGGAGAGCCAGCCGGACTATGGTCCGTTTGACCAACTCGCGCGCCATCGCATCAATACACAGCGGATTGCAGCCCACTGGGACGATCTGCTTCGCGTGGGCGGCTCCCTGCTCCTCGGAACCTCGAGCGCTTCCCAGCTCATCCGTGCCCTCCAGGCTGGCGGCCGACCGACTGCCCTGGGGCGTGCCATTGCAGAGTATGGGCGCATCCCTAAGACCCTTCACCTGTTGAGGTTCATCGACATCGAAGCCTATCGACGTCGAGTTCTTACTCAGATCAACCGCAGCGAGGAACGCCACCAGTTGTCACGTTCGCTCTTTCACGGCAAACGCGGCGAACTGCGCCAACCCTACCGCGAAGGGCAGGAGGATCAACTCGGGGCTCTTGGTCTGGTGTTGAACGCTATCGTTCTATGGAACACTGTCTACATGAACGCAGCGGTAGAGAGTCTGCAACGCGACGGGTTTCCTGTGGACCCCGCCGATCTCCATCACCTTTCGCCGCTGCGGTACGAGCACATCAATCTCCATGGCAGATACCACTTTGGCCTGCCGGAAGAGGTCCAGAATGGGAACCTGCGGGATCTACGCGTGCCGAGCGGACACCGCTAGAACCAAAGTTTTCGTCCCATTACTACTGGGACCCCGGAAACGGGGGTTGGGCAGTAACGGAACAGAAAACAGGGTTAATTAAGGGGTTCTCGACAGTAACGGAGCAGAATCCAACGCTAAGGGTCCCCGGGCATAGCCCAACCCAACATTCGGCCCATTCGCGTTTACTCCGACTCTAGACGGGTTCTTGAGATGTTCTTTTTCGAGACGAGTTTACTGGATTCTGAGAGAACGGAAACCGCGGCGCTCGCGCTCCTCGAGGAGGATCCCGAGTGTGTCCCGAAAAACGAACGTTTCTTGAGACAGGTTCAGGCAGCGACCGGCAGCGGGATGCTTCCTCCATATCGAGCTCGAACAGACCGAGTGGCCCCTGATGGTCGCGTCGCTAGGATCGGGCCAACAATGTACCGAGGCCCCGCTGGTCCCGATTGACCTCTTCAAGCGCCTCTCAGACCGCTACTTTTTACACGAATGCCCCCGCTACCCCAGCTTCCTTGTCACTGGGCCGATTCGGTCAACCCAGCACGTCAGAAACAAGGCGGGATCCGAATTCTCTTGCGAGAGAGGTTTTTGCCACCCTTGATTCGCTGGACGCCGACAACAGGCTGGATCCGGGGTCCCAGTAGGAATGGCCCAGTGACAAGGAAGCTGTCATATGGGGCCAAATCAGGACTATGTGCAGCTTCTGCCGGCAGGCCATCAACCCCAGATTGTTGGTCCTCACGGCTCGATGGCCACGTTTATTCTCCGTCTGGGTGCCAAGGAAAGGGATTCCCTGGTATTGCCTACAGGTAAGGGTATCGCGAAGATTCGTGCGTAAATGTCACCTAATAAGACGATTCAAAGTCGAACGAGGCCGTGTTCGAGCACGTACTCGCCATAGAGGGGGATGTTGTTCCAGGTGATAGGGCTGATATGAAATTCGCCGAGAGCAGCAGATTCAATCGGCCAATTCGCTACAGTAAGTTTTCGCAACTGGGGGGCCGAAGGGCCAGCTGGGCAAATTTCTAAAACGTCTCATGTTGTCTCATGTTGTCTCATTGCGAAATGAGATTTCCGTCTTCCAACCACGGCAGGAAGGCTTCCTGCGATTGGCATGGAACCTGCGTATTTTGGTCCTGTGAAGAACGAGGAATGGCTCTTGCCAATGCCTCAACCATGGACACATCAAAAAAAGGATCAACCCAAGATGATCAACGTTCAATCTACCCCTATTCGTCACAAGGTGTTCTTCACCATGACCACCATCTTCGTTGTGATGCTTATGTGTGCTTACACTGCAAGTGCTTCGGAGTGGCCGGAAGAGGATATCGGAGAAGATTTCTGGTACGACATCCTGAAGATTTCGGAAGAGACGCCGAGCTTCATGCAAGAGCTGGGCGGGCCGACGGCCATTGTCTTGCCGTTTGCACAGGAACCTACAGAGGTTCGCTGGATGACGGAAGGTGATGTCACTATCTATCTCCACACTGATCATTGGGAGTTGCTGGCATCCCACGGTGCAACGGCCTATAAGGACGATGCCATCGTGGCGTTTCTCCCCAACCCGACCGCTGGAGGATTCGCCTATATCGGGACAGAAATCTTCGACGTCAGTTGTGGCGGAGTTGAAGCCAACCTGACAGGCGAAGGCAAGACGACGACATCAGGTAGGAGTACCTCGAAGGCAATAGCGGAGTCTGCGGCCGAGAACCAGGCATACGACCGTGCTAGTACGGACTCCAACCTGGCAGTAGCCGGCTACGACGAATGCCCTGAGACCTGCAAGAAGCCAGTCAGAGGGATCTGGTGGAGCAACGTCACCAGTAGCGGTTCTAGCTACAGCTACTGGAACAGTTTCTTTGACGAAATTTCTCGGTACTCGGGTTGGGCCAAATATGAATGGCAGGCCTACGTTGTCTGCGTAGAACCGTCCACCTGAAAAAACCGAACGGCCCTCTCAAGTTTGCACGAGCACGCCGATCGGGTGCGTGGAAGTTGGTTTGAGCGTGTCGAAACAAGGTTGGCGAGGATTTTTGCCCATCCCCCCGAAAAGGTATATTCCAGGAATTATCAGCCTCGTAGCTCCTCAATGGGCACCTTCGCCAATTCCTCAATAATCGGCTCCAAATCGATCGCTTTCGTTCTTTTGCCAAACTCGGGCGCCGATGATCTCGGCATTGACCGGGACGTGGTTGGCCACCAACGTGTAGGAGACGACGCCCTTCTTCAGCCCAAAGTACTTCGGCGAGTGCCGGGCATTGAGAATTGGTGGTGTTGTGATGGGCGTTCATTGGAGCAACGAAGACCACGAACAGATCTGGGATCGATTCGAAGCCGGCGGGTCATGGACCACCCTTGCATCACTCCGGCGGTCGATGTTAGGGTTTCTGCTGGCGGCCGCGCTGAGCGCCCAACTCCTTCAGGCCTCTCGCCCCGAGGCCTCTCGCAGGAGCAAAGGGAAGCAACGACTTCTCCAGCACCAGATGTCTGACAATCTTTAGTCTCAGACCATGAGCACAGTTGAGGGGGGCGACTTCAGTTGTACTCATGCGATCAGAGGAAGAGATGTCATGACACAGCAGTCAAGTTTCAAGTCGCGCGTGCGCGCTCGAATGGCCAAAACCGGAGAACGCTACGCAGCGGCGCGGCTAGCCTTGCTCAAAAAAACTGACCTCACCGCCGACGCTCCAGCAGCTGGGACCGTACCAGCAGCGACCATTCTCACAGACCTAGGTGCCCTGGCTATGTCGCTCCGGCACGCTGGCATCGTCGACCCTGGGACCGGCGAACCCTTCACCGAGACGCGGCTATTCGGACTGTCCGGTGGGACCGGCTTCATGAGCTTCATCTTTCAATATAAGAACGTCGCGCCGGTGTTGACCATGACCTGCCGTAGTTTTTCTCTGCCGGGTCCGGTGGTCGATCGGGCATTGGAGCACGCCGGCATCACCCCGGAGCGCTTCGAAAGCGGCAGCGCCACTAAGAGCCGCAAGGCTCTCGATGAGGTTCTACACCAAGACCGCATCGCCCACGTCGCCGTGGACCAAGCACAGCTGCCGTGGCTCGGATTAGATCCGGTGTGGAAGGGTCAATGGCCTCGACACGTCAACGTGACCAAGAACAACGACGCGTTCCGAGTGCAAGACCAGGCGCAGTGGACGCTGAGCGACGAACAGCTGGCTGCAGCTCGAGCCGGCATCAAGAAGGCGAAACACCGAATGCTCTCGTTTGGTGACGCCACCGCAGGTGATCCCGCGCAGGCCACGCGCGGTGCGCTCAAGTTCTACGTCACCAACCAGAGAGAGGCGCCCTACGCCAACTTCGCAAATAACTTCGGACTCAACGGCTTGTCCCGTACCGCCAAGGCCATGGGCGATCTGACTACGAAGAAGGGCTGGCTGCGTATCTTCGACAGCGGACCTTTTGCA
>JAJCXO010000053.1 GCA_029263395.1 Acidobacteriota bacterium | reverse complement strand
AAACCCCGTGGCGCATCGGGTTATCTCAGCCGGTTTTGTCTTGTTTTGTCTTATGAGTGTCAGGCACCTATACCTGAGGGCTGGGCATTGTTGACTGGTGAAAGGGTCAAAACCGATTGTTGCGTCTGCTGGACTTCGGGGGTGAGCTGAGCCCCAAATCGCCCATGCGCGCCGGGACATTCCGACGACGTGGTGAGAGGTTGAGGTCGTCCATCGAGAAACCCCGTGGCGCATCGGGTTATCTCAGCCGGTTTTGTCTTGTTTTGTCTTATGAGTGTCAGGCACCTATACCTGAGGCGCGCAGCGGTGTAGCAATGGAGGTGCTGGTTGGGATCTGAGGCAGTTGTGTAGAAGGTTGTGGGCTAGAGAACCCTGTAAGGGATTGATTTTTTGATATCTTATGAGTGTCAGGCACCTATACCTGTCGGGTTGCGTTCTCTTGTTTCTGAAGTCGACGTGCCCGACAGGTGGCTTGGCTAATGGTGAAATTTGAGCACTTGAAAGTCCTTAACCAGGGGGTGGAGGTGTGGAATCGGTGGAGGGAAGAGAACCCTGAGTTCAGGCCGGATTGCCGCGGAGCCAGAGATTATCTCGCAGATATCGAGATCCGCTACGTTAACTCCGGCGCTAGTTTGAACGAATCGGCTTTTCGGAGTGACGTTGAAGAGTGGCTTGAATGGGCACAGGGAATTCCCAAGATCGTGAAAAATCTTATCGGTGCCGACCTTCATGGCGCCAACCTTCGAGCTGCCGATCTAAGTCGTGCCAAGCTCAATGCCGCCGATCTCTCAAAGGCGGACCTTCACAACGCAAATCTCGCTGCAGCCGATCTCCGTGAAGCTAACGTTAAAGAAGCTGACTTTAGTGACGCCAGAATGTCCAAAGCCGATCTTCGTGGTGTCGATCTCAGCGGAGTCGATCTCAGCGGTGCCGACCTCAGCGACGCTGACCTCAACAATGCTGAACTCCGCGACGCTAACCTCTGCGAAGCCGATCTCAGCGGCGCTAGCCTCAATGCTGCCAATCTCCAGGGCACCCAGTTCCTCAATACAAAGCTCTCGGAGGCCAACTTCTCTGGCGCCAACCTCAATTGCGCTGATCTCAGCTCTGCCGACCTTCGCGGCGCTAACCTCAGCGATGTCGACCTATCCCTCGCTGAACTCTTCGGCACTGACCTCACTGGAGCCGACCTCCAGGGCGCCAATCTTTATAACGCCAAGCTCATAGCCTGCAAACTCACCCATGCCAGCCTCGTACGCGCCAAATTCGAATACACCATATTGGCTGATCTCGACCTACGCAAGGTCAAGGGTTTGGGTTTAGTAGTACACGGAGGCCCGTCCCCCATCAGCACAAGCACGCTTGAGCGCTGCCGGGGCCAGAGGGTTCCTGAGGCCTTTCTTCGTGGATGTGGTCTTTCCGACTGGGAGATTGTGGCAGCGAAACTCTACAACCCGGCACTATCGACCGACGAACTCACCGACATCACGTACGAAATCCATCGCCTCAAGGGCGAGAGTCCGATCCAGATCAACCCGCTGTTTATCTCCTACTCCCATACCAACACGCCCTTCGTCGAGGAGTTAGAGAAGCGGTTCGACGAGAAGCACATCCGCTACTGGCGCGACTCGCACGACCTGAAGGCCGGCCGATTGGAACGACAGATCGAAGAGGCGATCCGACACAACCCCATCGTGCTCTTGGTCCTGTCCGAACGCTCCGTCCAGAGCGATTGGGTCGAATGGGAGGTGTCGAAGGCCCGAGAGCTGGAGAAGAAAGAGAAGCGGGATGTCTTGTGCCCCGTGGCGCTAGATGACACCTGGGAGACCTGCTCTTGGGAAGGTCCGCTCAGCCGCCAGGTCGAGAAATACAACATCTTAGACTTCTCCGAGTGGCAAAATCCGGACGCCTTCAACCGGCAGTTTCAGAAGCTGATCGACGGGCTGGGGCTGTTCTACCCGAAGGCCAGCGGGGAATAGTTGTGGCCAACCCTGAGCACCTGAAGATCCTGAAACAGGGAGTGGCGGTGTGGAATCGGTGGAGGGAGGACAATCCGGAGATAGAGGCCGACCTGCAACATGCCGGCCTCGAAGGCGCCGACCTCGAGGGCGTTAGCCTGAAGGGCGTCAACCTTGGGTTCGCCAGATTAATCACCGCCGACCTTAGCTACGCCCATTTCAGCAACGCGCACCTCGACTATGCCAACCTGGTTGGCACTATCCTCGAAGGAGCCCGCTTGGATGGCGCTAGCCTGATTGAAGCCAACGTTGCAAATGCCCGCTTTGAGGATGCCAGCCTCGTAGGCACCAAACTAGAGAACGCTCGCTTCGGCTGGACGGCGATGGTGGGCATCGACTTGAGCCAAAGCGATGGGCTCGAGACGGTTTTTCATGTGGCTCCCTCTGGGATCGCGACGAGCACTTTGGAGCTGACGGCCGAAGGGCTGGCGAAGGACGCTTCACGACAGGGCGAGATTGAAGCGTTCTATCGTGGCGCCGGTGTCACTGAACACCTCATCGAGTACTACCGTTCTCGGATCGGCCAGCCAATCGAGTTCTACTCCTGCTTCATCTCTTATAGCCACAAGGATAAGCTCTTCGCTCACCGCCTCTATGATCAGCTTCAAGTCCGCGGCATGCGGTGCTGGCTCGACGAACATGACATGAAGCCTGGCGACCGTATCCTAGATGCTGTAGGGCTATCGGGGGCCACGACAAAATCTTGCTCTGCTGCTCGAAGTCGTCCCTTACGAGCTGGTGGGTCAAGGATGAGATCCGCAAGGCGATGGAGCGAGAGCGCCGAGACGGCCGCGACATCATCATCCCGTTGATGGTCGATCGCTACCTGCTTGACGTATGGGAAGACGGCCTGGCCGCTGATCTACGATCTCGCCTCGCCGCTGATTTTGCTGGCTGAGAACATGACAATGCCAAGTTCGAGGAGCAGTTCGAGCGGGTGGTACGAGCGTTGAGGACGGATGAGGCCCTCCCGCGGGCGCCTATGCAGGTGGTGGATTCGGCGTGACGCCGACCGAAGAAGGAAAAGGTAGCGCCAAAATGAGCAATCGACCTGCAATCCCAGTTGAAGTTCAGCGAGAAGTGCTATTTCAAGCGCGCCATCGGTGCGCTGTGTGCTGTGAGCCGACCCCACTCGAAAAGGCTCATATTCGGCCTTGGAGCAGGTCAAGGGATCACAGCGAGGAGAATCTAATTGCTTTGTGCGCGAATTGCCACGAGCGAGCCGACACGGAAAACTGGGGCGAGTCAATTCTCCGGCGTTACAAGAGAAATCCCTGCGCTCTTGCGGCGAATTCTCCAGCGCCTATGTCACCCGAGCAGAAGGCTATTGTAGACCTAATCGTGGCAATCGACCCGGACGAAATGAACGCTTTGCAGCGAATGCGGTTGGTATCTATGGTTGCAGCGTATGCTGGAGTTGACTTTGACGAAGTCCGAGTAGAGAAAGTCGAGCCTGCAAACAGCTCACGAATACGATTGTCCTTGCCAAAGCGGGCAGCTGACTCTCTTATTAGAGGATTCCGAAATTCTGATCCATCCCTTCACCAGTTCCTTGAGGGCTTTGAGTTGCTAGGCGCCCAAGTTGTCTCACAAAATGCTGAGAGTCGTGAAGGTTCAAGTAGCAGGCTCAAGGCCACCACCCGTTCTGATATTCACAGCCGTCCAGCAACGCGCAAGAACTCGGTCATGGCGCTGACCATCATCGGCCATCCGGATCCGGCACGGGTCGGCGACCGGGCAACGTTTCCTTCGCTCGTCTCGGGCAACTCGGTGTTGCTATCGCGCGAAGAGCCGCGTTTCGGCCCGCCGTCCGGGGGAGCGGTTCGTCCGTTGGGCGATGCGCGACTGAGCCGCAGGCCGTTCGTCTTCTCGCGTTCCGGCGACGGCATCATCATCAATCCCTCCGGCAGTCCGACGACGATCCGTGCTGACGGCAAAGACTTTGCCAACCCATTGGGCTTTTCCGAGCCGCAATTGCGGCACGGTGTGGTCCTCGTCCTTGCCGATTGCGTGGTCCTGCTGCTACATCACTTCGTGCCGGTCGCTAGCCGACCGAGAAGCTTTGGTGGCTTGGTGGGTGAGAGCGAGGCAATGCTGCGTTTGCGCGACGAGATATTTCGCGTTGCGAACCTGAACTTCCCGGTCCTGCTGCGGGGCGAGACCGGGACCGGCAAGGAGCTTGTGGCACGAGCGCTTCATGAAGCCGGACCGCGTGCTGGCAAGCCTTTTGTCAGTGTCAACGTAGGGGCTATCCCACGCGAGCTTGCGTCGTCGGAACTCTTCGGCAGCGTCCGGGGCGCTTTCACCGGAGTCACAAGTGACCGCCGAGGCCATTTTCAGCGCGCGCAAGGCGGCAGTCTGTTCCTTGATGAGATTGGTGATGCTACGCCGGAAGTCCAAGTCTCGTTACTGCGTGTCCTGGAGACCGGCCAAGTCCAGCGCCTTGGATCGGGAGCACTTGAGGAGATCGACGTCCGGGTTACAGCTGCTACCCACGTGGACCTGGAGGCTGCTGCTGCCGCGGGAACCTTCCGCTTGTCGCTGTTGCAGCGATTGGCAGCCTACGAGATAGAGCTACCGCCACTGCGGGAGCGTCGCGACGACATCGGGCGGCTCTTTATGTATTTTCTTGCAGCAGATTTCCGGGAGCTCCTGCAACAAGACTCTTTCGAGAGCCTGCCGCGGATTCCGACTGAGTTGACCACGCAACTCCTGGCATATAACTGGCCGGGAAACATCAGAGAGTTGCGCAACGCAGTAACGCAGATCGTCTTACACAGCGGCGGAGAGCAGGAACTCACCTTGCCGCCGCGCCTTGAGCGACGTCTCGCGATGACGGCAAACGACATCCGATATTTTGATGAGATTGGCGGCACACCAGGTCTCGATTCCGTGCCGTCGGCCCCCCGTCACATCGACGAGGTTGGTGAGGAAGAGCTCCTTGCGGCCCTGAAAGCCCACGGCTGGCGAATCCGGCCGACTGCCAAGGCTCTAGGCGTGTCTCGCGTATCGCTTTATAGTCTGATCTCGAAGTACCGCCGTCCGGCAGCAGAGTTGCGCCGTGAGGAGATCCTAGAGGTGTTGACATCCTGCGATGGAGATCTCAGCGCCGCAGCATCGATGCTTCACGTGTCTAGGAAGGCGCTCAAACACCGAATGATGAAGGTAGGCCTTTGACGCTTCCAAGGAGTTGGCGTTACTGTCCTCCAGCAAGACTCTACCCAGCCGTCAACGCGGGTACGTCCTGGCGATGAAGGGCGGTCAAAGCCTTCTAACTAACTAAGTTACTAGGCCGTTACATCCCGTTAAGGTGTTTCACCAAGTTTCACACCAAACTGACCCTATGGTGACCCAAATCCAGATTTAGACCCTCACTCCCTCAACCAGCAATCCCATAAACCACACAAAATAAACAACTTACATGGAGCCGATGAGCGGATTTGAACCGCTGACCTGCTGATTACGAATCAACTATCCAGCAGTCCCCCGATCGCCAACCCCACCACCCAACCCATTGATAAACTACCGCCATGGCCAAAAACCGATCACCACCACGGGGACCCCAAATGGAACTGGCAGGCGACCTGGCGACTGCATTCATGAATACCGGCGCGGCGCGGGACAAGAACCGCCAGCTAGGGGTTGCGAGTTATGGTGAGCTGCTGACCTGGAGCCAGTTGGTTGGGTTGGTGCAACCGACGGAGGCGGAGGTGCTCAGCCAGGCGGCGACGGCGGATCCGGCGGCGGCGCTGGCGACGTTTGAGCGGGCGGCGCGGGCACGCCAGGCGCTCGTCGAGCTGTTTGTGGCCTGGCAGTTGGAGCAAGTGTTGCCCGAGGCGGATTTGGCGGTGTTCAACGAGAGCCTCTCCCAGGGGATGCCCGCGGTACGCCTGGTGTCTGCTGAAGCAGGGGTGACCTGGGGCTGGGTGGGGGACCCGAAGGCGTTGGATCGTATGTTATGGCCGGTGTTCCATGCGGCGGCTGAGCTCTTGATCTCGACCCGGGGACGGCCCGAGGTGCGGCAGTGTGCGCTCTCTGGCTGTGGCCTGTTTTTTGTCGACCGCACCCCCTCTGGTCAGCGCCGTTGGTGTGAAATGAAGACCTGCGGTAACCGCGCCAAGTCGCTGCGTTATTACCGCACAACGGGCAGGGCCGCGCGTCAAGAGAGTCATGGAAGGATCAGTTACTACATCGGTACTCGCCCGCGGCCGAGCAAACAGAAGCTCTGAAGGTCCATTCGAGGCCCAACGGGTTGTTGGCGATGGCTTCATGTCCCTCTGGTCTGTAAAACAGGACAAGTAGAGGACAAACTCGACGGATTTTGTGTCCAAGGTGGTTAAGCGGTAGATCCGCTTAACCGTCTTCACCGCCCGAATGGTTAAGCGATACTTGCGCTTAACCATCTTCGCCGTTCGAACGGTTAAGCGGTACTTGCGCTTAACCGCTCTGGTTATGATGGTGGTTAAGCGAGACTTTCGCTTGACTTGAATGACCATCAGGGTGGTTAAGCGCTTTTTCCCGCTTAACCATCTTGGCTGTCCAGTCGGTTAAGCGAATCCTGCGCTTAACCGTCTTGATGGAAAGCATGGTTAAGCGGTAGATCCGCTTAACCGCCTTGGTGGAAAGGATGGTTATGCCGAATCTGCACTTAACATGCAGAGGTCAGTTGGCCTACAAGCCGGGGGCTACTCCTCCCAGTAGAACTGGCCCCGCTCCTCGGGATGATTGCCGACTTGATGCATAGTCCGTGCGTCATACAACCGACCGCCGAGCATGGTGAACCGCACGGTTTCGGAGTTGCGGATGTTGTCGAGGGGATTCTTCTCGAGCACGATCAGATCGGCTAATTTGCCCTTTTCGATCGAGCCGACGTCGCCATCGAGGCCGAGGTAGACGGCACCGTTCAGGGTTGCCGCACGCAGGGACTCGAGGGGTGTCATGCCGCCTTGTTCGAACATCCACAGCTCCCAGTGGGCGGCGAGACCTTCGCGCTGACCGTGGGCGCCGAGCTGGACGAGGACTCCGGCGTCGGTGAGCTGTTTGGCGATTTCGGTGATCTGGAAGTGGTTGTACTCTTCGTCCGGGGCCATGGTGCGCCGACGGGAGCGGGGGTCCACTCGCTCACGCGGCACGAAGGTCATCAGGCGTTCGTTTTCCCACACGTTGGTGTGGTGGTACCAGTAGTTCTCACCCCAGATGCCGCCATAACCAACCACGGTGGTTGGGGTGTAGCCAGTGCGACTCTCGGACCACAACTGCAGGATATCGTCGTAGATGGCTGCCACCGGAATGGCGTGTTCGATACCGGTGTGGCCGTCGACCACCATGGTCAGGTTGTGTTGCAGCAGTGAGCCGCCCTCCGGCACTACCATCATGTCGAGCTCGCGGGCGGCGGTGAGCACCTGTTGGCGTTGCTCACGGCGCGGCTGGTTGTAGCTCTTGACGCTGAACGCGCCGACGGCTTTCATCCGCCGCAGATGGGCGCGGGCGTCGTCGAGGTTGTCGACGACTGCTTTGAAGTCGCCGGAGGCACCGTAAAGGATGGTACCGGTGGAGAACAACCGCGGCGCGGTGATGCGGCCGGCGCGAGCCATTTCACTGGCGGCGAAGAAAGTGCTGGTGTCGTTGGATGGATCGTGGATGGTGGTGACGCCGAAGGCCAGGCTGGCGTAGTTGAACCAATTGTGCTGCGGCGCGATTTCTTGTCTGCCCTGGCTGCCGTGCCAGTGGACGTCGACCAGGCCTGGCATCAGAGTGTGGCCGCTGGCGTCGACCCGGTGGGCGTCGGCGGGTATTTCGATCTCGCCACGAGCTCCCACGGCGACAATGCGATCACCCTCGACGATCACGGTGCCATCTTCGATCACTTCGTCACCACGCATGGTGATGATACGTCCGCCGATGAACGCCACCTGGCCGTCGGGGCGATCGGCGGTGACATCGAAGCCGATGTCGACGCCGGTTTCGACGGGCTCGGGAAGCTCTTCGGGGGCACCGTCGTAAAACGCGAAGGCGTCTCTGAGATCACGCTGGAAGAGTTGCGGTCCGAGGGACCAGTGGAGGGTTGCGCTATCCCCCGACCAATGGAGGTATTCGCCGGCGTCGCGGGAGATCTGGCGGACCGGGATCGAGTCGGTCTTGGGGCCGATCGACACCGCTTTGGCGGCGGCGGTGAAGGGCGCGACGTAGGCGTTGAAGCGCTCACTGAAGGCTACCCATCGACCATCGGGGGAGATTTTCAACTCGGTCGCCGCTTCGCTCGTCAGGTGGGTGCGCTGGCCGCGGTGTGCCACATCGCTCTCGCCGAGGTCGATCGAGTGCAACTCACGTTTGTCTTCTTCCTCAAAGGTCGTGAAGTAGACCCGGTTGTTGGCGGCGCCAAAATGTGGGCGGATACCGTCGGTTGTAATACGCACCGCGTCGCCACCGCTGGCGGGCATGGCGTAGATCCCGGTGTCGTGGCTGTAAAGTGGGCTGCGGACTACGCCGCCTGCCACTTTGCGATAGATCAAGGTTTGGCCGTCGGGAGACAACACAGGCTCGACGTAGTGTCCCGGTGTGGTGGTCAACACCCGGCTGGTCGCACCGATTCGGGCTGGGGCGATGCGCACGCTACCGAAGGCACCGTCTTGCCAGGTGGTGTAGACGATCGAGCGGCCGTCGCGGGAAAACGAGGGGTAGAACTCGTGGTGCTCGTCTTGGGTGGTGAGGCGTTGGGGCTCACCGTCGGGCAGGGCACGCAGGTAGAGGTGGCCAAGAGCCTGGAAGACGACCCAGCTGCCATCCGGCGAGACCTGGACCCAGCGCAGCATCTTGGTGTGGAAGGTTTCGGGAGCAACTTCCACCGGCCGCCGCAGGGCCTCGGTCAACCGGTGGGTTTGCTTGACCCGGAACGGGATCTCGCGGCTCTCGCCACTGGCGAGGTCGAGGTGGTGGATCTTGCCGCCGCCCCAATAGACCAGCCCGCTGCTGTCTGGCATCCAGGCCATTGTCGGGTAAACGCCGTGGATCGCCCAAGTCTCCTGCATGTCGCGGTCGAGCTTGGCTGCAGCGAGTTGGTGGTTGCGGCCGGAGGTCAGATCGTGCACAAACAGAGTCGTCTGGAAACGCACCCGGCGAATGAATGCAAGCGATTTGCCGTCGGGTGACGGTGTCGGCCGCACCGCGCCTCCCGGACCGGTGATGAAGGGCTCGATTCGACCGGTCTCGCGATCTAGCCGTTGGATCGTGTAGATCTGCTGGTTGGGGTCTTTGTTGTATTCGAACGAACGTCCGGGGGTGGTGTCTTGGCTGTAGTAGACGAAGCGTCCATCAGGCGAGAAGGCTGGCTCGCCGAGGTCCTTCTGATCGTTGGGCTTCTCGTTGAGTTGCAGACCCTTGCCGCCACTCTTGTGGTAGAGCCAGATTTCTCCTGCACCGAGCGAGCGGCGCGAGGTGAAATGTTTGCGGGCGACGAAGTAGTCGCCGTCTGGGCTCCAAGCCGGACTGTTGAGCAGCCGGAAGTCTTCCTTGGTCAGTGCCACGGGATCTGAGCCGTCGCGGTTCATGACCCAGATGTTGTCGCCGCCGCCGCGGTCGCTGGTGTAGAGAATCTGTTGACCGTCGGGGCTGTAACGTGGCTGCATGTCCCAGGCGAGGCCGCTGGAGAGTGCGCTGGCGTCGCCGCCGGCGATCGGCAGGCGGTAAAGATCACCGAGCAGGTCAAAAACGATCTCGCTGCCGTCGGGGCTGACGTCGAGGCTCATCCAAGTGCCTTCGGTGGTGTCGAGCTCAACGTCGTAATGGTCACCGGGCGGGTTGTCGACGTCCCAGGTCTCTTCTTTCTTGTCGGCCTTGTCGGCGTCGTCCTGGGCCTTGGGCTTCTTCTTGGCCAACATCGGTGCCGCAAATAGCAGGCAGAGCATAAGGAGGAATGTGACGATACGAGTCGGTTGAATCGAGCGCATTTTGGTCTGCTCCATTGGCCCTGGAGGGCGGTCAATCGAGGGTCTGTAAGGAAGTTGGGTCCAGGATAGGGTACGCAAGCTAGCAGACCTCGGACGGGTTTGACAGGACGGCTGTGATAAAAAGCGGCATACCATGTAGCTGAACAACCCAATGTAGCTGAAACACCCATGGCGCCAAATTTTGTGGCACCTAGTTAACCCGGGCATCGCAACCGACTGTGGTTGCCGTTTGCAACCCCACGTCCTTGGAGGGAGTATGCGACTCATCACTCGTGGAGATCTGGACGGACTGGCCTGTGCGGTCATCATTACTCACCACGAGAAGATCTCCGAGATCTTGCTGGTGCATCCCCAAGATATCAGCGACCGCAAGATCGATGTCCACAGCAACGACATTATCGCCAACTTGCCCTACCATCCCGAGTGTGGCCTGTGGTTCGATCACCACCTGTTGACCTCGTCGAACCGCTGCCCCGAAGGCGAGTTCCGCGGTCGCTACGCCCAGGCGCCGAGTGCGGCTCTACTGGTCTGGGAATACTTCGGTAAAGATCCGCGGTTCACGGCGCTGGTAGAGGAGACCAATCGGCTCGATTCGGCGCAGCTCACCGAGGATGATGTGCTGCACCCGAAGGACTACATCTTGCTGGGGTACACCGTTGACAGTCGTACCGGGCTCGGGGCCTTCGAGGTGTACTTCCGCCAGTGTGTCGAATGGGTGAAAACGTTACCGATCGAGGAAGTCCTGGAGCAGCCGATGGTCGCCGATCGGGTGCGGCGCCTGCGGGACGAAGACCGGAACTTCCGCAAGGCCTTGTTGGAGGCATCGCGGCTCGATGGCAATGTGGTGTTCACCGATTTTCGCTCCGAGGTACTATTGCCGATTGGCAACCGCTTTCTGGTCTACACCTTGTTTCCGCAGGCCAACGTCTCGCTGAGGGTCCACTGGGGCCCGGACCGAGAGTTTGTGGTGGTTGCCGTCGCCCACTCGATCTTCAACCGCACCTGCAACACGGCGGTTGGCGAGCTGATGGCACGGTACGGTGGCGGCGGCCATCAGGGGGCGGGTAGTGCGCCGATTCCGACCGCTGAGGCGGAGGACAAGCTGGCCGAGATTGTGGCGGCGCTGCAAGCGGCAGGCTAGGCGGCGGGCGGACACCGGGTTCGCGTCCTACGGGCTTTCGGCGGCCGGGTTGTCGGCCGGCTGGACCAGCATGATGTGGGCCCAGGGTTCGCCTGGGCTCATGATCCAGGGGGCGTTGACCGCGGGCTTGGGCGATAGGCCAGTGGACTCGGCGGTGGCGTAGGGGATGTAGACAACGTACGTACGATTGGCGCCGGTGACGGTGCCGGTGGTGGCGTCGAAGCTGTCTTTGGGGCCGGTCAACGAATACAGTGCCGACGGCTGAGCAGGCATTGAGAGTTTGCCGTTGTCGATTTCGGCGGCGCGGGTCTGTAAAACTTCGTCGCGCTTCAGCCCCTGCTGTTTGAGCTCGCGGCCGCGGGCCATGAAGGGTTCGAGTTGTTTGAAATAACACGCGGCATGAAAACGTTCATCCCCGGGATCATCGGCCAAGCAGATCAGCTCGCCATCGCCTGTACGTAACGTGGTGAGCTTGCCGTCGTTGTTGTAGCCCAGCACCGTGGCGCTGTCTCGCATGCCTTCGGGAGCCGGACTGACGGCACCTGTGATCTGAATTTCTGGGGAGGGTGCTACCACCGGTTGGGTGTCGGTTGGCGTCTCTGCGAACACCAGCGAGGGCGCGAGGGTGCAACATAGGGCGATGGCTGGAAAGAGCTTCGATGAAATCATAAGGCCTCCGCAATGGGTCGGATTTGGATCAGATTTGGCGTAAGAGCCCAAGCAGCTCATCGTTGGAGAAGATCTTCGACAAGCTGGGGTCGTCTTCTTGCACGACGCTTGTCATCAGGTCGCGTTTGCGATCGATAATCGCGGCGATCTTCTCCTCCAGCGTCCCTTCAGTGATCAGTTTGAAGACTTGGACGGCACGTTTTTGGCCGATGCGATGCACCCGGTCGGTGGCTTGATCTTCACGCGCTGCGTTCCACCAGCGATCGTAGTGGATAACCACCGAGCCACCCACCAAGTCGATGCCAGTGCCGCCCGCCTTGAGGCTGCCGAGGAAAACACGGCACGACTCGTCCTCGTTGAAACGGTCGATGATGTCGCCGCGTTGTAAGGAGGCACCGGTGAGCTTGACGTACTCGATTTCGATCTCCCGCAGATGGTGCTCCATCATCTCGAGCATGCCGAGATATTGGGTGAACACCACCACCTTCAGCCCGCTGTCGAGACACTCTTGCAGGATCTCCCGGAAGAGGTCCCATTTGCCTGAGCGATACTTGCGAGCCTGGTCAATTTGCTTGAGGGCAAGGGCTGGGTGATCGCAGATCTGCTTGAGATGGTTGAGCAGCGCGAAGATGTGGATGTAGGGCAGCGGCTTGTCGGCGGCCTTGATTTGGTCGACCAACGGGATGCCGCGTTTTTCGATCGCCTCGCGGTAGAGCTTGACCTGCTCGGGACTCAGCTCGCAGGTGCGATCATCTTCGATCTTCTCGGGTAGCTCGTCGAGCACCGACGCTTTGAGGCGGCGGAGGATGAACGGCGAGATGATGCGGCGCAACTCGTGGAGTTTCGGATTCTCTTCGGTGGTGGCGTTCTCTTGCAGGTTGCGCGTGAAGCGGTCGGCAAACGCCTGATCGCTACCCAGGTAGCCTGGTAACACCAGATCGAAGAGAGTCTTGAGCTCGTCGAGAGAGTTCTCGATCGGCGTGCCAGTGAGGCCAAGCTTGACGTCGGCGGAGAGCCGCACCGCTGCCTCGAAGCCGCGGGTGTCGCGGTTCTTGATGTGCTGCACTTCGTCGAAGATCGCCAGAGCAAAGTGCACTTCGCCGAACTCTAGTTCGTCGTTGCGCAGAATGCCGTAGGAGGTCAAGATCACGTCACCGATGCGCAACGCCTCAGCGAAGTCTCGTTCCGGGCCGTGATAGACGAATTCTTCGAGGCCAGGGGCGTATTGGCGGATCTTGTTGCGCCAGTGACTGATGACGCTGGTTGGGCAGACCACCAGAAAGGTGCCGTCGATGTTGTCTTGCTCACGCAGTGAGGTCATCAACGCCATGGCTTGGTGGGTTTTACCCAGGCCCATATCGTCGCACAGCAGGCCGCCGAGGCGATTCTCGTACATGAACCGTAGCCAGTCGGTGCCGGTCTGCTGATAGTGGCGGAGCTCGCTGAGCAGCCCTGGACCGGGCACAAACGGGGTGCTCGGACGAAGATCGAGTAGCTGCTGGACAACCGAAGCGCGCTGGTCTTGACCTCCGACCCGGATAGGCTTCTCGGCGTCGGCTTGAAAGCGCAGCAAGTCGGTGGCCGAAAGTCGTAGTCCTTTTTTGCTGTTCTTGCCTTTGCCGGCTTTGTTCTTCAGATGTTCGAGCTGATCGAAGAAAGGCGCGTTGAGATCGATCCAGCCGTCGGGCGTCTCGAGGTAGGGTAGGCCCTTCTTGCGAGCGCTCATCATGTCTTCGAGCGAGATTGTCTGGTCGCCAAAACCGTACTTGACCGACATCCAGAACCAGCTGCGCTCGAGGGCTTCGGCCGAGATCTCGACAAAATCATAGTTCTTGAAAATTGCTAGACCACGCAACGGTTCGTCGAGCACCATGGTGCCGGCGGCAATTTCTTCGCTGTGTTCGTCGAGGAAAATCGGCACCTGACTGCGTTTCAGGCGCAACAGGCGCGGGGTGCGGAATTTTCGCTTCTCACCCTCGAGCTCGAGCTCGGCCAACACCCGCAGCTCGCGCACATAAACCAGGTTGCCGTAACGGAATTTGTCGAGATCATCACCGTTGTAGAACCGATCCTGACCCTTCATCTGCAACACTCGGATCACCGGCCGCACCAGCAGATCGAGCTCGGTCTCCTGGGTGACGCGAAATAGCGTCTGCAACGGCAGCGGATAAATGGCGAGGTCTTCTTGGCCTGGAAAGCTCTCGCGCAGCAGCTTGAGGGTGGCTTGCACCCGCAGTCGCGGCACCACAATCTTGACCAGTGGCTCTTGTTCGCTGCGCCTGAAGGTCAGCGTGAAGTCACCGTTGGTTTGATTGACCGCCGGGTAGAAGGTTTCGCCGGACGCCTGTCCTACCCGATCACCAAATTCGCGGGTGCAGTGGTAGGCCAAGCGGTACCAGAAGCTCTCTTCCCAAGTCTGGCGGTTGGTCTTGACACCATGTTTGTTCAGCTGCCGCTCTTCGGCGGTGGCTTGGAACAAGCTGAGGCGATCGAGCAAGCCGGCACGATCGCTGAAGACGGTCTCTTCCGGCGTTTTGCCGATGCGTTCCAGAAAGCGCTGCCGAGCCTCGCTGGGATCGAGATAACGGACCACTTCCCGGCCTTCTTTGGTCATCAGCCGTACGAAGGACTCGGTCTCGTTGTCGACTCGGCTGACACGGAGGTGGGAGCAGACCAAAGGCTGGGCATCAAACAGCAAATGCGCCAAACGGAACCAGACGCTGTCGGAGAATTCTTTTTCCCAACTCGTCTTGGCATACACCGCCTTGAGCTTGGTGACGCCTTTGCTCAACGTTTTGAGATGGTCGCAGGTCTTACGTTTGCTCTCATCACAGGTGCATGAACGCAGCGGGCGCGAGCCTCGGGGCTGCGCAATGTAGATTGCTGAGCCGTCCTGGCCTTTACCTTTTTCGGGGACCAGCCCGATGCCCTGGCGGTGGAGCTCGAATTCTTGGTGAGCAGTCATTTCGAGGGGATGGATCTCCTGAACCGTATCGGCTTGCGGTGGTTATTCGGCGGCAGATTCTAGCGGGCCAGCCAAGCGCCGTCGAGACCCTGACAGAGCCTTCTCGCGAGCTGGGTAGAAAGTTACGATTGAGCGACGAGTCTCAGGCAATGCTCCCATCGGTGACGTCGGTCATGATCCGACTCCGTCGCCATCGTCGAGAATCTCTTCCGCGATCTGCCGTCGCAGGGTAGTGAATGACTCGATCTCTCCGAAGTTCTCGATGGCGTCCTGTAGTAGGCGCCAGGCAGCAACCGTGTCACCTTGGGAGCGCCTCACGGCAATCTCGGAGAGAGCTTCTGACTGGGCGGGTGTCAGCGGTGTGGCGGGCAGGGTCGAAAGCCGCAGCTCGGCAGCCCGATGCTCGCGATCGAGAGTTTTGGCGAGTGCTGCCGCATAGGGATCTCCCGGTCTCAGCTCGAGTGCTTTGGCGGCGAGGAGCCGAGCCCTGAGGATGTCGTCCTCAGCCTTCGCTTCTTCGGCCTGGTGACAGAAGAATCGTACCTCAGCCTCTTCGCGCAACTGCGCCAGTTGCTGTTCGAGCTCGAGAAAGGCCTCGTCCGGCCCTAGCAGGGTGATTGCACTGTGTAGTCGCCGAGCGGCTACTTCGAGCTCGCCAGCGTCGATCAGGTTTCCGATGGTTGTTAGTTGTTCCTTGGTGGTGCGTTCCCGTTGGGCAGTATCTTGCTGCTCGCGCTGGGCGATCTCCGCTTGTTCGAGTTGTTTCCGGATCCAGCTATTGTCGGGTTCGAGCTCGAGTACTTGGTCCAGGGTGCGGATTGCGGTCGCGAAGTTTTGGCCCTCGTTCGCGATACCGGCTTGTTTGACCAGCGCCTGGATGCGACCCGAGAGTGCCTGGGTGAGTCGGTTGCGCAACGGTTCGAAGGCTGGCTCGGTAGCGAGCTCGCCCGCGGCCTGATCGAGCAGCGTGCGGGCAGCCACCAGTTCCTGGTCTTGGATCAGGGCGTTCAAACGGTCCTCGAGCTCGGTGATCGAGCGGTTGGCCTGACGTGTGTTGTGGTTTCGCTGCAGGCTGGCGAGGGCGTTGTCGACATCGCCTACGAGGGATGATTTGGAGGGGGCGGTGGCACGGGCTTTCTCCAGCACCTCCAAGGCTTGGGTGTAGTCGTCTTCTTGCACCAGCAAGTCAGCGCGCGACATCAAATTGTGCACTTCCGATTCCACGCCCCGCTGATATAGCGCGTCGAGCCGGGCCTTCATCGTGGTCAGCTCCGAGGCCGCGCCGTGGGTCTCTCGGGCCTGGAACAGGACACGATCAGCCTCGATCAGCTTGCCGCTCTGGAGCAGTTGGTCAACCTCTGCGACCAAGCCGTCGATAGCACTGGAGTGTTGCTCCTGCCTGGCCTCCAGGGTGTTCAGCAAACCCTGCGCTGCGGCATGCTGGGGATCGAGCTCGAGGATAGTCTCGAGCTGTGAGCGCGCCGCCGACAAATGGTTGGCTTCATAAAGCCGCTGGGCATTGACCAACAGCGACTCGACTTGGGCTGGTGGCGGTGTGATCTGCGAGGGAGGATTGGGCGGGGCTATCTCGGTCGGCGCCTCACGATCGACTTCGAGGGCTTGGCTGCTTTTGGGTCCGAGAGGTGAACTATGGCTCTCTTCTTGGCTGTTGCTGCCGCCTCCGGTCAGCGGTTCGACCGCCGGTGCCGCGACCTCAACCGGTCTGGCGTCGATCGGTCTGGCGTCGATCGGCGTGTCATTAACCGGTGGCTGCTGGATACTCTCGTCTTCTACGAACCGGCGGGACTCTTCGAAGACGTTACGGTCGAGCGGGAAGTCCTGCTGCAGGGTCTCTAGCTGCTCGATCAGCTCCTCGGCACTGGCGAAGCGGTCGTCGGCATCTTTCGCCAGAGTTTTCAAGATAAGGCGGCGCAGCGTTTCGGGGATCCGTTGATCGGGATCGGTCTCGTTGAATCCTTTGGGGGGTTGGAAGAGATGGCCGGCAATCAGCTCAGAGGTCGACTCGCCTTCGATCGGTGAGCTGCCGGTCAACAATTCGTAGAGCACCAGGCCGAAGGTATAGAGATCACTGCGTTTCTCGATACCGTCAGAGCCCTGGACTCCGAAGTGTTCGGGTGATGAATACCTGAACTTGCCGAGGAACATGCCACTAGCGGTCAACTGAGGATCACTACCACGACGTTTGGCGATACCGAGATCAATGAGTTTGATCAGTGGGCGCCCCTCGACGTCCCGTGACAACATCAGGTTGTCCGGCGAGACGTCACGATGTACAAAACCACTACGATGCAAATAGCCGAGAGCACGCAGACCCTGGCGGGCGATCTCGAGCGTCAGCGCGATCGATGGGCGCTGCGGTTGGGCGATCAGTTGTTGCAAGTCGACGCCGTGGATGTACTCCATCACGATCAGGCCGGTACCCGACCCATCGAGAGTAAAATCAAAGATCTGGACGATGTTCGGGTGTCGCAGTTGGATCGCGGCCCGGGCTTCGCGGGCAAACCGTTGGTTGAGCGCGGAATCTCCTTCCAGCTCGGAATGCAGCACTTTGACGACCCGAATTTCGTCGAGTAGACGATGTCGGACCTTAAAGATCTCACCCATGCCGCCTTGTTTGATCTTGGCGACAGTTTCGTACTGATCATTGATGCGTGTGAGCGCCAGGCTCATGATGTAGGAAAGCTCCGTTGCATGATAATCGGGATGAGCCCGATTATCGATTGTAGCGGAACCAGAGGTTCAGAGTCGTAAAGCGGAAACCGGAGGTTCAGGATCGAGATGGAAGATGTTCGTAGCCCCCAACCGGAACCCGAGAGATCGGTCGCCTCGCCGTTGGAGTGGAGCGCACCTGCTGCGCGCCCGCGGTCGCGCTGGCGGTTACCGGCAACGCTCGCCTTACTGGTGCTGGTGATCGCGATTGGTTGGGCGGTGTCACGCCTGATCAGCAGCTCGACTCCGTCGTTCGAACTGCCGCTTTCCGGGCGGCTCGCGTTGCTGCCGTTCGAGAATCGCACCGCCGATCCTGCCGAGGGCTGGATCGAGATCGGATTGATGGAGATGGTGGCGGAGGCGATCTCGAGCACCGCGGGTTCTGCTCTGGTGTCGCCAGCTCGTCTGCGGCGGGCGCTGACGCCGCGGGATTTGACCCTGTCGGATCCCAACGCTCGCGAGCTGGCCCGTGAGTTGGCGATGACAGCGGGAGCCGATCAAGTACTCGACGCTAGCATCGTGCGACAAGGTGAAGGTTTTGCAATCGAGCTCGAACTGTTCGACCAGACCGGCGTGGTGGCGTCCAGTCGACTGCTGGGTGATACCCCGCTGGCGGTTGCGGACGCGTTGATTTTTGGCATTGCCCGTGGGCTGACGGACCAAGCCGAACCTCGGCCGTTGTCAACGCTGTTCGCCCGGTCGCCGTTTCTCGATCGCCTGTACGGAACTGGGCTGCAGACGTTTCGGGCCAAAAGCCCGGAGGCTGCTCGGCCGTATTTTGAAATTGCGCTCGAGCATCGGCCGGGTTTTTTGCAAGCCAAAGCGATGCTCGTGGATTGTCTTCGGCGCATGGGGGAGCTCGAGCCGGCGCGTGCTCTCACTCAGGAGCTACTGTTCGAGGCCCAATCGCGAGGTGATCGTAATCTCGAGGCGCGCTCGCTGCGTGTTTTGGCGTTGTTGGCAGCGCTGAACGGTGAGCTCGAGAAGGCACAGAACCTCTATTCGCAGGCTTTCACGTTGCATTTGGACTTGGCCGACCAGCCAGCTCGGGCGGAAGTGTTGTATGAGTTGGCACGGCTGGCCTTGGCCGACAACGATACGGCACGCGCCGAAGAGCTTTATGTTGAGCTGTTGGGGATCCAGCAGGACCTGGGTGATCGTCTCGGCGAGTCTGATACCTTGTTTCAGGTCGGCAGCTTGCTGTTGACCACCGGCGATTTGGACGGCGCCGCTCAGGTGCTGACCGATGCTCGCGAGCTGTCGCTCCAGACCGGCGATGTGTGGTCGGAGATGCGTGTTTCTGCAAGCCTCGGTGAAGTGGCTCAACGCCAAGGAGACCTCGAAACCGCCAAAACTCTGTGGCGGCGGGCAGTGGCGTTTTATGACCAGCGGGAGGAGAACACCCGCCGGCTCCTGTTGTCCTACAAGTTGGCCGAATCGTTGGTGAAGACCGGTGAGCTCGATGAAGCGGAGGATCGGTTTCATGCTATCCGCGAGTTGGCGATCGAGCTTGGCAACGAGCCTTTTGAAGCCAAGGCGTCCCTCGGGTTGACCTGGCTTCTGCTGCGGTCTGGTTACCCCTATCAGGCCAAGCCGCATCTCGATCGAGTGCTGGAACTCGACCACTGGCTCGACGACCGGGTGCTGTTACAGCTGGTGATCGCTTGGTATGCCTACGAGCAGGGGAATTACACCTTGGCGGTCAATACTCAGCTCGACGTCAAGCGGCAAGCGCCCGACCGTTGGGCACCGATCGACGAGGCGTTCCTCGAGGTTTTCCAACAAGCTGAGGTCGCCGGTCAACGGTTGCCATTGCCGGGAGAGGAAGGGCACCCTGGGAGGGCAACCGGTTGAGTTGCTTGCTGATGGCGGAGGACCATCCTACAATTGCAGTTCGACGCGACTGTCCCTCGTCTTTAGCCTTGTCCCTCGTCTCCAGCCAGAGGTTCGGGGCGTTCACCGGTTGCTGAGCACCATTGGGAGAGCCATGGATCTGACCCTCGCGGACACTCTGACAGTGAAAGATCTCGATCTCGGAGCTAGCTCATGGTTCCATGTGGATCAGGATCGCATCAATGGTTTCGCCGAAGCGACCGAGGATCGACAGTGGATCCACGTCGACGAGGAGCGCGCCAAGGAAAGCGAGATGGGTGGCACCATTGCCCACGGCTACCTGATGATGTCTCTATTGCCGAATCTCTTCTTCGAGCTGGTCACCTTCACCGATATGGGAATGATGATCAACTTTGGGCTCGACAAAGTACGATTTATCCGCCCGGTGCCTTCGGGCAGTGAGGTACAGCTGCGGGCGAAGCTGATCTCGGCGCGCAAGCGGGCCGGCGGCGTGCTGATGCGTATCCGTGGTGAGATGTACCTCAAGTCGACAGACAAACGCACCCTGACGACGGAAGTGCTTTTTCTGGCACTGCGCAAAGAAGACGAAGACGAAGCGAGCTGAACTCCTTCAAGTCAGCCGACAAATTTATAGCCTTGGCCGTGGACGGTGAGGATAAATTCGGGCCGGCTGGGTTTGGTCTCGAGTTTCTGCCGTAACGAGGCGACGTGGACGTCGACCGTGCGGGTGAAGGGGGTTGCATCATAGCCCCAGACTTCGTCTAACAAGTGATCGCGGGAGAGTACCTCGCCACGATGTTCAATGAAGTGTTGCAGCAGTTTGAGCTCGAGCGCCGAAAGTTCGACCTCCTGCCCTGCACGCAGCACTTCGGCACGCCGAAAGTCGGCCCGGATGTCACCGAAAACATACGAGCCAGCGGCTGGGCCGATAGTGTTCCGAGCGCGTCGCAACAGGGACTCGATGCGGGCCATCAGCTCCATCATGTCGAACGGTTTGGTGAGGTAATCGTCGGCGCCGAGCTTGAGACCTACCACTTTGTCGACCACTTGGCCTTTGGCGGTCAACATTAGGATCGGCGTCTGTAAACCGTGCTGACGAAGATCCCGGCAGACATCGAGCCCACTTTTGCGCGGCAACATCACGTCAAGGACGATCAGATCGAACGGCTCTTCGATTGCTTTGTTGAACCCGCTCTCGCCATCGCCAGCAGTGGCGACTTCGTAGCCCTCGCTGAGCAAGCGGTCGCTCAAGGTGAGCACCAGACTCGGTTCGTCTTCTACCAACAGGATACGTCGTTTGCCATGTTCACTCATGGTAGATCTTCTCCTCGTGGTACCGTTTTTCCGGCGCTGAGTCTGTGCCAGCCGTTCTTGCCATCAGGGGCTGCTCTCCGCCGTCTGCGTCGCCTCGTCTTGATCGAGCACCGCCGGCAGCTGCAAGGTGAACCGACTCCCGGCGTCTGAGCTCTCGACGTCGATCCGTCCGCCGTGGCCTTCTGCGATGTGCTGGACCAGGCTCAGCCCGAGTCCACTGCCAGGGATTTGTTCGTCCGAGCTGTTGTCGCCGCGGTAGAACGGTTCGAAAAGATGAGGTAAATCAGCCGCCGCGATGCCAGGGCCACGATCTGCGACGGTGAAGGTCACCATCGACTTCCCGCGATCACTGAGACTGGCTTCGAGCCCGATCCAGCCTCCCGCTGCACCGTATTTGATGGCATTGGCGATCAAGTTCTGGATAGCGCGATGGAGCGCCGGTGGATCGGCCATGATCTCCGGCAGGTCGTCGGCGATTCGGAGGTCGATCGTGAAGCCTTGTTCGTCGAGCATCGGTTGATATTCATCCAGGGCCTTGGCCAGGATCTCGGGCAACTGGGCTCGCTGCAACGAGTAGGTTTTACGCCCGGCTTGCATGCCGGCAAATTCCAAAACCTGACCGACCATGCTGGTCAGTCGTCGTCCTTCGTCCTCGATCAGGCGGCCGTAACGTTTGACCTGACTTGGCTCGGCAACCACACCGTCCGCCAGGTTCTGCCCTGCGGAGCGCATCGCAGCGAGCGGCGTCAGCAGCTCGTGGGTCACACCAGCAACAAATTCGAGCTGTTGCTTGGCCAAACCCTGCATTCGGCGCGTCGACAGCAACATCAGCAACAAGCTGGCGGCGAGCAGCAAAAGAATGCCAAAACTGATGGCGAGGTTGTTGCGGTGCGCGCGGTTGACGACATCGTCGAGCGACCCCTCGGGGTGGCTGATGATGAGACGCCATCTCGCGTGTTCCGGAGAGCTGATGAATTGATACATCCGACTCAGCCGCCGTCCTTCACCGAAGCCTGGACGTCCGTGGTCAGCAGGTCGATCGTCCGGGCCGTTGCGAGGTGTCAGATCTGTTTGATGACGCAAGCTGCCGAGTTGATCGGGGGGCATCAACGAGAATAGCCGAGCGCTGGCGTCACCTTCGTCATGCGCTGACGGGGCCGCGGAACCAAAGAGCAACCGGTTCTGCCGGTCGACGATCCGCACCGCATAGTCTGGGCCGTCCGTCCGGCGCAGATATCGTTGGGTGAGCTCTGGTAATAGGACCTCGGTGAGGGTGGTGTGGTCGAGCCACAGGATCAACGAGTTGAACGGACCCTGGCTAGGTGGGCCATCCAGGCGGCCACGACGTCTTGGCGATGCCTGGCCGAATACCGGGATCAGGAGCGCGGGGGCGTCATCAGCGAGGAACGTTGCCCCGAGATCGGGAGGCTCAGAGGGATCTCGTCGAGCTCTAGGGCTTTCGCCCAGGCGATCCCGCAAGGAGTGAAGCTCGGCCGGCCACGTTGCCTCTTCGAATTGACCGGTCGCTGGATCGAACCGGCTGAGCTCGAGTGTTTCACCGGTCTCCTGTTCACGGGTCTCTTGCCCTGCAAGGCGGATCTCGAAGATGGCTCGCACCAGCTCGGGAAACGGGGCGGAGGTCTGCCATCGATCGTATCGCCGGCTGAGGCTGTCGTGATCTCTGTGCCCGAACGTGGGGTGGTCAGATGGGTCGGAAATCGATCGGTCCGGGCGTTCGCCTCGGCGTCGACCGGCGCGGGGTCCGCCTCCAACGGGTGGGTGGAAGATCAAGAACGCACGGGTCAGCTCACGGTCGAAGTCCTGGGCGAAACGATCGGCGGCGCCTTGCAGTACGCTCTGGGTCTTCTGCCGATCCGCCTCGCTGACTGCGTTCAGCCAGCGATACTGCAACCAGGCAAGAGTCAACAGCAGGGCGAGCAAGGTGGCTGCCAGAATCCAAGGCCAGGCTGTTCTCAGAGTGGACGGCATGGCGAGAGGATATCCAGAATCATCGGAGGGGATGGTTGCTTCGGGTTCTGAATTTACATCCCTTACAAAGCTCTTGCGTCGAGTTAAAGACCCTGAAGCCAGGCCTCGGTACTCTGTACCTGTCGTTGGCGGGAGGTTTCCCTGACAGAGGGCCTGCCACAACAGACACGAAATGAGTAATACACGACGGGGCGGCCCCCGTCTCGACGACAGGGAGAATGTCATGCACGATGTTACACAAGGTTCCAAATCTCGGCAGCCAATCCTCTGGGTAGGCTTGGCTTGTTCTGTTCTGATGGCTGGTGTGCTGTCAGCTCAGGAACAGCCAATATCGGAACCTGGAGCCGACGCTTGGTCCCGCCTGAGTGCCGACCTCGACACCAACCAGGACGGCACCATTAGCCGTGAAGAGTTCGACCAAGGTACCAGCCATTTTCCTCGCCTCGACAGCAATGGTGATGGCGTCCTGACCGAAGACGAGATCGCCAACGCTCCGGGCTTGGGCCACAAAGGGATGGGGCGCGGACCGGTGGGGGCGGGCCTGGTGCGTGGTGCCGATACCGATCGCGACGGTACCATCACGATCGGGGAGTGGGAATCTTTCCTGCTGACCGCAGATCCGGATGGTGACGGCATCGTTGATCCCGCTGACCTCCGGCCGAATCACTCTGGGTCTGGGCGTCGCGGGCCTGGGCGTCGCGGACCTGGGCTTCGTGGAGGACCTGGACGCGGACAGCCGGGCTTCGACGGTGCCGGCGATGAGGGTGAAGACTCGGCGGATCGGCAAGCATTGCGCGAACAGCGGATGCTCGAGATGCAGCAGCGTATGCTCGAAAGCGTTGATCGCAATCAAGATGGCAACCTCGACATTGATGATCTGAACACCATCTTTGCTGAGCTCGATCAGAATGCTGATGGTGAGCTGGCCGGTGACGAACTGCCGCCGCGTCGCCGGGGTCCACGTCACCATGGTCCACGTCACCATGTTGGGCAGGGTGGTGGTCCAGGCCAACAGGGCTGAGGTTAGCTCAGTAGGCTAGCTGCATCGTCAGTCTAGTTGCATCGCCGCGAGCCGCTGTTGGATAGCGCTCGCGGCGAATTGGTGTCCAGCCGCATTCAGATGTCGATCTTTTGGGAAGTAGAACGTGTCAGCATGGCTTGGCATCAACGGCGTGAGATCCAAATACTCAATGCCCATGTCGGCAAATTCCCGGTCGAACATCGGTGTTGGTTTGCGGCGATTGATCGGGATGTGGACCACCAACAACGGGACTTCGGCTTGTCGACAGTCATCGCGAACAGCTTCGAATAAGGCGCGATTGAGACGCCAGCGGTAACCCATCGCGTACCGTCGGCTCAGCGAGTGTTCGGTCTTTCGCCACAGCTGATGCAGACGCGAGTGTTGTTGCACGAAGCGCCCAAACACTGAGGGGCGGTTCTCGAGCGTCATCGGTACCAGCTCATCCTTTATCAGTCGAAACGTTGGCTTCTGGCGCCAAACATGATCCTGGCGGTAGCTCGACAAGCTGCGGTCGAGGTCGTAGCGGATAAAGCTCAGAATCACCAGGTCTGGCTTCAGGGGTAGAGCGTAATGACGTAGGGTCAGCCACATTTGGTCGACGCCGAAGGCGCCGATACCAAAATTGTAGCTTTGCGTATTCGGCATTGAAGCCTCTAGCACCGAAGGGAAAGTCTCCTCGTCTTCGACTCCGCTGCCAAAGGTGTAGGAATCGCCTAGGAACGCCACCTTGCGAGCTTCAGTTGGTTGGCTGAAATCGTGCCGCGACCGAAAACCCTGGGCGTTGGAGCGGATTGTGACCACAAATTCGTCGCTGGCCTCAGGCAACTCGACGTTGGGAGGAAGTTTCCAACCGATCAGTGGATCGAACGTTGCGTCCTGCTGTGGCTCGATATCCCCGGGGAAGAAGGGCGTTGGGTAGATCGAGCCGGCGAATAGCCAGAGGATGGCCTCGCACAACCCGATAGCGAACAGTCCCGAGGTGACAGCGAGGAACAGCTTGGCTTTCATGAGATGTTGGAGGCAATGCCTCGAGCGTGCTGTATGGAGTGATTGGATTCCATGGTCGACATCTATAAACTCCGCTGCCCTGCCTTGGCAGTTTCGATTCGAATCGGGCATTGACCGGTTCGTGGCTCCGAATAACCGATATTACATTGGCTGCAATCAAAAGCTACGGAGAGTCTGGTGACATGCGTCATTTGTCATTTTTGTGGAATCTGAAAAAACCGTTCTATTCGTTTCTGTTTGTGTTGGGCTTGAGTGGCTTGGTAGCCCCTCTCTCCGCTGAGGAGACCGGGTGGTCTGGGACCGCCGAGCTCAGCCTGGTAGCGACGGCTGGAAACGCCGAATCCACTTCGTTCGGCTTCAAGGCTGCGCTCGAGCATGCTTGGGACCGGTCGAAAGTTATTTTGGGAGCCGAGGGAGTACGTTTGGAGTCGACCTCGGACGACTTTGCCGTGGGCACGACCGACAGCTTCGAGCTGCGTTCACCGGACGCCGAGAGGACGGCGGAAAACTACAAGTTGTCAGGGCGTTATGAGCACCAACTGCGCGAGCAGTGGGTTGGCCATGCTGGGGTCACTTGGGAACGCAACCGATTCGCAGGCATCAGCAGTCGCCTGTCAGCTCAGCTCGGGGTTGGCCAGTTGTGGCGAGATCTCGACGACTTCAAGTTTCGAACCGATGCTGGTGTGACTGTCACACGGCAGGAAGATGTCGACGGGTCCGAGGACACTTCTCCTGGTCTCCGGGTGTCGTCCGCGTTGTTGAAGAAGTTCGGCAAAGGGGCAACGTTCGAAAACAAAGTCGTGGTTGACCAGTCCCTCGACGACACCGACGACCTGCGGCTCGACATGGTCAACTCGATTGCGGTGTCACTGACTGAGAAGCTGGCGCTCAAGGCAAGTCTGCAACTGCAGTATGACAATCAGCCTTCGTTGGCCGAAGTCACCCTCTTAGATCGTGACTTGATGCCGACAGGAGACCTGGTAACCGTAGAGCTCGACGAACTCGATAGCATCTTGACTACAGCGCTGGTGGTGAGTTTCTGATCAGACGGCAGTTTCGAGGCGCTCGATCAGAGCCTCGAGCCGGGGTGCGATTGGCGACGGGCGTTCAATGGAGCGGGCTGCGGCCGGGACGTCTTTGAGG
>JAJCXO010000052.1 GCA_029263395.1 Acidobacteriota bacterium | reverse complement strand
GGCTTCCTTCGAAAGCGATGGCCGTGCCTTCTGGACCGAGATGGATTCCCTCGTGCAGATGCTTGATGGCGTAGTAGCCCCGAAGGCGAACGATGCCTGAGACGCTCCAGCCAACCCAGGTATTCCGATTCGACCAGATGGCCGTTCAGGTCAAGGACAAGGTCGAACCCGCTGAGGCAGACGTGGATCGGTATGTCGGCCTTGAGCACATTGATCCCGAGTCGCTGAAGATTCGGCGCTGGGGCGAAACTAGCGATGTTGAGTCCAGCAAGATCCTTTTCAAGTCTGGCGACATCATCTTTGGCAAGCGACGTGCCTATCAGCGAAAGCTGGCCGTCGCCGACTTCGATGGCATCTGTTCTGCACATGCGATGGTTCTACGCCCCAAGACTGATGTCGTACTGGAAGAGTTTTTGCCTTTCTTTATGCAGAGCGACATCTTTATGGACCGTGCAGTCAAGATATCAGTTGGTGGGTTATCACCAACCATTAACTGGAGAGACCTCGCGAAGGAAGAGTTCGCATTGCCGGCGCTTGAGGACCAGTCACAGATTGCGGAGGTGTTACAGGCAGCACGGCAGGCTTATGAACGACTAACGACGCTCACGGATCAAGCAAGAATTGCATGGCTATCGATTCTCGAGACCCTGCGTAACGATAGGCGGCTGGAGGCGAGAACCGTGGGCGATTTGCTTGCTGACATTGTTCCCGGACGAAGCCTCGTGGGAAACAATCAGCCGCCTCACGATGACGAGGTGGCTGTACTCAAGGTAAGTGCTGTAGATCCGCTTGGTTTCAGGCCCGAAGAATCGAAGGTGCTTAACGAACCGTCGCAGTTTATATCGGAGTTTGGGGTAAACAAAGGCGACCTTCTCATGACTCGCGCAAACACACCTGCGCTTGTCGGCGAGACCTGCATAGTAGATCGCGGCTATCCCAACCTGATGCTCTGCGACAAAACTCTTCGATTAGTGCCTGCAGTTGGAGTCAGCAAGCGGTTGTTGTGGCACCTCATGCAGAGCCAGTCCATGCGCCAGCAAATTTCCGCAGTTTCAACTGGCACTGGTGGGGCGATGAAGAATATCTCGCAGGCCAAAATCAAGGCACTTCCCCTCCCGTTTCCCACCACGCCTGAGGTGGCGGCGGGCTTATGCGAATCCTTGGACCAATGTTTCGAGGCGGTGAGGAGTTCGGCAGCGCGCGCCGAAGCCGCGAAGGAACTCTTGAGAGCGCTCCTTCGCAAAGTTTTGGAGGGGCCCGCCTAATGACCTTTAACGAAGCGAATACTGTCGAAGCCTTTATCCGCGATTTGCTCTGCGGTGGAGTGACGCACCAGACTGCGGTCGTTCCCGGCCTCGCTCGCCGCGCCGGCCAAATTGCCGGCCTTGGCTGGCACTACCTCTCCTACGAGAACCTCCCCCGCCAGCCCCAGGAAACACTCGTCGAGGCTCATCTCAGCGAGGCCCTCCTCCGACTGAACCCCACCATCGCCGCCCAGCCCGATCGCGTTGATGACGTGCTCTACCGACTGCGGGCGATCATCATGGGCGTTCGCAGCGACGGTTTGGTCAAGGCTAACGAGGAGTTTGCTGCCTGGCTCACCGGCGAGAAGTCGATGCCCTTCGGCGAGAACGGCGAACACGTCACCATCAAGCTCATCGACTTCGACGACCTCGAGCAGAACCAGTATGTTGTCACCCAGCAGTACACCTTCCGCGCCGGCAAGACCGAGAAGCGGGCAGACCTCGTCCTGCTTATCAACGGCATGCCGCTGGTGCTCATCGAGGCGAAGACCCCGGTCCGCTCCAGCCAGAGCTGGCTCGACGGGGCGCTACAGGTGCACGACGACTACGAGCGCAATGTGCCCGAACTTTTTGTGCCGAACGTTTTCTCCATTGCCACCGAGGGCAAGGAGTACCGTTACGGCTCGATCCGCATGCCCGTTGAGTTCTGGGGCCCGTGGCGGCTCGAGGATGACGAAGCTCTGCCCTCGATGGAGCAGGTCGAGAAGGCGGTTATCTCGATGCTGCGACCGCAGGTCATCCTCGACCTGCTGGCGAACTTCACCTCGTACGCGACGCACAAGGGTAAACAGCGCATCAAGATCATCGCCCGCTATCAGCAGTACGATGGCGCTAACAAGCTCGTCGAGCGCGTGGTGGCTGGTCATCCCAAGAAGGGCTTGATTTGGCACTTCCAGGGCTCCGGTAAGTCGCTGCTCATGCTTTTCGCTGCGGGCAAACTAAGGCTGCATCCGGCGCTCAAGAATCCAACGGTGATGATCGTCGTCGATCGTATCGATCTCGACAGCCAGATATCGAGTACGTTCTATGCCTCAAGTGCTGCCAACCTCGTAAAGGCTGAAAGCCGTAAGGACTTGCAGGAACTCCTCGGCAAAGACGTCCGCAAGATAATCATCACTACGATCCATAAGTTCGGCGAAGCCGACGGCGTGCTCAACGAACGCGAGAACATCATTGTGTTGGTCGATGAGGCGCACCGCACCCAAGAGGGCGACCTGGGCCGCAAGATGCGCGACGCTCTGCCCAACGCGTTCCTCTTCGGCCTGACCGGTACGCCCATCAATCGGGCGGACAAGAACACCTTCTACGCCTTCGGAGCTGAGGAAGACGCCAACGGCTACATGAGCCGCTATGGTTTTGAGGACTCCATTCGGGACGGCGCTACCAAAGAGTTACATTTTGAGCCGAGACTTGTCGATCTTCATGTTGACCAGGAACAGATAGATGAGGAGTTTAGGGCGTTAACCGCCCACCTCACCGACGAGGAGCGAGATCAGCTCGGTAAACACGCAGCCAAGATGGCGATATTGCTCAAATCTCCTGATCGCGTTCAAGCGGTCTGTGCAGACATCGCTCAGCATTTTCAGGAGAAGGTGTCCCCAAGTGGCTTTGGTGCGCAGGTGGTTACCTTCGATCGCGAGAGTTGCCTCCTTTACAAAAAGGCGCTTGACCAGTATCTCCCCCCAGAAACCTCTGACATCGTAATGTCGGTAAATAGTGGTGAAGATCAGTACGTGCCCTATCGGCGGGATCGGGATGCGGAAGAGAAGCTGCTTGATCGGTTTCGTGACCCCAGCGACCCGTTGAAGATCATTATTGTCACCTCCAAATTGCTAACGGGTTTTGATGCACCAATATTGCAGACCATGTACCTCGATCGCCCTTTGAGGGATCACACCCTGCTGCAGGCGATCTGTCGTGTTAACCGTCCATACGGGCAGCAAAAGACCCACGGCCTGATAGTCGATTACCTTGGGATTTTTGACGATGTGGCACAGGCCATCCAGTTCGACGAAGAGGGCATAACCCGAGTAGTTTCGAATATATCTGAGCTCAAGGATAAGCTGCCTGAGGCCATCCAGAAATGTCTGGAGTACTTTCCGGGAGTAGACCGAGCTTTGGCGGGCTACGAGGGACTTATGGCGGCTCAG
>JAJCXO010000051.1 GCA_029263395.1 Acidobacteriota bacterium | reverse complement strand
CCCCCCAAGGAAGATAGTGCAGTGGCCCGTCAGGAATCACAAGAATCCTCTGACCGTCCTCTAGACAATCGCCCAACGGTGCCAACAAGTCTCGATAGAGCTCCGCACCAACAGCAATCAGATGACGCATTCCTGGGGACTGATCCCCTTCATCTTCCTGCGTAATCAATTTTCTAAAAGCGCTGATCTTTCGTCTCAGCTCAATCTCGCCAATGGGCAATACCTCGCCGTGTACACCAAAATCTCTGCCGACACAGAATACGTCCGTCTCATTGGCCCTAACACTGTAAGACACCAAGATAGTGCCGACATCCAGAGAGTCTTGAATGTTTCGAAGATCTAAGTGAGCAGGATCTTGAAGCGCGGCAACCTTGGGAGACATCCTACGGATCGCCGATATGAGATCTTCCCGTTCTGACTGCAGCCTCCTCAATAGTCTAGAAAGCGCTTCCATCTCGCTACGGTGCGTGGCGGCGTTTAGACTGGCTAACCGCCATTGAACCTGATCATAGCGCGACGCGATGCGTTGACGAGATCGATCGATTTCCGTATCGGCATCGCGAGAAAAAACTATCTCTTTCTCAGCAAGCATCGACAGAAAAGCTCGAGCCCTCGACCGTTCGAGCGTAACTAGAGCTTCACCGACCCGCCCAGACTGCAAAAAGAAAGATACAGCGTCGCGATAGATATCTCTGTGATCGCTCAGGTAGGGTCCTTTGACAGAATACGAGCCAGCCAAACGGCCAAACTGAGATTCCAATAAGTCAATGGCCTTAGAATAAAACTCAGAGGCCATCAACTCATCCTGGTTCTTACGAAGTAGCGTCGCGATGCGGTGAATATTGACGACTCGGTCTAGATCATGAAAGCCAGTTCGCTCGCGTTGCGCCAGAGCGCGGCGGAGATACTCCAACGATAACTCGATCTCACCTCTGGATTCAGCAACTAGACTGAGGTCATCAAGACTAGTTAACATCAGACGACTCTCTGGCATGTTCACATCGTAGATCTGGAGCGCTCGTAAATGGTGGCTCTCGGCCGAGTCGAGGTTCCCCTGGATACGCGAAATCAAGCCGAGCCGCACCAAGCTGGCAGCAACATCAGTACTGCTCGGCGCAAGCTCTTGACGGGTGACCAAAGCACGGTGGTGGAGCTCTTCGGCAGCCTGATAGTCCTGTCGATCCTCGGCCAGAATACCCAATCTATAATAATTTGTTGCTCTCTCGAACAGGTCAGAGTTCAGTCCCTCATAGATTTGAAGGGCCTTCCCGGCGTACCTCCTGGCTCTTTCTGACCGACCCTGCATCGCCGCAATGCGACTCATCAAGAAGATACTCTCAGCCAACGAAGAGCCGCCGGGATCAAGCGTCGTTCTAAGACCGACAGCCTCCGAAACATAGACTTCTGCCAGCTCCAAATCACCCATCATCAAGGCGACCGAACCCAAAGAGTACAGACTCTCTGACAGGCTCTGGCTATCGGGTTCTACAATACGACTTACTGCCAGAGCACGCTGGTAGTATTCTTCGGCCAACGCGAAATCCCCTCGACTCGACGCAACAAGGCCAACGTGCCGCAACGCCAGGGAAAACCCTGGATTCTCTGGCGAACCCTTCTCTAGTATGGAGAGACTATGTGTCCAGTACCCCTCAGCCGCCTCTAGATCACCCTGGCTCCAGGCTGCAGCACCCAGCGTATTGAGCGTCGCAGCAATCTCCGAATCATCCAACTCACTCTTGCTCTGAATCTCTTGAGCGCGAGTTAAGTAGTCTTCAGCGGCCCCAAAGTCTCCCAGGTCTACAGCAAACACACCAAGACCGACCAGTTGTCGAGCTACTTCGGGACTATCTTTGTTGTGTTCTAATATGAAATCCAGAGACCGCTGTAAAGTATCAACAAGATCTATTCGCTGACGCTGGTCTGAGGCGATACATGCAAGTCGACTCAAGCTCGAAAGGACATGATCGCTTTCGGGTGCCGATTTTTCTAGAACTTCAAGGGCCTGTCTATGAAATCTCTCAGCCTCTACAAATTCATGACGACCGCGAGCAACCTCACCCAGAATACTCAGGCTATCAAACACAGCCTGGCTATGTGGGTCGAGAGGCTGTGCAAGCGCCAGGGCTCGTCCAGCAAAGTAGGCTGCCCCTTCGAGCTCATCTTGTCGGTAGGCGATGCCCCCTAGATGATTCAAGATTGCTGCCATTTCTAGATAGTCAGAGTTAAGTTTCTCATAGATTGCGAGGGCTTTGGAATAGTAACTGGAAGCAATTCCAGGTTCCTTTCGGCGTTCAGCGATATGCCCCATAAGATCATAGAGTTCGGCCAGGTCTCGATGCTTGGGTTGTTGTTCGAGGATTGCTCTCGCCTGATGACTATAATCCTCCGCGTCGCCGAGTTCCCCCTGAGATAACGCGAGACTCCCAAGTCTCGCGAGGCTACGCGGAACCTCTAAGTCATCATTTTCCAGCCTTTGAGCAATAAGCAATGCCCGTTCATAGAATTCCCGAGCCGAAGACGTTTGACCACGTTTGCTAGCTACATCACCCAAATCGCTTAGAATTCGTCCTTGACGAAAGCTACTGGGCGCAAGCCTCTCTGCAACAGCAAGCCCACGCAGGTAATAGTCCTCGGCTGCTTCGAGATCATCCAGACGATAGGCTACATGACCTAGGCCCTCCAACGCTTCCACTAGACCAGGTGTCTCAGTGGATCGGCCTTTATAGATAGACAGGGCTCGAGCGTAGTAACCTTGAGCTATATCAGTTTTGCCGGTTGCATAAGTCACATAACCTAGCTGGTTCGACAACCAAGCAGTTGCCATTCCTTCCGCAAAAAATTGCTCTTGAATGAGAAGAGCGGCCTTGATCGACTCTTCAGCCAACGCAAACTGTTGCCGCTGAAGATAAATACTGCCAAGGAGTTGTAGTGCCTCTGCTCGATCGGGATCGGGATCGCCACGAGCCAGAGGTTCCGAGGCGCGAATAGCTTCCTGATAATAATTCTCCGCCAGGTCGAGTGAGCCCTCTTGATAGGCAGCTCGGGCCAGAGTATTCAGATCGCTCCCCAAGGACTCTGTTGCACCAAGCTTTTTCTTCATAGCTACAACACTTGCGTCCGCCGCCTCTGCTAATTCGTTTTCGTCTAATAGCCATAAGATTTCCGCCACACGACTCTTGGCCCTAGCAAGACCTAGACTCTCACCCCAGGTCGCTTCCCAAATCTCCATAGCCGATTGGTGGACTTGCCGAGCCCTATCGATCGCTGTTAGTTGCAAGTAGGTATCTCCGAGGCTGTCCAAGACAGCAACTCTAGACTCAGGATCCTTAGCTAGATCTAGGGCGGCGAGGTAATGTTGCTCGGAATCCAAATACATTCCATTATTGAACAGTTCTTCCCCAACCCTTGTCGCCAACCAGCAGCGGAGTGACCAATTAGCCTCTAGCTCTTGGTCTTGCTCTAACTTCCTCCAAAGAGTAGTTCCTTCGTCGACATGCCCTTTCTCGACTAAGCCCAATCCTCTCTTATAGATACCCAACGATTCTCGGGTCATTGCTGGCCGAACCTGAGCCGCCCATGCCCCTTTGTCGATCGTGAAACTCACGGGCCTCCCATTGCGGCGGCCGTGGAGCACAACTCCGGCAAGCTGGCCTTGGTTTACACGCAACCACTGCCAATCGAAAACAGACTCAAGTCTTCCGCTTTTCAATGGCGACCTATCGGGGAGGCCAGCAACATGATGCCAAGAAGAGATGGCATCGTGAGCTCGGACTCCTGCCTTCCCTAGCTCACCCCTAGGGTCAACTTCCTCGACCACTATTCCGCTTTCCGGCCATTCGACTCTCGAGTCTCCAGCCGCGAACTGGATCGATGGTAAGGAACCAAAAAGAACGACCAGGAGACCACACAAGATGCTCCTGATACTTCCGGGGAGCTTCCATTCTTGGCTATGCGGAAACGAACTCGGTCGCAAGGATCCCACTCTACAGCTCATACAATAACGTACGGGCGGTTTGAGATTCAGAATCCACTGGCGCCAACTCCAAGTAGCGTTGCAAGTGACCTCTGGCTGCTTCGACCTCTCCCGTTCTAACCGCAATCAAGCCCAGGAGAAGTTTAGCTCTGGCATGATCTGGTTTGAAGTTCACCAACTCCTCAATGTTCTTTCGCGCCAGGAGAGCCTCATCTAGACCCATCCTCTCAATACTCCATTGGTAGAGTCGGATGTCGGACAACTCAGGGTCGCGAGCTATCAGGAGGGCCAGCAGAGCACTAGCCTTCTTCCATTGGCCGAGCATACAAAGAGCCTTGAAGGACTGCTTCTGGGCTTCAGTGTGGCCCGGCTCGATCACCAGAGCCTTCTTTGCTGCGGCTTCCGCATCTACTGGCAGGCCGGCTCGATTTTGGACTTTTGCCAACTGAACATAAGCTTCCACCAAGTCTGGATTGAGGGCCACAGCTTCGCCTAGCTCATGTTGAGCAGACTCCAAGTCTCCCCGCCTAAACGAGCGAACACCCTCATTGTGAAAGTGTTGGGCTGCCGCCACAACATAGCCGGCTGCCGCAAGCGCTCTCAGTGTTTGTCTGGCATCTTGTGAGTTCCGAAGCCCGCGATGTGCAGCGTACAAGACTTCTAACGACTGACCATCTTGCGGTTGCTCCGCCAGCACTGCTTCCACTGCATCGATAGCCTGAAGATACTTCCTCTGATGAAGGTAAAGTTGCGCAAGTGCGTGGCGAGCCTGTACAAGGTCCGGTTGAGTCTTTAGAGAATTCAGTAGTAGCTGTTCAGCTGTCCCGCGGTCTCCAGATTTAAGGGCATTGACGCCTTGGTTGTACAAGTCAGCACCACTCTGTCTAAAGAGTTTGTATACCGCTCGTTGACTTCGACCGGGAGCAAGTTTCTCCCACACTTGCAAAGGTTGATAGCCGTCTGCTTCGAGGTAAAGAGAAAAGCAATCATCAAAGAGTATGGGAATCTGAGCAATGAGATGAAAGCGCCCCCTCTTATCCGTGATTCTATTTAGCAGGTAATCCTCTTTCTGGCGATTGGTAATCGTTATCTTGACTCCCGCCAACGGTTTCCCTTTCCTATCCAAGACCTTGGCAGAGAGTCGCCCAGCATCATTCAGGCCGGCATCGACGGGTTGTGAAGAGAGAAGCGCTGCGAACAGCGTCGTCGCGCACGCGGTTAGCTTGACCTTGTTGGTTGAGCTGCTCCTCTTAGTTCGTTTACGAATACCATCCATCAGCTGCTCCCTTGATGATTCGTTACCTGCTGCTTCTCGTCGATCCAGTCGTAAACTCCGGTTTCAAGAGGCTTCAGGTACCTACAGCGTGATTGCAGGCTGATTCACACCATCAGCCGTGCCGTATTCTCCGTCTCTGGATGGTGGCCTGCCTGGCAGCCTGTAAATCAGTTCTCTGGGAATAAGTACGCTCGACAATCGCGACGTCGATTCGCTCAAGATAGTATGGTCGACCTTATGACTGAATCCTCTGACGCATCACCGTCTGACGCAACACCCTCCGACGCAACACCGCCGCCCCGCGTGGTCTACGGTATCGAGGATGCGCCACCTCTGGTTGAGCGCATCCCGCTCGGGATCCAACATCTGGTGGCGATGTTGCTCGGCAACATCACACCACCGCTGTTGATTGCTGGTGGCTTGTCCCTGGTCACGGGTGAAACGGCCTTCCTGCTGCAGATGGCCTTGGTGATGGCCGGTCTCTCGACCTTGGTGCAGTCTTACGGTGTCGGACCGGTGGGTGGACGGCTGCCGATTGTTATGGGTACGACGGTGGCGTTCGTCGGCGCAGCAATCGCCACTGGCAAACAGTTTGGACTCGGCGCCGTGTTCGGCGCTTGCTTGGTGGCTTCGGTGGTCGAGATCGCGATTGGTTTGTCGATCGGAAGGCTGCGCTGGTTGTTTCCACCGTTGGTCAACGGTGTGGTGGTGATGCTGATTGGCCTGACGTTGATCCCAGTCGGCATGGACTACGCGGCGGGAGGACCGGGTGCCGCGGACTACGGCTCGTTGACCAATCTCGGTATTGCGGGCGTAGTGTTTGTCATCACCCTGCTACTCAATCAATTCGCACGCGGCTTCCTCGCCTACAGCAGCATGCTGGTCGGGGTGGTTGCAGGGTATTTGTTGGCGATCGCTGCCGGTAAAGTCGACTTCACCACGGTCGCCGAAGCGGGTTGGTTCGAGTTCCCCCGTTTGCTGAGTTACCGGCTGGAGTTCCACCCGATCCCGATCCTGTTGATGGGTATGGTCTACGTCATCAGCACGATGGAGACGTTGGGTGACATTTCGGGCACCGTCGCCGCGGTCGGCCGGTCCCCAACCAACCGTGAGCTGCGCGGCGGTTTACTCGCCGACGGCGTGATGAGTGGCTTGGCGGCGCTGTTCAGCGCTTTCCCCAATACCTCCTACTCGCAAAACGTCGGACTGGTGCATTTCACCGGCGTTGTAAGTCGCCATGTCACCGGGGTTGTCGGGGTGCTGCTGTTGCTGCTCGGCATGGTACCCAAGGTGGGTGCCCTGTTCGCGACCATTCCCCCCGCGGTGATCGGCGGTGGCGGATTGATTATGTTTGCGATGATCTTTTCGAGTGGTTTTTCGATTATCCACCGAGACGTTCATCTCGACCGTCGCAACATGATCATCTTGGCAGTTGCAATTGGACTTGGCCTCGGCTGTGAGCTGCGCAAAGACGTGCTCCAAAACCTTCCCGACGTCGTCCAGACTTTGTTTGGCTCCGGTCTGGTGACCGGTGGGCTGGCGGCTTTAGCGCTCAATCTTGTGCTGCCGCAACGAGATCAGAACCCACCGCTGCGAGCCCACTGAAGACCGCTGCTTCGGTCGAGCTGAAAGACGCAGTCGAGTTGAAAGACATCGTGCCCTCCTAGAGAGCTGTTCATAGCGTCTTGGTAGACGCTTGTCTTAGCTTCACCAAAACAATCTCTATGGCACACAGCTACCCCGTCATGGAGGCCATGCTCTCTCGATTTGCCACCATCAATACTCCGATTACTTTTGGGACCCCCAATATTCTGGGCGGGTTCACCAACGTCTCCGGATCTCGACTCGCTTGGTGATCCACGCCATGAGCTGAGCATGTTATCGGCATCTGAGGCAACCGGAGGCTGCGGCTCGATGTGTCTTCGATAGACGCCGACAATCTCGGGTTCGGTCTGATGGTAAGCCCCAACATCGGAGCCGATCGCAGCAAGATCGCCGAAGACCACTCCATCTTCGGCGATCACGTCACTCGGCAAGAGACACAGTACCCAGATTGCGATCAAGGTTGGCCCAAAGCCTGACAGCAGGCTGGGGAAAGGATGTGGCTCGAGGCGCATCGGTTGCCGTCGATGTCAGTCGCTGTCACTGTCTTCGTCGCTGTCACTGTCGCTGTCACTGTCTTCGTCGCTGTCACTGTCGCTGTCGCTGTCACTGTCCTCGTCGTCGTCGGCATCAATGCCGGCGACGACATAGGCCTGGTCAAGACCGGTCAGGAGGAAGTCCGTGGCCCCGTCGTCGTTGACATCACCGAGGTTGACCACATCAAAACCCAGTTGGCCGTTCGGCACGGTGAGGGTGAAGGTTCGTAGGGTCGCGCCGGTACGGCCAGAGACCACGGAGCACTTCCCACCCTGCGGCGCACCATCACTATTGGTGAAGGCACCTATCAAGACGTCATCGTGATCATCGTCGTTGATGTCACCGGCACCTCGACCGATACCGAGGCCATCGGTTGGGTTCTCGGCATCAACCACCAATAGACGTTTATCCTTCTTGCCCGAAAAGACATAACCACGGCCGCCGATGGTGTCGCTGAAATCACCGACGTAAACATCACCCACGCCATCGTCGTTCACATCCCCCGCGTCGTGGATGAAGAAGAGACCGAAGGAGCCGCCGGTATCCTCCGGACTCAGGGTGCGCAAGATGGTGCCATCAGCACCGTTGAGCACAAACGCTTCTCCGGGTGGGAACGGATTGCCTCCAACCGGTGTGCCGCCACCGGAGGCACCAACTCCCACATCTGGAACCCCGTCTTTATTGAGGTCGTCGAGACCGGTGACAGCGGTGCCGAGGTTGTTGCTGGCGGTGACTCCGCTGCGGCTCCACAGGGTCGAACCGTCATGCCCCGAGATGAGGTCGACTCGGCCTACCTGGTTGGCTCCGGCTAGCGGTGCGCCGACGACGAAGTCGTCATAGTCGTCATTGTTGACATCACCGACGAAGCCAACATCAAAACCGAAGAAGGTCACCGGAGCGTCGGTGAGCTCACGGATCACGCTGTGATCGTCGCCCGAGACGACCAGGACGCGGGCAGGGTTGCTACCGATGCCAGGGGCGCCGATCAGGTAGTCCGGTACACCGTCATCGTTGACGTCACCACCCCCTGAAACGCCAAAGCCGAGACGCTCCTGGGAATTGCCAACGTGGGTAGCGAGTAACGCACCATCGGCTCCCGAATAAACATAAGCTTTGCCCGCCAGCGGGCCGCCTTCGGTGTTGAGGATGGCGCCGATGATGTACTCGGCAGCACCATCGTCGTTGAGGTCACCGATGGTCTCGGCCACAAAACCAAAGTTGTCGCCAGGCGCCTCGGCGAGGTGGGTGACCAGAACCTCGACCTCAGGCTCCAAAAACTGACCTTCGGCAGGCGGTGCCAGCACTGGCAATGTAACCACTGCTGCAAGGGAGAAAACGGCGGCTGGGCTGGAATGGATTCGCATATTGAATCTCCTCGGAGTTGGAGGTTGGGCAGGCACGATGAGGACGACCCTTGCACGGTCCGCCGCATCGCTGACGAGAGCAGCCTACGGATCACAAAGCGACAGGTATATGAACTGAGGGTGATCTCGAGATCAGCCAGAAGTAATCTGCCAAGCCACTTCGAATGAGTGGTTTGCAACCGGACCTCAAGAGCAGACTACGGTCAGGGGACGGATCGGTGGCCACACGGGGCCGGTAGACAGGCACAGACGCTGGAACGGCGCTATGCTGGTCTAGCTGGCTTAGGTCTGAGGGTGATCAAGGGCGAGCGTGATCAAGGCCTGAGCATGATCAAGGCCTGAGCATGATCAAGGGCTGAGCGTGATCAAGGTCTGAGGGTGACCACCATGAGTAATATGTCCGGTAGTTTCCAATTCGGCTTGTTCGAACTCGACCCTGCCCGCCAGGAGCTTCGTCGACGGGGTGTTCTGCTCAAACTCCAGGCTCAGCCCCTCAAAGTCCTGGCACTGCTGGTCGAGCGTGCTGGCGAGGTCGTCAGTCGACAACAGATCCGCCACCATATTTGGGGCGAGGAAACCTTCGTCGATTTCGAACAAGGCATCACGGTCTGCATCCGTCAAATCCGGCACGTTCTGGGCGACAGTGCTGCCTCGCCTCGATTTGTCGAAACGGTACCTCGGCAGGGTTACCGCTTCTTGGCAGAGGTCGATCACCAGCCGCCACCACAAGCTGACCAGCAGACGCCGGAACTCGTTGACGCCCAGGTCGCTTCGATGCCACGCCAGTCCGTCTGGAGGCCTGGCGCCGCAGTCATCGTGGTGCTCTCGATGCTGGTGGTAGGGACGCTGATGGCGGCACGGTCGCGACCGCCGGCAACCCTCGAATCGGGCGTTACATCCGAAACCGACCGCCGGCTCGACGCCGGTTTACTGCTGGTCTTACCGTTCACTACCCTCGGTGACCACAGGGCCGAAGACCATCTGGGAGCCGGCCTGACGGAAGACTTGATCACCGAGATCTCTCGCCGCTTCGGTGGTCGTCTTGGGGTGATCGCCCGAACTTCCGCAACCAACCTCGGCCGTACTTCCGAGGGCACGCCATCCCATAGCCTCGACAGCGCACGTCGGCTCGGCGCCGGCCACGTGGTGGAAGGCAGCGTGCGCCGGCAAGGAGATCGCGTGCGGATCACCGCACGGCTGGTCCGAACTGACGATGAAGTCCACTTGTGGGCGGGTCGCTACGACCGTGAGCTCGTTGGCCTGATCGATGTCGCAGGTGAAGTCAGCCAAAAGATCGGCCAGGCACTGGCACTCGAGCTCGGACTCGAGACGACCGGCGAACCGGCAGGGTCGGCGGCGACAGATCCACTGGCCTATGAGGCGTTTCTTCAGGGCCGTTACGAGCTGAGCAGACAGCGCCCTAACGGATCGTGGCCTGACGGAGCAATTGCTGCTGCCGGTAACCATCTTCGACAGGCCCTCGAGATCGATGCTGGTTTTGCACCGGCATGGGTCGAGTTGAGCAAAGTCCTGCGGTTTCAAGCAGGCCCGCGACAAGGGCCGTTGCAAGCGCGTGAGGCGCTCGACCGTGCCCTCGCCCTCGACGACACGTCGGCACGGGCACATCGTCGCCTAGCGATGCTGCGCTTCTATTCTGATTGGGACATCGAGGGGGCTCGAGTGTCTTTCGAGCGCGCCCTCGAGCTCGATCCGGGGTTTGCTGCTGTACATCATGACATCGCCGCCTATTATTCGGTGAACGGCCGCCACGATGAAGCCGTAGCCTCGGTGAAGCGTGCCTTGCGCCTCGATCCACTGTCTCCCAGTGTCGCCTCGGACGTCGGCTGGTACTACTACTTCGGGCGTCGATGGAGCGAAGCGATCGAGGCTTCGCGGCGGACTTTGGAGCTGCAACCAGGCTTCTTTTGGGCCAAACGATGTATCTTGCAAGCAGCGATGGCAGCAGGCGACTTCGAAACCGCCGCAGAGCAAGGTCTGCAAGACATGCGGGAGCTCGGCGCCGCACCGGCAGACGTCGAAGCTGTCGCCTCGGCCGACGCTGTTTCCGGTGTCGAAGCCTATTGGCGTTGGCGACTGACTCATCTAAGCTCCGGGGCTGAGGGGGCCAAGCGGATTCGCGCCATTGAGCTAGCCGATATTCACATGGCCTTGGGTGAGCCTGAACCTGCACTCGCCGCCCTTGAGCGGGCCCACAAAGAACACATCGGCTGGATTCTTCCGTTCCTGCGGGTCCACCCGTTGTACGATCCGCTGCGCTCTGATCCTCGCTTCAGACGTCTCGTCGAGAAGATCACTCCCGACCCGGCCTAGCCGGACGGGTCTCCGAGTTCAACCAAACCGAACGAGCCGACGTTGAGCATCGTGGGCTGGATCCTGACCGCCCTAGCTGTCATGGAGAGTGGGGCCACCACCACCCAGCCACCTCGTGGTGACTCCAACACATGCCGTGGCGTGTGATGCCAGGTCCCGTTTAGTCCGCGAGCATCGAGGCGGATCGTATGAGCGCTTGACGCATGGGTCGAAAGCCCAAGTTTGGCTACAAAATAGCGATCGACATCAACCGCGGCTGCTCGCAAACTGATCTCAATCGGCGCCAGCTTGGAAGAAGCAGCCTGAGTCAGAGGCACGAGATCGATCACTGGCAACTCGTCGAGCAGCTGACCTACTAGATGCCCAGACAGTCCACGTGCCCGAGTGGAGAATCTGCCGATGAGAGCACGTTCTGCGGTTTCGAGAACAAGGACATCGGCACTTGCCAACTCGGCTGCAATCGACCGCAATCTTTCTTTGGGAAGCTCGCTCCAGGCAATCCAGGTGCTGTCATCGAAGTATTGCGGCAGCATCTCGAGCCACTTTTCTCCAAACGAGTCATACACACCCAGCACCCGACGCCGAAGTCGAGCCTGACTGCCGGTGGTCGAAAACTGGACACCTCGCGACCCTTGCTGGTTCGCCTGCTCGACCTGGACCTCACGTTGGACGCTGTAGAGGGTCCCATGATCCCAGGTTGGAAGCCCCGTCATCCTTGCCAAATCGCCTCGATAACGCTGGTTGTGTTGAACCCTGATAGCAGTCTCGTCCCACAGCGTCGGATCGAGGAGGTCAACAACCTGGCGAGATACCTCCACAACACTTTTGCTAGTCCAATGGGTGTCATGACGCCAGTAGATTGCCTCGTCAGTTGTTGCCTTGAGTTCCTCCAGAGCCTGCCACAGATCGATGTAACCTGGCAGCTCCGCCTGCTGCAGCAATGTTCGAACCCTCTGCCGCGCCTCCCGACCGGGTTGCGCGAGTCCTTCAGATGGCCCGAGGTACTCGGGATAAATGGCGTCCTTGGTGGGCGCGACCAGCAAGACGAGTTGACGCCCCGACGCCGCCAGGATTCGAGACAGCTTTCGGAGGGTCGAGACCGCCTCCTGCGCCGCCTCCGGTCGACGAGGTCCCACCACCGATTGCCGATGGAAAAGCCAACCGTCGGTACCCATCAGCACCGCTGGATTTGGGCTGTCCCGGAAGATGTTGAGGTCGAACCACGTGTCGAGTGCCAGCGCTTCGGCCCGGAGCGGTACTCTGTCGGCAAACGCGTCCGCGACTTCGGAGTACAACCTCGGGTCAACCAATGCCCCGGCCGACAACCGAGGCAGCTGCGTCGCGGGGCGTTGCTCGAGAGCCGAAAAGCCACTTTGAATGCCGATCCCAATCAGGACCAACGGGATGGCAATCCAGGCGACAAACCCAGCGACGAGGACGTGCTTGCCGAAACGACTCATGATTCGAAGGCTAGTCGAAGGGACAAAACGGCATCTAGTGGACAGGGCCTCAAGGCCCTCGTGCGGCTCGGTTTCGTCACCAGGGCGCACAGCCGTGCGCCCCCTACCCAGAGTTCTTCCGATCCGGCTGTTTCTTGGCGACAAAACATCAACGGGTGTCACGGCTGAACGAGGTCTAACCAGTTCGGATTCAAGACGCGTGCCCCTGATCCTACCGTAGCCCTGGACTGCCTACTTATGTGACTGAGTATGCTGCGAGCATCCATATAGTTGAACAAAAACTAGATTGAGGTTGATTTAATGAATTCTTGAATTGACAAAATCAATAATAACTCGCTAAAGTAGTCCTTCACGGAGCGAATGAGCGCTCCGGTAGCTCGGAGGTCCCATGGATATCGCCAATGCCAAATGCAACAGCTGTGGACAGTCGATGGTGATCAAACGCATCGAATGTTCTCAGTGCGGAATCTCGACGGAGGGTGAGTTTGAAGTGCCCCCCCTTGGGCAGCTTTCAGCCGAGGACCAAGTGTTCGTCCACGCGTTCATCCGCTATCACGGCTCGATCAAGAAGATGGAGAAGCTCCTCGGGATCAGCTATCCGACGGTGAAGAACCGATTGCGAGCCATCACCGCCACGCTCGACACCAGCTTCGCGGCACCGTCTGCCAACACCCAGGTCTTGCAGGAGCTAGCCGCGGGTGAAATCACCGTCGAAGCAGCGCTGCAGAAGCTTTCCTGAGCCTGTCCACATCTATCGAGAGATTCCCCAAAAGAGAGGTACAACATGACTACAACAACAACCGAAGAACGCAAACTAGTGCTCGAGATGTTGGCCGACGGCAAAATCAATGTCGAAGACGCTCAACGCCTGCTCGACAAGCTCCAGGACATCGAAGGCAGCAAGCCACAAGCAGCAAGATCCAAGCCCGCCGGCACACGCCCCAAACACATCCGCATCCAGACTACTAGCGACAGCGGAGACGACGAGCTCAATCTGCGTATTCCGCTCGGCCTGGTGCGTGCTGGCCTGGCGCTCGAGTCCTTCTTCCCGAGTTGGATCCACAGCAAAATCATTGTCGGCAGCAGTGATTTCGATATGACCAAACTCGACAGCGATTACTTGCGGGAAAACCTCGACGAGCTCGATCTCACCTTTGATTCGAACGATGGCGAGAGCCTTCACATCTTCGCCGAGTAGCCATGGTGACCCGCAGCTCCAAGGGCCAGCCAACCAAGGGTCGGTCAACCACCATGCAGCGAATCGAGGAGATGATCGAATCGCTTGGGGCCCGCGATGAGATCGACACCAAGGTTCTGGTAGTGGGAATCGGTATCGACTACCAATCTTCGCGGGTCCAAATCCCCGGGACAAGCTTATCCCTGCCCTTGGTCGTCACCACCGTCGAGGCCAATACCAAACACTTGGTGCGGGCCGGAATTCTCATCTGCATGATCGCCCTTACCACCTGGGTTGGTACCGGGTTCTTCGACGGCAACGGAATCACATTCAGCGGCGTCTACCACTCAACACAAAGGCTCGCGACCTCAAACTTGACATGGTCTCCCGTGACCACGACCGAACCTGAAGCATCCAGCCCTGAACAAGAGCAAGGCCGGTCACCGGAGCTCGAAATTGACGCGATGCAGTGAGTCTTTCCAACCATCACCCAGTGCCATCAAAAACCTTCTACGAGGTGCTCCGTATACCTAGGCAGCCTAAACAACCAAAAGAGCTCGTAGTCACCGATGGCCCAACTGAAATCCGACCTTCTACGCGGCACCCTCGACATGCTGGTGCTCCAGGTCTTGAGCACTGGACCCTGTCATGGTTATGCCATTGGGCAACAGCTCCAGGAGCTCACCCACGGTGAATTGTCGATCGAGCAAGGATCGCTCTACCCCGCGCTCTACCGATTAGAAAAGGCTTCCCTCCTGGACTCCCACTGGAGCCGCAATCCGGAGTCCAATCGTCGAACTCGGATCTACAGCCTGACCGCCGCCGGGCGACGGCGACTGAGTCGCGATGTCAACGGCTGGTTGGCCTTCGTCCACACGATCTCTCGCGTGGTACCCAGCAAGTGAGTCGGTGGTACGCACCTTGGGTCGCATGGCGCGAATGGCAGCAATGGCGGTTGAGCCGTCGGATGGCCGAGGAATTCGCCTTCCATCAAGACCAGGAGCAAGCCAGGCTGGAGCGTGAAGGTCTCTCACCACGAGAGGCTCGTCAGGAGGCCGAGCGACGGTTTGGAGACAAACCGCGGATCGCCGACCTCTGCCGCACCGCCATGTTTGGTCCTCTGCCCACAACACCTGGAGGTGACCCGATGACCTGGCTTCACGATCTTCGTCATGCACTCCGCGGATACGCACGACAACCCGGCTTTCTGGCCGTCGTCGTGATCACCATGGCGGTTGGCATCGGCGCTACAACGGCGGTGTTCAGCGTTGTCAGCTCGGTTCTCCTCAACCCGCTACCGTATCCTGAGCCCGAGCGCCTGGTCCGCCTTTACAGCGCCACGTTGGAGGAGCCCGACCAGCGCAACTACCTGCCGGCGCCCGATTTTGTCGATTTCCAAGACCAATCGCGAGTCTTCAGCTCAGCAGCAGCATTCTATGACTACCGTGAGACCGGGATGGATCTCACCGGCATGGGGACCCCTCGACGTGCCCGTGCGCTGGCCGTCAACGCAGGCTACTTCGATGTGTATGGCGCCACCCCGCTTCACGGCCGCCTGCTACTACCCGAAGAAGAGCTCAGCGGGGACGGTCGCTACGGGGCTCCCGTCACCGTGCTCAGTCACTCGATGTGGCAACAACTGACTGGCGGCGACCCCGATATCGTCGGCCAGGCTCTCGAGCTCGACGGTGAGGCTTACACCGTCGTTGGTGTTCTCCGGCCAAGCTTCCTCGACATCTTGCAGGGTGAGGTTGATCTCTGGATTCCGCTCAACTTGAATCCGGAAAGCCGTTGGTACAGCCGGGTCAACTTCTACCTCTCATCGGTAGCGCGACTCGCACCGGGAGTTTCGGTGGCTCAGGCTCAGGCCCAGATGGACTCCGTGCTGAGGAAAATCGAGTCCGAAGTGCCGGATCGAAATCGCGGTGACATCACGGTCCAGGTCGAACCCCTGTTCGAGGACGTTGTCGGCTCCGCACCCGCCATGCTCTACGTCTTGTTCGGCGCTTCCGTGCTGGTACTGCTGATTGCTGCGATCAACGTCGGCAATTTGTTGGTGGCACGGGGAATAGCCCGCAGCCGCGAGCTGGCGGTGCATTCCGCGCTGGGTTCGGGCCGGCTCAGGTTGGCCCGTCAACTCCTGCTCGAAAGCGGCGTCGCAGCCACCCTTGGCGGGCTGCTGGGGATTGCTGTCGCGTACGGCGGCGTCCGTGCGTTGTTGGCGGTGAGCCCAGAATCCCTCGCCCGATCGGAAGAAGTGAGCTTCGATCCTCGGTTGCTGCTGTTTGCACTTGGCCTGATCGGACTGACGACCCTGCTCTGTGGCCTCGCACCAGCACTGCAAGCCTCCCGCATCGACCCAGCCGAGGCCCTGCGAGCGGGTGCCCGAGGTGGCGGCGCCAGTCCGGCTCGACGTCGCCTGCGGTTGACGCTGGTGGCGAGCCAAGTTGCGTTGGCCGCAATGTTATTGATCGGCACCGGCGTGTTGCTGCGAAGTTTCGCCGCCATCCACAACGTGCCGCTGCAATTCGACCCAGCCGGCGTCCTCACGTTCGAAGTGAATCTCCCCGATAGCCGCTACAGTGCTGGCGCCGCTCGCGACACCTTGCATCGTCGACTGCACGAACAGCTTGATGGACTGCCTGGCGTCGAAGCAGTGGGGGCGATCTCCAAGCTACCGGCCCTGGGGCCCTACAACATTTGGGGAGTCTCTTATACCGACGACCAGGGGGAACGACACGGCACGGCCGCTGAAATCCGGGTGATCGAGGGGGCCTACTTCGAGGCATTGGGGATTCCGCTGCTGGGCGGTCGCGTTTTCGATGAGCGGGACCGTCAGGACCAACCACTGGTGATTGTCGTCAACCAAGCGCTGGTGGATCAATTTTGGGCCGGCGAGGACGCCTTGGGCCGACAAGTCGAAGCTGCCGGCACGCCGCGCACCATTGTCGGTGTGGTTGCCGACGTTCCTTATGATCACCTGGGATCGGTTCGCCCGAAGTATTACGTCGCCCACCGCCAGTTTGCAGACGATCGCAACTGGGCTCTAACCCAGGTCGTCAAGACGGCTGGAAATCCAATGCAGCTGGTCAGCCCCGCCAGGGCTGAATTGGCAAAGCTGGATACAGAGCTGGTGTTGCACCGACCGGCGGCCTTCTCGAACTTACTCGGTCGCCAACGTGCGTCCCAGCGGTTTGTTGTCTTGCTGATGGTCGTGTTCGCCGCCGTCGCCCTGACGTTGGCGGTGGTTGGGATTTACGGGGTGCTGGCTTATGCCGTCACGCAGCAGCGGCGGGAAATCGGCATCCGTGTTGCGCTCGGTGCCCAGCCAGGACAGGTGCTCCGCAACATCCTCTGGCAAGGACTCACCTTGGCGACCCTCGGCTTGACGATAGGACTGCCAGCGGCTTGGGCCTCGGGTCACATCCTCGATTCGTTACTCTTCGAAGTCCAGGCTCAAGACCCCTGGGTCTTCATGCTGGTAGGGCTCACCCTAGCGGGCGTCACCCTCATGGCCGGCCTGGCCCCCGCCATTCAAGCCCTACGGATCGACCCGATGGTGGCTTTGCGCGAAGACTGAACGGGTCTAGATCTAGTTGTCCGCAATCGGGACGTATCGAGCCCGGAACCGAACGTTGGCAACGCATCATTGAGGATGACAAGCCTGGAGGCTACGGTTGCAGTCGACCTGAGCCTCTGGCGCGGCTCTTGCAACTCCCATCCTCGTCGGGCATCGTGTCAACCTGCGGTTCCAGCCAGCTCCATGCAAGCCGGCGCGGTGCCCGGCAACTCTCGGCTACGTACCCAACGCCCTTCGACCGTCGGTGCTTCTCGAGATCTGGTTTACTGGCGGAGAAAAGCGCCAGCCGGCTCCCTGCTTTATGGGATAGCTCGTTCTGAGTCTCGCTAGCCCAGTATGTACTGGACGATCGCTTCACAGTGACACTCGAGTGAATCAATGCACGGCACGGGACAAGGTATGTTTTTCAGCAGTAGGGGGATTTCTGTGCATCCAAGAATGACTGCCTGAGCGCCTGCTGCCGACAGGGAATCAACGATTCGGAGGAAGAAGTCCTTCGTGTCGTCATCAAACACGCCGATTGAAAGCTTGCCGTAGATCAAGTCCTGGATCTCGCTCTGCTCAGAAGGCGTCGGCACGACTGTCGTTACTTGATGCCTCTCGCGCAATCTACCCTTGATAAAATCTTGTGCCATTGTGAAACGAGTGCCAATGAGTCCAACCGTGCCCAGGCCGTCTCGCCCAAGGCTCGAACCGATGGCATCAGCGATATGTAGGATCGGTACTGAGACCGAATCGTGCAATTGGTTGAATACCTTGTGGGGTGTATTGGCACACAAGGAGATCCCCTCAACTCCGATCTGCTGCAGCTCGAGGGCCGCGCTGACGAAGGTAGCCGCAATGGCGTTCCAGTCATCGGCACGCTGGAAGTCGTGGATCTGTTTTTGGTTGAGGCTGACAATCCGAAGCGGAGGATTCGTGTTGTCTCCATGCTTGTCGTTGATGAGCCGGTTGATCGTGGCGTAATACTCCACAGTCGAGTGCCAGGAAGTTCCGCCAATAAGCCCGAATTTCCTCATGTGTTCCCTCGATTTTGGCCTCAAGGCTTGTTGAGTCTACGTCTCGGTCGGACGAGTAGCGTTCTATCTCTTTTCACTACCTCGCCTCCGTCTGTCGATGCGGGATCCTATGCGATGTTGATCGCTGCTCCGTCGTTGATCTCCAAACCGCTAGCCTTGTTTAGCCGCCGGGCATCACCCTCTCTCGAGCAGGCCAACGCTCAGGTTGCGTACAATTTCCTCAAGAATCGCGCCATGTGTTGATCTGTCCGCTCTAACGGGATGGTATCTCGACGAAACCAACGGGCATCCCTGAATTCATTGCGATCAAACATCAGCTTTGCATCGCGTTTCGCATCGATTACGTACCAAAGCGAAACGTCAGTATGCCCGGCTGTCCTGCCAACCGTGACGGATTCGGTGAGAAATATCGGTTTCCCATCTCTAAACACAGGGTCAATGCCCAGCTCTTCTTGGGCCTCCCGAATGACAGTGAGCTTTGGATGCTCCCCTGGCTCAACATGTCCACCGGTGGGCAACCAAAGCTCCGCGTTGATGTGATCGACCAGCAATAAGTAGTCTGCGTCTACCAGCACAAAATAAGAGATGAGATGTTTGGCAGGGACATCAGGCTTTCGAAGCCGACAGAGCTCAGCGCCTGAGTCGATCCACGAAAGACAGGCATCCCTGTGCCGGGCTTCCAGCTCGTCGAGTGCCCGTTCCCACGGAAAGCGAGTTGCGCGACGTCGGAGTGCCTGTCAATTTGGGCTATTCCCGAAAGATCGGACGCCTGTTTTCCGTCTTCTATCAGGTGTAGGCGTCGAGTGCGCCTGGTGGAATCCAGCCACCAGCCTTCGACGGCTCGAGAAACCGACTCGAAAGAGCACGAGAACATCTCGCGGCGCGTGGCCGCAGAGCGTCATCGTGCTCCTGAGAGTCGACTTTCGGGAGAACACCTTATGTCACGAGGACCAAGATACATCCCGCCTGGCTGGAGCGTCGAAGTCTCCACATCCACCGTTTGTGGCTTCTATACCCTGCCCGTCACCCCTCAATTCCGGCGCATCTTCATCGGCATTCTTGGCAGAGCCCAGGAGAAGCATCCCGTCAAGATTCATGCGGTCGTTGCAACATCCACGCATTACCACATGATCTTGACGCCCGAGGACGCCGAACAATTGGCCAAGTTCATGGGGTTCGTCAATAGTAACCTGGCACGCGAAGCTGGGCGCCTCATCGGCTGGAGAGGCTCCTTCTGGAGAGAACGGTACCACCTCATCCCTGTCAGCCCTGAATCCGAAGCGTTGGTGGGGCGATTGCGGTATGTCCTCAGCAACACCATCAAGGAGTTCTTGGTTGCTACCGTCAGGGAGTGGGAAGGCGTTCACTGTGGCGAGGCCTTGATGGATGGCAAGCCCATGCAAGGGGTCTGGTATGCCCGTTCCATAGAATACGAAGCCAAGCGCCAAGCACAGCGTCGAGCAACTCGACGAGGGACTGCCATAGAAGATGTCGACCGCGGAGCGTTCATGCAACATTATGACGTCCAGCTTGCCCCGCTGCCTTGCTGGCAAGATCTACCGCTCGCGACCCGTCGCAAGTTAGTGGCCGAAATGATCGTCGAGATCGAGGCGGAGGCTGCGGCACGCCGCACCGAGTTCGGCATCGAACCTCTCGGGATGGATACCATCCGTCAACAAGATCCTCTGACTCGTTCCGTCAACAGCAAGCGCAGTCCAAGACCACTGTGTCACGCCGCCAGCAAAACCATGCGTGAACGTATGCGACTCGCCTACAGCGCCTTCGTCGAAATGTTTCAAGAGGCCTCACTCAACGTGAAGCGTGGCAGAGTCACCGAGGCGATCTTTCCGAAACACAGCTTTCCGCCGAGTCTTCCCTTTGTTCGCATCGGTGATGCGATCGATCCGCTCGCTGACGCGGGTGGAGCGGTACGGTGGGCGACCTGGTCGCCAACTGCTAGCTGAGCCTGGTCGCAAGTCGAGACTTGGTATCAGCAGAGTTACGAGGCGTTGATTGAATTCTGATATCTGCGCTTGCTGGGGGAGGTGTACCTTCGTGTAGTCACGGTCCCAGAGAATTCAAAGTGACTGCAACCTTTCGACCGCGAGTCTACCGTCGTTCAGTCTGAAGTCGCACAGGCGGCCAGAAGGTGCGCTTCAGTGTGCCCAAAACCCTATAGCGAGGACTCGGATTCTTGATCAGTTTACGTCCAATCTACTCGGCCGAGACCCCTGGCAGCCAAAACCTCGTTGATCCGTCACAATGGTTCTGGCTAGGTTGTGCGATGAGTGCCGTGGTTATCGCACCCCTATCCAA
>JAJCXO010000050.1 GCA_029263395.1 Acidobacteriota bacterium | reverse complement strand
ATCGAGGCAGATCCCGAGGGTACCGAACTGTTGGCTGGTGATCACACCTTCTACGGCCGGTACGTTGGTGCGGACGCCCGGGATCGCCGCGAGCCATTGCCGTCCAGATTTGCGGCGAACCACAGCATCCTGGCTCCGGGGGCGGAATTGTTGATTTGGCGCGAGACGAACGCTGGGACGGCTGCACCCTGTGGCACCTTACCCGCAGGCCTACCGATTGCGCAGTCGGATCTACTGATGTTCGATGAAGAAGAGAACCCGTTGTCGGTCTGGGTGGATGTAGACCTGGCTACAAATACCGTCTCCTTGGATGACATCGTGCCGCCAGGGATTGCTGATCTCGGCTGGCTGGTGCTGGACGAACGGCACGCAGGTGTCGAAAGTATCTACGGTGATGACCGAGCCCAAGCCTGGGTGACCTACCTCAGCGGTCCCGACCCGGTTGCGTCCTCGTCGGGGCGGGAGACCTTTGTGCTTGACAACATCTGTACCGACACTGAGTTTCTGTTACCCCATCGACTGTTTGCCGATAGCTTCGAGACCGGTGATACGACGCTGTGGTCGAATGTGATTCCCTGAGCCCTGTCCCGATGTTGTTTTCGGTCCAGTGAGGGAGGCCCGTTGGCGCTGCATCGCCAAGCAACAGCGTTCCTTGCCGCAAGGAGTTGAACCTGAGTGTTGCATTGCGGGGCCATTGTGTTGAATTGCGGGGTAATCGAATCCGGGTCCGAACCCCAACGGGGTTCAATTCCACAGCCCAGGGTCAGCGCGTAGCGCGCCACCCTGGGTCACCGAATCCGCAATTGGATCGAATCCTGCAAGGGTTCTATACCGATCGGTGCTGTCGATCACGGCTTCGAATGTATGCAACCTCGACTAGACTCGGTCCACCAGCAACCTGGAGGACTCGATGAGATCAAAACGAGCAGTCGAACGTTTCGCAACAAGCCACCTGTTCCGTATCAGCCTGCTCCGTGTCAGCCTGCTCGCAGGACTGATCGTGGGACTGATCGCCTGCGCGGGTCCGCAGCAAGAGGAGGAGGCACCGATCACGGAAACCGCCACTGGAGTCGAGGCCGAGACGGTCCGAATCGCCAGCTTCAACGTCAAAGAACTAGGGCGCGACAAGCTCGATCAGATGGTGGACGGAGTCGGGGATCACCCGCAACTACGCAGTGCGGCGGAGGTCATCCAGCGCTTGCGTCCCAATATCTTGCTACTCAACGAAATCGATTTTGACGAAGAGGGGCAAAGCGCAACGGACTTCGTCGAGCGGTATCTGAAGGTCTCCCAGAATGGGCAGAGTGCTATCGAGTTTCCTTATGTTTTCTTCGAACCGACCAATACCGGCGTACCGTCCGGGCACGACCTGGACAACGACGGCAAAACCGACGGTCCCGCCGACGCTTACGGTTTCGGGCAGTATCCAGGCCAATACGGTATGGCGCTGTTCAGCCACTATCCGATCGACGCAGCCAATGCCCGCACCTTCCGACAGCTGCTTTGGCGTGACTTGCCGAAGTCTTTGGTACCTGATGGCAGCAACGGCAAGCCGGCGTTCTACAGCGTTGAGGAGTTGGAGATCTTGCGTTTGTCGAGCAAGAGCCATTGGGATGTTCCGATACGAATCGGCGAGCTCACCCTGCATGTGTTGGCGAGCCATCCGACACCACCGGTTTTCGATGGCGCCGAAGACCACAACGGCCGGCGCAATTTCGACGAGATTCGGTTGTGGGCGGACTATCTGACCGGTAATGAAGCTGCTGCTTACATCGTCGACGACCAAGGGCAGAGAGGTGCTTTGCCGGCAGACGCCAGCTTCATCGTGATGGGGGATCTCAATGCCGACCCGTTCAACGCTGATAATCCCTACGGTCGGACCGCCATCAGCCAACTCCTCGAACATCCGCGGATCCAGGACACCCACCCACGCCATGCTGGCGGCCCGGTGATCGATCGTCCGTACCCCGGCCCGGTGGACGAACGCACCGCCGCCTACGGTCGCATCGACTATGTGTTACCTAGCCGTGATCTATTCGTTCGAGATTCCGGCGTGTTCTGGCCGCCACCGGAGGATCCACTCCATCGGTTGGTTCGCGGCGAAGCCGAAGCCAGCGATCATGCCCTGGTGTGGGTTGATCTTGTTGTTGATCGGGAATGAAGGCGCGACCCTGTCGATCGCTAGGGGTGTCGATAGCTCAGGGTCGCCGATAGCTCAGGGTCGCCGATAGACCACCTTGCCGCCGACGATGGTGGCAACCACCGAAGCGGTTGGAATTTCGTCTTCGGGCACGGTGAGAATGTCCTTTGACAGCACCGTGATGTCGGCTAGCTTGCCAACTTCGAGAGAACCTTTGAGGGACTCTTCGAAAGCCCCGTAGGCGGCATGGATGGTGGCGGACTTCAAGGCCTCCATACGATTCATCTTCTGATCCGGATAGAACCGTGAGCCATCCGGCATCAGACGGCTGACCGCGGAGTGGAAATTGGCGATTGGGTCGACATCTTCGACCGGCACGTCGGTACCGTTCATGACAACCGCCCCCGACGTCATCAGCTTTTGCCACACGTAGGCACCTTCTTCGCTCCGCTGCTCGCCGAGGCGATCGGGTACCCAGGGACCGTCGGACGTGCAGTGCACCGTCTGCATGGAAGCGATCACGCCGAGCTCGACGAACCGTGGAATGTCGTCCAGGTGCAGGTGTTGAGCATGTTCGACGCGCCAGCGCAGATCTTGCTTGTCGGGATGGGCCGCGAAGGTGTCTTCGAAGATATCGAGCACTTCTTGGTTTGCCCGATCGCCGATGGCGTGAATACACAGCTGCACTCCGTGCTCGATTGCCAGCTCGGCGGTCTCGCGGGCGACCTCGACCGGGATCAAGTTGAGACCGGTGGAGGATGGGCTGTCGCTGTAGGGTTCGAGCAGCCAGGCTCCGCGGGAGCCAAGCGCGCCGTCGATCGACAATTTGATGCCGCCGACCGCAAAGTGGCTATCCCCCTGAGCTACGGTCTTGGTGCTGGCGAGGTTGGCAGCCAACTCTTCGTTGGAAGCACGGATCATCATCCACAGGCGGACGCCGAGGTTGCCCTCGTCGGCTATTTGACGCAGCAGCGCCACCTCTTCGAACGAAGAACCGGCATCTTGGAAGCTGGTGACACCCTTGGCCAGACACTCCTCGGAGGCCAGCTGCGCCATCTTGCGTCCCGCTTCCTCGGACGACGACGACAGGGCGTTGTGGATCAGTTCTTCGGCGGTTTCGCGAAACAGCCCCATCGGTTGACCCTTGGCGTCCTTCAGGATCTCGCCCCCAGGGGGATCTGGAGTCGAGGCGTCAACGCCAGCCAACTCCATCGCTTTGGCGTTGGCGAAGAGGGCATGACCGCTGGCATGGGTCAGCAGCACCGGGTTGTCTGGCGTCAGCTCACTTAGGGAGGTATGGACCGGGAAGCCTTCGACATTGGGTTCCGGCACCGCGCTCCATTTTTCTTGATGCCAGCCGCGCCCCCGGATCCACTCGCCGGGAGCCGCCTCGGCCGCGGCTTGGGCAACCTGATCGAGGATGTCCTGCCAGCTGCCAGCGGTTCGTAGGTCGAGTTGTATCTTGGCGTCACCGAGGCTCATGAAATGACCATGGCCCTCGATGAAACCCGGCACCGCCAGCTGCCCTGCGAGATCGATCACCTCGGTGGTGTCACCGATGTAAGCGGCAACCTCGGCTTGGGTACCAAGGGCCACGATCATGCCATCGCGGGCTGCCAACGCCTCAACTGCGGGATTGTTGTCATCAACCGTGACAATTTTGCCCCCTTGGATCACCAGGTCCGCGGGCTCGGTCGCGGTGCCACCCGTCCCCGAGTCACACGCGGAGCTGGCGAATGCCATCAGAATCAGCGCTAGCCGCAAGCCGAGTGACCCTGCGCCGGCTAGCTTGTGGGCAACCAATCCGGAGACGGTTCGTTTCGATACGATCTTCATGCTGGAGCCTCTTCGTGAAATGATGGTGGTGGGATGGGCGACGAATCGCAAAATAATAACGCTATTGGCGCCTTCATGCGCCATATCTGTTCTTCGTGCCGGAGATCAGGCATTGAGACCGAGAGGGCGATGGCTTGACTAGATCCCATCCAACAACGCCTCGAGAGTTCGGTCAGCCTTGTGGGCTGCGCCGCCGCTCCGAAAACTCGCCGGATCTAAAACGAGATGCCTAAGCCCTTGTGATGCCAACGGATACGAGACCGCAACAGTATAGAAGCTCAAACACGCTCGCTGCTTGCTCGCTCCACAAAGTTCTCCTCCCCAGGGCCGAAACGGCAAACCGGATGAGATCTAGAGGAGGGGCGAACACGGTGCAGGGGATGTCGGCACCGTCTGGGAACTCAGAACTGTCAGGGCGCTCAACTGTCAGGGAGATCAAGTGACGCTCAGAATCGTGATTGACGGACGTTGCCTGACGGATCACTTTCCAGGTATCGGTCGTTACCTGTACAACTTATTGCTCAATCTGCCCGCTCTCACCAACGACGCTGAGATCCATCTGCTGACCGCGGCCGACGACACGAATAGCCGTTACGATCTCGAGACCCTGAGCGAGCTCGGCATCGAGTTGATTCCGATCGCTTCCCCGATCCGTGGTTTCGGGCAGCAATTCGAGCTCCCACGTCAGCTGCGCCAGCTCAAGGCGGACGTCTTCCATGCACCCTACTTTATGACCGCCTATCGGGCGCCTTGTCCGGTTGTCGTCGGGCTCTACGACACAATCGTCTCGAGGTTCCCCGAGGTTGTCCCGACAGCAACCGGTCGCCTTGCGGTAGCCGCTGGCACCCACATGGCGGTGCGCGTGGCGCATACAGTGCTGACCCTGTCACGATTCGTCAAGAATGATCTGGTCGAGACCCTCCACATCCCTGCTGAGCGTGTGACGGTCACCCCAGGAGCACCTCCCGAGGGATTCGAGCCGGCGTCGGACGAGGATGTCGCCGAGCTGCGTCACCGTTTGTTACTTCCCGAGCGTTTCGCCTTACACGTCGGAACCAATAAACCACACAAGAATCTGCAGCGACTGTTAGAAGTGTGGGCGGAGTTCCAAAACACCGCAAGTGTCGAGTGGGGATTGGTCTTCGCTGGCGAACATGACCGTCAAGTTCTTGATGCCAAACGCATTGCGCGAGATCTCGGGCTCAAGGAGTTCCTCGCTTTGGGGGCGGTGGCGGAGAGCGATCTCCAGGCCTTGTACACTGCCGCCCGGCTGCTGGTGGTGCCCTCGCTCTACGAGGGTTTCGGTTTACCCGTCCTCGAAGCCATGGCATGTGGCACGCCGGTAGCCTGTTCCAAGACCTCGAGCCTGCCGGAGGTGGCAGGGCATGCCGCGGTCTATTTTGATCCCGAGGACTCGAACTCGATCCTTCAGTCGCTGCAACGATTGCTCAAGAATCCTGGTTATCGAAGGATGTTGGGAGAGCGTGGGCAGACCCGTGCCAGACAACTGACCTGGAAACAGACGGCCCGCTTGACCCTCGACGCCTACCGCCGAGCCGCCGCTGCTGGATAGAGCACTCGTGCACGTTGTCCACGTCTACAAGGACTACCCACCCGTCATGGGTGGAATCGAGAATCATGTCCAACAGTTGGCTGAAGGGCAGGCGAAGCGTGGCCTGTGGGTGACCGTGCTGGTCACTTCGCCAACCCACCGGACGTCCGTCACGATCGAGAATGGCGTTGAGGTGATTCGGGCGGCGCGTCTCGGTGAGTTTGCCTCGACGCCGCTCAGCCTGGCATTGGTCTCCCGCTTGAGGTCATTAACTCCAGATGTGCTCCATCTTCAGTTCCCTTATCCGATGGGGGAGGTTGCGGCGCTGTTCAGTCGTCGACCTCGTGCCCTGGTCATCTCCTATCAAAGCGATATTGTGCGCCAGCGTTGGTTGGGGTTCTGTTATCGGCCGTTGATGGACCGCATTTTGGCGCGGGCTGACCGCATCTTGCCGTCGAGCGAGGCCTACCTCTGGAGCTCGCAGGTGCTGTCGCGTTTTGCGGCGAAGGCGACCGTGGTGCCCCTGGGTGTCGACCTGAAGCGTTTCGCCTCACCCGATCTCGAGCTGATTGCGGAGATCCGTCGTCGTTGGCCGGGGCAACTCCTGCTGTTTGTGGGTCGACTGAGGTATTACAAGGGATTGGGGGATCTGTTGACGGCCATGACCCGCCTCGACGCCACGCTGTTGGTGATCGGCCGCGGAGCGATGGCGAAGCGCTGGCAGCAACAGGCGAGGGAGTCGTCAGCGGTGGAGCGTATCCACTTTCTGGGCGACATCCCGGATGCCGAGCTGCCGACCTACTACGCCGCGGCCGATGTGTTTGTGTTGCCATCGAGTGAACGCAGCGAGGCCTTCGGTTTGGCTCAGGTGGAAGCGATGGCCACCGGGACGCCGGTAGTGTCGACCGAGTTGGGCACTGGTACCAGTTTCGTCAACATCCATGGCGAGACCGGTTGGGTGGTGCCAGCCAGTGACGCGGACGCGTTGTCGAAGGGGATCCGGCGACTCTTGGACGATGGCCAACTACGTCGCGAGATGGGGTTGCGAGCTTACGCCCGAGCGCATCGTGAGTTCGATGTTGAGCGTATGGTGGAGCAAGTGATCGAGGTATACGATCAAATCTTGGCGACCGATTGACCGTGGATCAGCGCTTTTTGATGCAATCCTACGGGCCGATCGAACGATCGTGTTTCAGGATCCGATCTTGGGGTCGGGGGATCCGGGAGGGCCGTCGAGGCGCATGATGGCCCACCCGCCGACGACTAACGCAATCGCCGTTGCCGCCAGCGCCGTCCGAGTTCCATGGCGCGCTGCCGCCACCGCCATGGCAGCACAGGCGCACCCCAAGAGACCCATCCGCAACAGGACGCCGGGCACCGAGATTCCGAGGCGATGCAACCGATGGGACAGATGATCCTGGCCCGGTCGGGTGAGTGGATTGTTGCCTCTGCGGAGGCGGGACAGCGTGACGAGGGTGGTGTCGAAAATCGGCACGCCTAGCACCAGTACCGGCACCAGCGCTGCAACCCACGGCTCAGAAGCTCCGCGGCCGGTCTGTAGCTCCAGCCCGAGAATCGCCAGCGACAACCCGAGCACCAGGCTGCCGGCATCCCCCATGAATACCTTCGCCGGGTGGACGTTGTGGACCAGAAAACCGAGCGTGGCGCCGAGCAGGGTGGCGGCGAGTTGGGGAGCAATACCCTGTTGAGCTGAAGACAGGCTCAGAAAGCCGAGGGCGGCGACCGCCGAGACGCCGGCTGCCAATCCGTCCATGTTGTCGAGCAGATTGAAGGCGTTGGTGATGCCGATGATCCACACCACGGTGAGGACGGTGTCGAGGGCTGCTGGCATCGCCAGGTCGACAAACAAGCCGACCGCCAGCAGCATGCCGGCGGCAACGAGTTGCGCCAACAGTTTGACCGAGACCGGCAGACTCCGACGATCATCCAACAGGCCAACGGCGGCGACCAGCGTGATCGCGCCGAGGATCCCCGCCAGGTGCATCGGGCTGGCGTCTACTGGCAACACCAGCAGCGTCACCAGGATTGCACCGTAGATGGCGACGCCACCCATCAACGGCATGGGCTTGCGGTGACGCTTGTGATCGCCGGGTTGATCGACAAACGACCAGCGCAACGCCAACCGGCGGACCAGCGGGGTGGCTACCGCGGAGACCGTTCCGGCGACCAAGCATCGAATCAGTAGCTCTTGCGACGTCAATAGGCTCTCGGCGGTGGGCAGACCGTGAAGGCGCGGAGCTTATACTGCTTGAGCCTCAGGCTCCACCGTCGAGGATGTTGCGCGGCGACGGATGTTGCGTAGGAGACCCAGGGGACGCGTGGTATGCTGCCGCAGCTTTTGGATCCCGCCATATCTCGCCTTCACATCGCCCTGTCATGGTGTCTTCACCTCCCAGCATCGACACCCTCACGTCCCTCCAACGCGGGATCTTGATGACGGTACTCTATGGAGATCTTTTTGATCACCCGCTGACCGTCGACGAGATCTATCGTTACCTCGTTGCGACGTGTGATCGACGGGACACATTCGATCAGGCCCTCGAATCGCTCGAACCCCGTTATTTGAGCGCGAATGATGACTTGGTTTGCTTGACGGGTCGCGAAGCGATCTTTGCGACCCGCCATCGCCGTCAGCAGATGGCTGCGGCACGGTGGTCTCAGGCCCAGCGGTTCGGCCGCTGGCTGAGCCGGGTGCCGTTCCTGCACATGGTTGCGGTGTGTGGGTCACAGGCGATGGAAAATGGTGATGCCGACGGCGATATCGACTTGTTCCTGGTCACCGCCCCGGGGCGGCTGTGGTTGGTGCAATCGATCACGATGACGTTACGGCGCGCCGGTCGTTGGTTGGGCGTCGAGCTCTGCCCCAACTTCCTGGTGACCACCGAAGCGCTCCGGCTCGAGCATCGTAATCTCTACACCGCCCGAGAAGTTGCCCAGGTGATGCCGCTGTGGGGTGCTGAAACCTACGATGCCTTCCACACCGCCAATGGTTGGGTGCGGAGATATCTGCCCCAGCTGGACTGTCATGATCGTCGGCGGTTTCTCGAGTCGCGTCCGCGTTACCGTTCGACCGCCCTCTGCGAGTGGTTGCTCGGTGGGTTGATTGGAGACGGTCTCGATCGGGGGGTTCACCGCCTGCTGTTGATGTATTACCGGCTGCGCTTGCGGCGGCACGGTTGGGGGCGAACGCAGATCGAACAGTCCTATCGGCGCGACCGGCAGACTGTGATCACCGGTGGTTTTGCCGCGGCGGTGGCGCGTCGTTTCGTCGAACGTGGGGGTCGGACCTTTGCCAACGTGATGTCCAGCGACGAGCTCGAACAGTGTTTCTTCGGCACCGGTGAGCCGGTCAGCGATCACGAGACGGCACGGGAAACGCCGGATCCACTGTACGCCGGACTGTTGGCGACACGGTACGGCGGCGGCGGGGCACGGCACGGCGGCGGAACACGGCACGGCGGCGGGACACGGCACGGCGGCGGGACACAGCACGGCGGCGGAACACGGCACGGCGGCGAGACGCGGTACGGAGGTGGACGGTGAGCACTGGCAGCATCCTGCTCGGGCAGTCTTATTTTCTCCGGTTTGATCCCAAACTGTGGCAGGCGATGGAGCCGTTCCCACCTCTCGGTACGCTGTACGCCGCGAGTATGCTGCGTCAACGAGGCTACGAGGTCGCCTTCTTCGACGCCATGCTGGCCGAGTCGGAGCAAGCATGGGATGCTGCTCTCGATCAACATCAGCCAGCCTTTGCAGTGCTGTTCGAGGACAATTTCAACTACCTCTCGAAGATGTGCCTGTCACGGATGCGTGAGGCGGCCTTCCAGATGATCCGCAGCGCCCGTCAACGGGGGGCAATCGTTGTGGTGTGTGGCTCCGATGCCACCGATCACGCCGAGGGTTACATCCAAGAAGGCGCGCAGTTTGTAATCCATGGCGAAGGCGAGGCAACCCTCCTAGAGCTCATGGATCGTCTCCAGGGCCGCACGCAGACACGGTACGAAGACATTGCTGGCTTGACCGTCAGCGCGGAAGCTTTGGCTGGTTCGTCGAGCGAACGCACGGCGCCGCGACGGGTGCTGCGCGAGCTCGATGAGATTCCGTTTCCGGCTCGCGATCTGGTCGATATCGACGCCTATCGGCAAGCTTGGCGTCAGCGTCACGGCGTGTTCTCCCTCAACATGGTGACCACCCGCGGTTGTCCCTTCCATTGCAATTGGTGTGCAAAGCCAATTTGGGGCCAGACCTACCACATGCGGAGCCCGGCCAACGTGGCAGCCGAGATGGCTGAGGTCAAGGCGACGTATCAGCCGGATCAACTGTGGTTCTGTGACGATATTTTGGGCCTCAAGAAAGGCTGGCTGGCGGAGTTTGCCGACGAAATTGCACGCCACCAAGCCGGAGTGCCGTTCAAATGTCTGAGTCGAGCCGATCTCCTCTTGCGCGATGGTGAGGCCGAAGCGTTGCGTCGAGCCGGCTGCCGCGTGGTGTGGATAGGGGCCGAATCCGGTTCGCAGAAAATCCTCGACGCGATGGACAAAGGGACGCAGGTCGAGCAGATCTACGAAGCGACCAAGCGGCTGCATGCCGCCGGGGTTGCGGTTGGGTTTTTCCTGCAGTTCGGCTATCCAGGCGAAAGCCGCGCCGACATCAACCTCACCCGCAAGATGGTGCGCGACTGCCGGCCAGACGAAATTGGGATCTCGGTGTCCTACCCGCTGCCGGGCACCCGCTTCCACGACTTGGTTTCAGCCCAGCTGGGTGAGAAGCGCAATTGGGTCGATTCCGGCGATCTCGAGATGATGTACCGCGGGCCGTTTCCGACCAGCTTCTATCGTCAGCTGTGGCGGGTGGTCAACAAGGAGTTTCGGGCGCAGCGTGCTGCCGACGCGATCAAAGCCGTGGCTCGGCGTCCCACCAGCCTGCGTCCGGCGCATCTACGGCGGGCAGCAGCCTGGGGATTCCATCGGTTGACGTTGCCGTTCGAACACCTCGCGTTGGGTCGCCGGAGCCGGGAACCCCACGTTGGCCTGCCAGCGTTGGACTCGGGCATGTCGCCCGGGGAAGCGTCGCAACCGACGCCGCAAGTGGGTCCATAGACTCTGCCGCCGTAACACTCTGCCCCCGTAAC
>JAJCXO010000049.1 GCA_029263395.1 Acidobacteriota bacterium | reverse complement strand
TTCGAATCTGGGCGCCCCGATATCTCACCGCCGATTGCGGCATGCGATACAGGCCGGGACGTGGAAGGAAAGACCTGAGATACGGAACCAACGGCTGCCTGTAGCTCAGTTGGATAGAGCGGCGGCCTTCTAAGCCGCGGGTCGGGGGTTCGAATCCCTCCAGGCAGGCCAACTTTCTGCTGGATGTGGCAAGATTCGACCGAGTCTCTTTGAAAGTCTTCCCTTTTGAGACAGTATTGAATACAACGATGCGCCCGTAGCTCAGCTGGATAGAGCGACGGCCTCCGGAGCCGTAGGTCACAGGTTCGAATCCTGTCGGGCGCACCATTCATACCCTTCGTTAGGGACGAGAAACTCCGACGGACGCGAGGCGAGAATCGCCCGATCTGAAGCTGCTACTGGTGCGAGGGCAAGAGGCGCAAAGTGACGTCAAGCTGTTGCCAGCGCGTGATAACCTACGACGTGCGTCACCGTCCATCCCCACGTTGGATCCTGATCGACCTTGAGCAACGTCTCTACGTGGCCATGCTTAGCATCAATGACTGTGCCCGAGAAAATGTGCGTAGCGCTGCTAACGATCCGAGCAAGACTGTGGCCTAGGGTAGATTCTGAGGGAGAAAAAAACCATCTCTAGGCATGTTTCCACTTGGCCGGGTTTGTGCTTCTCGCGGTTTGACCGGGCAAGTTGCCTCAGGGCCTCGGCAATTCTCGAGTCGATGTGATCCCACTCGATCTCTCCATCGCCATCCCTAATAAAGTCCTCCGACATCCACGATAGACCGCGCTCGCTATCGGCCCCCTGTTTTCTGGTATTTCGCCCCATTCAACGGGCATAGGGTCGCAGACGGGGTTGTAGTTGACTGGCCGTTCACCAATTACTGGTGAGGTTAGTAACAACGAAAATAGAACCATCACATATAACATTGGGATACTCCCTTTGCCCGCTCGGTGGGTGATATGTCACCCACGCCAGCTTCTCGATAGCTGAATCTTCGAACCATCGTTGGTCCGGGTCGCTGCCATCCTCGCGCCTCTTATAGGCGGGTGTGCTAGCCGTACCGCCCATCAGAATCAGGGTGTCAGCCAAACCCACTTAACGCGGGCCTCGGGCACTCTCTTTGATTTCGTAGGCTTGTATCAGGAGCCCCATTTGCTCCCTTGAGTCCGTGGCAACTTGCGTCGCCATGTCGAGCGACCGCGCAAGCGTTAACGGCTCGGTTGAGTCGAGAGCAAGCCCGACGGCTAGCAACAGCCTGCCGTTTCCAGCCTCAAAATCACCAACGGCCCACAGCCTTTTTGCTTCTTTCATCATCCCATTGGGGATGGCTGATCTCGATCTCATCCGCTACTAGCGGCAAACAGAAACACAGAACAAAGACTCATCCTGAATAATTCAAGGCTAAGTCTGTGACTCATTTCCTAACCCTCTCTCGCCAGGAGCTCTTTTCTCCTATTTGCCACTTGCCGCAAGCATTCCTCGTATCGCGTCGAGGCGTTCGTCTGCCACTATATGATCTATACACACCACATCGTAGGCGGATATCTGTTGCAGCCGTGGCCAGAGATCGGAAAACCGCAAGCCGGACTCGCGCCACTCTTGGCCCTCGAAGCTATTGAAGTACGGCCGCAAGTCGGCGCCGGTTGGGTCGGCAGCGGTACCGCTACACAACACCAACAACCCACGCCTCTCGAAACGATAGTCGAGCAGATCCCAAAACGGCGAGTAGACCAAGCCTTGCGGATTAATGCAGATCCCCACAGATTCGAGAGCATCCCAATCCGTCGAGATCTCGCCCCACTTGCTCATCGGCCCATTCTGAGCACCCCACCGGGGCGAATGGCTGGCCGGCGTCAAGACGGCATCGTCAGCCTGGACTAACGGCATGCTCGGCGCCAGGACGTCGATAGCATCGAGGCGCCGCACGTCGCCGGCCTGGCGCGGCAGAAGGGCGCCAACAGAGAGAAATCCACCGGCTGCCGTCTTCGTGGGATCCTCTTCCCACCCCCACTCCATCAGCGCTACGGCTCGGCATGTCGGCATCCACTGCTCTGGTCGCCGGTCGTCACAGTTGAACGCACACGGCTCATAACCGCTTATGGATTGATCGGGGCAAGTGCGAACGTCTTGACGGGGTGGGGTGCATCGCGGCACTGAAGCCTCCGCCGTGTCGCAATCGGCTACGCTCGGCACTTCCGAACAATCTGGCGGAACGGACTGCCAACGGAAGGCTATCCACGACGTTTCACCCTCGACGCCCACCGAACCGAAACAACCAAGAGTCTGATCAACTTCGAAACTGCACGAGTCCTGCCCACTGATGCCACACGGTAGCCCGCTGATTGCATGCACCAACTCGGCGCATCCTGGCTCGATTGACCCCGGATTCTGCAAGCCTCCGCAATGGTCAACCGGTTGACCCCAAGCGGGCGAGGTCACCAACGCTAACGCGCAAGCTGTTGTTATTAGCATTATGCCTTTCATCTTATCGCCCCTGATTCTGGTGTAAAGCCATTAATATTCGCCTGTACCTCAACCCACGGCGCGGCTGATAGCTCCTCCCACGTCAGCCGCCAGCGGCCTCTATCGCCTCGATAGGCTGCCAGCCTCAGCCCATCCTTGCCAGCCGCCAGCGTCAGCCGGCCGGTGTAGCCGTCGAGGTCGGCCAGCTTCGACGCGCTCAAGCGACAGACCATCGAAGCGGTCGATCGAGCGACCGTCGCCGATAAAACCGGGGGCGGTCACGATGTAGGTTCGACCTCGAAACAGGCCAGATAAGCGTGTGACGGCGCAGCCAGCAGGACGAGGGTTGCAGCGATTACCGCTGCCTGTCTGAGACGTCTCATAAGACGATCTCCTTCCCCTTACAGTCGGGGCAATATTTGTGGATATATCGACTGTACAACGAGACTTTGTCTAGTGCGCATCCATTACGCTTTACCGCTTGGTAGATATTCCTGTTTGTTGTTTTCCTACGCAAGAACCTGGCGCCATTCGAGCCTCGATGATCCGCTGAGATTCTTGGATAATTTCAGCCGTCAGGCTCTCAGTCCTCGACGCATTAAGCCACAGCCCCAACGCAGCGATTGCTTCGCTGTCGGCCGAAAGTTCGCGAAAACGCGCATACGTTCTTGCTGCCAGTTTTCTTAACTTCTGCCACTCGCCCCAACGACGCCAAAGTTCGGAAAGCTCCAGCGCGGCCAATGCGGTTTCTAGCGCCGCCCCTAGCTCATCCAGCCGACTAATTGCAGCCAATAGATAGGCTTCGCCCCGACGAGTCGACCCGAGACGGATCATAATTCGCGCTTCAATCCACTTGAACTTTGCCACCGCTACAGATCGGCGGGTTGTGTTCAGGCGTCGAGCGCGACGAGCATAGGAACGAGCGCGGTTCAAATCATCCGGCTTTCCGTAGGTGCACCAAAGCGCCATATTGTGAGTCGCTGCGTAATAGGTACGCGGCCATGTGTTGGGGTTCGGCATCAAATCGAGACACTCCCCGCAGCAGTCGATTGCCTCACTGTAGCGTCCGGCATTGCCCAACGCCGCCGACTTAATCGCTACCCCCTCGGCAATGCGCCTTGTATCGTCAAGATCAGCATAGATTGTTAGCGCTCTGTCGATTAGTTCTAGCGCTTCCGAAAATTGCCGCTTACAAGTAGCGAGGACCGACATTCGACAATAGATAGTTCCCAGTTCAACACCCTGCAAACCTTCTGAGTTGATAATCCTGAGAGCAATCTGATACTCCCGTTGTGCTGCCTCTAAATCACCTACAGCTCTATAAGCGCTACCGAGAACACCATAGGCCCGGGCAATCAGAGACCTATGCCGTAGTCGCCCAGCCTGACCAGCCACCTCTGGTATCAATAGTGCCAGACGCGGCGCGATTTTTGCCATTGTGAGCGCAACTAGTGGACGGTCAAAAATCTCTCCGTCGCACCTTGCGCAATAGAGCTTACAAACAGTCTCATCCCAATAAGTCGAGCGGTCTAGCATTTGACCGGCATTCCTCGACAGGTCGAGCCGTTTAAGCAATCGTCGGGCATAGTCTTTGCTGTGCATAGAATGCTTCCTCCCTATGTTATAGACCAGACACTCTAACACAGTAGAAAGAGCCAAGACGCGAAACCACCTTTTGCCCCGCGTCTTGACGAACCTCTCTAGCCAATCGGGACGACTGCTGCGCCCAAACCTGCAACAACGTTTGTATGAACTTGCATTTCCGCACCTCCTCTGAGCACAGACTCACCGCGTTACGACAGTGCAACGGGCGGTCTGTCCGTTGGTCAACAATATTCCTTTACCGGGCGGTAAGGATTTAATGATGCGCACTAGACGGTTTTTGCCGGTAGCGTTACTCGCTACCGATGAACGGCAGAAACACAAGCCCCGAAACGACGCAAGCACTACTCGCGACCCTCGAAACGCTCGCGAGCGAGTGTCCGTCTAATGCTCTCTTGAGCTTCACCGTCAGGACGTGGCTCGACAGCCCAGCCCGTGCCGATCTCCTAGCACTGGCCACTTGCTGGGGAGTCGAGCCCGAGCAATTCGCGGCCACCGTCACCCGTGCCAGTACCGGCCTTGACCGGATCGAGCGACGGCGCGGCGGATGGCGGATACCTCGGCAAGTGATCGAACGGCCGAACCTGCCGCCGACTCTTGCGCTGTTGCAGTTCGCCGTTGCCCGCGTCGAGCGCGTGGTGGGCGTTGTCCGACGTAGGAAACTAGAGACCGTTATCCACAAGCTCGAACGGGCCTATCTAGTCGAAGCTCGACGGGCTCATATTCAAGACTTTCTCAAGCCACCGGCTAAGCCCGTGCCGGTTGATCTCAGTTGGTTGCATCGCCCGCTCTCCTCAGCGGCCAACAACCCTAGCGGCGGTACGGCGGCATAGTGGTGATGGGTACCGTATCGCCTCCAGGGGTTTCGTCTCCCGCGAGATCACACGTCCGCACAGTTGCGCGGTATCGTTTTGTCGCGAGACCACAACCCCTCATTGTCGGGGTTTCCAGGCAGCGACCTCGGGCGTGTCTTTTTACTCTCCTCGATCAGGCAACCCGCTCGCGGTCGTGCAGTGGACTCCCAACCCCAATGGTCGTCGGGTGGGTTGCCTGATCTTTTAAGGTCATGACCGAGCCCCACATAAGTGAGCTACTCGACCAGGCCAAACGACTCTCACAAGTCGGAAGACTTGAGCTTGATTTGAAGCGAGGATTGCTCACCATGGGCAGAGCGCTAACCAGCCTTCAAAACGGCCGGACAGACGCGGCGGAGCTTCAGGTATCCGCAGCGATTGAGGGAGTCGCGGGAGCGCTTCGCCGCATTGCCCAGATGCGACGGCTGCGCGGGGAGATTGAGCAATGCTCGAATGGCTGAATCGCACCGTTAGAGAATTCCGTCCGCAACCGGCGTTCACGCCAGATAAGAGCGTTCTAGAAGATTCGAGCTTTGGCGAGGTCTATGCCGTCGTCGATGTCTTCCGACAGCTCCACGATGCCGATAACCGAACCGACGAAGACATCAAGGCAGCGCTTGAGTTAACAGCGGATCGCCTCGATTTTCTGGCGATCATTGCGGCCGGATCGAGACCGCTGCGGCAAGAGCGGTATACTCAAAGCGTCACCGCCAGCGCTGCAACACTGCGGCAAATTTGCCTCGACATCGACTCGCGTCAGCTCGCGGACCTTGTTCACGTTTGCGAGCGGATCATTAGGCGCTCACCTTGGTACGCGCACGCGCTCAACCGGCAGACCGCCGATGGCTGAGTCTAGGTCGTTTCTGGACCTACTTGTACAGCGGTTGACGGTCGCGGCCACCGGAAAGTGATCGGTATGCGCTGCGCTCCTTAGACGGTCGACCACGGTGACTGACAGCGACACGGTTGTGCGGCTAGATGCAGGAGGCCTTGAATCATGCCCCGCACTCTGCGAGAACTCGAAGTAGAAGCACTGCAACTCCCACTCGAAGCTCGCGACCAACTCGCCGCCAGGCTACTAAAAAGCGTGGAGTCCGAGCACCAGGCAACACCACGGCAAACCGAGAGCAAGTGGGCAGCCTTGGCGAGACGCTATCGTGAGAACCCCAATTTGAGGGAACGCTCCGAGCAGGTCAATGCCCTCGTCCATGAGTTTCGAGAAGAATTCGCCTTGTAGACGAGCCCTGGCTTGTACTCTACTTGAGCGTCTCACCTCAGAGCACGTGAAGTAGACCCCTGGATTGCACTCGCCAGGGTCAAATAGGACAATTCAATCTCTGGGATGATACTTTTTCTCCCTAGGTCGACTCTTTTGCCTCGCAGTGTCGATATCTACCTCGGTTTAGGGCCTTGAAGTGGGTTATTGCTGTCGATCTGAGATTTCTTCGCAATGGCTGATCGATTTTCGCGTGGCACAGCGTTCGGCCAAGCGATGGCTGATCGATTTTTGTGTGGCACAGCGATCGGCCAAGCGATGGCTGATCGATTTTTGCGTGGCACAGCGATCGGCCAAGCGATGGCTGATCGATTTTTGCGTGGCACAGCGATCAGCCATCCTAAATTCTGATGATTCAAACAAACTTGAATCATCAGAAACCCAGCTATTCTGACGGTTCAAACGTTCTGAACCATCAGATTTTCTTAACTTGTGACGGTTCAAAGCCTGCAAATCGTCAGTATTTGGCGAAACTTGACGATTCATTCGTTTTGAATCGTCAGCATTCCGAGTTTTCTGACGGTTCAGGACACCTTGAATCATCAGAACCGTGGCACCTACACCTCACGTGTTTTCTAGTCTTTGTCCTCGGCAGGCGCTGGTTGCCAATCGGCACCGTACCCCGCGAGCTCCGTCCGTTGCGCTCCCGCCCGCGACTTTGCCTGTGCCTGTCGTTTTGGCCGGATTTTCTTCCGGTAGTGCACCCGGCTCGTGCGGCGATTGCAACACGCAGCGCTACACCATCGGCGTGGCTTGCCACCACCACGGGCCACAAACAGCAGGTCGCAGGCTTCACTTTGGCATTGGCGCACCAGGTGACGGTCTGCGGAGGTCAGGATGTTGGCGGCGGACAGCAACACTGGCCACAACATACGCTCGAAATCTTCGCCGTCCGTGGTTCCCCAGACCCACCGAGTGCCGGTAGCGTCGAGCCGGCGAGCGGCCATGGCTTGGCCGAGTTGGGCATTGAAGGCTTTGAGATCTTCGGCGGCAGGCTTGTCACCGTCGACAAGCGCCGCCAGGATACGCTGTAAACGGGCGCCGAGAATTCGCCCTCGGCGGGCGGCGCCGGTCGCTTTGCCAGGAACCTCAGCGGCCAGCACGGCGAGTCGCCGGGCATCTGAAGCGTCCAGGGCGCCAACTTCGGTGGCCCAGGTGAGCAGATCGTCATACGACTCGAGAGGCTTACGCTTGCCGGTATTGACAAAGGTCACACAGAGAGCACCGTCGGAGCGCAGCAGCCGCTCGATCGGTGTCAATTGGGGCTTCTGTTTCGCCATAACGCGCCAAGGGTATCAAACGGAAACAGCGGCCAAGGCCTGGCGATCGGCAGCTCAGTGTGGCAGAAACGGTCGCAACACAGCGTAAGACCAAGTGCCCAACAGGGCACTCAGCAGCAGCACAACAGCGCCGGCAACCCCGTTGCCGAGCAGCGCAAAAATTGGACCGGGACAGGCGCCCGCAAGACCCCACCCAAGACCGAAGATGCTGCCACCGATCCCAAATCGGTAGCCGGCTCCTTGCACACGGGGGGACACATTGATCGTCTCACCGCCGAGATGGCGTAGTTGAAATCGTTTGATCAACCAAACCGAGATCGCACCAACCACGATCGCCGACATGATGATGCCGTACATGTGAAAGCTGTGGAAGCGGAACATCTCCTGCATTCGGAACCAGGAGATGATTTGCGACTTGGTGGCTACGATACCGAAGCCAATACCGACGAGGAAGTACGGCAGCAGTCTACCGAGCGAGTTCAGGGATGTTCGGCTTGTCATCGTTTGGTTCCTCAAAACATCAGCAGAGGCAGGATGACATGGGTTGCAAAGAGGCCGCCTGCAAAGAAGCCTACAACTGCCAACAAAGAGGTCGGCTGCAGATCCGACAGACCTGAGATCGCATGACCGGATGTGCAGCCACCAGCGTACCGCGCCCCAAATCCCACCAAAAAACCGCCGATGACAACAGCTACGAAGCCAGGAACAGTGACCAACGATCCGAGGGAAAAGAGTTCGGATGGCACCAAACCGACCGACGTCATGTCGAAACCGATCCCGGCCAAGGCTTGCTCCGTGGCGTCTGCCACCTGCACCGATGTGCCACCCCCGAGCCACTGACTGGCGAGGAAGCCGCCGGAGAAAATACCGACAGCGAACACCAGATTCCACGACCCAACGGCCCGCCAGTCATAGTGAAGAAAATCCGGCTTCTTTGGGAGGACCGCTGAACAGATGTGTCGCAGATTCGAAGAAATACCGAACTGTTTGCCACCAATCAGCAACAACGTCGGCACCAAAAGACCGATCAACGGCCCGGCGACATACCAAGGCCAAGGTTCACGAAGCAGGATCTGCATCAACGTCCTCCTTTTGACTACCAAAACTGCTTTGACTGCCTACATTGCCAGCATCGAACGGCTCTGTCGAGACCTGCGAACTCACTCTTGCGACTACAGTAGACAGGCGAACTCACGACCCGCGGCGCATTTGCCCTCCGACGTAGCCGATACGTGCATACAGTGCTATAATTCCAAGCCTAACCTGAAAGGCAGGCCTTCATGCAACGCAAATTACGTCTCATGGTTCTGACTCTTGTGCTAGCAACGATGGCCACTGCGGCACACGCCGAGTTCTACACGGTCACTTTGACCAATGGCACAACGTTCGAGACCCGCTACAAGCCTGTTCCGGCCGAGTGGGATGAGAACGTCCTCATCATCAACACAGATACCGGCAATCAGGTCGGCCTGCTGGCGGAAGAGGTTGCCGATGTCGCGTCACATGCTGAGGTCACGGGATTCGGCTATCAGCTGAACACGACAACACTTTTTGTCGGCTGGTCGCCAAATGACATCGACGATGTCGGCGAAGACGGCGAACCGATGAACCTCGAAGAGATGTTCCCCGAGCCTGCGGCGAGCTTCACGCTCGAACAATTCGTCGATATTCCGGTAGCTGGTGGGGCTATCGGCGGGCAAGCGGCCGATATCGGTCCTTACCAGTAGCAACCTGTGAGGCACCGCTGGCTACCGCCGCTTGTTGCTGCGGTGTGCGCCTTTGCGGCTTGCTTTACAGTGTTGAACTACCCGTGGCAACTCGCGCTGCTCGCGGGTACTGCGATTAGCGCGTTCGTCTATTCGGCCCAAGGAACTTGGCTGCGCCTCAGGAGGCTGTTCACACAGCCCACCGTCCACGATGTTCACTGGCACGAAGATCCGCCAGACTCTGAACCGAGCCAAGCGGCTGAACCACCACTACCGAAAGCTCGTATCTAAGGTTGTCAACGAGGTTCGACATCCAAAGTTGGCGCGGTCTCCTGGTGCCCCGTCTCGTCCGGGATAGCGGCACAGTCACGCCAAGGGAACAGAATCGGAGCTAGGACGAGCAGCAAGTGCGTGATCCCACCGAGAATAAAACCGGTCATCAGCAGAATCATCCAAGAGGACAATGCCGCACTGGCTAAGACCAAACGCGTTTGGGAAGACATGATTACCGTAGAGCCTAACACCAATCCTTCAGCGATCGTAACCGCCTCGCATCGGACCATGCATAATTTGCAAACTCAGTTCGCCCCAATCTTCCGAATGTCACCCTCTCCTGCCGACAAGCCCTTGTCCGGAGGACAAGATGTTTGCGAGTGAACACGTTGCCAGCTGCCGCTTCTTTTGGGCGGTAAGTGTATTTGCGCTACTCAGCGCCTGCGGAGACAAAACCGGAGATTCCAACGGCAGCCTCGAGGCGATCGATGTGGCTCCCTCACTCACCGTGGCGACTGAGGATGACCCTCGGGCGGTTGTCCGCCCACCAGAGTTGACCGGCATACTACCCGAAGACTTTCCAACGGATCTGCCACTGTTTCTGCCAGCGAGCTTGATCGACTTTGGCTCTCGAGAACAGGGGTATTACGTTAGCCTACTGACGCCCGCATCGGTATCGAAAGTCGACCAAGAGCTCTCCGCACTAGTCCAAGAAGCAGGTTGGTCGGCTAGCAACAACGCTGATGGCTCGCGGACTCTGCGCAAAGGCTCGCAGCAGCTGCAGCTGCGGATCGAGGATGCCCGCCCCGGAACGCTCTACCAATTCGACTACTAACGAGATACCGCTCGGCAGGTCGAGATCGGAGGATCTCATTCGTGGCTCGGTTGGGACGACCCGCTCGACAGAGTCCGAGACTTGCTGATGATGTCGGAGAGGGATCGCCCAGTCCAAGCTGCCAAGATCGGCAGACCCAAGAAAAAAAGCGTCAGCAAGGCACCGAGCCAACGAAGGAAGGTCTGGCCGAACGTCAAAGGCTGGTGACTTTCGGCCCGGGCAGTATGGCCAACCCAAGCCATACCTGGAGTCTGACCCCAGAATGCGAGGGGCACAGTCCAGTAAAGAAACGAAAAAGCCAACATCAACATCGCGAAAGGCCACCAGTCGGCCACAGTCACCGTCACCCCCATGCCGTGCGCTGCGCCAATCGCCATCCCCAGCACCAAAACCTGTACCGCGAGATCAGCAAGTCCACCGAGTATTCGATCTCCTAAGAGTGCAGCACCCTCGCCTTCATCGAGGGCTCGAGAAGAACCGTCTTCGTGGTCTGGTTGGGCCCCAGTAGGCTGCTCGCCGTCGGTGAGCGACGGCCCGTCTTGCCCTGTTACCTCTGCTTGTTCTCTCTGCGGCTCACTCGCGGCATCACGCCGAGCGAAAAGCGAAGAAAGATCGAGCCCGGGACGCCCCCCTCTATCCGACGAGGGCGCGGCGGATTCGCTGGTTGCCGGCCCCTCGGAAGCCACGGCTTGCTCAGGACCTTGTGAAAGCTCAAGGTCGGCCGCAGTTCCAGATTCGGCGGTTCCCGGGTTCAAAGGCAGGTCGAAGAGCGGTAGCTCAGCACGCTGACGGCGCTTCCCCTTTCCCTTACCCATACGCTGCAGAGGGCTTTCCGCCGTTAGTGAGACGGCAAATACTTGACGAAGATGCGGTACAGCAAATCCTGTTGTCTCTGCGCATAAGTTTGGGCGAAAAGCTGGAGCCTCTCCAACTCTTCATTCTCCGGTTGAACCTCGAGAGCATCTGTCATCTTGACCGCAGCCGCCTGCGCGTTGCCGCGCTGCAAATCGGTCACCGCCAGATTGTAATAGGAATCAACTAGCAGCCGTTCGATATCGAGGTTGTTTGGATCAGCTTCTCGCTTGCGCCAGAGCGCCGGAATAATCGAGGTGTACTGCCCATCACCAAAAAGCTTGATCTGGGGTTCCAGATCGTGGAGAGCATCATCTCCGGCGCTCTTCAGAACGGAGTCCTCGCTCCCCAACGGCAAAACCTTAGCGGCCCTCTCGAAGTAATCTCGAGCCCTGAGATAGCGCCCCTGGCGATGAGCTTCACGCGCTGCACCCAACAGTAGATCCAAGCGTTGGCGCTGCTCGGCCGAGGGGCCAGCGGCTTCGAGTTCGGGTGGTGCTTCGACCAAAGCCTTCCATTGGGCGATAAGAGCTTGGGCGCCCTCGTAGAGCGGTTCTTGCGGCTGGATCCTCTCCAACAGGAGAATTGCATTCTCTGTGTTGCCACCTTCGTGCATCTTGGTAGCGCGCACCAGGGGATCGATCTGTGGCGGCTGAGCCATTACCTGGGGAGCTTCTTGGTTGGGAAACAGATTGTCCCATTCCAACACCAGATAGCCAACGCCGCCGATGACTGCAAGAAGCACCGCCGCTCCAAGAGCGACGATACGCATGTCCGTCTTCTTGACGACCACAATCCGATCACGCTCGACGGCGGCCTCCAAGGACGGGCTATCCGCTCCTGGTTCGAAATCACTTCCGAAATCTTCGGTACCTTCCAAACCCGCCAGGGTTTGATCGAGATCACCACCGGTGCTGATCGTAGGCACCTGGCCAGCTTCTAGCTGCTGAAGGTACTCGGTCGCCAAAGAGTGCGTCGGCTGCAACTCGAGCACCTGTCGAAGGGTCGCCTTTGCCTCCTCGAGCGACTCACCCTCGACCTGCTCGACCGCTTCGTGGAACAATTCTTCAGCCTGTCGCTCGAGCTCAGCCTTCTTATTGCGTGCTTCTTCGATTTTGGTCGAAGCTTCCTGATTGTCGATATCGATCAAGAAAATCCGTGACCAAACATCGATCGCTGCTTGATATTCCGCACGATCGAACGCCTCTTGGCCTTCTACCAACAAACCATCAACCCGGCTGCCGCCATTGTCGGCATCAACCTCTGAAGCCGGGGTCATACCCTCATCATCGAATGCGAGCGCTGCCCCCAAGTCTTCGGGCGCCTCGAAGGCACCGAGGAGCTCGGGCTCGGCTTCCGCGTCCAGCAACGCGATCGGATCCTCATCGATCGGGTGGTCCTCGATCGGGTCTTCCTCAATCATCGCATCGGCCGCGATCTCATCGTCTAAACTGAGCTCCGCGTCGACCTCTTCGAAAGCACTACTGAAGTCATCAACTTCAATCTTCACAGCAGCCATCGGCTTGGTCTGCCGAGGATCACGCCCCAACTCGCTCATCGCCAAAGCAGCTTTCGTCGACTCCTCGAACGAACTCTCCTCCTGGATATTCGGGTTTGGAGCTTCGTCTAGGCTGGCAGCGGACTCACCGTCATCGAAGACCAGCACCGGATCAACATCCATCGGTGCCATCGGCATGGCCGCCTCAACGGCTGACTGGGCAACAAAAGAGACCACATCGGGATGTTCTGGATCCAGAGCCTTGGCTTTGCCGAGATGCTTCTCCATCGTCGGGAGATCGCCCAACTCGCGAGCCTCTGTCGCCGATTTGATGAAGGCCTGGACGTAAGATTCCGATTCGAGCAAGCCACGAGCTTGCTCGACCATGGCACGAACTTGTAAATCGCTATCGACCGCTCTCTTCTGGGTCGAGGCGATCTGCATGATCTGCTCGAAGCTGCGCTTGACGAGCAGATCATGAATCACCGCTGCCAAGCCGCTGGTTGCAGACGCAGGCCCTACTGGCATCTGGGCCGGTGCTTGGGGTACCTGTGCTTGGGGAGGTGCTGCTGGCACCTGTGCTACCGACGACACTTCGCTAGCCTCACCGAGGGAGTCGAAATCATCGAGCCCTTCAAAATCGTCAAGGTCGTCTAGCTCTTCGAGATCAGCCAGATCTGCAAGATGGGTCAGATCTTCGAGCTGCGGCGCCGGCGGCTTCTCGAGATCACTGAGCTCAACCGGTCGCACATCACTCTTGAGGCGTGTGATCAAAGTTCTAGCGGGCTGGAACTGGGCATCCATCCGCAAAATGAACTCGCAACCTACGACCGCTTCTTGGTCCCTGTGCTCTGTGACCAATCCCAACGTCTGCTGGAACGTCGTCGAGATACGTTCCTGGACGTCTCGAGCTAATGAACGATTACCGGGATAACTCATGATCTGGAGCTTTGCGAGGGCTGGGCCGTTTCAATCTTCAGCATTCGACGAAGGAACAGAACCGAGTCTCTGGCTGGGATGGCTAATGTTCCTATGGTAGCAAATGGTGGCTCAGCACTCCACTCCAGCCATTCACTGTGACTCCAACCGCAGATCGAGACACGCCGACGGTTCGCATCGGAGAAACCCTCGGTTCTTCAGCTCGAGATACTCTCAGTACCATCTGTCAGAGCCGCGAACAACCGATCGGGCAGCCCATCAAACGAACCCGAAGACATGGTAACGAAAACATCACCTGGTCGGGCGAGTGATACCGCTGTTGCCAACAACTGATCGCTACTGGCGGAGCTCATCGCGGTCACTCCATCAGCCTGCAGAGCAGTCAACAACGACTCGACATCGAGCCGCTCTCGGTCTTCGATTCTGCCGTGGTGAAAAATCGGCGCCAGCAGGACAACATCGGCCTTGGAGAAAGCCCGACAGTAGGCTTCAAAGAAGAAGGAGCGGCCGGCGGTCAGACTGCGTGGCTCGAACAAAGCAACCAGCCGACGACCCGGATATGCCCCACGCAATCCGCCGAGCGATTTCTCGACCGCCGTAGGATGGTGTGCAAAGTCGTCGATCACCGCCACCCCGTGAGGCTCTCCCAAGAGTTCCAGACGGCGCCGGGAACCCTGGAACTCAGCCAACGCTCGTCGCACCACCAAAGGATCTAGACCATCGTGACAGGCAACAGCCCACACCGCGAGTGCGTTGGACACGTTGTGATCTCCCGGTACCCGAAGCGACAACTCGAGCGCCTCACCCCCTGGACACGCCATGGTCCACCGACTACCAGTCGGCCCAAATTCCACCTCCGATAGTGGACACACGTCATTGGCCGACTCGAGCCCATAGAACACAACGCGACACTTGGCTACCTCAGCGACTTCGCGGACGTCAGCTGAATCGCCGCAGGCGACGAGCAAACCATCGGGCGGCAACAGACGCACTACGGAGCGATAGGCCTCGATCAGCGTTTGATGATCGGAATACAGATCCGCATGATCGTATTCGACGCTGGTCAGAATCAACGTTTGAGGTTGATAGTGCAAAAACTTCGGCCCACGATCAAAGTAGGCCGCATTGTATTCATCACCCTCGATGATGAATCTTGGCCCGCTGCCAATCTGAAAACTGCGGTCGAGATTCTGCGGAACACCGCCGATAAAGTAGCCAGGATCGGCGCCCGCGCTGGCGTAGACCCAGGCAGCAATCGACGTAGTAGTTGTCTTACCGTGGGTTCCAGCGACTACCAATGGCTGCCGTCCGGTTAGAAAAAAGCGCGCCACTGCTTGCGGCATCGACAGCCGAGGCAGTTGGAGTGCCTCGGCGGCTTGCGCCTCTGGGTTATGGCGCGGTACCGCGTTGCCGACGATCACCCAATCTGGGCGTGGCGAACTTGCCAGATGCGCTGGGTCGTAGCCGACGAGAGGCTTGATACCGGCAGCTTCGAGCAGGGTGCTCATGGGTGGATAAAGTGGGTTGTCCACACCTCTAACCCGGTGCCCTTGCTCTTGCAACAAACAAGCAAGAGGTGCCATCCCGGTGCCACCAATCGCAATACAGTAGATGTCGAGGACGGAGGAAGTCATGGAAGCAACTCGCGGCTTCTAGCTCGGTAGACGATCTGGCGGACGGCGGCGGCGCTGACGTAGGCGTCTTTCGAGACAACAAGCGGGTTTTACGGGGTCTTTACGTAGGGGCTTTGCCTGGCCGGATGATGGGAGTATACCATTGAGAACGAGTCGCATCACACTGGTGAAGCCCGCTCCGATCGTCAGCATCGGAACTACTCCTTCCGTTGATCCGTGGGCCAGTGTTTTATTTTCGCGAAACCCATCGCCTCTGTACCTTATGGCGATTTCCATACCGACCCTTTACAGACCGAACTCAAGTCAAGATAAGGAGCCTCCGATGCGCCGTCTCACCCCTATCCTCCTGATCCTCTTCGCGGCAGCGGCCTTCACCGCGACGGTTGTAGCCGTGGAGGGCGACGATAGCCAGCCGAAGGCCATTCCTACCGAGCCCATCAAAGATTTCGAGATCGTCCCCAAAGGCGAAATCATCACGTACGACTTCGAGATCAAAAATCAGGGCACCGCACCACTAGAGATTACGGAAGTCCGTCCCGCTTGCGGCTGCACGATCGTCGACTACGACAAGGTCATTCAACCAGGGGAGACTGGCAAAATCAGGACTTCTGTCAAGACCGACAACTTCACGGGCGCGATCAGCAAGTCGATTGCAGTATTCACCAATGATCCCGAGAACCCCAAGTTGCAATTGGTGGTCAAGGCAAATATCAAACCCTATATCGCGATGGTCCCCGGTTATGCTCGTTACAACTACGTCCAGGGCGAGGACGTGAGCCCGATCTATCAGAACCTATGGGCGGCCGACGGAGTCGACGTCAATGTCGTGTCGGTAAAGCCTCCTTACAGTCACCTCAAAGTCAATTTCCGCGAGGCTACTGAAGAGGAGAAGGACCCCAAGGGCAAGGGGAAGCAGTGGCGCTTCGAGTTCATTCTCGACCCCAACTCGCCAATCGGAGCGCTGCGCGATTACGTCGAGATCCGAGTTGACCATCCGAGGCAGAAAGTCCTGAAGATTCCCGTCTCCGGCTTTGTTCGCCCACGACAGTTCATTACTCCACCAGATGTCGACTTCGGGAAGCTGGAAGAAGCAGGCCTGCCGCTGCAACGCACCCTGCACTTTACCAACTTCATCAATGACAGCATTGAGCTCACCAAGATCGAAACGGGCATCCAGGGCCTCGAGGCAGAAGTCTTGACTGGCGAAAAAGATCCCGGATTTCGGTTCAAGCTGCGACTGACCGTTCAACCCGACATGGCCAAAGGCAACTTTTCCAGCACGGTCAAGATCCACACCACAGACGCTCAGAACCCGGTGATCGAACTGCCGGTCAAGGGCACGATCCTGTAGCCAACCTCCAGCTGACTGCTCAGGGTCGACGAAAGCCCGCCACTTGGCGGGCTTTTGCGTTCTCAGCTTTGTCGCCGCCTTTTTTCCCGAGATCGGTGATGACCTCTCCCAACACGCACATGCTGTCACGCAGTTGAGTGTCCGAGAGATAAGGCGCCGGACCAAAGCGTAGGCAGTCCCCTCGGTAATCGGTCAAGACACCTCGTCGCTTGAGTTCACGGCTCAACCAAGCTGCGGCCGAACTCTCGAGAACGAGGAACCCGCCGAGTTCTTCGATCGGCGCCCGTGGACGCCGAATGACCGCAGGGTCAGCATCGAGCAGTTCGAAGCCTCGAATTAGCTCACGAATCTGATGTTGGCTCACTCGGCGCAGAAACGCCGCACTCAATCCCATCTCGATGAAAAAGTCGAAAACCGCAGCGGCACGATAGTGACTGGTTGGATCATAGGTGGCGCCTGCGAAGCGTGAGGCACCAGCCCCGTAGGCGACTCGTCCCGACTCCACCTCGTCCCCAAGGACATCGAACTCAGCAAACCAACCCGTGATGACCGGGCGGGCTGCACAAGCCTCCGGCACTCGGAGAAAACAGTTGCCTTCTCCGAGCTGGCAATACTTGTAGCCTCCTCCGACAACATAGGTTCGGTCGAGTCCAGCCGACGACAGCGAATAAGGTATTGCGTCGAGAGCATGATAAACATCGATCAACATCTCGGCGCCGTGGCGTTCGGCGACCGCCAAAACGTCGGCTAATCCTGCGACGATACGGCCGCTCTTGAAAAGGACCGCAGAAACCAGCACCGCCGCGGTTCGATCGTCGATCGCGGCGCTGAGCTCTTCGGCCAATCGCGTCGGATCGTCTGCCGAAATCCGCACCACCTCGAGGCCCTCTTCAGCAAGCCGGGCGAGCTGACGACGAATCGAATGAAACTCACCATCGGTCGTGACCACACGGGGGCGCTGTCGAAGCGGCAGGGCCGATAGCCAGCGAACTACCAGCTCATGGGTGTTTGCCGCCAGGGTGTAAGAACCGGTTCGATCGTCGAGCAAGTGAGCGTAACCGTCCTTGACTCGCTCAGCCATAGCGAACGCTCGCTCCCATTTGGTGTCGACGCCATCCGCTGCGTCATTCCAGGCAGCGAGCTGGCCATCCAAACTACAGTCAGGCCAAGCCTGATGGGAGTGCCCGGTCAGCAGCAGACGCTCGCCCACTTTGAAGCGAGAGTAATGTGGCGCCAGGGCGTTGGGACTGTGATAGAGCTCAGAAACGTGCAGTGGCATAACGAGATCAGAGGTCCGAGCGGATAGCCCAGAGGTCTGGAAAAACTGCCTGAAACAGGGTTGTCCTCAGATAAGCGGAGCCGCCAGAGCCGCCGGTACCCTGCTTGGTTCCGATGGTGCGCTCCACCATCTTGACATGACGATAACGCCACTCTTGCAAACCTTCGTCGAGATCCACCAAGCGCTCACAGACCTGCGTCAAGCGGTCATCCTCTTGATAGATCCGAATCAATTCACTCCGCACAGCCTGGTTTTCGGGGGGTGGAGCATCACTTTTCGGCGTCAAGACCTCGGGCGGGATCGCATATCCATTGGATCGCAAATACCGCAGGAACGCTTGATAGACGCTCGGCTCCTCGAGACGCTGCTGGAGACGCTCGTAAGCGGCTGGATGATCGATATGAAACCTCAGCATTCGCAAGTCGCGTTGCCCCAGCAGGAATTCGACTTCCCGAAATTGTGGCGATTGGAAGCCACTCGCTGCCTCTAGGCGGGTGCGAAACGAGTTGAACGAAATTGGCGTCATGGTCTCCAAGATATCGACCTGCGCCACCATCGTCTTGAGGATCGTCAGAATGCGCTTCAAGGTGTGGAGCACACGCGGCGTAAGATCGTTCTCTCTCGAATGCTGTTGGAACAGCTGGACCAGATAATCGAGCTCGTGCAAGATTTGCTTGAACCAAAGCTCGTAGACCTGATGAATGATGATGAAAAGCGTCTCGTCATGCTCTGGCCCATCGGACAGGGGCTTCTGCAGTTCGAGTATCTCTGGCAGCTTCAGATAGCTGGAGTAGGTAAGACTCATAACACCCTCTTTCGGCACTCGTGCCATTTAGCCTGGAGGCCCCCAGAGCTCGCCCTCGTCTTTTGGCGGGGTGTGGTGACGTCCACGTTGACGCAATGCCTCGACTTCGGCCAGCGTCGGCTTCAAGATCTGATCCTGCAATGCGACCAACTGCTCGATACCACCTAGGGCCAAATCCACCAGGGTATCCATTTCGTCGCGGCGAAATGGACGTTGCTCACCGGTACCCTGAATCTCGATCAGCTGCCCGTCACCGGTCGCAACGATGTTCATATCAACCTCGGCAATCGAATCTTCGCAGTATTCGAGGTCGAGCAAAGCCACACCATCAACATAACCCACTGAGATGGCCGCCACCCGCTGGATGATTGGCCACCGTGGCAAATCGCCAGCTAGAAAAGCACGCCCTACAGCCTCGACCAACGCGATATACGCCGCGGTGATCGATGCGGTTCGAGTGCCGCCATCTGCCTGTAAGACGTCGCAGTCGAGGGTAATCGTACGCTCGCCGAGTGCTTTGAAATCGATCGCTGTCCGCAAGCTTCGCCCGATCAATCTCTGGATTTCCACAGTTCGACCTCCTGCTCGACCGCGACTCACTTCACGCGTCGAGCGAGTGTGGGTCGCGCGCGGAAGCATCGAGTATTCGGCAGTGACCCAGCCCTCGCCGGAGTCGGCTTTGAATTTGGGAACTCGCGACTCAATGCTCGCGGCGGCTAGTACTCGGGTATCCCCGAGGTCGATCTGAGCTGAGCCTTCAGCAAATTTCATGGCCCCCAAGTTGATATTCAAAGGCCGCATCGCATCGCGACTTCGACCATGCGGTCTTTGTACAGTCTTAGAATTTGGCACAGTCTTAGAGCTCGGCGCAGTCTGACTCATAATCTACTTACCTTTTCATACATCGCACGGAATATCCGGCGATCAGTGTCCGAAGTTATCAGACCGTTCGGCGCATGCCGAACGCTTGTCAGACTTCAACCAACTCCAGAACGATCTCAGGAATCTTTTGCGACCTGCCGACCGCGGACTGAGTCAACAAATCGCTGGCGATCCGTGCAAAGTGTTGCCCGCTATCGGTGACACAGAAATGATGCTGGGCTGCACCAGAGGGTGCGGCAACGCACCTCACCCCCAACTCAGCAGCGACCTTCTCCGCCATTGTCGCTGCAGAATCGACCAATTGGACGGTCTCACCGACCACTTGCCGCAACACTGATTTCAACAGCGGATAGTGCGTACATCCGAGCACCAGCGTATCAATATTGGCCGCCAGCAACGGAGCCAGGTAACGTTCCGCAATCTGGCGCGAGATTGAATCATCGATCCAACCTTCTTCCACCAGCGGCACAAAAAGCGGACAGGCTTGACTGAGCACCTCGATCTCAGGTGCACGACGTCGAATGGCACGGCCGTAGGCATCGGATCGGATCGTCGCCTCGGTAGCGATGACACCAATTTTTCCCTGAGTCGCAGCGACGGCAGCAGCAGCCCCAGGCTCGATGACCCCCCAGATCGGAATTGGGTAAGCCAGGTCATCGAGCGCTAACGCCGAGGCCGTGTTACAAGCCACGACGACAGCCTTGACGCCACGAGTCATCAGAAAATCGACGTTGCGCTGAGTGTAACGCCGTACGGTGCGTGAAGACTTGTCGCCGTAGGGAAGCCGAGCGGTGTCACCAAGATAGAGGATCGACTCCTCAGGCAAACGTCGCCTCAAGGCCGACACCACGGTAAGCCCGCCAACTCCCGAATCAAAAACACCGATTGGCAATTCGGACGCATCCTGCGCCGACGGCAAGTCCTTGATACCGATCATTATTGGGTTCGAGCTATCAGATCGAGCTTTGCTGAGAGTGGCCGCATCGTATCGACGTGACCAGCAAACGTCCGCAACTGGCGCCCGTTCCACAGCAGCACCAAGCCCTCGATCTCAGGAACATTCAGCAAGACCGTATTCACCAAGCTATAAACGGTCAACATCTCGCGGGTCGATCCCGAGACTGGCGGTGGTGTGCCATCTGGTGACTCTAGGTCGAGATAGGCGATGCGACCGTCGATCCAGTAGACCTTCCTGATTTGGATTTCGGCTGGCAACGGTGCACTCAGGTGTTCCGTGCGGGGGCCCGCCAACAATGACGTGACCAACGTGGAGACTCGATCAGCTGGATCTAGACTCGTTGGGAGCTCCTGGCTTTCCGGGAATAGCAAATCCCCCTCGCCCGGGAAATACAGTGTGGCGGGCCAGGTCTCGACCTGCGATGACAACTCGGTATCGTCAGCAGCTTCCGAGCCACTCATCTCAGGGCCGGTAGTCGACTCGTTGCTGCGCGGCCAACTCAACCACGCCAACACACCAACCAATCCCGCGATAGCGATCGCGATTAGAACACGGTTTCTCGTCACAGTAGCCGGTCCCTCACCGCCCAAGGCTCGTCGTCGCCGGCCTGCCGACGCCCGGTCTCTTCAAGGCATTCGTCTCTGCAAAACTCGAGCTGTTCAACGCGGAGTCCTGGTTTGGCTAGCCTCTTGACTCCCTGTGATATCGCCACCCGAACTCGCCCCCGCCGTATCTATTTCGATCGTTGAGCCGCCTTCTAGCTGCTTCTTGAATCGAGTGATTGCACGAACCAGAGCATCCACCAATTCTGCGCGATAAGCTGGAGTCTGTAACTTCGATTCTTCCTCAGGGTTCGATAGGAATCCGAGCTCGACCAACACTGCCGGCATTTTGGCTCCCATCAACACATGGAACGGAGCCTGTTTGACCCCTCGATCACGTAGCCCCAAGGTCAAATTGAGCTCTTCTTGCACCAGGGTCGCGAAACGCTGGCTCTCAGCTAGGTGGTACGACTGCGCCAGATCCCACAGAATCATCCTCAAATCAAGCTCTGGATCGTCCGTTCCGCTGGAGAATTTATTTTCCTGGGCTGCGATGTCGGCCGAAATCTTGTCACTGGCTTCGCGGCTCAGGAAAAATGTTTCAGCGCCGTGCGCTGTCGCGCCAAACGATGAGTTGAGGTGCAACGAGATGAAGAGGTCTGCCCGAGCCTCGTTGGCGATCGCGGCTCGAGTCTCGAGCGGCACGTCGACATCTTCGGTGCGAGTCATCACAACTTTCACGCGTAAACGTCGCTCGAGTTGCAGGCGGAGCGCACGGGCTACCAGAAGGTTGAGATCTTTTTCGGCATTACCGCCTGGGCCGATGGCGCCAGTTTCTGGTCCGCCATGCCCTGGATCGAGAGCGATGGTGCGAATGCCCGCAACCTGAGACGCTGACTGCCGCGAAGGGTTGTCCACTCGCCGCGCTGAGTTTTGCTTCTCGAATACTTCGATCACCAGTCTCGGTTTGGGCGTGAGCTGCAGCCGGGGCTCATCCGCATCAGCATGGTCTGCCAACTCGAAACGCACACGATCCTCGCTTACCCGGATCGCGGTAATCAAGGCATCCGCAACTCGAGGTTGCTTGACCGGTAAAGCCAGACGGTCTCCAAGTAGCCGGATCACCAAAACCCCGGGCGACCGTTCGACCCGGTAGCGCGGTTTGTCGGAGAACTCGATCCCGACCACGCTTTCTTGATACTGATTGACGACGTTGATCGAACCCTCGAGCACCCTCAGCTCGGGACGAGAAATCTGTAACTCGAGCTCACTCGGTAGCCATATAAACCGGTAGCTCAAGGGCTCACCCAGAGCCTTTTCCAACGCTTCGAGGGAAACTTTCAACCCTGCTCCATCGCGGAACGGAAGTTGTCCCAGCCGAGTGATCTCACGCTGAGTCTTGCCATCCGGCGCAACCGTCAGCATCACTGCTTGATTCGGGCCAAAAATAATTCGACGATCTTCGAGAATCAACGTGTGACTGTCACCGAGAGGGCCGGTGCGGAGTTCGACCCCGAGAGCTGCAGCGATCGGAGCCAGGGCGAAACTTGGACCGACAACACCCTGGGATACTGCAACACGGCCAGCAGGCTGACCTTCCAGCATCAACTTGGCAACGGCCGTCGACACCAACTCGGGTGTCGAAGTTGGATCTTGCTGGGCCGCCAGCGGCATGGCAAGGACTCCAGACAGCACAACCACCATGCCGAACCATCGCCAGGGCCAACGACGAGCAAATGTCGCTGAGCGCTTGGCGGAACGGATTGAAGAATAAACGAATGCCATCATGTCTCAGGTTTGCCGCCACAGCGACGAACCCTAATCTATCAGTCCGCGAGCAATTCGTGGCGATGCCCCAAAAGCTTGCAATGCCTCAGAGTCTAGATCTAGAATACCCGTCCCTCGTCATGAGGGAATGGCGCATTCGTCTAGGGGTCCAGGACGCCGGCCTCTCACGCCGGTAACACGGGTTCGAATCCCGTATGCGCTACCAGGTTTCGACACTCCGCCTCGACGTTCGCCGAGGCCACGGAAGCAGGCCCACCATCCGCCACGGGCCAACTTGATTCCACATCGTCTGCCGAGAAACATTTGCTACAAAGCACCTGTCGTAAGGCATCGTCTATCGCGAGACAGGTCTGCCGAGAGACACGTCTACCGTGAGACGCCGTCTGGTGCGAGTTTCCGTCTGCCGCGAGGCCTTCGCCTCGCCCAATCATCGATAGGGAATGAACGCATGTGGCGAGCACTCATCTGCCTTTCGAGTATGTTGATCGCAGCTGTCGAAACGAAGGCGGACGGCGACAAGGGATCTCCGACCGCAATCTCTGGTCGGGTTGAGAGTAGTGGACTGGCAGTCGAGCATGCCAGGGTGGTTGCTGTTGACCACGGACTAGAGGTTTTCACAGATGGCCGCGGGAACTTCGAGTTCGAGAATTGCCCGCTGCCATGCGCGTTGACGATCACTCACCCACGCTTTCATGCCGTCGAAACCGCGGTCGAAACCAACAATTCGAACGGTCTTGAAATCACACTTCATGCCAAGCAAGAAGTTTACGAGCATGTCGACGTGACCGCATCGCGCGGGGGCAGTGCTTTTGCACCGGCTAGCGTGGCATCAACTGTGATCAAAGTGGCTGACAAGGCCGCTTCACCCTCAACCTTGACCGAGCTGGTGGAAGGTGTTGCCGGCGTGGCAGAAAACGGCCAAGGTGGCATCTTCCAGGTTTTTTCGATCCGCGGCGTCTCTCGCCACCGGGTCTTGACCTTGGTTGCCGGCGTGCCGATTATCGGAGAGCGTCGGGCCGGGGTCTCCACTTCCTTCATCGACCCTACGTTGATGGGCTCCGCGGATGTCCTGCGCGGTCCAGCATCCACCTATTACGGATCCGGCGCTCTTGGCGGCGTTGTCCAAGTATTCCCTAGAACCTTTGAGCGTGGGCACTTCGAGGCAGGCTACGACAGTTTCGGCAACACCAACTATCAGCGGATCGGCTGGGGCGAATCCACCGCCGATAGTGGCTGGTCGTTCGGCCTTGCCCACCGCACGGCTGACAACGACAATGCCCCCGACGGCTCCGAGCTCAACACTCACTATACTCAGCTGTCAGCCGCAATCACCCGGAGCTGGAGCGCCGGTGGTCTCGACTACGAGATCCAGGCATTGCCGTCTTACGGTCGCGACATCGGCAAATCGAACTCCGACTTCCCAGGGCGGACCACCAACTATCCACGCGAGACCCACCTGCTGTTGCGTTTCGGCATACGCTCCGACGGCAGTCGAGGTGAAAGCGGTGCACCCTGGCAATTCAACGCCTTTGTACACCCCAACTCCGTCATCACCGAAGATCTACGACAAGGTAGTCGGCTGACCGAGATTGATAATGAAGCATTCGACTTCGGGGCCAACTGGCAGCGGGAATGGAGCTTGGCCAACCGAGCTGGAAGCCTGGCCAATCTCAGCGGGCGTTATGGAGTGGACTTTGTCGGCCGTCGTAGCGTCAACGCCGACGAACGACGCGAAGATCTCGTCGACGGTTCCGTCACGAGGCTCCGCACCCTCGATGGAGGCAGCCAGGATGAAGCGGCAGTTTATGGCAGCGCCCGCTGGAATCTGGGCGCCGCTACCTTTCAGGCCGGCAGCCGACTGACTTTTCAGCAACAGAAGAACGCCCGTGCGCCGAGCCGCAATGACACCGCTTGGACGGCATTCCTCGGCTATGTTCGTCCTCTAGGGGGTGGCCTCGAGATCGCCGCCAATCTCGGTACCGGCTTGCGCTTCCCAAACTTGAGCGAGCGATTCTTCACTGGCACCACCGGCCGCGGTGGCGTAATCGGCAACCCCGATCTCGATGCCGAAAGCTCAGTCACTGGAGATTTGGGACTCCGCTGGTACGGCGACCAGACGTTCCTGTCGGCGCAAGTGTTTCACCAGACCATCGACGACTACATCGAACGGGTCGAGGTTGACGACGACCTGTTGACCTTCGTCAATCTGACCTCGGGGTCGATCGCCGGATTCGAGATCGAAGGATTCCATCAGCTCAGCGAGCCGTGGTTGCTCTCCTGGAGTGGCCATTTGATCGACGGCGAAGATGACAATGACAATCCGCTAGCCGACATCCCCGCCAATCGACTACAGATTGGCATCGGATACGCTCGCGGTGATTGGGACACTCAACTCCAGGTCCAATTCCGGGCCAGCAAGGACGATCCTGGTAGCGGCGAAGTCGCCATCCCCGCTACCCAGCTGGTTTCCGCGTCGATTGGCTACCAAGTGCGCCCCGACCTCACCCTGACCCTTCGCGGGCGTAACCTTCTCGACGAGGAGTATTTCAACTCCGCCGACGATAAGGCCACCCTCTCTCCGGGCCGCTCGGTGGGTCTCAGCTTGTCCTGGTCTGGATTCTGAAGGTGGACGCTACCGGTTGATGGTCTGCGGTGCTAGATCCCGTCTCGTTTTGCCATTTTCGGCTCAGTGAGGGAGGTCTTGTGGAGCGAGCAAGCAGCGAGCATGTTTGAGCTTCGCACCTTTTCGCATCTCGTATCCGATGGCACCGAAAGGGCTTAGGCTTCTCTTAACAGATCCGGCGAGTTCTGGAGCTGCGGCGCAGCCCACAAGACCGACCGAGCTCTCGGCGTGTTTATTGGGTGTTTCCGGTCGCCCCCTGTGGACTGCGCGCGCAGCTGCGTAACTCGCCTCGGCGCCTTAATGTCCGCCAACACTATTGGATACAATAGTTTGGAGAGCTAGGAGCTGTTCTCTTGCTCATACATACTCGCCGCGTGCTCGCTCCACAGGGGGCTCCCTGGGAGGCGAGAAACGGCTTCTGGATGATATTAGCTTCCTTCGAGTAGGACTCAGCCATCGGAGCCACTACGTCACACCACGCATCCCATACGGACCCAGTCGTTGGCCGACGTTCGATCGTGCGTCGAATTGCCGAAGCCTCGGCCGTCCTGGGTTTGCTGGCTCTGCACGGCTGGCTAGCGCTTTCGTCGAGTGCTCAGAAGTCGGCCACGTTTGACGAGATCGCCCACCTAGGCGGTGGTACCCTGCAATGGGTAGCCGACGACTACCGATTCAACGCCGAATCCGGCGTTTTGCTTCAGCGCTGGGCCACTTGGCCGTTGGCTGACGAGGATCTGAAGCTACTGCCACCGGATCACCCGGCACGCCGCGGTGCAAATGTCTGGATCCTCGGGCGCGAGATTCTGTACGGCGAGGGCCACAATGCTCAACAGCTGCTGCGCTCGAGCCGGATGATGATCGTCTGGCTCAGTGTCGCGCTGGGGGTCACGATCTTCTGCGGGTCGCGGGCGCTCTTCGGTCGCATCGGCGGATTGTTATCACTGACACTGTATGCGTTCAGCCCGACGATGCTGGCCCACGCTCGATGGGTCACCTCGGATTTAGCCGCCGCGCTCTTTTTCTTGCTGGCTAGTGGAGCCATCTGGCGCCTGTTGGAACGACTGAGTCCCGCACGCTTCGCAGCCGCGGCTTTGGCAACCGCCGGACTTCTGCTGTCGAAGATGTCCGGCCTATTGATTCTTCCGATCACGGTGGTTTTGCTTGCGGTGCGTTGGGCTCGACGGCGGCGTCTTACCTTCGCCTGGGGCTCGTCTGAAGTCGAGATTGAAAATATCAACACTAGACGGCTGATGGCTGGCACCGTTGCACTCGCGTTTGCGATGGCTGTCCTCCTCGCCATTTGGGCGGCCTACGGTTTTCGCTACTCCGCTCAACCGGACGCTCCTACCGAGGGCAGTGTTTTCCTGCACTCGTGGAAATCCCTCGCCGCCGAAGGGGGCATCAGCACCACGCTGTGGCAGATCGCCCGCCATGGGCACTTCCTGCCCGAAGCCTACGTTTGGGGCTTGGCCTACACCCTCGAAACGACTCGTGATCGCGACGCCTTCTTGCGCGGCGAAACCCGCCAAACCGGCTGGTGGTGGTTCTTTCCTTACGCTGTTTTGATCAAAACACCACTGGCTTTGTTCGGGCTGCTGGCCTTGGCGGCAGCAAGTCGACAATCCTCTATCAGGAGACTGACGGTACCCCTATCGGCGGTACCGCTCTGGGCGCTACTGGCTGTTTACTGGCTCGTGGCCATCAGCAGTGACCTCAACATCGGTCATCGACACATGCTGCCAACCTACCCGCCGCTCTTCATCCTCGCCGGTGCCGCGGGACGCTGGATCCGCTGGAAATCCCCGATCCCGGCCGTAGCAGTTTCGGTATGCCTCGCCTTCTTCATTTGGGAGTCTGTGGCGATCCGCCCCCACTATCTCTCCTATTTCAATCAGTTAATCGGGGGACCAGCCAACGGATATCGCCACTTGGTCGACAGCTCCCTCGATTGGGGCCAAGATCTTCCCGGGCTGGCGACACACATCGAAGGGCTCCGAGCCGAAGACAGCACGACACCGGTTTACGCCGCCTACTTCGGAGCCGCCAGGCCCGACTACTACGGTATCCAACCGATCTGGCTGAGCTCGTACTTTCCCCAAGCCCACCCCGCTCGCGTGCCCGGGCCGTTACGCGGTGGGGTTTATTATGTCAGCGCCACGCTCCTACGGCTGATGCACCTGCAGCTGTCGGGGAAGTGGAGCGCACAGCACGAGCAAGACCTTCAGCGAGAGCATGCTCTGATGCAGCACTTCATCGAACTGTCGCGAGACGACGCAGGGCGTGAACAGCTGCTCGCTGAGCGCTCTCGACCGGAATGGATCGAGCACTTCGAAACCTACGATCGGCTGCGATCCGGCCGGTTGTTTCGCTTCTTGGCGACTCGCGAGCCAGATACCAGGATCGGCTATTCCATCCATGTCTATCAACTGAGCGATGCAGACATCCACCAAGCGATGAACGGTCCGGTTCCTACCGACCCATCCGATGGCTCCTGAAAACCCGAACCCCCTGGAAGCCGAAGCTCCCAGGGGGTTGTGAGGAAGAAGAAGAAGAAGAAGCTATCTCCTTCTACGGAAACGCCCGCTGAAATGTTGCGCCTTTTGTTCGACTTCGTGCTCGACAAGATCTTACAGCGTGCTGCTGCCGCGCTGCTGCGTGCAGCGGATCTCCCATCCAGGGTCGTTACCGGCTAGGTCTACGGCGACGAATTCATCGGCGAGCAACACCTTTTCGGCTACCATAGGTGGGCACAAGCCCTGATTGAACAGCGTTGGATCGACCTCGACGCCACCCTCAACGTGCCTTTTGACGCCACCCACGTCGCCTTCAGCGCTACCGCTCTCAATCATGGCGCCTCATCGCTTCGCGACTTGGCGGAGTTCGCGACACTGATCGGGCATGCAAAAATCAGGGGGCTCGAGACCGAGTACTGACGCGCCATGAACAAGCAACCCCTGGACCTTATTTCCCAGACTGAGGATCACGACTTATGCTGAGTTGGCTGCAAGGCAAACAAGACGTCAATCAACTGATCGCCAAAGGGCAGTATGGCAAAGCGATCAAGGTACTGGAGAAGCTTCTGCGAGCTGACCCCAAAAGCGTCCATTTGCGTAAGCTACTCGCCGACGTTTTGGAACGTGATGGTCAGAGACGCCGGTCGGTGGAGGTTCTTGAGGGTTTGGTGCAGGAGTTCTCGTCGGAAGGATTTGTGACCAAAGCCATCGCCGTGTTGAAGAAAATCCAGCGGATCGACCCCAACCAATCCGACGCCGAGGTAATGCTCGACACCCTGGTCAAAATTCGCCGCCAGAACCAGCAGGGCCCGCTGACGGATCTCCGCAAGTCGGACGTCATCACACGGCCAAAACTGCCGACCTCGATGGCGCACGCCGAACCTGAAGATCCTGACGAGGGCATGGTGACGTCAGTCATCATGCCGTCAGAGTTCTGGTTCGAAGAGGCCGCTGAAGGACGCGACGATTTCAACTGGTCGCCGTTGTTCAACGATTTCTCGAAAAGTGAGCTTGCGGCGATGATCGGCGGCCTGCGCCTATTGATCAAGAAGCCGGGCTCGATCATCTACACCGAGGGCGAACCCGGGAACAGCCTCTTCGTACTCAGTGGTGGCTCGGTCAGGATCTATCGTCACGACAGCGTCGGCCACAATGAGCAGGTCGCGGTGATGCACGAAGGCGGTGTGCTTGGCACTCCGTCCATCCTGTTCGGGAAACCGCGCAACCGCACCATCACAGCAGTCACCGAATGCGAATTGCTCGAACTCGACCAACCAACGTTCCAGAACATCACAGCCTCTTATCCTCGCGTCGGCGAGTTGGTCCAGCAACTCCACGAAAATCGTAAGTAGACATTGATGACTCTGGAGCGGCACCAGGGCCGCTGGGTGATTTACACAACGGCTCCGTAGTCGCCGCACGACTGTTGTGCGATTCGCAGAACGCTTCTGTAGTCACTTCATGACCGTTATGCGATTCGCAGATCGCCTCTGTAGTCGCTGCACAACCGTTGTGCGATTCGCAGAACACTTCTGTAGTCACTGCACGACCGTTATGCGATTCGCAGATCGCCTCTGTAGTCACTGCACAACCGTTGTGCGATTCGCAGA
>JAJCXO010000048.1 GCA_029263395.1 Acidobacteriota bacterium | reverse complement strand
AACGGCAACGATCGGCGACCGGCGGCCAGGGCCGCGGCGCCACCGGCGATCAAGACGGCGGTCGGCAGCAGCACACCCGCCACGAACTGCTCCGGCTGCCAGCCGTAGCGCTGCAAGTAATCCACCGGCAACAGGGTGGCGTGTTGAGATGTGCGGCGTGTTGAGATGTGCCCGGCACCACTTTGTTTAGCACCACTGGTTCAGCACCATTGATTCAACTTATTTTTGCCTCACCGCGCAGATCGGACGTCGGTTTTACGTCTTTATCTCTTCAGAAGCTGGCACAAGTGTCGCCGTCGATCGCAGCAAGGCCATCCTGGCCTTGCCGATCGCCGCCCATGCCGGTCTGGAGATCAAAGATGGGACGTCCTGAGCGTAACCTTCCAGAGAGCAGCGATGGCCTCCTCGTCGAGGTGACGGATAGAGTCATCGGTGCGCGGGCCCTGCTGGCGCCCGGCCACAATCCCCGAATTTTCAATGAACTCGTCGTGGGCTTACTCGGCCGGGCGATGCAGCACTCACCGGTCGAGGTGTGTGCCTGTGTTTTCATGTCCAATCACATGCACCTCTTGCTGCATGTTCCTGACCAGCAGGCTTTGAGCCGTTTCATGTTCCACTTCGCATGTAACTCTTCAAAGAAGATCGGCAAGATCCGTAGGTGGCAGGGGCCTCTGTGGGGCCGGCGTTACGATGTCGTACCTATCAGTCGTGAGCCGGAGGCGCAATGGCGACGCCTCGAGTACTTGCTCAGTCACGGCGTCAAGGAAGGCTTGGTTGAGAGCCCTATCGAGTGGCCCGGTGTCCACGCCGCAGGGCCGTTGCTGCGTGGTGAGAAGCTTGAAGGATATTGGTTCAACAAGACCAAGGAATGGGCTGCGCGCCATCGTGGGCAAGACGTTGGCGCTTACGACTTCGCTACTAAGTACCGGATTGAACTCGCTCAGCTACCAGCGTTTCGTCACCTTCCGCCCGAGGTCTACCAGGACAAGATTTCGCAGATGATTGTCGAGATCCAAGACCGGTACCGAGCGAAGCGTGATGGGAACCCGGTTGCTGGTGTCGAGAAGATTCTGAGTCTGGACCCCTATGAGTCACCGACTCGTCACCCCAAGTCATCTTCGAGGCCGAGGTTCCATGTCGCGTCGCGGCAGACACGGGATGAGCTTTGGAAAGAGTATTCCGAGTTTGCAACGCAGTATCGGATCGCGTCCGAGGCCTTGCGGATTCGGAGGAATCCAGAGGCGATGAACTGGTTTCCGGCTGAGTGTTATCCACCGGCTTTGCCCTTTGTGGGTGAGCCAGCACCGCCGCGGCCACCGTCGCCGCCGACTCGCCGACTTGTTGTCGACGGGTCGAGAATCGTCGATCGTGGTGAGATCCCGGTGGTCGAGATTCCGGTGGCAGTTTGGGTGAAAAAAGCCGAGTCGAGTGAAGTTCCTCGAGTTGGTGGGAGGTCGCCTTGATGCGTCGATAGGGATAGCGAAACGTAAGACTTTTAAGGTTTTATCTGGTGGTCCGTGAAAAGCGCCTTGGTGGGGCTTTGTAGGCGAATAGGGTAGAGGTGTGTCTTCTGAGGGGCAGAAGGGGCCCGCGGCTGGCGCGATGAGCCATCAGGGGGTGAAATTGCAAGCGGGTTGCAGTGCTCGGGTGCCGGTGAGGGTGGCGTTGTGGTGGGCGTGCTAGCGGTTGATTCGATAAGTGTCTGAATCGTGGTAGGTTACTCGTGCCAGGCACCTAAACTGGGTGGCCGATACGCCCGATGCGGAGCTAGCTAAGATCTTCTTGGAAGCACTTGAACAGGTCGCCGCTGGTGAGACCACCCGCGAGGACCTCCTCCACACACTCGAAAGCGTGAGACTGCGTGGTCGAGTCCCGCTGAATCGTCTGGTACAGCGTACTGGTGCTGGCGCCAAGCTGCGCGGCGATCTCGGCGGCTGGGTGCTGTCCGTTTCCGATTTGGATCCGTCGCTGGCGACCGTACTCCAGAATCTTGATCTCGACCTTCCGACGACGACGACGGGTATGCACGCGCTCACATTCCTTCGTCATACATGGGAGCAGAAGCCAGTCCGTGTCGACGAGATGCGCAGACACTTTGCCTCGGCTTACAGGTACGTGCTGCTTGACGCGGAAGGAGACCAAGCACTCGCCAAGGCGTGGGGTGAAGCACGAGACCATGCGCACTTGTACGGCAGTCGTAGCTGGCACCCAATTGGGCCAGATCTCGCTGTCGACGATGTCCAGTCCCCTCTCATACGTCGCTTTATGCCCGACGACAGGGTAATCGTGGCGTCGGCCCACCTTGGCGACACGAGTGAACACGTCGGCCGCGTGGCAAAAGCTCTGCGCCTTCGCCTCCTTTCCGAGGAGGTAACGGTCCGGCACGGTTCCTGGATGGCCGATCCACCGTACGTAGAACGACTGTTGAGACTGGTGCAGACCCTTAGTTCTCTGGAAGACCGGCGTTCGCTCGACCAGATCGTGTTCTTCGAGGACCTGGCCCTCCGAGTCGGTGGAGCTGACTACGCCATCAGTGCTTATATCGATGACGGCGAGCTACTCTTGGCCGGGGAGCCTCTGTCCTTCGCCGTGGAAGCCGCGGGACAACTCGTTGAATACTTCCAACTGAGCCAACGCGGAAGCGATGTAGCTTGGCTCACCGGTTCCCTCTTTGCGCTCGACGATTCGCAAGGATTCGAGCGAAACCTCGGCGTTCTTGCTGATGGTCTTGGTGTGACCTTACGTGAAATCCCAGAGCCGAACGACGGGGAAGAGGACCGTGTCGGCGACCATGATGACTCAAGCATGCCGGGCGATGGTTACGGCGACCCTGGCGTTGAGGCCAACCAGGGGACACGGGCAGACAATCTGCCCGGCAACGAAGGGGCAAGCGACGGGGGTGGGCTGGACGGACCCGCCGGTGTCGCGGACAGTGGCACTCGCGGTGGCAAAGGTAGTGGCTCACCGGGATCATCGCACGGTGGCGGAATCCGGGTTGGCGGTAGGGGTAGCAGTGGGCCAAGGACGACTTCACCCAGGAAGAAGCCTTCGCCTGGCAGCCGTGCCGCAAACCACTTCCGACTCCTCTTGGTGAGTAGCAGCGGGGACGGCGAACACGGAGACTCGGAGTCTGGACGGAGAAACAAGAAAGACGATCACAAGGCTCGAAGGGCCGTCGTCGCGTATGAAACTCGTCGTGGGCGCCGGGCCAAAGCCATGGATGACAACCAGCCGGGCTTCGACGTGCTCAGCGAAGATCCGTCTACAGGATGTCGACGACGCATCGAGGTGAAAGGGGTTCAGGGCGTATTCGAAGAAGAGGCCAGCGTTGTCCTCACATCTCGACAGGTGCACGACGCCATCCAACACGATGAAGATGACTTGGAGTACTGGCTCTACGTTGTCGACTCGACCGAAACAAAATGCCCCCGGGTGTTCCCCATTCCATGGACTCGGCACCGAAGCCACCTCCGCTACGGCTTCTATGCGAGCGCATGGGTTGGCGACGCGGAGCAGCCGGCGGTGCCCACCACCAACGGGCTTGATGAGCTATCGCCCGAGGCACTGGAACCGTCCGAGGCCGGCGATTTGGACGAGGACTATGATCCTGAAGGAGTTGGTGAGTGAAGGACGAACTTCGAGAGGCCCTGGAGCGGGGGCGTTGTCACGGCCGCGCCGGCATCATCCCGCTCATGGCCGACCGCATTCTGCTTGACGGCTGGCAGGATGGGCTGGCTTCTGATTTGCGATCTCGTTTCGCTGCCGACTTCACCGGTTGGGAGCACGACAATACCAAGTTCGAGGAACAGTTCGAGCGGTTGGTGAAGGCGTTGAGGACGGATGAGAGGGCTAGGGAGAAGGCGCCGAAGCCGAAGATGAAGGCCGATGGAACGTAGGAAGGATCAAGCACCTCCCGCTAACTGGCAGGACTTCGAGGACCTTTGCCTCAAGCTCTGGCGGCCCAGGCTTATAGATGCCAAGAAGAACGGCCGTGCCGGGCAACCGCAGGCTGGAGTTGACATCTTCGGGCGTGATCCGAAGACCGAAAAGTGGGTCGGTATTCAATGCAAGCAGCGTGGCCAGTGGCCGAAGAAGGAACTGACGGTTGGTGAGATCGAGGCGGAGGTTGAGCAAGCAGAGAGCTTTGAACCCCCGCTCTCGCAGTTCATTGTCGCAACGACGGCTCCTCGAGATGTCAAGACTCAAGAGTTCGTGCGTGACTTCTGTGACCGGCGCCGAGCCAATGGTGGATTTTCGGTCGATCTGTTTGCCTGGCAGGATCTTCAGGACTGGCTTCAGGAGGAGCAAGAAAAGTCAACTCTGCCCCCGCTGGATTTGCCCAAGGCGGGGGAGATCTGCCCATACCGAGGACTCGATGTCTTCGACGAGGAGCATGAGCGCTATTTCTTTGGCCGGCAGTCCCGGATTGCCAGTTTCGTACGCCTCTGGGAAAAGAAGGGGCGGCGAGTGCTTGCGCTCCTGGGCAAACAGGGCAGCGGCAAGTCGTCCATGCTGCGGGCAGGCGCGTTGCCTGCCCTGCGCAAGGGGGCGCTAAAGGGCAGCGAATCCTGGCACTACGCCATTTTGCGTCCCGGCCCTCGGCCTGTAGCGAACCTCGTCAATACGTTGGTCACCACAGTGCCGTCCTTCAGCGATCGGAAGCCTCACCTCGAAGAAGCGATCCTCGCTGATCCTCGGGTGCTCTGCCGCGAGCTTGGGGCGCTACCCAGAGCCGACGAAAGCCGGCTATTCCTGGTCATTGATCCCTTCGATGAGATCTTCAGTCTTTGCGACTCGAAGAGCGAGCAGTTGAGCTTCTTGGACGCCCTGCGCCTGGCGATTCTTGACCCTCGAGGCCCTCTATCGGTAGTGCTGGCGCTGCGATCAGAGCTGTTGGATCAGCTCCAGCCCTATAGTGAGTTCTCTGCCCTTTTGGCCGGCAACCGCATGGTCCTAGGCAACATGACCTCGGAGGAGCTTCGCGAGGCGATTGCGGAGCCAGCGGCCCAAGAGGGGCTCGCTTTCGAGAGTGGTTTGCTCGACACTCTGATCGCCGATTGTAGTGCCCGCGGAGGATCGCTACCACTGATGCAACATGCCTTGCTGGAGCTCTGGTCCCAGCGCCGCAGTGGGCAGCTAACCTGGGATGCCTACAACAGAATCGGCGGCATCGCAGGAGCCCTGCCTAAACGCGCTGAGCAGACCCTGGCGGAGCTGTCCAGTAGCGAGAAGGCCGCAGCCCGGCGGATCTTACTGCGCCTGGTCGAGCCGGGCCTGGAGAACACCCGACGTAGTGCCCGCCTCGAAGAGCTTGAGATGCCGGAGCAGAACCGGCAGGAAGTCGAGCTGGTCGTCGATCATTTCGCCCGCGCCCGCCTGTTGACCCTCACTCTCGATCGGCACGGCGGCTCGCCTTCGGTAGATGTGGCACACGAGGTCCTGATCCGCAACTGGAGCACACTGAGCGGCTGGGTCGAGCAGCACCGCCCCATGCTGCTGGGGCTACGTCGTCTGCGTAATCTCGCGGAGGAGTGGCGTCGCGTGGGATTCTCAACTGACGGGCTGCCTCGCGGCGAGGTGCTGGCTGAGTTCGAGGCTTGGGCCTTGGAGCACCCCGGCGAGGTCGGCCGCACTCATCGTGAGTTTCTCTCCACGGCCCGGGACCACGAACGCCGAGAGGTCCGGCGTCGTGCCGGGGCGAGAAAGCTCATCGCCGCGCTGGCATTGTTCGCCGTCACCGCATTCGGCTTTGGCATCGTTTCATATCTCAGCTCGGAGGAAGTGCGTCGGAGCCGCGACGAAGCACGCCAGCAGGCCGAAAGGGCGGAACGCAGAACGCAGGCGCTCAAGCTCCTCAACCAGGCTCTCGACCTCACCGACAAGCCGCAGCGGGCGCTGCTGCTGGGAGTCGCGTCCGTCCGCGCCACCGAAGCGCACGGCTATAGCCTGCCGGAGGCCGAGAGCGCCCTGCGCCGGCTGCTGGAAGGAGTCGGCGGCATACCTTTGATCGGCCACCAGGGTAGTGTCGAGGCGCTCGCTTTTCACCCTGGAGGCGACCTCCTGGCCAGCGGTGGCGCCGACGGTACCGTCCGGTTGTGGCGAACCGAGTTCTCCGCTCCCGAGCACGTCGCCACATCCGAGGGCGGAAGCAGTGTCAACGCCATAGCTTTCGACAAGCGCTCAGGCCGGCTGGCTTCAGCCCATGCCGACGGCACCGTGCGCCTGTGGCCGGTCATCGACCCTACCGAGCCACACCTGGAAGGTCCGGCACTCCTGGCACCGCCAGGAAGAGCGCGCGCGGAAGATTCTCCAGGCGGGAACGCAGAAATCGCAAACCACCAGTTGCCCGCCTTGCAGGCTTCTGACATCTCTTTCAGCCCCGATGGTACTCGATTGGCAATAGGCTACGAGGACGGACACCTGGAGATCCGCGATGCCGTTGTCGCTCCCTTCCGCGTCGAGCAGCGGCGACACGTCTCCACTTGGGACTGGGGTCGGATTCTCTTCAGCCCTGACGGCAGCGAGCTGGTGTTCGCGGACGAGGGCATTGGCGTTTGGGACCTGGAGAGCGGAGGCCCCGGCGCCCTCAGCCGGCTCAGCGACGCCGACTCGGTCAACGAACTAATGTTCTCGGCCGATGACGAGAGATTGATCGCGGTCGACGAACATGGGTTTCGCATCTGGCACTACTCGGCGCCGGACCGACCGCTGCTCCACGCCGCGGAAGTCAATTACGGCACCGAGTTCGCCATCAGCCCCGCCGGCAACTGGGCTGCGTTCGAAATCTCGGTCTACAGCCCGGACGTTTCACTGGTGCGTATCGATGACGACGACAACCCTGGCTACTCTCTTCAGGGCCACGAAGAGATGATCATGGATCTCGCCTTCAGCCCGGACGGCAACACGGTTGCCACAGCCGGCGCCGATGGTCAGATCCGCCTATGGCGGGTCGAGAAACCGCTCGCGGGCCGGGAAGTCATCGCGCGCAGGGAGTCGGGAGCTGCCTTTCCAAGCCGACCGGATCTCAGCTTCAGTCCGGACGGACGCTGGCTGGCAGGCATCCTAGGCGACCGCTCCGCCATCGCCATACCGTGGCCGCCAGGCGAGGGCAACTCGCGGCCCGTCGACCAGGAATACGCCAAGGCCATCGCATTTGCAGAGGACTCGACAAAGCTTGCGGTCGCCGGCAAGGGCGTCCAAGTCCATTTTCTTTCGGGGCAGGCCAGACCGCCTCTGATTCTCGAAACAGAAGATAGCTTTTTTCTTTCGGTCGCCATCGCTCCTGACAGCCGCCGCCTGGCCGCCGCCGGATTTGGCAAGATCTATCTGTGGGACCTTGAGCGGAGTGTGGCCCCGCTGAAGATCTTTGAGCTGCTCGGCCACAAGCCGGGGCGGATCGCTTTCAGCCGGAACGGGAACTGGTTGGTCGCGCCTACAGATGATCACGGGCTCCGAATGGTCCTTCCCGGCGGAGTACCGCTGCCAGGATACGATATGTTTCTCTGGCCGGTAGAAGGTGAAAGTCTAGAGCCGATACGCATCGGCGGCCACCAGTGGAGCATCCCCGATCTGGCTCGGTCCCCAGACGGCCAAGAGCTCGCCACGGCGAGCTGGGATCGGACTGTGTGGCTGTGGGACCTGTCGGCTCTCGATGACCCGGCCCATTCAGATCACCGAGCCGAAAAGCTGGTCGCAGGCCGCAAGTTCTATACCCATGACGCCGAATTGCGGCAGGTCCGCTACAGTCCGGCCGGCCGAAGCCTCGCAGTGGGCGCCGCTGATGGCACTCTACTTTTCTGGGAGTCCCTGGATATCGACACGCCACGCGAACTGCGTTTCGGTGATCCTGCCCTGGAATCCCTGGCATTCGATCCAAAGGGTCGGTGGTTGGCCAGCGGCACCAAAGAGGGCGAGATACAGTTGTGGAACCTCGAGAGGCTCGACGAAAGCCCCGTAGTGCTCGGATATCACCGCAGCGTCAGGGCCCTGACCTTCTCGCCTGATGGCACCGAGCTGCTGAGCACTGGCTTCGATGGTCAGTTGCTGCGCTGGAAAACGCGAATCGAAGACCTGTTGCTTCTCGCTTGCCGGATCGCTGGCCGCACTTTCACCGACGAAGAGCGGCACTTGTACTTCGAAGACCGGCCACAGGTGGAGACTTGCGGTTTGGAGACAGGTCCCTCGGTCGCTCCCCCATGAACGCCTTGCCTCGGCAGACCCGATCCGGGTATCGAGCGCCCATCGCCAATTGCAGAGACCCGGAGATCGGTCGACTCGCAGCCTCGCGGCGTGTCTTGCTCGTGCCTCGGATGAGGGTGATCCCGAGGCCATGTAGTCGGTCAGGAGCCGATGCAGACTGCGCGCACGGAAGCCAATGAAGGCATAGTCTGGAAGAGGATCATTGCAACTCTTGGGCGCCGATCAATCAGTAGGTCAGCCTGAAAACGACGCTCACTGCGTTTCACCCAGTCTCACCAAGTTTCACGCCTTTTGGACCCTATAGAGACCCTACAGCCGGTTCCGCCTCTCCCATGCGCCGAGCCACATCCCCACAAAGTATTGATTCCAAAAAAGATACCATGGAGCCGATGAGCGGATTTGAACCGCTGACCTGCTGATTACGAATCAACTAGCCAACCGTGTTTCAGCCCGTTGCATCCGGTTTCAAGGTGTTTCGTTTCTGCCTATGGACTCTCGGTAAGTGGTTGACATTGAATGAGTTGTGCTCGTATCATCGAGCATCATGGTGTTTCACCAAGTTAACATCGCTGCTGACCCAAATCTGACCCAACTGACTCTTTTGGGACCCTATCCAGACCCTATGGGGACCCTGGATTCGGGCTGGCAGGGGCGCTGAATCCGGAGGACCAGAAGCTCATGCCCACAGCTCGTCTGACCCATCGAAGTATCGAGTCCCTGTCGGCTGGCAAGTGGATGACTGACTATTGGGACGATCGTCTCGAAGGATTCGCCCTGCGGGTGTCGCCCCACAGCGACCGCCGGACCTTCATCGTCCGCTACACCCTCAAGGGGCGTCGTCGGCGCGTCACCCTGGGCGCGTACCCGACCTTGAGCCTAGCCGATGCCCGTGAACGAGCCCGTGAGATCCTTGGTGCCGTGGCTCGGGGCGAGGACCCTCAGTCGAAGAAGAAGGCCGAGCGCCAGGCGATGACCTTCGGTGAGCTCGCCGAGATCTACGTCGAGCGCCACGCGAAGGTGAAGAAACGCCGCTGGCGTGAGGACGAGCGCGTGATCAACGTCGATCTCCTGCCGCACTGGAAGGGGCGCAAAGCGAAGAACATCAAGCGAGGCGACGCCGTGGAGCTACTCGACGGCATCGTGGAGCGAGGTGCGCCGATCATGGCCAACCGCACCAGGGCGCTCATCTCGAAGATCTACAACTTCGGCATCGGCCGCGACATTGTCGAGCACAACCCGTGCTTCGGTGTGCCGATGCCGGCGAAAGCCCGTCAACGGGATCGGGTGCTGAGTGAGGATGAGATCCGGGCCGTCTGGCGGGCGCTGGAGGATGAGGACCCGGTCATGGCCGCGACGTTCAAGATGCGGCTGGTGACTGCCCAGCGTGGCGTCGAGGTCTTGACGATGAGGTGGAAAGACATCGACGGCGATCGGTGGACGATTCCCGCTGAGGTTTCAAAGAACGGCCTCGCTCACGGCGTCCCGCTCTCCCAGCAAGCTCGAGCGTTGCTCGCTGAGCTTCGACCGAAGACCGGCTTCTCGCCGTGGGTTTTCGAAAGCCAGCGGAAACCAGGGACTCACATCAGCGCCGTGCAGAAGGCAGGCTACCGGATCGCGAAGGCTGCCGACATCGAATTCGTGCCGCATGATCTCCGACGAACGGCGGCGACCTTCATGACGTCGATGGGAATCTCGCGGTTGGTCGTGTCGAAGATTCTGAACCATGTCGAGACCGGCGTTACGGCGATCTACGATCGGCACAGCTACGATGAGGAAAAACGAGAGGCACTGGAGCGTTGGGGACGAACACTGGCGGGAATCGTCCGCGCGGCGTCGATGAGTTATCGATCTCGAATCGGATCGAGCGATAAGGAATTGAACTAAGAAAGCTGCACAGAAGCTGCGTCCTTCGACTTCGAGGTAGGAAATGTCCACAAGCAATTATCTAAAGAACGAAACGTGGGCCGACGACTGGGATTGGAACAAGTTCATGGAGATTCTCTCAGCTGAGAATTCCTGTGATCACCAAATTTTGACCTCGCTTCTGCGTCGCCTTCAACTTAAATCTTTTAAGGAACTAAGGAAGGCAATTGAAGATACGTCATTTGCCAATACTAGCTGGGATGAGCCTTGGCTGAGGATACAAGTTGCTCATCCCTGGGAATCGATTCGGCAAATTTTCCTAGACGCCTGCGGCGACGAACAACCGGCTACAGAAGTTCCATCTTCAAGACTCGCCTTGCTGAATCTTTTTGTCGCAGGAGCAGCGGTCACAATAAATGAAGGGATGGAGTATCCACTGATCCCAATACCGCTGTTGAAAGCAGCGTTGATTTTCCCAATTGAAGACAGTAGGCACATTTTCGAGCGCTGGCTAAGCTACGAGAAGTGGATGAATGACGTCTCCTATGGAGACGAATACGGTAAAGATTCAGATATAGAGAACGGCTCGCTCCGGGGATCAGGTCGCAAAGTGTCCTTCAAGGCCGCCTTGGTATTTCGTATCTCCCCGCTAGTGGTCGATAATGACAATGAAAATGCTTATAATGATATTACAGTCGGGATTCCATGGAAAGGGACGCCGCCAACCCAATGGACCCAGCGTGAACGAAATGCCCTCTGGAAGACGGTCGTTAAAACCTTCGAACTTCTCATAGAAGAAAGTGACAAGGGAGAGAAACTGATAAAACGACTTGTCACAAAGATTCGGAAATGCGAAGCGGCTGAGAGGCACTTTGATAGATTCGAAGCAATCTTGTCAAGAGAGCAAGGACCATCCTTCTCGGAAAAAACATCTTTTCGATCTATCGAGCGCTCGACCCTGGGTGGGATTCCACGCTATGCACGCGGCTTCAGTGGTTGCGTGCTCTGCATAACCGATGGCAATGGCACGCTTGATCTCCTTGCGGTATTGAAAGTCTTAGCGGTAATGTGTCATCCGGATAACATTGAGCACCAGCGACAGTTGGTGGCTTCGCATCAAGCAAACATCATGTCAGACTATCTGTCGAAGGCAAAAGAAGACCTTGGCCGGTTCTTCGATTCTGAAGTCGAAGACCTACTCCGATCAGAGACCGAGAGAGAGGTGTCCTGGAATCCGACCCTGCTCAAAGATTTGATTTCAGCACCGTCATATGATGCTGTGCTCCAGCGGGCAATCGCGTCCAACTTAGACGGCGCAGTTGCAGGCGAAATCCTGAAACTCCTGTTTCGGTATGCTGAGCACGCGCCAGAGCACGCTAGTGTGAGGAAGGCGATTCATGTTGTCACCCAATCTCTCGCTGGCGCTTGCGATCGCAACGGGCGGAAAGTAAACAGTAGTCGTGCCAGCATAACTCGAGCATGGTCCAAATTCAGACCAGTCGCTCACTTATGGGCAGCATTCCGGTTCTGGGAGATTGAGCTGGGGAAAGATCCGGAATGGGCATTGGCTCCGGACAGCCTCTTGGGGTTCTTGGCGGTAGCGGAGCAGTTCCGAAAGATGGGTGTTCGAACACTCCCACCGGGAGATCAAGCGATCAAGCACGGTCCGATCCTCGACCCGACAACGACTTGGCGGGTACCACCGGATCTGGAGCTTCCTGACGTTTCATTGGAGTCGGATCTCCTTCCTGGAGAGATCTCGAGAGATCTCGAAAAGTATCGCGCCAGACGCTGAGCATCGGCGTTTCGCCACCAGGTTTGTGTCGGAGCAATCCAGGTTTGTGTCGGAGCAATCCGGCAGAATTCTCTAAAGAGCGCAGTCATTCGGTCCTACGTGACTCCGCCAGAGGCGGTCTCTGGTGTTGAGTCTCGTTCACCAACCCAGGTGCGGGCACGTCAGATCCGGGGGTGGTCTCAAGTGCGCTGAGACCACTATCAATAGGGAGTCGGAGTACGGTTTCATTAGGTAACGGCGAATACAACGCCGTTGCTGTGAG
>JAJCXO010000047.1 GCA_029263395.1 Acidobacteriota bacterium | reverse complement strand
CCCATCGACTCGATCAGGCCATTCCGATCCAAAGCGACCACCCTTCCGATCCAAGCCGACCACCCTTCCGACAAACAGCCGGCAAGTGGTCGGCTTCAGATCGGAATCGGTGGTCGCCTTCCGTCGGAACGAGTGGTCGCCTTCCGTCGGAACAAGTGGTCGGATTCCCTCGGAATACGCAGAAATCCCGAGCATGCCGCAAGGAGGGTATTCGGTCTGTTGGCCGAGTGTATCAACCGCCAAGAGCTTCGGCGCCGAGCGCCACTGCGATGAGGGTTATCTCCCAGCCAATGGACGACTCGAGTTGACCCAACCCACGGATGAGGAGCCCAGGGAGGCGGCAAGTGACTATTAAAGGCTACAGAGGCCGTGTTTCTGGGAGGTGTGCCGTTGCCGTCGCCGCGGTGGTACTGCTGGGGATGGCTGCGCCTATTAAGGCAGATTTGCGTCTCGAGCGTATGCGAACGGTTGAAGTGCTCGACCGGGCCGGCAACGTCGACTCCAGCCGAGAGCGCACAGAGATGGTGTTCATCGGTGAGAGGTCAGCACGTTTGGACCTGGGGCCTGGCAGCGTCATAGTCCGAATGGACGATGGTATTTACCTGTGGTTAGACCACCCGGCCAAAGCTTATGTCGAAGTGACCCTACCGCTCACATTGGAGAGCTTCTTGACCGACCAAGAGCAGCAGTGTTTCCAACAGTCCTCGCAGAGTGTGGTGGACGTTGACGCAACGGTGACGCTCACCGACGAACGTCGGGTGATCGATCAACGACAAGCCCGCAAGTTACGGGTTGCGGGGCGCCACCCGATCGGTTTCCAGATCGAACGTGAGGAGTGGCTCACTCAAAGTCTTTCCGTGGACTTAGCGCCTTACCATCAGGTGCTTTTGTACCAAGGGGAGCTCAGCCCCGCATCTCGCGGATGGAAGGCAGAGGCCCTCGCGGCGGGAGGTTATGCCGTCGAGAGCACCTTGACGTTGCGCTCACGACGGGGCGGTGTCCGCGTCAACAAGCAGAGGCTTGTCGCGGTCAAAGAGGTGCCATTCGAGGCGAGCCGGTACCATCCGCCGGCCGACTATGCCCCTACCTTGAGTCGCCCGCCGCTCGATGTTGCTTGCGGTGCTCCAGACGACCTGCCGCATCCCGAGAGATCACCCTAGGGCGAGACCTGGATCATGCCAACTGTGGACGCGAGGGAATAATCGAACCTCGCTTCCACAGCGAGGATTTCAGGCACCTTGACCCAGCAGAAGGGCGTTTATTGCCACTGAATTGCGAGGGAGTAGTCGAGCCTTGTCTCCACAGTGGCGATTTCGGCTTCTTAGTTCAGGTAAAACGTCCTTTTGATCAACTGTGGAAGCAAGGTAAAAATCAAACCTTGCTTCCACAGCCGGTGATTGGGCCTCTTGTCGTTCGACAGAAGCGTCAACACCCGGTGATTGGGCCTTTTGTCGGTCGACAGAAGCGATATCCGCCGCTGTGTAGACGAAGTAAAAATCGAACCTTGCGTCCACAGCCGGTGATTGGGCCTCTTGTCGTGGTCAAGAGGCGATATCAGCCGGTGTTTTGGCGAGGTGGAAATCGAACCCTGTGTCCACAGCCGGTGATTGGGCCTCTTGTTGTGGTCAAGAGGCGATATCAGCCGGTGTACCCTGGATCTAAGCGTCTGTCACCAAGGCCTTCGCCAGCACTTGGCCCATCCACTGTCCAATATCTCGAATCTCGGGCTGGCAGACCTGGTGCTGCATGGGGTAGTCCTTCCACAGCACCGAGTAGCCGTTGGAGCTCAGAATGTCGCAGGTGGTCTTGCCGAGTTGGAAAGGCACCACCGGGTCTTCGGAGCCATGGGCTTGGAAGATCGAGATGTCTCGATTGGCGTCGGTGCTCTCTGCCATCACCACCTCGTCCAGAGGTAAGTATCCGGACATGGCCAACAGGCCAGCCAGCTTGTGCGGGTAGCGTAACCCGGTGAACAAACTCATGGCAGCGCCTTGGGAGAAACCGGCCAAGATGATGCGATGGGTCGGAACGCCGCGCGCCACCTCACGCTCAATCAGTGCCTCGATCTGTTGGGCCGAAGCGCGAATCCCCGACTCGTCCTGACCTCGTTTATCGAACGAGCGGATGTCGTACCACGCCGGCATCGTCATGCCCATGTTGATGGTCACGGGGATCTTGGGCGCGTGAGGAAAGATGAACCGCACACGAAGCTCTGGCTCCAAGCCGAGCTCGGGAGGAATCGGAGCAAAATCATGGCCGTCAGCACCGAGGCCATGCAGCCAAATGACGGCGCTTCGAGCGTCGCCACCGGACGGGGATTGTTCTACGCAGGGAAGTATCTCAGACATGGGCGAAGGATAACGGTCCGGCGCGTCGCAGAGCAATCTTGGGGTCGTCAATGAGTTGCCGGGGCGTTGGAGATGCTCGAGGCAGTAAGGTTGGTTCGAGTCGGTGACACGATGAGGCATGGATGCACAAGAGTGTTGAGGTGTAGATGAAGGATCTTGACAATATTGCTAAGTGTAACTTAATCTATTAACAGTTAAGTCGTACGACAGGCTGCTAAGCGCGACACAGGCTGCCAAGCGCAGCAATGTTTTGAAATGTTTAATTTGAAAAGGAGAGTTAATCGTGCGTAAGTGTGTCTCACAGCGTAAGAGCGTCTCACAACGCAAAAGAGTCTCGCAGTTGATCCTGGCCTTGGTCGTGATGATCGGTCTCGCTTTTCTGACGAGCCCCGGAACGGAGGTCAACGCAGCTCCGATGTGGGCAAGATACATAGAGTATTACTCCGACGCCACACTGAGTCATCAGGTAGGGCATCGTTATCTCAGTTGCAACAATGGTCAGTCATCGAGCAGTGGTGTAGCGACCGAATTCACGTTCGAATATGGCTGGGCCTGTAACTACGAAGATCCCTTCTAGTTCTCTTGGAAGCAGTCCGGTATCCCATGTTGTACAAGATTTGTTGTACATCAATGTTGTACAACAAAGGATGCCGGACTCCATGAGGAAGGTCGCTTCTAGCCTGCAATGAAGCCTTCGGAGCTGTCGTTGGGTCGCGGCTAGGAGGTGTTTCTCAGCGAGGGCCAAGCGAAAGACAGGGGCAACCAGGGCCAGGACATTCGGTGTGCCTATAGGTAAGTCTCTCAATCGAAAGAACCTGTTGACGCTCGATGCGGCTCTCTGTGTTTTGTTGGCTGTCACCACTGACGCTGCCGTTGGGCGAGGATGTTAGGAGCTTTGCCAGTGGTGACACGAAGGAGGTCACAGGAAGGTAGCTGCCTTGCCAGTAGTGACAAGGCCTTCGTCACGGGAAACTCTCAGCATTGTCACTACTGACGACAGGTGTGTTTTGGGAAGCTGACAGCCTTGTCGTGGGTTCTAACGGCTAAATCGAGGAAGAATAGAGCTTCTGGCGGGTGCAGGACGTAAGGGATCGGGAAGAACTCGGCTTTTTGATGGGTTCCAACGGCTGAAGCCGGGAAGAATTCGGCTTTTGATGGCGCTGGAACGACCGATGAAGGAGGCTGGGCTTTTTGTTGGCTCGCCGGGGCCGGCCTGTCTGCTCTGTCGGGAGCAAGGCCTGGGATCGCCGCTCAGTCTTCGCGTTCGACGAACGCGTCGGGATTGAGAGACCAGAGTTCGATCTTGCGTTTTTCGACACCAATGTCGTGTTTGATCAAAAGGTCGATCAAGGTATCGCCGTCGATCAAGGCGATGGGGGCGGCACCGCGGTCAAAGGCAACAGCGCGAGCGTCACGGGTGAAGCAAGACGTAGTGATGATGGTGCCCTGGACGGCGTCGAAGCGGTACAGCGAACCGCGTAAACCATCGAGGATCGGTCGTCCGACGTTGGCTTTCTGGCGCTTGACCTGGACAACCTCTTTGATCTCCGAAATGCCAACCTTGATCGTGCCGAGTACGTCGGCACCACCGTCTCCCGAGCGGGCGGTCTGCTCGGTGTCTTGATAGCCCATGGCATCGAGTAGGCGTTGGATCAAACGTTCAAAGGCGAACGGATCCATTTCGGCCAGGATGTCGCGGATTCCCTCGCGGACTCCGTCCCGTTTGGCTTGTTGCAGTCGTCGGATCTCCGCATCGAGATCCACTGTGGGTTCGTCTTGAACCGTCGTCGGGCGGTCCGCTTCGAGATAACGCAGACCCGGTTCCGTGATGCTGTACGTTGTCCCGTTGCGACTCACATAGTCGCGGTCGAGGAGATTGTGCAGTCGGCGACTGAGGGCGCCCTTGGCGGTGGACTCGGCCCGGATCTTGGTTTCCTCGAGCAAGTATTCGAACCACGGCTCCAGCAGGTCGGCGGGCGTCGTCGAACCGGCTTCAGCGACGAGCCGCAGGATCAACAAGATCCCCTGGTCGAGATCGATCCAGCGAGCGGTTTCGCCTTCGGGATGCTCCAAAAAATCGCGCCCTGCGTCGGTTAGTCGTAACGTGCCGTCGTTCGATTCCAGCAGTTGATAAATGCGGATAACGTGCCAGTGAGGATCGCAATAGCGCGGCGACACGCGTTTCTTGCTGCCCTCCCAGGTGCGCCGGGCCCAGTCTTGCGATTCTCCCTCGAGACGCTCACCAATCCATGAGTCGGGATCGGTCCAGTCCACGGGCGATGTGGGCGTTCCAGTATGTTCCCACATGGCTGACAGCATGCGACTGATCGCGCCGCCTGGAGCGCCATCCCATGCCGGCAGGACCAGGTGTACCTCTTCGTTCTTGGGGTAGTGCGGGATCAGCGCACCGAACACCTTCATCACGCTGTCTGGATCCAGGGTGCCGTCGTCGAGCCAGCGTCGCAGGCCGTAGACTCCGGGGCGCACACGGACGAAAGTGGACTCGTCACCGCGCTCGTTGAGCTGGACTGCGATTTGGGCGTTGAGGGTGGCTTCGGGAGTTTTGCCCTGCGTCACCAGGAAGCCGCCGTCGAGGGCGGTGCGGGTGATGTCTCGGTAGTGCATCGGCTCGCCAGCGTCAGCGAGGGTTTTTTCGGCGGCGGCTAGGAAGGTTAGGGGTTGGTTCATGATGTTCTGGGTGGTGGGCGGATTGGTCAGGCGGTGGCTTGCTTTGTCTTGCGGGCTCGTCGCACCTTCGAGGGTCGGGCCGATTCTCGTTCTTGGCGGATCCGTTCGAGAAGGACGGCGGCGGGTTCGTCGTTGGGGTCTTGGTTGACGAGCTTGCCTGCAAAGGCAGCGCACCCGTTACGCGCTCCGCAAGATCGGATGATCGCTATGGCGTGCAGCAAGCTCGAGCGCGGCCGTGATGTCGTCGCTCTCGAGGTAGGGGTAGTCTTGGAGGATCTCTTCCCGAGGTGCGCCGGCTGCGAGTAAGTCGAGAACGTCTGCCACCCGAATCCGCAGGCCGCGGATGCAGGGTCGACCGCCACACTGGTTGGGATCAACGGTGATGCGTTGGAGCTGACTCATGTCACTTTCGCCCCAAACTCAACTATCCAATTCCGCCCGTTCCCGCAACGCCACCGCCGCTTTGGTCAGCGGTGCATGGGTCAAGATCTGCTGGATACGATCCAGCGCTTTGATGTGGTCGCCGACACCTTGGTAGAGGACCACTTCACCGTAGAGGTTTTGGGCCAGGGTTTCGAGGTGCTCTTGGATTTGTTCGGCGTGGTCGCCTTCGGGGAAGCGACGGAGGTATTCGGCGCCGTCGGCTAGCTCTTTGTATTCGGAGGCGACTTTGTCGAGCCGTTCCTGGGCGAGCTGGCGCAGCTTGGGGTCGTCGATTTTGTCGCTGAGCTGCTGGAGGGCGGCGGGGTTCTCCAGGTAGGGGGTGAGGTTGCGCAGGCCGACGAGGGCGCTGCGGCCGGCTTCGGTGGTGTCACCGGTTTCGGCGGCTCGTAGGTATTGGTCGACGCCATCAGCTTGGCGTCCGATGCGACTGTAGGCATTGCCGAGGGCGAGGGCAACGTCGGGGGCGGCCTCGGCGGTGGGGTAGTTGCTGAGGAAGATCTCCAAGAAGGGGGTTTGGTAGATGCCGTCCTGCCAGATCTCGAGGGCTTTGGGGAGGAGTTTGTCGGCGCTGTCGCGCAGCTCGTGGAGCTCGTTTTCTAGGGTGCCGAGGACGGCGCTGTCGGGGGTGAGGGCACGGACTTCTTCGATCTGAAGATGGTAAGCCCGCACCAACTCACCGTAGTCGCGAGACATTTCCTCGTTTTCGAGCTCGGCGTCGCGTTGGCGATGCAGGGTGTTGAGCCGCAGGTCGTCGGCCCGCGGGCCTTTGGGCCAGGCGTTGAGGGCCGAGAGGTCGATGAAGCTGCGCAGCTCTTCGCTGTCGTGTTTGTTGCGCGGCTCATAGGCCAATAGGGTCTTCTGGGTTTGAGCCCGGAAGTCCTCGGGGGGCTTGGGATTCTCCTGGATCTTGAGCTCGGCGGCGCGGACTTCGGCGGCGCGCATACGCTGGTCGGAGAAGGGATGGGTGTTCCAATAGCCGTATGCGTTGGACTGTGGGATGCGTTGGTTCATCAACTCCCACAGTTGCCGGGCGCCGTCGGGGTCGTAACCTGCGGCGGCGGCGAGGCGTTGGCCCTCGACGTCGGACTCGTCTTCGAACTCACGACTGTAGTTGCGCAGCAGCAGCTCCGAAACCACCATGCCGGTAGCGGCGGCGCCTTGCACCAGGCTACCTTTGCGGCTGCCGACGCGTCCGTAGGGATCGTTGGGGTTCTCGGGCTCGTCGTCGACGCCGACCATGACGCCAACCAGCAACGCTTGGCTCAAGACGTTGAGTAGAGTGGCGCGTTTTTGGATCCGAGTGCCGTGACGCTGGGTGACGTGGGCAATTTCATGGCCGAGCAGACAGGCCAACATGTCGTCGGTCAGGCCAAGATCGAGCATGCCTCGGGTGACGAAGATTTGGCCGCCAGGCAGGGCGAAGGCGTTGGGGACCGGCATGTCAACGAGGTAGAAAGTGAAGGGGAAGTCGCGGAAGTCGGATTGCACGGCGAGCTCGTAGCCGATGTCGGTGATTCGGCGTTGTGCCTCCGGATCTTCGACCGCGCCATAATGCTCCACGGCCTTGGCAGCGGCGCTGAGGGTTTTGCCAAAGAGTTCCGGCTTGCTGATGGTTTGGGCTTCAGCGGTTGCACCGAAGAACAAAGCGAGCACGAGACCTGAATTGACGGCAAGTTCGAGAACTCTGGCGATCCGGCATGAGGCAAGAGGAGAGCGATAGCGACTCATAATAGGATTGTATAAGCAGATCCTGTGCCACGAGGCCGGGTCGGCAAGGATCGGCGCTGTGATAAGTTGCCGGCCATGGCCGACATTGTGATTGAAGCGGAGACCGGGAAGACGAGTATGGACGAGCTGCGGTCCGATATTGACGCAACCCTCGACCGTCACTTCCCACCCTTTTTAAAGCGCACCTGGGAAGGTGAGGTCTTGCTCATTTCAGGTCCAGGAGCCGAAGGCACCATGATCCTGGAGGCCGGCACGCTGAAGGTGGAGGCGAAGCTGCGACCACCCGCCAGCATGATGCGCCATGTGATCGAACACAAGATCAAGAGGGCTTTTGATGAGGCGTTGGGCGGCGGTTCCTTGTCCGACGGTGAGTCCTTGTCCGCCGTTGAGGACGATGCTGTCGCACCCGCTGTCGCATCCGTTGGCGTCTGCGAGTCCTGACCGTGTCGGCAGGTCTGGAGCCTACCGCGGGGGCGGGCGCTGCAGGAGCGGGTACTGGAGGAGAGCCGACCGGTGGGGAGCTGACGGTGGTTGCCGCGCTGGCGGAACGGGCTCGTCGAACTCCCCGGGAACCATGGCTGTTTTACCGCGAGGGCTGGGATTGGCGCTGGCGATCCTGGGCGCGGGTTGCAGACCAGGTGATGCGCGGGCTGACCGCGTTGCGCGAAAAGCTGACGATGCTGCAGGACCAATCGTCAGAGGCAGGACCTATCGCCGCCAACTACCGCATCGGTTTCGACGCTAGTCTCGATCCCGACGCGATCACCTCGGGGCTGGTTGTGCAGGCTGCGGGGGTTATTGCGGTACCGGTTGATCTCGACTCGACAGGACTTGCGTGGGCAACAACACTCGGCTGTTCGGCATGGGTCGAGGTTGAAGGCACTCGGTTTGTGGAGCGTTCGGATCGAGATCCCGAACGGCTCGTGTTGCCCGCGGCGCTGTCGGCTACCGATCCAACGCCCCGTCAACCCTTGGTGCTCGATCTAGAGCCTGCTGGCGGTGAAATCGAAATGCAACCCAGAGTGACGGCTGCTGCCAGCGAGTTGATGGTGGCGGCTCGCCGGCTCGAAGGTCGTTTGCCGCCGTCTGCTCGGAAGGGTTCGTTGTTCAAGGCCGGCGCACCCGAGCAAGCGATCTTCTGCTGTGCCCCCGGGTTGGGTGCCGATGTGGCACGGCTGCTGCAAACTTGGACTCTGGTGCGCGGCGCAGCTTGGGTGCTGGAACCGGACCTCGAGGCGTTTGTGGAAACGGTGCTGTGGGCGCGGCCGACCCTGGTCTGTGCCGCAGCTGCTGAGTTGACCGAGCTGGCGTCACGCTTGCAACGCCGCAAGCATCGACGCCACAGTCGGCTAGAGGCAATTTTGGTTGCCGACGGTGAGCTCGAGACGGTTGGCGTGTGGCGGGAGCAGGGCGTGCGAGTCATCACGCTGGCGGATTAGCGGAATGTGGCTCCAGGCGCCGGTTCGGATGATCGAATGGCAGGCCGAGAGAGTTGTGGCCGGACCAAGGCGGAGCCATGCGGTGCAGCATCACGAGCGTGCTGCATTACAATGGTCAACTCGGGGTGCGTTCCACTCCGACGACCCATCCAACATATCCGTGACGCAGAGTCCGTAAGGAGAATACCCATGTCGAATCCACAGCCGGCGAAGACTCATGCCGGCCTCGAGGCGACGCAGCGCGAGATCACCGAAACAGCCGATTCGGTTTGGACCCGCGGCAAGGGCAGTGCGCCCGCTATCGCCAAGCATCGTAAGCAGGCGCTCAAGGGCTCCCGGGGGCGCATCGCCATCGTCGACGGGTGTCGTACTCCGTTCGTCAAAGCCGGTGCCGAGTTTGCCAACATGGACGTGGTCGATCTTGCCAGCGTGCCGGTGACCGAGCTCTTGAATCGGACGGAGATCGATCCGCGGGAGATCGATCAGTCGATTTTTGGTGTGGTGGTGCCTGCCCTTTACGCGCCGAACCTCGGGCGCGAGGTGATCTTGCGGTTGAAGCTGCCCCGCACCATTACCGGGGTGACGGTGAATCTAGCCTGCGCCTCGTCGAATCGAGCCATCACCGCTGGCGCCGAAGCCATTCTGACAGGTCAAGCCGAAGTGGTCTTGGCGGGTGGTGCCGAGTCGTTGTCGACGGTGCCGATCACTTATTCTCGTAATGCCTCGCAGCGTTTCATCGACGTCAGCCGCGCCAAAACGCTCGGCAAGAAGATGTCGATCCTCAGTCAGCTGCGACCCAAAGACTTGGCGCCGGTGGCACCGGCCATCGTCGAGTACACCACCGGCCAAACGATGGGGCAATCGTGCGAGAAGATGGCCAAGGAGAACGGCATTTCGCGTCGTGCGCAGGACGAGATTGCGTTGCACTCCCACCAATGTGCGGCCGACGCCACCAACGAGGGCCGTTTCGCCGATCAGATTGTGCCGACGTTTACCCAGCCAGATTACAAGCAGGTGGTCACCGAAGACACCGGCATTCGCTCCGATAGCTCCCTGGATGCGCTCGGCAAGCTGCGGCCGGTTTTCGACCGCTCCTATGGCACCCTCACCGCGGGCAACTCGAGCCCGCTGACGGATGGCGCGTCGGCGGTATTGCTGATGAGCGAAAAGAAGGCCAAGGCGTTGGGTTACGAACCGTTGGGCTACATCCGCTCCTATGCCTATGCTGCCCTCGATCCCGCAACGCAGCTGTTGCAGGGCCCAGCCTACGCCGCTCCTCAGGCCCTCGATCGCGCTGGCTTGAAGCTTGCGGATATGGGGCTGATCGAAATGCACGAGGCGTTTGCGGCGCAGATTTTGTCGAACATCAAGGCCTTTGCGTCGAAGAAATTCGCCCAAGACGAGCTCGGGCGGGCCACGCCGCTGGGCGAAATTGATCTCGATCGGTTCAACGTCAACGGTGGCTCGATTTCGATTGGGCATCCGTTCGGCGCAACCGGTGCCCGGGTCACCATGCAATTGTTGAACGAGCTCAAACGTCGTGATCTCGAGTTCGGGCTGATGACGGTTTGTGCCGCGGGTGGTACCGGCTTTTCGATGGTTGTCGAGCGCTGACGGTGTTTCCTAGACGGACGGTGGCTGAGCAGACCCTTCCTCGACAAACGACGTCTAGACAAGCGGTGCCGGAATGAGCGGACCGAGCTTGCTCGACGATCTGTTGGTCGTCGATCTCAGCCGAAACTTGCCCGGCCCGTTGGTTTCGCGACTGTTGGGAGATCTCGGGGCCCGGGTGCTCAAGGTGGAAGAGCCGACCCTCGGCGATCCATCGCGGCATTTGCCAGGGGCCAAAGACGGTAAGTCGAGCCTGTCGGCGCTGTTGCTCGCCGGGCACCAGAGTATCGCGCTCAACCTCAAGAAAGACGCGGCCCGGGAGTGTCTCGAAGAGATGCTGATCACTGCCGACGTGCTGGTCGAAAGTTTCAGGCCTGGCACCTTGGAGCGTCTCGGGTTGCCACCCGCCGAGTTGCGTCGCCGTTACCCCAAGTTGATCATCTGCTCGGTCAGTGGATGGGGGCAGGAGGGGCCCGACGCCCAGCGAGCTGGCCACGATCTGACCTATCAGGCGATCGCCGGCAGCTTGGCCGGGGCTCGCGGCATGCCAGCAGCACAGACGGCGGACATCGTCGGCGCCTGGAGCGCCACCTGCTCGGTGCTGGCGGCGTTACATCGTCGGCAGCGCGACGGTCAGGGCTGTTGGATCGATCAGGCGCTGCTCGATGCTGCGGGCCACGCTTCGATCATGGCGTGGGCCTCGGAGACCGAGAGTCCACGGGCGGATCGTGAGCCGCTGCTGCTCACCGGCTCAGTGCCGTGTTACAACCTCTATCCGACCAAAGATGGGGGCCGGCTGGCGCTGGCGGCTCTCGAGCCCCGCTTTTGGAAGAAATTCTGTGCCGCGGTCGATCGGCGAGACTGGCTGTTGCGTCAATATCAGACGGATGGTTCGGTGCATCGCGAGGTGGCTGAGTTGGTGGCTGGGCGCACCCGCGAAGCATGGGCCACGTTGTTTGCTGAACACGATATCCCGGTCGATCCGGTGCTCAGTTCGGCTGAAGCTCGGGAGCATCCGCAAGTCAAGGTTCGCGATTTGCTGCGCGATGGTGACGACGGGTTGCCGCGACTGGGATTTCCAGCGCGTTTTGACGGTGAGCGACCGCGAGAAGATGCGGCCTACCCTGGGCTGGGGGAGCACACCGATGGCGTATCCCGCGAGTTTGGCCTGGCCTCGGCGCTGTCGTCGCGAAAGCGGCGCGCTGGCGGTATCGGACGGCGCTTTAGTTTTAAGCGATGGGCCCTCGCCTTGGCTGGCAAAGCAGCACCTCGGGGTCTCGGTAAAAACTCAGCCGAAGGAGAGGACTCATGAGTCGACACCACATGTGCGGCATCTTGACCGCGGCGATCGGTTTGATCGACCCAGCCTCACCGGCGGTCGACCGTGGCAATCCCGCGTTTGTGCCGGTCGGGGAGACCGATCTCGACGGCGGTGCGCGTCAACTGGGGGTGGCGGTCGACATTGGGGTGGACGAGTCGGGAGCCACGGAGTTGTTTGCAGACAGCTTCGAGTCGGGGGATACCTCCGGCTGGTCGAGCGGTTAGCGAGATTTTGCCCAAGGCGCTTATCGAGAGTTCGGTTGGCCTTGTGGGCTGCGCCGCAGCTCCGGAAACACGCCGGATCACTCGCTAGATGCCTGAGCCCTGGTGATGCCACCGGATACGAGAGGCCAACAGTTGCGAAGCTCAAACACGCTCGCTGCTTGCTCGCTCCACAAGGCCTCCCTCTCTGAACCGAAAACGGCGAAAACTCCAACGAACAACCTCGCCTCTTCTTTCTGGTTCCCCGTCTCCCGGGTGGGTGTGAAGGGTGGGGGAGAGGGGGTTAGGGGACCTCTGGCAGCTACTCCTAGGGCGGGATTTCCTGAGCGAAGACGGTGCGGCCGTCTTCGATACGAAAGATGTAGAGGCTCTTAGCCGGGTCGCCGGTTCCGCGGAACGAGAAGGAGCCGGTGACGCCTCGATAGTTCGTCAGGTTCGAAAGTCCTTGGCGGATGGCGTTCGGGTCGCGGCTGTTTTGGCGCTCGATCGCTTCGAACAATAGGCCAAAGGCGTCGAACACAATTGCGGCAACACTTTTTGGCGGTCGCTCGAAGGTCTGTCGATAGAGTTGTTCAAAGGCTTTCGAGGCATCGCTCTCGAGGCCCTGGGCGCCAACTTGCCAGTCGTCGATGAAGTATGCGCCCTCAAACTCTGGCAGCTGTGGATAGAGGTCACCATCCCATGAGTCGGTGCCGAGAAGGGTTGCCGAGATCCCGAGCTCGCGGGCTTGAATCACTTGTTTTGGAACCTCATCTGCATAGTTGGGCAGTAGCAGGACATCCGGCGCGGCATCGCGGATGCGTTCCAGAGATGTTCGAAAGTCGAGCTCGCCGGTGGTGAACGACTCGAAGGCAACCGTCGTGCCGCCGAAGCCTTCGAAGGATTTACGAAAGATGTTTGCGACATCGCGATTGTAGGTGCTGGCGATGTCATACAGCACAGCGGCAGTGTTGGCCTGCAACTTCTCAGCGGCGAATCTAGCCAAGGCATGCCCTTGCGCCTGGTCGACGAAGGTGCCGCGAAAGACGAAATGCCGACCGCGGGTGAGTTCGGGAGCGCTGGCGGTTGGGCTGATCATGGGCACGCCTTGTTGTTCCGCCACCGTGGCGGCGCTGATCGCGTTGCGACTGAGAATCGGACCGATCAGCCCGTCGATGTGCCCTTGATTGATCAGGCGCCGTGTGGCCTGAATGGCGATTTCAGGGCTATCCCGGCTGTCCTCGAGCAGCAGCACGACCTCATGTCGCAGGTCGTTGATGGTGAGGCTGCGTTTGTTGACCTGCTGGACAGCCAACTCCGCACCTTCCCGTGCCGGTTCACCAAGATTGACCGCCAGCGCGCCGCTGAGGGGAGCGATCAATCCGACTCGCAACGTTTGATCCGGTGGGCTGGAGTCCGAACAGCCGCCTATGGCGGCCGAAACCAAAACTAAAACGAAGGTGAGTCGCAAGCTTTCACCTGAAAGTGACTGCAGCATCAAGGCTCCATTGTAGCGGGCGCGAGCCAAAGCCGTTCGGCAGCGGAACCAGCCGTCCCAATATCGAACACAAACCGGGCAAGAAGATGGGGTCTTTCCTGCTCGATCGACGGCTCGATCGATGTTAGTCAGCTGGTACGAACTTTGCTGTTCCGAAGGTCAGGAGGAAGCTCATGACCGCTTTTCTGCGAGATGTCCGCTTCGCAATGCGAACCCTGTTTCGGGCGCCAGGTTTCACCGTCGTTGCGGTGTTGACGTTGGCTTTGGGGATTGGTGCCAATACCGCCATTTTCAGCGTTTTCAACGGCGTGCTGTTGCGCCCGCTGGAATATCCCGAACCGGATCAACTGGTGGCGATTTTCCGCGGTGAGCGGCAGCCGATCTCTCCCGCCAACTTTCTGGATGTGGCAAACGAGGCTCGACAGTTCGAGCAGATTGTTGCCGCTCATCCCTGGGCTCCCGTGCTGAGGGGATCCGACCGTCCGGAACAGATCGATGGGCTCAAGGCGTCGCGTGGTCTTTTCGAGCTGTTGGGTGTCGAGGCAGCGGTTGGTAGAACCTACAGCCGACCCGAAGTGGGTGGAGAGCCATCTCAGGTTGTGGTGCTTGGGAACCGCTTGTGGCAACGGCGCTTCGGGGGAGATCGCAACATCATCGGTCGGTCTCTATCCTTTGATGGCGAGGACTACACGGTCATCGGGGTGATGCCGGAGGGTTTCGAGTTTCCGCCATTTTGGGCTACCGGTGCCGAGTTCTGGGTGCCGCTCGACTTCGAGCCAGACGTTGCCAGTTTGCGCAACTCGAACTTTCTACGTCTCTTCGGACGGTTGCAGCCGGGTGTCGATCTGGAGCAGGGGCGGGCCGAAATTGCAGCCTTGGAACGTCGCTTGGTCGCCGACTATCCAGAAGCCAACGACGGCTTGACCCTGACCATGGAAGCGCTCCGGGAGCCAGTGGTTGGCGGGGTGCGCGGCGCCTTGGTCATGCTCTTGGGTACCGTCGGGCTGGTGCTGTTGATCGCCTGCGTCAACGTGGCCAACCTCTTTTTGGTGCGAGCTTCGGGGCGCCGTGCGGAGATCGCCATTCGTCGTGCCTTGGGGGCCGGGCGCGGTAGCCTGATTCGGCAGTTGGTCGCCGAGAGCCTGGTTTTGTCTCTGATGGCCAGTGTGCTGGGTCTCTTGTTGGGCCTGTGGGGTGTCGAGGCTTTGGTCGCCCTGAGCCCCGAGAATGTGCCTCGCCTCGATGAAATTTCGCTCGATGGTCGGGTGCTCGGCTTCACCCTCGGCGTGGCGCTGCTGACCGGGTGTTTATTCGGAATCTTTCCGGCTTTGGCGACGCTGGGATGGGATCTCAGGGATGCCTTACGCGAAGGCACCCGTCGCGTCGGCGGGCGCGGTGGCGACCGCGCCAAGAACTTGCTGGTGGTGGCCGAGATTTCACTGTCTTTGGTCCTCCTGGTCGGCGCTGGCCTGACGCTGAAGAGCTTGTTGCATCTTTGGCAGCTCGATCCCGGGTTCCGCACCACCAATCTGTTGACCGTCGATCTGTCGTTTGCTGGTTCCCAGCATGCGCCCCCGGAACTACAGAATCCGTTCTTCGACCAGCTGCTGGAGGAACTCGGGCAGACCCCGGGTGTGGTGTCGATCGGGTTGATCAATCACCTGCCGATCGGTGGTGACCTTTGGGGCGGGACGTTTCAGATCGAGGGGCGGCGGGCGCCATCCCTCAGTGAGTCGCCGCGATCTTCCCAGCGCACGGTCACGCCCGGTTTGCTCGAGGCGATGAGCGTCCCGCTGCTGCAAGGTCGACTCTTCGACGGTCGAGACCGGGAAACGTCGCAACCGGTGGTCATCGTGTCGGAATCGCTGGCGGAGCGTTACTGGCCTGACGGTGATGTGGTCGGCCAGCGTATCCAATCGGGGGGGCCAGATTCCGACGCTCCCTGGTTGATGGTTGTCGGTGTGGTTGGCGACGTACGCCAATGGCAGCTGACCGATGATCTGACACCCGGGATCTATTTCCCTTATCGCCAGAATCCGGTGAGTTGGTGGGAGAAGACAACCCTCGTCGTCCATACCGACGGTGATCCAGAAAGCCTGCGGGGCTCAGTCTCTGAACAGCTGTGGGATATCGAGCCAGATCTGTCGATCGCAACCGTCCGGACGATGGCCGAAATCTTGTCGCAGGCGGTTTGGCGCCAGCGTTTCAATGCCTCGTTATCGGCTCTGTTCGCTGTCCTGGCGGTGGTCCTGGCCGCGGTCGGGATCTACGGTGTCATGTCCTACTCCGTCAGCAATCGACGTTGCGAGATCGGGGTGCGGATGGCGCTTGGTGCCGGTCGACGCCAGATTCTGAAACTGGTGGTTGGCCAGGGCATGTGGCTGACCATCGTGGGATTGGCGGTAGGCTTGGTGGGTGCTGTCGCGTTCAGTCGACTGCTGGAGAGCCTGCTGTTCGGAGTCGGCGCTATCGACCTACCGACCTTCTTCGGCGTGGCGGTCTTATTGGCGTTGGTGGCCCTGGCTGCGTGTTATCTCCCGGCGCGGCGAGCAAGCCGGTTCGATCCTTTGGTCAGTTTGCGCAACGAGTAGCGGCGGTTTGCTTGGCTTGACAAGGCCGATCTCTCTGGCGCCTCGGGTTGAACTGGTCAACATCAGGGATAGGATGCCTGTTTTTCGGGGCGCGTTTCCCGTGGGAACGAGATATGATTTCAGGACACTCACCACCTGGTAGGCATGCCTGCCGATTCGACGGAGAAAATAGATGACGATCCAGACTTCCAGGCACCTGGTGCGTTCTTGTCTTGCGTTCAGCACAGTGGCTGTATGCTCTTTGGGGCTCGTGGCCCCGGTTTGGGCAGGCGATGGTGCGTCCGATGTGTATGTCAGCTCGTCGGTGACGCCTTATGTGCTCGACGTTGACTTGCGAGACTTGCCACCAGCGCCAGCATGGAAGCCCGGTGATCCAATCACGGTGGTGGACGAGGGCCTGGCGGCCGATTATGCCGTCGAGCGTGATCCTGATTGGGTGGACCCGATCCGGCAACGGGGAGCGAGCTCAACAAGTTTTTCGACCCCGCTCGGAGTCAACTTCGGCGGCATCTCCTTCGGCGGGGGTACACCTCCTGACATCGTCGGCGCGGTGGGGCCGGATCACTACATCCAGATGGTCAACGCCTCTCGGTTCCAGATCTGGGACAAGACGGGTGGGGTCTTGGTTGCCGCCACGGCCCTCAATTCGCTGTGGACCGGCGCTCCTGGTTCGCCGTGTGCAGATGGCGACGGCGACCCGATCGTGCAATACGATCAATTGGCAGACCGTTGGATGTTGTCCGAGTTCGATCTCACCGGCAACACGTTCTGCTTTTACATCTCGCAAGGCCCTGATCCGGTCACCGATGGCTGGTTCGTCTACGATTTTTCGGCCCCGAGTTTCCCTGACTACCCACAATATGGTGTCTGGCCGGATGCCTATTACGTCGGGACGTTCGAGAGCCCCTTTCTCGGCATTTACGCCTTCGATCGGGTCAATATGTTGGCGGGTGCTCCCGCAACGTTTCAGCGGTTCACGATCCCTCGACTCGACGGCACGTCGCCGCGTGTGACGCGTATTTTGCCGGCAGACAATGACGGGCCTCCGCCACCGGTCGGTGCCCCCAACTATTTTGCACGGACGGTCGACGCCACCCAAGATAATTCGGATCCGACCGACCGGATCGAGATCTGGGAGTTCGACGTCGACTTCGGAACCCCGGCCAATTCGAGCTTCACCGAAGTGGCGCCTTTGATTCCTTCAGCGTTTACGCTGTTGCCGTGTAGCCCTGGAGTCCGCGATTGCGTACCGCAGCCCGGGACCGCCAACATGATCGACGCGCTGTTCAATCGTGCCTTACGTCGCCTGCAATATCGCAACTTCGGTAGCTACGAGACGATGGTGGTGAACCAGGTTGTGGACGTTGGCGGCGGAGTCGCCGGCACCCGGTGGTACGAACTCCGTAAGAGTGGCGTTGGTCCTTGGAGCATTTACCAGGAAGGCACCTACTCACCGGATTCCGTGTACCGTTTCATGGGTTCGATCGCGATGAACGGTGCGGGGCACATCGCTTTGGGCTACACCGTCAGTGACGACACCAGCGTTTTGCCTGGCATGCGGGCGACCGCACGGCGCAACGGCGAAGCACTTGGCCTCATGACGATGGAGGAGCTGACCATCGTTGATGGTATTGGCGTCCAGACCGGTAGTCAGCGCTGGGGAGACTACAGCTCGATGAACGTCGATCCGACCGACGATCGCACTTTCTGGTACACCAACGAGTTGGTGGATGATGGTGGTTTGTGGACAACTCACATCGGTTCGTTCACCATCGACGGTCTGTTCTTCAATGGCTTCGAGAGCGGTACAACCGACGAGTGGGCCAATACGGTTCCGTAACAAGCTGGCCGGGACTCTGCGTGACGCTGGTGCAAGCCGCAACGGCGTCACGTTCATGACACCTTAACGTCTACAGCCTTGACGCTCTGCTTGGCCCTCGGTACAGTCGGGGCATGGTTCAGCGGGGATCGACGGCTAGCCCGAGAATGGGTGGCCGAGTTGGGATGCGTCTCGGGGTTGCATGGGTTGCTGTCCTGTGTCTCTCGGGATGCTCGATCCGTTCGCTGGCGGTCAACAAAATGGCGGACGCGCTGGCCTCGGGCACGACTTCGGTGTTTGCGTCGGATGAAGATCCGGAGTTGGTGCGAGACGCACTGCCTTTTGCGCTCAAGACGCTCGAGGCGCTATTGGAAGAAAAGCCGGACCACACCGGTTTGTTGTTGTCGACCTGTCAAGGCTTCTTGCTCTATGGCGCCGGATTTGTAGAGTTCGAGGCAGATCGTCTCGAAGCGACGAACTATCGCGAAGCCAAACGTCAACACGAGCGTGCCCTCAAGCTTTACCTGCGGGCACGAGGCTACTGTCTGCGTGCGCTCGATCTGCGTTATTCAGGGGCTAGCCAAACACTCGTTCGATCACCTGAGGACGCGCTGGCTGACGCCCGGGTAGAAGACGTACCTCTGTTGTACTGGACTGCCGGTGCCTGGGGCTCTTCGATCGCCGCCGGCTTGGATCGCCCCGAGTTGTTGGCGGACCTGCCCGCGGTTCGGGCTTTGGTGGAGCGAGCTCTAGATCTCGATTCGGACTACAACCGCGGTGCCTTGTACGAAGCGATGATGCGAGTCGAGATTGCTGGCGTCATGTCCGGCGTAGGCTCGATCGAACAAGCACGGCAGCATTTCGAGCGTGCGTTGGAGCTCAGTGGCGGCCGCCGGGCCAACCTCTTTGTAGCCTGGGCGGAAAAGGTCTCGGTGCAAGATCAAAATCGCCAGGAATTCGAGGCTATGTTGGACGACGCCTTGGCGGTGGATCCGGATCGCGATCCGGAAGATCGATTGATGAATGTGGTCGGCCGTCAACGAGCCCAATGGTTGCTCGATCAGATCGACGACCTGTTCTTGGGAGATTTGGACGAGCTTGGAACGCTCGAAGATTCGGACAGTTAGGCGTCCGCCTTCGGTAAGCTCGGCCCGCAAATTGCATTCATAAACAGTGACACGTGCCCTGTGCCATGTGAAGACGTGACACGTGAAGATCTGTGACACGCAAATGCAAAACCGAGCTTGTTGGATACCCAGTGAGGAAATCATGAGTCTTAATTGTTGGAATCGTTTCCGATCCCTGTGGATCGTTGCCTTCGTCCTGGTTCTCCTGGCTCCGACGGCGAGTGCCCGAACCGTGATCAAAATGGCCTCGCTGGTGCCAGATGGCTCGGTGTGGGGCAAAATTCTCAAAGATATGGGGGCCGAGTGGCAGGAAGAGACCGACGGTGAAGTCTCTCTGCGGCTTTATGGCGGCGGCGTCGCGGGCAACGAGTCGGACGTGGTCCGCAAGATGCGGGTTGGCCAATTGCAGGCGGCGGCACTGTCGGTTTCCGGCTTGACGGCGATCGACGAAGGCTTCGAGATCTTTGAAATCCCGATGTTTTTCGAGAGCTACGACGAGCTCTTCCATGTCCTGGAAAAGACTCGCCCGCAGCTCGAACAGCGCCTGCTGGACAAAGGGTACGTGATGCTCAACTGGGGGCAGGCGGGTTGGGTCCACATCTTCTCGAAGCAGCCGGTGCGTGGGGTCGACGACCTGCGCAAGCTCAAGATCTTTTCGGTGGCCGACAACGAAGGCATGCTCCAGTTGTGGCGCCGAAATGGCTTCCAACCGGTCTCCCTGGCAGTCACCGACATGCTCACTGGCCTCCAGACCGGCATGATCGAAGCGATGCCGACCACTCCGCTGGCGGCACTTTCGTTGCAGTGGTTCCGGCAAACACCGTATATGCAGAACCTCGGACTGGCGCCGTTGGTGGGTGCAACCGTGATCACCGAGCGGACCTGGAAGCGTCTCACGCCAGAGCAGCAAGCCAAGCTGAAGTCCGCCGCCCTCAAAACCGAGAAGCGGTTGATGCAAGAGATTCCCGAGCAGGACAAGCAGGCGGTGGAGCAGATGCAGGAACGCGGTTTGACCGTGATCGACGTCACCCCCGAGCAAGAGAAGGAGTGGCGGCAAACCGCTGAGCAGCTGATCGACTACAAGCTCGAGACGATGCAAGCCAAAGACTTGCTCGAGTTGGCTCGTCGCGAACGCGATGCGTATCGCGCCAGCAATCAGTAGCAGTTGTTGGATACGGCCTCGAGGGTAGCGCTTTTGCCAAGCGAAAGTCCTCGGCTGTGCGCCCCTTACCCCCTAGCCCCCTCTCCCCCCCACCCATCACACCCTCCCGGGAGAGGGGGAATCAGAGGAAAGACGTAGGGTTGTTCCCTGCACGGCACGTGGATCTCGGGCGGCTCGCCCACTACAATAGCCGCCGTGAGCTTTTTCGAAACCTGTGCCCGACGGTTCGATCGCGTCGAGGGCTATGTCGCCAGCCTGCCGCTGGTGGTCATCATGGTGCTGTTGCCAGCCGAGATGGTGGCGCGGTTTTTCGATACGGCAGTGCCGGGTGCACTGCCGATCGTTCAGCATTTGACCCTATGGGTGGGCTTTCTGGGTGCCGCCTTGGCGGCCAGCGAAGGCAAGATGCTGGCCTTGGCCACCGGCACGTTTTTACCTGAAGGGAGCTGGCGGCATTCCGCACAGGTGTTCGCAGCCACCGTGGCGGCGGCGATCACCGCACTGTTGGGACGAGCAGGGCTCGAGTTCCTGCTGTCCGAGAAGGAGTTCGGCGACGAAGTAGCGCTCGGCTTACCGGTGTGGGTCACCCTCCTGGTGCTGCCGTTGGCCTTCGGGCTGATCGCGTTACGTTTGGTGTGGCTGGCCAGCCCGGGCTGGCCCGGGCGTGGTATCGCGGCAACCGGGATCGCGTTTGGCCTGTGGCTGGGGCACCACCCAGAGGTATTGGAGTTTCGGTCGGTATGGCCTGGCCTGGCGGTGATCCTGTTGGCGATGTTGCTTGGAGCGCCGATTTTTGCGGTCCTGGGTGGTGCGGCAACGCTGCTGTTCATGGCTGAAGCCGTGCCGATCGGTGCGGTGCCGGTAGAGACCTACCGCTTGGCGGTGTCCCCAACCCTGCCGGCGATCCCGCTGTTTACGCTGACCGGTTTTTTGCTGGCTGAAGGGCGCAGCTCCGAACGTTTGATCGGAGTGTTTCGGGCTTTTTTCGGTTGGATTCCAGGCGGTACGGCCATTGTGGCCGCGGTGGTCTGTGCGTTCTTTACAATTTTCACCGGCGGCTCCGGCGTCACGATCTTGGCACTTGGTGGTCTGCTGTTTCAGGCTTTACAAGCCGATCGATACCGCGAACGTTTTTCGCTTGGCCTGTTGACCGCATCGGGCTCTCTGGGGCTTTTGTTGCCGCCAGCCCTGCCGTTGATCCTCTATGGCATCGTAGCGTCGGTACCGATCCCGGATCTGTTTCTCGGCGGCATCATTCCCGGTTTGTTGTTGGTGGGGTTGATTGCTGCCTGGGGGATGCGCGAAGGGTTGATCAGCGGCGCGGGGCGTGCTCCGTTCGACCGGGCCTCCGCCCTGAAAGCTCTATGGGTTGCCAAATGGGAGCTCTTGCTGCCGATTTTCTTGATCGTAGTGATCCTCGGTGGGTTTGCGACAGTGGTTGAAGCCGCGGCCTTATCGGCGGTTTATGCGTTGTTTGTCCAGCGCTTCGTCCACCGTGATCTGACGCTCAAAGGTGACTTGCCGCGAGTGCTGCGGGAATGTGTGGTGCTGGTTGGTGGTGTGTTGATCATCCTCAGTGTCGCCATGGGTTTGACCAACTACCTGGTGGATGCGCAGGTCCCCGATCAGCTGGTGGTGTGGGCCCAGGCCCACATTCATTCGCCGTTGGTGTTTCTGCTGGCGCTGAATGTGTTCCTGCTGTTGGTCGGCTGTCTGATGGACATTTTTTCGGCGATTGTGGTGGTGGTGCCGTTGATCGTGCCGCTGGGTGTTGCCTTCGGTATCGATCCGATCCACCTCGGCATCATCTTCGTCGCCAATTTAGAACTCGGGTACTTGACGCCACCGGTTGGGCTCAATCTTTTCCTCGCCTCCTATCGATTCGAACGGCCATTGCTCGAGGTTTATCGGGCGGCGGTGCCGATGCTGATCATCCTGGGTATCGGGGTGTTACTCATCACCTACGTGCCGTGGCTCACCACCGGCATCTTCACTCTTTTGGGGCGGTAGGGCTCTTCCGGCCTGGCATGGAAGAGGGGCCTGGCCGTTGCCAAGCCGACGTGTCGCCGCTTTCGAATCCGTCTCCAAAGAGAGTGCTGGGGTCGACTCTCAGGCGTTGGACTTTTCCGCGCGTGATATCGACATAAAAGAGGTCTCCCTGCGGGCCGGTCTCTAGGTGAACGGATGGCCCTGAGTCAGCGACCAGAGTCACGATCCTCGCCGGATCGGGGAGCCCATCGACGTCTGCGAGCATCGCCCAAATGCACGAATTCGAGACGTCGGCGAAGAGGAGAGCGCCAGCATACAGCGGCGGGTAGCTTGTCCCCGAATAGAAGGTTATGCCGGAAATTGCTGCGTTGAAACCGGTTCCGCAGCCATCGGGGTTTGGGACGGCTCCGTGCTGATAGGCGAAGTACGGAGTCTGGGTGGCGCCAGGCACGTCGTAAAGGGCTTCGCAGAGGACCAGATCCACGGCATCGTAGTCCGGATTTTTGGCGTTGCCTTCGTAACAAGGCCAACCAAAGTTCTCTACTAGCGAGTCGGTCGGATCGATAATTCGGTTCAATTCTTCCCATTGCTTCCAGCCGACGTCGCCGATCCAGAGCTCGTCGGTCTGTGGATGGACAGTGAAGCGGAAGGGATTCCTGAGGCCAAAGGCGATCACCCGATCGTCAGCGGCGGTTGCGCCGCCGAACAGTGGGTTGTCCGGTAAGGCTTTCCCGGTTTTCGGATCGACCCGCAGAATCGCACCGTCGAAGCTGACGGGATCCATCGGCGTGAGGAGATCTTGGCTGCGGAGCGCACCACCTTCCGCCCGCGGCAGAAGCTGTTCTCCGCCGGCCGGAACCGGTGGATCGCCGCATGGGTTCTGCGGTGTTGGCGTGTCGGGAAGACTGCCTCCCAACTGGCCAAAATCAACGCCGCCGAATTCGCCAATGCCGAGCCGGAAGTTTGCACCGTCGCCCGCGCTAACGTAGAGGGCTCCGTCTCGACCGAAGGCGATTGTGCCGACGGAGTGGCTCGGAAACTGCTGACACCAACCTTCCTGGATCAAGACTTGCTCGATGGCGCCTGTCGTGTCCAAGTTGATGCGTGATAGCCGAGCGCTGACCACGCAGCCATCGATGGATCCTCCCGGGGGATTCGGGCAGATGTCATTCCACACTGGCGCAATTTCGCCGGGAGGTGCATCATAGGTGTAGAGGACAAAGATACTAGCCACCGTCGGGAAGTCTGGGTGAATCGCTAACCCAAGCAAGCCACGGTCTAGGTAAGAATTTACCTCGGTCGTCAGGTCAATGAGCGTTTCGGGCTCGGTGTCCTCGAGATTTTGAAAGACTTTGACGAGCCCATCTTTTTCTGCCACAAAAACCGTACCATCGTCGGCGAATCGAACCACAGTGGGCTGGTTGAGGTTGCTGATGGCAGTTTCCAGCAGGAAAGGAAACGGAACTTCCTGGGCCGTCGACGAAGGAGTGAACCCCAGCACCGCGGTTGCGAAGATCAGGACTGCGCATGCCAAACGACCCAACAACTCAAACCTCATGAACGTCGCCCTCCTCTCACGACAACCTCGAGTTCTAGTCAGAGGCAGGCCGCCACATTGCTTGGGAACTGGCTCTCTCGACTGACTGAAAGCGGCGTATGGGCAGAGCATGGCTCCTGCGGCTCCTCAAGGTCAGACAGCGACTCAGCTAGTGTCTATGGTAGGCTATTTTCATCCATCGTACGAACGGCTTAAACATCATTCAATCATAAAGTTAGGTAGTGATTGGTGGGAGTGAGGCGACGGCCGAGAAGCTGTCTGGCCGAGGACGGGCCGGAGTCTTGACGAAGCACCGCGAGCTGACGGCCCACGAGCTGACCGCCCGCGAGCTGACGGCCCTCGGGTTGCTGACGCTGTTCGGGCTTGGGCTGCGTCTTCTCCATTTGACCCGTTTCGAGCTGTTTGTCGACGAAGCGGCAACTTGGTGGTTTGCCCACTTGACCGCCGCGGGTCGCCTGGCCGAGCAGATGAGCCTCGAGCCGACGCCACCGCTCTACTACGGGCTCGTGGGTCTTCTGGTTGAGCTCTTCGGAGATAGCGATTTTGTCTTGCGGTTGCCGAGCGCGGTGTTCGGGGCCGTGGCCATTCCGACCCTATTCGGCTTCGGACGTGCCCTCTGCGGTCGTCGTGTCGGGTGGATTGCAGCCTGTCTGCTGACCGTTCATCCCCTGCATGTGTTCTACAGTCGCGAAGCACGGGTGTATCCCTTGCTGCTGTGTCTCACACTGTGGACACTGTGGGCGTTGTGGAGGGCGCTCGATCGCGAGTCCAAGAAGGCTTGGGGCGTCTTCGGTGTGCTGTTGGTCATCACCTGCTATAGCCACTTCTATGGTCTCTTCTTAGCGGCGACGACCGGGTTGGTCATCGTGTTGTGGGCTCGCGACGGCGGAGCGCGCACTCGCGGTGTGATCACCGTGGCGTGTGCTGGGTTGGCGTTTGCACCCTACGTCTTGATGACCTTCCCGCATCTTCAGGAGAGTGGGGCGGCATGGTCGATCGAGTCGTTTTATCGCGACTTCCCCGAGGAGCGTAGGCTCGGACGGGTACTCCAAACTCAGTTGATCGGCGCCGACTATCACCCGTATTTGCGCCAACTCGATCGGCCATCGACTCCGGCCTGGTTGCGGGCCTCGAGCCTGTTGGCGCAGTTGATTTTGCTGATTGCGGCGGTCGCAGCGGCCAGGCAGCAGGGTCGCCTGCGAGCTCTCGGTTTCCTCGGCGTGGGGTGGTTGGTACCGATCCTGATCCCGTGGGGCATCACGTTGCTCGGTCGAGCAATTTTTCATGCTGGGCGCCACGACGTGTATGCCATGGGTGGGTTGTGCATCCTGTTGGCGGTGGGTCTCGAGGCATTGTTGTTTTCGTCCTCGTGGGCAAAAGGTCGACGATGGCTGCGGATCCCGGTGGTGGTGGCGGTGGTGGCGGCCTTGACCTGGGGTGCGCTGTTTCGCCTGCTGGCCTTACATCTGACCCCGGCGCCGACCCGCCATCGGCCGACCGGGGCTTGGATCGCCGAACATGCAGCGCCGGGCGATCGGGTGATCGCGATGGGGATCCGACGCCTGGTCACCCAACATTATGCGCAGCTTGCGGGGAATCAGAGCCTCTTCGAGTCCTTCCCCCGCAGCACCGATCGGCATCCCGGGTGGTCTGACGTTTTGGAGTTGATGAAGAATCAAGAGGCGCTGCACACCGAGGCCGGCGAGCGGGTTGCCGAATGGGGCGAGCTCGAGGCCGACACCACAATCTTTCTGCTGCTGCGTCCGTATGAACGCACAGACGATGCGGTGTCGTCGACCTGGTTGGTCGACCGTCACGTGTTGGAGAATCTGTGGGCTGCCGACTGGACCCGAGTGCCGGAGCTCGAATCCGAAGACCTGGGGATCGGCGCCTATCGTCGCTCGCCGCGTCAGCCAGTGTCGACTCCTGCGACCCGGTGAGTGGTCGAGCCCCGAATCCGCATCCGAGAGCGAGCCAAATCTATGACAACCCGGAAACTGAGACCCACCGAGCGCTCCCGTCTGGTTTTGTTGGCCAGCGTCGTGTTGACGGTTGTACTGTACGTTGTACCCTACGGCCAATACCTTGCCTATCCTCTGATGCTGCTCTCGACCCTGGCGCACGAAATGGGCCATGGCATCGCCGCGTTGTTGGTAGGGGGGAGTTTCCATCGCTTCGAGATGTGGGCCGACGGCTCAGGGGTTGCGCAATGGAGTGGCAACGTCGGCCCGTTGTCGCGTGCTGTGGTGGCGGTGGGAGGCCTGGTAGGTCCAGCGGTTGCCGCGGCGGCTGGCTTTGCGATTGGCCGCACCGCACGGGGTGCCCGCGGGGCACTGATGGGCCTATCGGTCATCCTGCTGCTAGCCCTGGTTTTGGTCGTCCGTAATCTATTCGGTGTGCTCTTCGTCAGCGTGGTGTTGATCGGTTGTTTCATTGCTGCCCGTAAGGCGACGGGCGAAGTGGCCCAGCTGGTCCTGATTTTTCTGGCGGTGCAGCTCGCCTTGTCGGTGTTCTCGCGCGGCGACTATTTGTTTACCCCGGTAGCAGTCACCGGGGCCGGAACCATGCCGTCGGATGTTGGCCAGATTGCCCAAGCCCTGGTGTTTCCCTACTGGTTTTGGGGTTTTATCTGCGGTGCAATCTCAATTGCGGTTCTGCTCTACGGCATCAGGGCGTACTGGCGGTAGCCCCGATTAGATAGATAGTCTCCGAAGTGTGACTCCCGATCGGGATTTGCTTGCTATCGGCCAGCGCCGCCTTTACCCTTTGCGCGTCTTCAAAATCGATCAGCACCTAGCCGCAGGGGGAGAGCATAGATGAGCGAGATCAGAGAACAAGTCAACCGTACGCTCGAAGCGTCACGTCCAGCGCTATATGCCGCGTTGTCGCCCTTGGGGCGCCGCATGTTCTACCCCGCCGACATCCCAGTCCAAGCGCAGGAAGCCCGTCAGACGACGTACAACGGCACAATCGGCATCTTCACCGATGGTCAGGGTGGCGCGGTGCCGTTGCCGTCGATGGATGCCGTTTTGAAGGTGTCTGGCGACGATCGCAATCGGGCGTTCCTCTATTCGCCGGTACCTGGGATCGCCGAGCTGAGGACCCGGTGGCAGGATTGGCAGCGCGACGGGATGACGGACCCTCCGGCTACCTGTTTGCCGTTTGCGACCGCTGGTTTGGCCCATGCGTTGTCGATCATCGCCGATCTGTTTGGCGGTGAGGGGCGGGCAATTGCCATTCCGACCCCTTTCTGGGGCAATTATCGCCAAAATTTTGAGCTGCGGACCGGTGCCGTGGTGCACTCTGCGCCGGCTTATCAGGACGGCCGCTACGACCCGGGTACCTTCGCCGCCGCGCTGGCTGATTTGCCGCCCGGTGAGCCGGCGGTTGCGATGCTCAACTTTCCGTCGAATCCCGGCGGCTACTCGCCAACCCGCGAAGAACGAGCGGCGCTGAAACGCTCACTGCTCGAGATTGCCGATCAGAGACCCCTGGTGACGATTCACGACGATGCATACAACGAGTTGGTGTACGAAGACGGCGTGCCCAAACGCTCCTTCTTCTGGGACATGGTTGGTGCCCACGAACAGTTGATTCCCATCAAGGTGGATGGTGCGACCAAAGAGTTCTCCTTCTTCGGTGGTCGAGTCGGCTTTCTGACGGTGGGTCTCGATCTCGACGCGAAGGCCACCGAAGCCCTGGAGAGCAAATTGAAGAGCATCTCCCGCGCCACCATTGGATCACCGGTTGCGACCAGTCAAGTCATCCTGCTGCAGGCGTTGCGCAGCGGTCGGGCGCGGCAAGAAGTGGAACACATCCGCACGATCGCAGCTGAGCGTTACCGGGCGATCCGGCCGGCCTTGGAAGCTCTCGATCCAACCCTGTTGCGGCTGCTGCCGTTCAACTCGGGCTTTTTTGTGCTGCTCGAGATGCCGGAAGAGCTAGGTTTGGATCCACACGCAGTACGCCGTCACTTGATCGACCATTATTCCACCGGTATCGTCTCGATCTCTCCGCGTTACCTCCGCCTCGCAACCTGCTCAGTGGCCGCTGAAGCGTTGCCCGAATTGGTTGCTAGAGTCGAGCGTGGGGTGCGTGAACTCGCCGGGCGATAACTGAGTTAAGAGACTGGGATCGCGTGTAAGCCGGTGGCCTTGGCTGTCAGGCTTTGCAGCTCGTCGGCAATGGCCAGGGAGCTACGCATCGCGTTGACGACTTTGGCCTGGATTTCTGGCGTCGTGGCATACTTCTCGAGGAATCGACGCCCGGCCCGATAGTGGTGAATCTCTTCGGGGTGCACGATGTCCTCGTAGAGCTTCGCAGTTTTGGTGTCGCCCACCGAGTGGCAGAATTCGATGAATTGGGCATTGCGGACTTCCGCCACGGCTTCGCAGGCGAAGGGACCCGCGGCGATCCGCTCGATCGTCGATCGCAGACCACGAAGGTACTGAAACAGTGGACTGTAGCCTTCGGCGACCGGATCGAAGTTGCTGATGTCTTCGCCCATCTCTTCCAGTCGCGCCGCGATCAAGTTGTAGTGCTTGATCTCATCGGCGCACTGCTCAGCGAGAATGGTCTTGGCTTCGATCTCCGGTGTGGTGGGGAGCCAATAGGCAGCGATGTCACTGGCTTCCAACTCACTCTGCAGGGCCAGTTTGAGAAGGGTAACAACCTCGACTTGCCCCTGAGACTCAGACTCCAGCGCCTCTTGGTCGCCGAGTTGGGCGAAGAGTTGCTGCATCTCATCTACCAAACCATCGACGAACGTTTTGCTGTCGACCGTTGTTTCGATCTTCAAGATCTTCTCCTCAAAGTTGAACTCGAATATGGGATTCTACATCGTGCGGCGTACCGGGGTTGTCAAATCACACCCCTATTCGACGCGGTACCGCATATTCGCTATGGTGTCGTGTTGGTAAACTCACGCGGCTTGATCGGTTGCGGAATCTCCCTTACTTGATCTTCGGACCTGAGTCGGAATTGGAGTCATATGCCTTGGAAAACTCTCCTCTCGATGGTCGGTACCACACTGGTATTAACGTCCCCTCTCGGGGCTGAACCTCAGAGGTCGGGCTCGGCTCCTGCCGCGGCGTCCTCAATCTCGGCGTCAGCGATTGCTCCGACCCGGATTTATACCGAGCCGGCGGTGTATTTCCTGTTGAAATTGCCCGGAGATACGGTGACCGTGAGGTACTCACCGGGGTCCCTCGACCGATCGGCGAATTTGCAGACCCGTTTGGAGCTTGCCTCCCGCGCGTTCAAGCGTTGGGTCGATTTCAAACTCCAAGTGACGCTCTACGTCTTGACGCGGGAGGAGTGGCGGCAGGCGGGTTATGACGTGCCTTACGGTGTGCCAGTCCGCGTCGGTCGCCGCGGCCTCGCCGCCCCAGCAGAAGGTGACGCCGGCACCGTCGCGTTGTGGGCTGAGATGCTCAAGGGGGTCCTACCCGCGGTTGCAGGCGCCCCGATCCGAGGGACGCCACAGCAGGCGGCAACCATGATCCTGGCCGACCTGATGACCCAGCTGTTGATGTGTGAAATTTTGGTAGACGAAGTGGGGATCGCAGGCGGCCGGCCTTGGGTCAGGGGTTTGATGACCCACCTGGCTTCGGTTGATCTCGTGCGGCGCTACGAAGAAGCACGCTTGGGTGACCTCGACACCATGTACCAGCTGCTGGCGCAGGTCCACAGCCCACGGGCCTTCAGTAGTCGAGACTACAACCCGGATCTTCGATTGCGGGATTGGATGTGGTTCCAGGCTCAGTTCCATACCGGTGCGCAAGCGATCCTCGCCAAAACCGGCAAGGGCGCGCTCAAGAAAATGAAAAAACTGCGCAAGAAGACCGGCGGCGTCCTCAATGACGACCTGTTGCTGAGGCGCTACGATACCCTCAATGCGTGGTTTCACGACAGCTTCACCTCGGTCTCTTTGCGCAAGTGAGACGAGTCGCCGTCGCCGTGCGACAGCGCCTCGTCGGTTGTGATGCGTCTGATGTCCTGCTGGCCTTCTTGGTCATCGGGTTAGCCTCGACCGCCGAGTCATCGTCGAAAGTCTCTGCGGGTGTGGCCTTGTTGGCCGCACTCGGGTTGTTGTGGCCCACTCCGCGCCGTAGGCCACGTCGCGAGCCACCTGATGCGGCGCCCAACAACTCCCCCGAGACCTCGCAGAGCGAGCCTCCTGGAGCTCGGCGGCGTCTCTTCGAACGTCGACGCACCCGCTTCTTGGTCTGTGTCGCCCTGGCCTCGGCAACCCTGGCGGTAGCTGGCGACGCGCGTAACTTCTTGACCGGTTGGAATGTCCGAGTCTGGAACGTCTACCACTACTACCTGGGGGCAAAGTACTTCCAAGAGTTGGGTTATACCGATCTTTACGATGCCACCCTGCGGGCCGATCTCGAGACATCCAAAGTCTGGAAAAGTATCTCGCGGGTCCGTAATCTGCAGACCTACGCGATCGAATCGCGTCGCATGCGGATCAAGGCCTACGATCCAGCGGCCCATTTCGAGCCGGAGCGCTGGGCCATGTTCCAGCGCGACGTGACGGCCCTCGCCAAACATCAGCCGCCCCACGCATGGCAGAAGATTTTTACGGATCGGGGGTACAACGGGACCCCCTTCTGGACCGTCATTGGCGGGCGGTTGGCGCATTGGGTGCCAGCCGACCACCGGCTCGCGATGAAAGTGCTGTGCAGTCTGGATGTTGTGCTGTTCGGAGCAACCTTCATCCTCTTGGGGTCGACTTTCGGGGCGCGCACCGCGGCTTGTGTGCTTTTGTTGCTGACGATCTCACCGGTCAATACCGGCCGATTTGTCGGTGGCTTTTTGCAGTACGACTGGTTCTGTGCCGTGGTGGTGGGACTTTGTTTGTATCGTCGCAAGTGGCCGGTGGCAGCCGCCGGTGCCTTGGCCTACGCCGTGCTGACGCGGATCTTCCCCGTTCTCTTCGTGGTTGCGGCAGCCGTCCCGGTCGTTGCTCGCTGGGTTCGTGATCGTCGGTCGCGAGGCCGTCGGTCGCGAGGCCGCCGCTTACCCAGGCGCTGGGGGCGGTTTGCGGTGGCCTTCACGCTGTGGTGTAGTCTCGGCCTGGTGATCAGCCTCGCCAATGGACGAGGGGTCAGCGCGTGGAGTGAGTTTGCTACGGGAATCAGGCTGCACAGCGAACACCATGTTTTTGGGGTTCGCCGAATCGGCCTGAAACATGCGTTTACTCACCAGATCGGCAGCTTCGAGTTCGGGCGTAATAACGACCGAAGAGAGAGTTTCGAGCAACAGCGCTTCGAATATGGGCTGGTGGCGACGGTTTTACTTGCCGGCTTCCTGGCTGTCGCCTGGCACTCCCGCCCGCGGCAGGCGATGTTGTTGGCACTGATCCCAATTTTCGTGCTGCTCGTGACATCACGGTACTACGCCTCCTACCTTGCGCTGCTGCCGATGTCTGGGTCTCGCCGAGGGCCCCCAACCACCCGGTTGCGGTGGCTGACCGCCGGTCAGCTAGTAGTATGGGCCTTGTTCTTCATCTACGATGCCCTGGGCGCCCGGGCTTATGCCACCTACAGCGTGTTGAACATGTTGCTGGCCGGCTTCTTGGCTGTCGTATTGGTGATCCACTGGCAGGATCTTCCGCTTCGTCGACTCCGAAGAGTATCCGCGGCAAAACCTTAAAGAGAGCGGATGCCGGAGCACGTTGGATTGAGAGACTTTTGCTATTGAACGATGGATCGTTGGAGAAGGTTGATGCGGCGATGGTGGTGAGTTGCGAGGCAGAAGCTTTTGAACGATAGCTGCTCGGTATTGATCGTAGACGACGATCGCAAGGTCTGTAGCGAGCTGCGCGGCGTCCTCGAACAGCAGTCCTACGAAGTCTCCGTCGCAAGCTCCGGCGAGGAAGCTCTGGGCCTCTGTCGCAGGCGGCCGTTTGACGTCTTGCTGCTCGATATCGAGCTGGCCGACATCTCGGGCCTCGACTTGATTACCCAGATCGAAGAGGTGCTGCCGCAGATCGACGTGCTGGTAGCCACCAAACAAGCGTCCCACGAGAGTGCCGCGTTGTCGGTACGTCCCTCGACGGTGGCCTACATGGTCAAACCGCTCGATCTCGCGCGGCTGCTGTCGATCCTCGATCAAATCAACAAACGCAAGCGGCTCGAGGTCGAAAACAGACGCCTCCAGGCCGTGATCCAGCATGCCAAGACACAGTGGGAGTCGACCTTCGACGCAATTTCGGACCCGATCGCCATTGTTGATGCGTCGGGTTCGATCCTGCGAGTCAATCTCGCCTTTTGTCGCCGTTTCAACACGACCTTCATAGAAGCGGTCGGCAAGAACGATGCGGTGGTGATTTTTGCTCAGGACAAGGCGGGAGGCAGAGCGGTTGGCCTCGATCTCCTGGCTACGGCACGATTTCTAGAGGAACGAGATGACCTGGCGATCGCGGGAGTTTTCCTGGTTGCTTGTTACTCGGTTCGCCTCGAGACGGGCAGTGGCATTATTTACGTGCTGCGCGACGTGACCGCCCGCAAAAAGACGCAAGAAACCCTTTGGCAGCGCGAGCGACAGCTTTTCCAAGCCCAGAAGATGGATGCCGTCGGTCGCCTCGCCGGTGGTGTTGCCCACGACTTCAACAACCTGCTGACCATCATCCTGGGGAACTCCGAGATCCTGTTCGATCAGATGGAGCCAGACGACCCGTTACGCGACCGAGTCGCGACGATCAGCCGGGTAGCCGAGCGAAGCTCACTGCTCACCCGTCAGTTGTTGGCGTTCAGCCGGACTCAAGTGATTCAACCCAAAGCTTGTGACCTGAACACGATGGTTTCGGTGTCGGAGAGTATGTTGCGGCGATTGATTCGCGAGAACATCGACTTTCGGACCGTCTTCGAGCCCAAACTGGAGCGGGTGTTCACGGACCCGGTCCAACTGGAGCAGATCATCCTCAATCTCATCCTCAATGCCCGGGATGCGATGCCTGGGGGAGGTTCGCTGACGGTCGAGACGTCGCACCAACGGGTGGCCATGGAGGGTTCGAAGGAGCCTCAGAGCTTCGTCACCCTGTCGGTGGTCGATACCGGTGAAGGTATGGACGCCGAAACCTTGGACCGGATATTCGAGCCGTTTTTTACCACCAAGGAGAAGGGTACCGGCTTGG
>JAJCXO010000046.1 GCA_029263395.1 Acidobacteriota bacterium | reverse complement strand
GTGGGGGTTGCCGCCCCCGTCGTGCCCGTTTTTGTGGTGACGGTTCTTGTCGTGACCGTCTCGGTGGATCGCTCCAGACGTAGTGAGCTTATTACGCTCGGTTACCGCTATTTTATCGAGTGTGGGGCTTGTTGGTCAACTCAACTCGATACATTGCTGAGTCATGACGAAGGGCATCAATTGGCTGGCAGTTCTCTTCGGTGACCTGCTGCCTTTGGATTGGCGTTCACAGTTCAATACGGATTTCTTGAACCATCTCTTGTTGTTGGTCTCGTGGCGCGAGGGCTTCACAAAGAAAGGGTTTGTGTTTGGGTTCCAGGGTATTTTCTTGGGAGGTATGTTCGGTTTTCCGTATTTGCTGGCTGCCTCTTACGAGGCCCAGGGTGACCCGCAAGTAGTCCTTCTTGGTGTTCATGCCAGTCAGGGAGTGCCCGTCGAATCCGGGCAGAGGTAGGGCTCGGAGTTCGGCCGCTAGTACCGAACAGCGAGTGGGGAGGTGTAGCGGAGAGCGCAACTTCGCGAAAACGGGGGGACGCCCGGAGCCAACGGACTCGGAACGCAGAGGTGTTACCGCGTAAAGTGCTCGCCAATTCGTAGATTTGTCTCTGCGGACTCGATCGAGTAAGATTCCAGGCGAATTCGACATCTCGTTACGGGTCGGATCTGCTTTGGAGTCAGAGGGATGCATCGATTGAGTATGACAAGCACAATTAGCCTATCCGGGGCAGAGGCTTCCCCGGATAACGGTGGAAGTGCTGAGTGCTTCGTCAACACTACGGGCATTTCGGAGTATCTTCTAGCGGCCTGCCATCTTGCTCGGAATCGAGGGCAATCAGAGATTTCCGAGAAGAAACGCTGCGAGTGCCTTGCTGCTACGCGGACGCCTGAGAGTCTTATTTGTCGGAGCCGAAGTCCTGGAGTATGCCCGCTGGCTCTTGATCCGCTCGCGTTATGCAGGAATCCACCAGCGTCTAAGTTGCGCAGCAGGGAGTTACGCGAGCATGACAACGCGCCTAGAGATGGCGGCTATGCCGCCACCCGGGCGCACGGCGTTAACCTTCTTGACGCCTTTTTTGAATCACAATAGTCAAGGAGTTGAATATATGCGCATTGCTTTGGTAGGAGCCCATGGTACAGGCAAGACTACGTTGGCAACGGTCCTGGTCAGCGAACTTAATTTGCGCCGAATCTCAGTTGATGTGACTCCGGAGATTCCACGAATCATATGCGACCGTGCTCAAGACCAAGAGTACTTCAGGAGAGGCAATAATCAGCTCTTGAAACAGCTCTTGCTGCTGGTTGGGCAGCCGATCTATGAGCAGTCTGTAGACCGTTCTTCCGTTTGTGTCTGCGACCGAGCAATTTTGGACCATTGGGCATACACCAAACACTTGTTCCTTGAAGAAATGGAATCTGAGGATATTACTGAAATTCTTGAGTTTCTAGTCATCAAGCATATGAGTAGCTACGACCAACTGTTCTATGTTCCAATCGAATTCATAGTACAGGATGACGGGATAAGGGAAGGGGATGCGAATTTCCAATCGGCGATCGATGATGAAATTAGGAGTCTGCTGGAGACCCATGCTCTAGATCACAGAACGGTTAGCGGTTCTATTGACGAGAGGTTGTCCATGGTTCTGAAAGAAATTGAAATCTAGAAAACAACACGGGAGGTTTTGATGGCGACGAAATCGTATCTGCTCGCTGGGAATTCTGGGGTAGTTGGAAACGCGGATGAAGCATATGTGGAAACGTTAAAACTAGTACTTGATAGAGGGCAAGTGCTAAAGGCTTCGGCAGACACTCGTTCGACTGGAGCTGGGCAAGTAACGAAAGAAATCATGAATTCGACCCTCAGCATCGAAAATCCGATAGAACGGTTGGTCTTCAACCCTGCGAGGAAAATCAATCTTCCAGCGGCGGTAGCTCGATTTGTATGGATGATGGCTGGGAGTGATCGCTTGGCGGACATCGCATTCTATGAACCGAAAGTCAAACGGTTCAGCGATGATGGGGTGTCTGTACCCGGGTCCAACTATGGCGAACGGATGTTGCAGCCTCGGCCTGGCCTTAATCAGCTAGTCTCAGTAATAGAAAGGCTGAGAAAAGACCCTGCCTCCAGAAGAGCAGCTGTTGCGATCTATCACCCCGAAGATGCTGCGCGGGAATCTCGAGATGTGCCTTGTACGTTTGGGATTTTCTACCACATTAGAGGTGGTGCGCTATATTCCACTACGGTTATGCGCTCGAACAATGCGTTCAATCTATTGCCATATAATCTCTTTGAGTTTTCTCTCCTTGCGGAAGCGGTTGCCAGGGAACTGGGAATTGATTTCGCCGGTTTAACTCACCAGGCAATATCTATGCATGTTTATGAGCGTGATTTCCAGAAAGCGCAGGAAGTTGTAGAAGCATGGGCCATGGGGCAGGACGGGTCTGGCTACAAGGTGCCGGCCATGCCAGAGACCCCTAAGCCTTTGAGCCAGATAAGGGAGCTAGTCATCCTTGAGGCACAGCTGCGCCATGGGTCCGCTGCAATATCAAGCACCAATATCGAGGAGTGGATCAAGCGTGGCTCGGATTCACTCGCGGAGTACTGGAATCAATACTTTCTCCTTCTCCTGACGCATGTAGTCCGGGCAAACGAGGATGGAGACGCTCTGGCCGCAATAGAGGCCTATTTGGAAGAGCCTTGGTGCTCATACTTGCCAAAGGAGACCTTCGAGATTTCTGCACCTCGCGCAATGAACGTCAGTAACCTGCTGGATTTCACTCCCCAAACCGAGTTGGTCAAGTATGTTTCGATTGGATCATCTGCTGTTGGGCAATCGCTGGACCTGCGAGTGCAAGATTGGGAACGCGAGGCCCAAGCGGATTTGCCCTGGCGTCGATATGCCGCTCTTCAGCGACACTTTGGAGGTAAGATAGCAGCGCGGGACGGCGAAGATATATCTCAGGAGGAGTTCAAGGAAGCGCTAGCTGTGATCAAAGCGGAAGAATCAAGGAGCGACTAGGTGGAGCCGACTTCTCCCGGCCTAACTGCACTCTGCCGGACTTACAACACGCAGAGCCCCGATGAAGCTGTGCGATCTGCAATGCGCGAGCTTCTTAGAACTGTTGGACTTGGAAACCCGCCTATCGGTCTGCGCGGAATTTGCCGTCAACTCGGTGTGCAGTTCAGTTGGACCGCTGCTGCGCACCGAGCCGGTACTGGGACGGCATCTCTTCACACTGACGGTCGGGGAGGCTTCGAGATCGCTCTTCACGATGTGAATTTCAGAAAGAAATGGCGAAGATCACGCTTTTCAGTGGCTCACGAACTGGCACATGCGTTGATCATTCAGTTGATCCAGGATCCTGTCCTTATTGCTTCGTTAGACGACACATCTGAAAGACACAAGGAGCTTGAGCGGGTCTGTAACGCAGGAGCGGCCGAACTGCTGATGCCGTCTACAACATTGCGTCAAGGGATTCTTGAAGTTGGGCTCGGTCCAGAAGGACTTTCGCAACTCTACGACCGTTTCTTAGTATCGTGGGCGGCTCTTCTCTGGCAGATCGCTTGGATTCTCCCGAATGGCTGCTGCATCCGCTGGCGAAAACATGCTCGGCACGATCGTGAAGAGTCTGTTTTTCGTGTAGTGGCCTGTTACCCAGGGTATAGAGGCCGAGGGCGGCGGGTGTGGCTGCCCAGCGGAGCTACCACTTCGCACCTAAATTCTCGTATAGTGGAGGCGACAGCTGTAGAGAATAGGTGTGTGACATCTGAGGGTGCTGAGATTACACTAGGCTCTTGCAGCTGGCTTGGTGATTCTCTTGGAACCTCTGTCCACCGAAGAAGTGATCTGACACAGCCCGTACTGAATGGTTTTCCGGTACCCGATGAGGCAGAGTTTAAGAGCGCTGACGACGTACTCCTGTTTCATTCGCGGTCAAGTCGCCTTCTCTCTTCGAAAAAACCGACTCTCAGCCTGGCGCCCATTAGATCAGAGCAAGAGGAATCGGTAGCAACCGATCCAACAAAGAAAGCCTATGCCTGAAACTCAAGTCTATCTCTCAGGGGCTCTCGCTGGGGCTCAGGACCTAACCAGCCGATGCCGGTTCTATGAGCGCTTTGCATCAATGGCTTCAGAAGAGGGGATCTCAGTTTATCTGCCGCACACCAAGACTCACCCCCAAGCAGATTCTGGTCTGCTCCCCGAGCAAGTCTTCGATTTGGACTTGGCGATGATCAGGCGTAGTAGCCTTCTCGTCGCATTCCTTGATGTCCCGTCTCTCGGCGTGGGGGCAGAGGTCGCCCTAGCTTGCGAGCTCGGTATTCCGGTGATGGGAACGACGGCCTACGAGAGATCGACTTCCAGATTCATCGTAGGACTACTCAGCAACTCTCGACACGGCACCTTTTATCAGTATGAGCGGCTGGAAGATCTTGTTGCCCATACGGCATCGATCCTAGAAAGCAGCCCTCTTATCGGGCTAACCGCTCGCTCCACTGAACCCCCTCCCCACTGCGCGCTCCGTTAGTCGGTGAGCAGGGTCGCGTTCGTATTTTGGACTCCGTGAAGATCGACTGCCGTTGCGGTGCGTCCATATCCGACGCGACCGACCGCCTTTCCCACAAAGCGCACCTCACACCTGATCAGGAAATCGACCGTGTGTGGGATGGGATCGACGACGAAGTCGCGACCGCGTAGCGTCAGGTGACTTACCAGTGAATCACGCATACATGTTGTCGAGAAGCATCCTGTCTTCACCAACACGGTTGATGTGGCAATGTTTCGAATGTGGCCGACTCTACATAGATGGGCCGGACGGTAATCTTCACTGCTTCGTTCCGGAAAGCGAGCCAACGGAGAAGCGGATTCTTCGAGCAAACAACAGCGAATGACGACCTGCTAGACGTGCCTGGCATCACGTAGCACCAGGCCGGGGCGTAACCCTCGAGCCTACCGTGACCGCCTTAGGGCCTGGCACGCCTGAGAGCAGAATGAACACGTCTATGGCGAGAAGATCTGTTGCGCCTCATGCGATTGGCTCCTTCTTGCCATACGATAGCTAGCCATGGATCGATTGACTCTCTGGGGCATGGCTGCATTGGCGATCCTCGTCGCGTTCCTGGGCGATCCATCCATCGCCTCGGCCGACGACACGGACGAGACCGGGATCGTCATGATCTCCGCGGCCGACCTGGATGACGGTGTACTCCGTCTGAAAGACTGGAAATACCAGGCCGGAGACGATCCGTCGTGGTGCCGACCGGAGTTGGATGACACGTCGTGGGAACGGCTGCCGACGGCATGGTTAGAGGAACCGCCGGCCGGCGGATGGGACGGGATCGGCTGGTTCCGGCTTCGACTACGGCGTAGTCCGAACCTCGAGGGCAGGATCCTCGGCCTGAGCCTACGCCAGCACGGCGCTTCGGAAGTTTACCTCGACTGCAAGCTGCTGCTGAGCTACGGCCGGGTGGCGTCCGACCCGGCCGGCGAGATCGCCCAATGGCCGCGGGACACTAGGCTGCTACCGATCTACGACACGGAAGATCATGTCCTAGCGGTTCGTTATTCGAATGCGTCCATGACCCGCCGACCAGGTGGGAGCCGGCTGGGTTTCGTAGGTTTCGTCACCGACCTCGAGAGGAATCTGGAACGGATCTATGCCCACCTCGGAGGTCGCGCTGGCCGCTGGAAGTTATGGGTGGGTGCGGCGCTCGCCTTTGCGTTGCTCCACATTTGCTTGTTCGTCTTTCGTCCGCTGGAAAAGAGCAATCTCTATTTTGCGGTGGCCGCTGCGGGCTTCGCAGGACTGATGGGATTCATGGGACTGGAGGCCTATGAAAGTGATCCCATGTGGGCCGTGCTGTTCACCAGGGCCGCCTTTGCCAGCGGCGTTGTCATGTTATTGGGGTTCGCCTGTTTCAACGAGCTCTATTTCGAAAACAGGTGGTGGTGGATGTTGCGCCTGGAGCTCCTGCTGGGCATGCTCGCGCTGGTTTGGTCTGCTGTGTATGGCAGGCCGACGGCCTTCTACATCTATGCTTTCGTCGTCGTCTCGACCATGGTGCCGGGCATGACTTCGATCAAGAAGAAAGATGCCGGCAGCACCGTGTTGACCTTGGGCTTCTTCGTCGTCGGTGCCACTGGCATCGCTCAAGTCTTGAATTCTCTCGGTTGGATCGGTGGTGTCGACCGGGAGATCTATCCTTACGGAATGCTCTTTTTGTTCCTCTCGATGTCTATCTCGCTCGCCCATCACCTAGCGACCACCCACCGGGAGCTCGAGCAGCAGCTGGTCCAGGTCCGAGAGTTATCCGAGCAAGCCCTCGAGCAGGAGCACAAGTCTCGACAGCGAGAGATCGAGCGTCGCTTGCTCGAAGTCGACAACGCCAGGAAGACCGAAGAGCTCGAAGAAGCTCGCAATCTCCAGCTCTCCCTTCTCCCCGAGCAACGTCCCCGGATCCCTGGCGTCGAGGTGGGCTTCACGATGCAACCGGCCACCGAGGTTGGTGGTGACTACTACGACTTCGTCGAATCGGGCGGCACCGTGACCCTGGCCCTCGGCGACGCGACCGGTCACGGTCTACAAGCCGGTATGCTGGCGATGTCGGCAAAGGGTCTCTTTCAGACGGCGAGCGGCCGAACCAACATCGCCGACGTTTTGAAAACCATCGCCCGTGGTATCGACGCCATGCGGCTCGGCCGCATGAACATGGCACTGGCCCTGATCCGTTACGACGCTGGCTGTTGGCAGCTCACATCGGCAGGCATGCCACCCTTTCTCTGCTATCGGGCGGCAAGCGCTCAGGTCGAGGAAATCGAGCTTCCGGCTCCTCCTTTGGGGACAATTTCAGGCCACAGGTATGGGGTTGCTGAAGTTGTCCTCGAGCCAGGTGACCTGTTGCTGGGGATGACCGACGGCCTGCCGGAGACTCTGGATCCCGACGACGGGATGCTCGGCTACGCCGCCTTGAAGCCGCTCCTGGTCGAGCTTGCCGAGCAACCTCTCGACGACATCCTGCAAGGTCTCCTGGATGCGGCACAACACTGGGCAGCCGGACGAAGTCCGGAAGACGACCTGACGCTCTTCGTGGCCAAGCGGTTGATTGAAGCAAGCCCCTCCTAATTGAAGTAAGCAGACCCTGCTAGCCACCGATCCAAGTCGCCGCTGACTCAGGGCGTGGCCGGCTGTGATCGAGTCGGGATCCTCACTAGGAATCCATCAGTCCACACGATGTCTCGATCGTAGTCACCGGCATCATTGCGGCCTCTGTTGTAGTCATCGGCCTCGAATCGACCATCTCTTCCCGTACTTCGGATGCTAATGATGCCGAACCCAGACGTATCCTCGTTGACTGCGAACTGGTAGGGATGCCCCCAACGATCGTGTTCCGGGACCGAGTCTAAGTAGTCGGGAACCAGCATCTGGACAATGTGTTGGTAGGTCACGGCTGGAAAGAAGTGTTTGTTCTCTTTCGGCGTGCCTTTGCTTCCTGTAGTCCAGCCTTCTACCGTGGCGGACCTGCGGGTTCCTTTCTCCGCTTGTCCGCTACCGTTAGGGCTTGCTTCGGCGCGGTCTCCAGTCACCTGATCGGTTAACCAACTCATCAACCCGACGCCGAGTTGCATCATGTCGTCAGTGGTTTCGAGCATCGCGATTTCATCGAAGTTTTCCGTTGGATTCTGCTTGAGCTCAGCCAGCTTCTTTGCTGCCCTGGCTTTGCCTGCCTTGATGTCTTCCCGGGTAATAACTATGACGCTGTCAGCGAACTCGCGCCTGGCCTTTTCTGCTGCAGGGTCCGATGCGGTCGGATTCTCTGGCGGCTGTTGTGCAAGACCTGGAGTGGCGGCGAAAAAAGCGACCATCACGATCAGGCCGAGCAGCCGAGTCGCGTTGAGTCGTGCGATTGTATGGTTCATGAAGGTCCTCCCTTGTTGGCGAAGCGCATTAGTCAGAGTACGCACCTCATGAAGATTTATTCGAATCACACCGTGAGTGCTAGTCGCCGGTAACCCCAGTCATTCTCGCTGTTGACGCACGATGCGGAGAGAACGGTCTACTCGAGCTCACCCGCCCACCGGCAGCCACGCCACGATCGCCGGACCCCACTCATACTTCGTAAAGTAGTACGTTCCGATCACCAGGAAAGCAGTCGCGAGGAGCAGCACGACCGCCGCCAGGGTCCTTGTCACCGGCGAATAGGTTAGCCGCGGCGTACGAGTCCACACTTCGACGACCAGCAGATTTGGAAGATAGAAGAAGAACGCCATCACTCTATCGAAGGGGCCTCGGAAATCATTGGTGTGGCCCACGCCGTCGGCCAGCATGAACCAGAAGCCGTAGTCCATCCGATAGAGCCACGAGCCGATGGCAAGAGCAAACAAGCGCAGCGCCCAGACTTTATGGTGGCTCAGCCGTTTTGCCCTGGCATGGCGTATCGTCTCGATGGCGGCCACCAACATCAGGATCCCATAGAGGGAGAAACCGATGTCCATTACCGTGCCACCGATCGTTCCGTTGACTGCGATGAACGTCAACCCACCGAGGGCTGCGACGATCGAGGCACCGATGTAGAGGTGTCCGAGCCAGCGATGCAGCCTGAGGAAGCGCCTCCGCACATTCTCCAGCAGTTGCACGCACCCCAGGATGAGGATGATCCCACCGGCAGCAAAATGCAAACCGATGCCGGTTGTCGCAGCCTCCTTGTCCGGTTCGTAGAGTCCCGGCAGGCCTTCGTTCCAAGTCTGCACCTCGCCTTCGACTATGGCAGCGGCATAAAACGCGAGGATGTACAGGCCAAACAACAAGGCGCTGGTCCACACTGTGGCGCCCAAGGTGAGTGCTGACCAGCGAAAGAGGGAGCCACTGCGTCGTTGCCACCGCGTCGTCGATGGGGATTCAGACCCAATGGTGCCATCTATGCTCTCTGAGACCTGCATCGAAGCAGAGTATATGTCGGTGAGGAGGACAGCGAGGTGGCGACCGGAGGGATCCGTCTATCCTTTGTCAGAGATTTGGCATACCCTATTTATCTACGAATGCGGATTTGGCTATGAAGAAGGCGGCACACTCCGCCAACGCACTGCGTGGAGCGCTTGGAGCCTTTCATCGCCCGAATGACCGGACCCAAACCAGAAGCGTTCGCCAGTCCGCCCGGCGACTCAAAACCAAAAGGAGAACCTAGCGATGCGACTTGTTGAAACTCGAAAGAGGCTTGGCCTCATTATTGTCACTAGCACTCTCCTGTTTTGCACCGCCTCTGCAGCAGAGCCAGTCAATGGGGACCAAATCGATCCATCGGATCCCGAGAAGACTAAATATGGCGTAAGTTCGCCCAATGAGCCTGACCAGGCTGGCGGTAGTCTTACTGCAGCAGAGTGCTCTTCGACAAGCAGCACAGCCTTAGACTTCCAGATTCCGGGTTTGCAACCCGCGCCAACTCCGATGGCTTGCACGGCTAGTATGAGTTGTGGACCAGGGCAAGGAGTGGTGTCGTGTACAGGCTGCCCATCAGACGAGAAACCTCGCAACTGTCCTAGCCAGAGAGGTTGGGTCACTTGTGGTAGCACCATAAGATTTTGCCCACCATGCAGCGGTGATTACTTTTGTAATCAGGGCGCCTCATGTGGTCAGTCTCCTGCCAACAACTGTGGGGCTGCCGGCACTCACCCCGGAGTCTGTTACCAAGGTAGTTGTCGTTGTTGGTGCGTTGAAGGTACTTCTTGCCAGCAGGATGACGACTGCGGGCCAGAGAACACCGGCGGCGTGTGCCATGCAGGATCGTGCTACTGCCAATGATGGTGTGAATACCGTTAGGACGGTGACTGCGCTCAACGGGTCGGTGACCCTAGCGTCTCTTGTTGCTTTTGCGGCTTCTTTTAAGGTTCGTAGTGCAGGCGCACGTCGCGCCCGAAGATAGAACCGGCTGGCACAGCTACAGTTCCAGCACTGCGTTACGACAAGATCCTCCATCGAGGAGTGCCCGGCACCTAGCTGCTAGTTGAAACGCAAGGAGTAGATGTACGTCACCGCGACGGGTTGCCCCTGATACGTCGCCGGTCGGAAGCGCCAGCTGCGGAATTCCTGCCGCGTCTTGAGGCTGGTATCGGCGGCGGCTGAGCCGAGGATCTTGACGTCTTGCACTTTGCCTTCGGCATCGATGGTGAGCAGAAATTGGCCGACCAGCCCGGCGCCCCGTGATCCGCGAGGTAGCTTGCCTTTGATCGGCTGCGGTGGAGTCATGCCCAGAGCCGAGGAGTAGGGGAGCGGCTCCCCAGAGGCCACCAGCTCAGCCATTCTCGCGGGATCGTTCCAGGCCATCCGCTGCAATTGTGTCTCGAGCTCAAGACGCCCTGAGGTGGCGATGATTCTAATACCACTACTATCCGACTGGCTGATGGTGAAAGCGAGCTGTAGCGGGTGCGCAAAGTTCTCATCGACGAACGCCTGTTTTAGCCGAACGACGACGTCGATTGTGCCCGTACGGGCCGAAAACGGTTCCTCGGTGGACACTTCGACCGGTAGGATTCCCGAGCTAAACGGCTTCACCGCCCACAGCTTCGCCCGAACTGTGAGCCCGGCGCCTCGATCTCTGGAGCTGAGCGCATAGTCCAGCCGCGCACGAACAAAGTCATCGGGTCCCAACGGGCCTTCCGAACTGGCGCCGGCCTGGACGATCGTCAGGGTCGACACTTTCGGCGCCTTACCCTTCTTGCCCCAGGCTTCTCCAGGGCTCACGAGCATCATGGAGACAATGAGTCCCAGAGCCAGGCCAGTGAGACCTGGCCAGCGTGACCGCGAGGGACGGTCGTCAGTGTGATCGGTCCACGGGCAGGTATCCGTCATCAGGATCTCCATGTTGTGTTCCCTGGTGGGCAGTGCACGGCGTCTCTATGGAGCAAGGCGGTAAACGGCAACGAATATGATCAACCGTCTGACCAGATTCCGGGCTGCGGCCAGATTTCCGGATGCGAGACGCTCCATAGCGGGCAGGCCACCGGCCGCTTCGCCAGATCTACAGGAAGTGTTTGTAGGCTTGATCCTACAATCGCGTCTCTGCCGATTAGAATATAGGCACCATGATTGGTGAACAGGTTTCCAAGTATGTCGTGATCGAAGAGATCGGGCGCGGTGGCATGGGTGTGGTCTACCGAGCCCATGATCCCGATCTTCGCCGGGACGTGGCGCTCAAGGTTCTGGTGCCGGACCAGGCTCGAGATGGGCGACGTCAACGGAAGTTTGTCGAAGAGGCGAGGGCTGCGTCGTCGTTGAATCACCCGGGTATTGTCACGGTCTTCGATGTGGTCCACCATTTTGGCTCCGACGTGATGGTGATGGAGTTGATCCCTGGGCGCTCTCTTCGCTCCGAGATCCAACGGCTTGGAGAGTTACCGTGGCGACGGGCGCTCGAGGTGGGGCTGCGTATCTCCGAGGCCATGGCTGCAGCTCACCGCGGCGGTCTCGTGCATCGAGACCTGAAACCTGAAAATGTCATGCTGGTTGTCGACGGGCGAGTCAAAGTCCTCGACTTTGGTCTGGCCAAGCTGGATCCGGTGGTCTCGCCGGATCCAGACGATGATCTTGCCACCAGGGTCTCGAGCTTTGAAGCGGAACTCGGGGCCGGCACCGTGTCCTACATGGCTCCAGAGCAGGCTTTGGGCGAGGCGGTGGATGCTCAGAGCGATATTTTTGCGTTTGGTGTCATCTTGTACGAAATGATCACTGGGCGTCGGCCATTTCGAGGACCTACCGCGCTTGCAACGTTACAAGCCACCGTGTTCGAACCGCCGGCAGCCCTCGCCTGCAGCAGAGATCTGCCGCCGCAAGTCAGTCGATTGATCGGTGATTGCCTGGAGAAGAAACCCAGTAATCGCCCCCAAGACTTCGCTGCAATCATCCGTGTTCTCGAGCCTTGTTCCCAAGGCTCGGGCGAAACCGCCATCAACGTCGAACCGGTCGCTCCAGCGTCGTGGCCGAAAAGCACATCGGCCAAGCCCTGGCGACAACCCCTGGGTCTTGTGGCCGGTCTCGTCACTAGCCTGGCTGTCCTCGTAGCATGGGGCTGGCACCCTTATCCCGAGGCAAGGATGGTGCAGCGTCCAGGGCAGGTCCAGACTCTGTTCAGTGAGAGCGAAGCCCCCAGACTCGCCTTGGCTTATCCGTCCTACTTGGAAGGGCAGCGATTACTCGAACGGTATGACCGGCCGGGTCATATCGACCAAGCCATCGAGGTCTTGAGCGAGGCGATCGATCTCGACGATCACCTGGCGGTGGGGTACGCAGCGTTATCGGAGGCTTTTTGGCGTAAGTATCGAGTCGAGAACACCGACTCCATGTGGCTCGACCGAGCCGAGAGCCATGCCCAACGAGCCCTGGAGTTGGACGAACATCTGGCCGTGTCCCACATCGCCATGGCCAGGGTTGCGGTTGAGCGAAACCAGATCGAAGCAGCTGATGCCGCGTTGTTGCGAGCCGCTATGCTCGATCCTCTGAATGTTTGGGTTCCGCTGATTCGGGGCCGCGCTGCCGAGAAGGTTCAAGACCTCGACGGGGCAGAGGTTGCTTACAACGCCGCCATTGAGATCGACCCGGCCAATCGGGAAGTCTTCGATTCTCTTGGCAGCTTGCTCTTTCAACGGGCTCGTTACCAAGCAGCGGAGACTGCGTTTCGGCAGAGCATCGCGGTGGCTCCAGATTCTTACATCGGCTACCGCAACCTGGCCGGCGCACTGCAAATGCAAGGACGCCATGATGAGGCCGCGTCCCAGCTCCAACGGTCCCTTGAAATTCGGCCGACCTGGACTGCCTACACCAATCTTGGCACGTTGCAGTTTTTCCGCGGCCTCTATGGTGAAGCTGTGTCCGCTTTTGAGCAAGCGATCGACCTCGGTGCCAACGGTTATATCGCCTGGGCCAACTTGGGTGATTCCTATCGCTTCAGCCCGGTTCACAACGGAGAAGCTCCAGCGGCCTATCGTCGAGCCATTCAACTGGCTAACGAAAGGTTGGCAGGGGTCTCCACAGACGTTGAGTTGCGGAGTCGAATTGCGCTTTACCATGCCAAGTCTGGGGACCCTGAGGCCGCCCTCGTCGAGCTTGGAAAGATCGAGCTCGAGGCCGCCGACGCAACGCTGCTGAGTCGCGCCGTTTCGATCTTCGAGCTTGCCGGAAAAAGACGCTCCGCGCTGCAAACCCTCGAGCGTGCGCTGGATCTCGGCTACCCGATTGCGGCGATCGAAGAGGACCCCGAACTCGAAGCGCTGCGGCGCGACAGCAACTACCACCGATTCATGGCCCTGCGGTGACTCCAGTCGCTTGTTTGCTCATCACAACCACGGCAGCAACACACAAAAACCAATGATCGAGCCGCCCGCCATTAAGTTCCGGTAGACCTCTATCACTCGATCGAAAACCTTCCAACAGGAGCCCCTGACATGCCCGATACCGATCCAGTGGACTACCATGCTTTGGCCATCGCCTTCGACCTTTCGTCGGAGCCCTTCGACCATCGCCACCGCCCGATGACCTTCGGCTTTGCGCAGAGTCCGGATGGTGTGATTTGGCACGCGACCCAGCCTGGTCGCCCTCTCCATCACTTTCAGAAGATTCGTGTCGGCATTAGTAGCTTCTTTTTCTTGCACATCTTTACGAATGACATCATCGCTGGCGACCATCCGCTGGGTGTGGTGGTTTCGACCCGTCCGTCGATCGAGGCGGTGGTGAATGGCGATGTGCACTCCGGTCCTTTTCTGAACGGACCCAATCTCACGTTCACCAGAGAAGAAGTGAGTGAGCGGAGAAAGAATGTCCGCAGCCCGGCGCTGGACAATCAAGAGTTTCGTTCGATGTGGTCAACCGGACAGGTACCGTTCATTCCGGTTGCCGCCAGCAAAGCCTTGAGCTTCGAGATCTTGGTAGAGCTCAGAGTCCAGGTTGGCAGTGATCTATTCGATTTCAAGATCGATCCAGAATTGGTGATCGAAGGCGACTTCAAGTGAACGTTCAATGACAAGACGCGGAACTGCCATCGGCAGCGCTTCGAGCGCAGACCACCTCTCGCCTGATGCCGGGAGTGATCCTTGGCTCGATCACCTGCAGAGTGAGACCCGTTCGGGCAGCCGTCAACGGATTGATTCAGGCGGGTTGTCCGTGCCAACTCTGACGTTAGTCTGGCACCCGTCCGTCGATCGTATTGGCGAACATGTTTTTCTCCCAGAGCTCGACCAGGGTCAGCAGGTTGACGTTTCGCGGCTCAAGCCCCTGTGGGAATCGATCGGTGAAGGCGATGCCCGGCGGCCGCTCGCCGACCCGCGGATCAGTCGCCAGCCGATATCGATTGTTCCCCGAGACCAGGGTTTCCTGCTGGACGCTACTGCGACGCCGACAACGTTGCGGGTGGATGGGGTGCCAGTTGCAAGCTCTCTTCAGATTCAGGCGGACCGTCTGGCGAACGGTGTTTTGTTGTCGTTGGCCGATCGAGTGCTCATTCTCTTGCATCGTCGAAAACCGCAGCTCACAGCGTTGGATGATCTCGGCTTGGTTGGCCGCAGTGAAGCGTTGAACCGAGTCCGCCGCGACATCCAGCGGGTTGCGCCGCTCGACGTCACGGTGTTGATTTCAGGCGAGTCCGGGACCGGCAAGGAGCTTGTGGCGAGGGCGATTCAGAGCAGGAGCCGCCGCCGTCGCCAGCCATTTGTCTCGCTCAATATGGCTGCGGTGACACCGTCGTTGGCCAGCGCTGAGCTTTTTGGGGCTGCCAAGGGTGCCTACAGCGGGGCAAATCAACGCCGCGTCGGCTACTTCCGCAAGGCCGAGGGCGGCACGCTTCTGCTCGACGAGATTGGCGAAGCGCCGATGGCGATCCAGACGATGTTGTTGCGCACATTGGAGACGGGGGACATTCAACCCGTGGGCGCCGAAAACACAGTGCCGGTGAATGTGCGGCTGCTGGCTGCTACCGATGCCGATCTCGAAAATGGTGTGCGGACGGGGCGCCTCAGCGCACCGCTCATTCACCGCTTGGCCACGTTCGTGGTCGATATCCCACCCCTGCGTCAGCGGCGCGAAGATATCGGCAGTCTGATCTTGCATTTTTTGCGTCGAGAGCTAGCTGAATTCGGCGATCTCCACCAGATTCGAGATCCCGGCCCTTATGGCAAACCGTGGTTGCCATCGTCTCTGGTCGAACGTTTGATTCTTTTCGATTGGCCAGGCAACATTCGTCAGTTGCGTAACGTTATCCGGCAGCTGGTGGTGACGGATCACGAGTCCGAGACCGTTGAGGCAGGGCCTGGGCTCGAACGATTGCTGCAGGCCAAAACCAAGCCGTCGAGCAGCCTGGAAACGTCAAGCGACAGTCGAGATGCCTCGGCCAAGCTCGATTCGACGGAAGAGGTCAGGCCGAAAGCGCCAGTGCGTGCCTATCGAGATCCGAGCACCGTCAAAGAAGGGGAGCTGATGGACGTGTTACGCCGTAACCGATGGCAGCCCAAACCCGCTGCCAAGGAGCTTGGGATCTCGAGAGCGTCGCTGTATGGTCTGATCGATCGTAGCTCGAAGGTGCGCAAAGCGTCAGAGCTGAGCGCGCAAGAACTCGAGACCACCTTGAAGGATCACCAAGGCGATCTCGAAGGAGCGGCGGAGGCCCTGCAAGTGTCGAAGCAGGGCCTCAAAATACGGATGAGGGAGCTTGGTCTACAGCGCTGAGTTCAACTCTGTTCGATAGGCCAGTAGACGGTGATCACCGTATCGCCACTCTGGCGGTCCGTGAGACCCACTTGAGCCCAAAAGGCTTCTCGATCACTAATGGCGTTGAGCTGGTCACGTACCTGCTGGTATAAGGGTTCAGGATCGTCTTTTTTGACGCTGAAGGTCTTTTCTAGGAATTTAACGCCGCCGGTTGGCGGAGTCTGAAGTTCCACTTCGTTGTTAAAGAAGACGACGCCGAAGGACTTTCCACTTTTGCGATTGGAAAGTGCAACTTTGGCCGAGACGGCATTCAAGTTGCTGTCTTTATCATTGAAAGCGAGCCCGTCGAGTTCCTCTTGGACGTCATCGATGGTCTTGCTTGGGTCACTGTTTTTGTACGCTGAAAAAGTCCAGGCCATGGGGTGTCTCCTGATTCTGAGAGAAAGGTTTTTGTTGAGGGTGGCCGGTCCGGTAGTGTGTCGACAGCAGAGGGCATAGCAAATGAGATGCCAGCGTTGGAAAAACCTTTCAAGTTCGCGCCTAATCCGGAGACGGTGGGAGGCTAGGGCAGAAATTGAAGCTGTCGCCTACCTGTGGAGGGGCGGGATCTATGGTTGGACGCTTGCGTCAGAGGTGTCGGAGGTGTCGAGCTGGGTGTCAAACCTGCCAACGGTGTCAGCGATCCGAGTTTGGGCCGTGCGCGGTCACTGTGGGGATAAATCTCCGCTAGTGCTAGTGGATGGCGTCCCTACGGGACTAGGAAGGCCTTCGTCCGGTCCCCTCTGAGTCCCGCAGGGACCAAGACCATCAAAGCTGGTAACAATCTTGTTCCTCCCCGGACGGGTTCAAACCACCTCAGGCGGCAAAGCGCCGCTAGAATCAGTGTGCGATGTTCGTCCTCTACAACGCGTTCAGCACAGTCGGTAACAACGGCCATCGGAAATCGACTGAAAGCACATCATGGACTTCGGCCGCAATCTAGAAGATCTCAAGAGCTTTCTCGATGCCCGGCAATACCGCTGGGCACTGATCGGCGGTGTGGCTTTGGCTGCCCATGGACTGGCACGTTTGACCCTGGATCTCGACCTCGTCGTCGATGCCGATGCGCAGACGGAGCTGGTGAGCTTTATGGAAGCGTTGGGATTCGAGACTCTCCACTGTTCGGCGGGCTACTCCAACCACTTGCACCTGGACTCGATCCGCGGGAGGATCGACTTTGTCTACGTCCGGGGCCCAACTCGTGACCTGCTCTTTGCTGAGGCCGAGACACGACTCGGGCCGCGAGGTATACCGGTGTTGGTACCGAAGCCTGAGCATCTCATCGCGATGAAACTTCGGGCGATCAAAAGCGATTCGAGCCGCACCTTCCAGGACCTCGCCGACATCCGCTACCTTGCTTCATTACCAGGAGTCGATCATGACGAAATCCGCCGCCAATTCGAACGGCACGGCCTGCTCGATCGATACTACGAGCTCGAACGCACCCTCTGAGGAGTTCGACCTGGAACGGGACATCCCGACGACGGAGAAGGACGTCTACATGTTGAGAGTGCTCAATAGGCAGCCTGGCGAGAATCTGCTACCCCAGATCGACGAGCTGCTGAATTCGCGGCAGTTCGAGAACATCCCGCCGCGTCGAACAACCTCGGAGGGTTGGGAACCGTTCGAGCTCGACTGACGGCAAAGATCTCTGCCTAGGTCTCGAGACCTGGCTGACGAAGAGCATCTGAAGATTCCCGAGCAGGGAGTCGAGGCTTGGAATGCTTGGAGGGAGGAGCCGCCCTGACTGCTCCCTCGGTTGTGCCTGATTGTTGCCCGCGTTTAGTCACGATCTCGTCACGATCTCGTCACCATCGGGACGTAGCCTCTCGGCAGACAAACCTCTTGTTGTGCCGAGGAGACTGCATGCGCTTTCCCAACATTCTGAAATGGTTCGTCACGTCGCAACGGAACCTCGGACCTCTGCTCCGTTTCGAGAGTATCGTCCCGTTCACGATCTTGGTCATGATCATCGGTGGCAATTACCTGACTCTGCCGCCCGGGCCGCTCTGTGACGAAGGTATGGTCTTGTTCATGGAGGGAGGGTGTGACTACGGCCTCAGCAACGTCTTCTTCTTCGCTAAGGTCAGTCTGCTGTTGACCATTCAACTCGCCGTGGTTATTGCCTGGCGGCGGCCGCCGCAGGGGTGGAGCGGGTTGAGCCTCCACTTTGGCCTGCTCGCAGGGATGGCCTTTGTGCTTCGGAGATCGGAGCACTGCGAAACGTACTACTCGCATCCCAACGGGAGTCTCGGTCAGATGATCGTGGAGTTGGCTTGTTTTGCCGCTCTCGGGGTGGTCATGGTGCGCGCCTTGCCTGAAGCTTCGAGGACCCTGCGCGGGCTAGCATTTTTGGCCTGGAACGGCCTGCATGTTGGCCTCTTCTATGCCTTCTTGTTGGTTTGGCCTCATTGGACCTGGAACCACTCATTCGCCGTCGGCGTTTCGATGTTGGCGATTGCAGGCGTGATCTCGAACATCTCTGATCGAAGGCACATCGCCTCGTCAAGGGGCGCTCTCAGCAGTTGATGTCTGTCAGTTTTCGAGTTGCACACATGGGGCACTAGGGTGAGTGTCCTGAGCAGAGGACAAACTTGGGTGTCGGTGCCGAGGGTGCTCAGCGGTACGGGTGCCGACCAGGTGACGCCGCCCCCCTACAAACAGGGGTGGCTCGGCGTCAGACCGTAAAGCCCTTCCTGATCCCAGTGGCCGCACTGGCCGTCCAGGCTGTGGAAGTAGAGACGGACGTCCGCACCCGATGTGGCAAAGCCGACGTCGGTGGCAAAAGCCTCGGTGAAGCCGCCCTGGGCCTGGAAGTCGAGCTTGCCGTCGAAAACCAAGGTGGCGATGCCGCCGGCTCCCGCCGGGGCGGTGACCAAGGCTTGGTTGCAGGCGCCTGGGTCGGTCGAGACGCAGCTGCCCTGACCCGGCACCCACTCGACGAGGGTGAAGGTGACCTCGGCGCCGACTGAGTCCGTGCCATCCTCGCGAACGATGTGGAAGTCGGCCTGATACTGCTCCAACCCCGGCGTCGAGCTTGGTCCGAGGTGAGTCAGCGTGGTGTCCGCGACGTGGACCGACTCGAAGAGGTGGCTCTGCGTGGTGTCGCCCCCTACCTGAAAGGTTTGCTGGTTGACGCTCGGGTCCTCGGTCTCGGCCTCGGCCGAGTACGAGCGGCCAGGCTTTAGGTCCCGCGCCAGCATCACGTGTTGGCGCTTGAACTGCCCTTCGGTTTTGGAGAAGACGAGCACAGGGGTCACGCCGCTGGTGTCGAAAACACGCAACCGGCTCTTGGACTCTTCGTCGGTCTCCCAGCGCACCTTCATCACGTTCGAGTTCTTCCAGGCGATGGTAGAGCCGCCGAGCGGCACGATTGGGGCCGTGTTGTCCGACGGCACGCTGGTCATGAGCGTCGGATCGCTACCCAGCCGCACCTCGTAGCCGTCTGGGAATCGGTCGCGGTCGAAGTCCGGGTTGTTCGCCACCGTGCCGTGCGCGGCCTCGTCGCCATCGCGCAGGCAGTCCATGTCGCGATCGAGCCCGAGCCGGTAGCCCGAGCCGACCGGCGTGCCGATGACGGTGAGGACCGCCTGGCCTGCCGCCACCATCGCGTCGAGCTGGGTAAGGCTGAACGGGCCGATGCCGTTGGCCCCGGGCGCGACCGAGGCGTCGGCCGTACAGCCCGCGGCCGTGTTGTCGACGGTGTCGGTGACGAAGACTGCGGTCGGCGTCGCCGTCGGGTCGTAAAGCATCCCGATCGACCTCGGTGAGCCTTGATGCATGACCCAGCCGCGGGCGATCAGGTCGTTGGCTGGCACGGTGGCCGGCGCGGTGGCCGTTGTCCCGGCGACGAGCTCCTTGAGCGGTGACGGCAAGGCTCCGCCACCCGCGAGGGTGCCATCGAGCTGGTGGGCCGCCGCCGTGGTTGGCGCCGAGCCGGTGTCCATCTCGAGGATGAACTGGGAGATCTCATCCTGCGATCCAGTCGGCAGTTGACTGAAAACGCCGAGACTGACGAAGTTGAAGATCGTGTCGACAAAACCGGTGTTCGCCAAGCCCCAGCCGGTGGCCGGAATTTCGTTGACGAATCCGTTGCAATACGGGTTGCTTGGGCAACTGATAACCGGGTCATAGTCGACGGTATCGCTCTCTTTGTCCCAGACCCCGCGGAGCTGGGTGGCGTCGTCGGCCAACAGCCCGCGGATCGGGTTGTTGACCTGGTTCAGAGTGCCCGAGCCGCCGGCCATCGAGTGGCATTGCTCGCAGGTGAGCGCTATCACGCCGCTCGTTGGCGGGTTCGGCGGCAAGCCGGTGGTGTCGGAGGTCAGGTCGTGGGCAATCTCCGACTCGAAACAGTCAAAGCCGATCCGAGCGTTAGTGGAGTAGGTACGGTCGAGGTTCTGGTGCGGGCTCGGCGGATAGGACAGAGTGAAGACGAAGTCGAGGAAATCGTCGAGATCACCACCCGGAGTGTCGTCGAGCTGGCTGCCTCCCAGCAGGCCTTCGAACGCTGGATTGAATGCGTCGAGATCCGCCCGGTCGCCGCGCCAGTGGAAGGGTGGCGTCTCCTCGATCCCGAGCAGCGACATGGTGGTCTTGCCCCCTTTCGGCACCCGTGGCACGTCGCGCGGGGTGATGGTGGTGTCACCGGTAAAGTCCGAAAGGTCCCAGGCGATGCCGTCGAGGTGGCCGTCGATGTGGCAGGTGTTGCAGGTCGACACCCCGTCGTTGGAGTTCGAGCCGTCGAGGAAGTGGAAACGCCCGGCGACCACGTTGTTTGGCGTGATGTCCCAACCCAGCGAGAGCACCTGCTGCGGCGGGTTCGGCGCGCCAGCAACCAGATTCGCCGTGTCGAACACGAGCAAGGTCGTGTCGCCCCGGCCGTAAGCGTAGAGCCAGCGCTCGCTGCGGTTGAGCAGCACGCCGCGGATGCCGAAGCCGCGGGTACCGGCGGTGGCCTTGAACTCCGCAATCACTTGGTCGGTGTTGGCGTCGAGCAGCGCCACCGTCCGGCTGTCGCCGCAGGCGACGAAGAGCTTGCTGTTGTCGCTGGTGAAGTGGAGGTCGTTGGGCATCGCGCAGCGGAAGCCCGAAGACACCAAGCCGGGCGCGTGGTTGGCGGGGTCGTTGAGGTCGATGGTGACAGTACCGGCTTGCGGCGCCCCGGTGACCGAGGGCGCCGCGTGGCTCACGGTGTGGAGCGCAAACGCCTCCTGCTGATATTCGGGCTCTCCCTCGAGTTGGCTATCGAGATTCCGCATGTCGAGCGACGATACGTAGAAATCACCGTGCGGGCCGCCCTTGGCGAGATCGAAGTTGATGGTGCCCATCCGCCACAGTGCGGCGGTAGCACCGGGGGAACCGCCGGTGAGGTCGAGGCGCAGGACGTCCCGATCGGGTGGTTCGGGCAGTGCCGGCCAGAAGTCCCACTGCTGTTCGATCTGCGGATCGGTCACCGAGGGTAACGCTGCGGTGCTGCCGTTGCCGGAGAGGAAGGAGAGGGCGTAGACGTCATTGCCGTCGCGCATCAGAGTCCGCGGCTCCTCAACGTGAACGGCGACGTTGCTGCCCAGCGGCATCTCGCTCTCGAACTCGATCCGGGGCGGCATCGGGGCGTGCGGATTGTCGGCATCGAGCACGATGATCTGGTTCGAGTCCGACAGCGAAACGTAGGCTGTTTTGCCGGCGGCGTCGAACACCAGATCGGCAGGTCGATGGGTGAGGCGCACGGAATCCACAACCCGCAGGGTCACCTCGTCGACGATGAAGATCGCGTTGGACGACATACACACTACCCAGAGATGGCGGGCGACCGGCGCCGGCACAACTTGCGCGAAATCGCGGGATGTCTTGAGTGCGAACCCGCCGGTGACTGGCAGGGGCAGTGGATCGACCGGTTCAACCGGCAGAATATTCTGTGGCGGCCGGCGGCGGAGCGACACCGGTCCGAGCCCCACCGCAACTTCCCGGATCAACTGCGGGCTGCCGGGGGACGAGATGTCGAAGACACTCACCCGCCCATCCGGGACGTTCGCCGCATACAGCCGGCGACCATTGAACGACAGCTCCAGCGGGTGAATCGGTGGCTCCTCGAAGTTCACCAAGTAGCCATCGCGGTTGTCGACAAAAGGCTCGACGCTGCTCGGCTGGCAGTTCGGGGGCTGCGCCACCGTCGACAGCGGCGTCAGCAACATCAGCAGAGACAGCGTGACCACGAGGGTTCGTTGGTACCGATTCCTGTGCATGACTCGTCCTCCTTGGAACACGGTCGGTCCGTAGATGTGCGTGCGGTGTCTCTAAGTAACGTTCCATCCGGGCGGAAAAGGGATCAAACCGGTGCGGTACGATGCCGACAAAGAAAAAGCGACCAAAATGACCCGGTGAACCCCGGGACAGTCGAAAAATGACCCCAATATCACCGGGTAACAACGCACACCGTCGGCCGACAAAAGCGTCATCACCCGGAGAAACCGTGAAATGTCGGCCGACAAAAGCGATATCACCCGGTAATATCCAATATGTCGGCCGACAAAAGCGATATCACCCGGGCGGCAGAGGTTCTGACCAAGGGCAGAGGGCCTATCACCTGGTGATAAGCCCGCAGATCAGCGACATGGGTTGATCTCCGCCGGGGATTGGCCTGCTCGGTAGTGCACAGAGTCGAGATCCGCCGGGGATTGGCGTCCTCGAGCGCGTCTCCTGGCAGGCTTCCCGAGCCCAACTACTCAGCGCAGATCATGAGGATGACATCAAAGAACCTCTCTACAGATACATGGCCGGGATCATCCGAAACCACGCTGGAAAAACAATCGAGATTGGCGGCATGCCTGATCACATCCACTGCCTCGTTCGCTTTCCGGCCCGTAAGTCGGTGTCCGACATGTTGCGTGCTATCAAGTCTGATTCGTCTAGTTGGGTCAACCACGAAAGGCCCGGTGATCGGTTTGCATGGCAAACGGGTTATGGTGCGTTCACTGTGAGTCCTTCGCAGGTGGAGAACGTCAGCCTCTACATACGAACGCAAGAGGAGCACCATCGAGATCGATCATTCCAGACGGAGTTTCTCAGCTTGCTCAAGAAGCACAGTGTCGAGTTCGATGAACGGTATCTTTGGGACTGACCCTCCCAGAGGGGCGGTTCCGCCCCGTCAGGGCGGGAGATCTTGGGGTCGTCTAACCCGGGGCTCACGCCACGTCGCTTGGGCTCCTCGGCGCCAGCCCCGGGCTTTACGATTGAGCCCCTCCGGGGCTGGGATCACCGGAATGATCGGACACTACGAGAAGGAACATACGGCGGCACGAGAAGGAATATGCGGAGGCATGCGTTACGAGAGTCACAGGCGCTCTGGGGAGCCCATAAAGACGCCGAGCCAGACGCTGCAGCAGGCGGCGGGGCATGATTTGTTATCTGCGACTCCAAGTTCCCGGGGCTCACGCCACGTCGCTGGTGCTCCGCGGCGCCAGCCCCGGGCTTTACGATTGAGCCCCTCCGGGGCGTGGGGTCGTCTAACCCGGGGCTCACGCCACGTCGCTGGTGCTCCTCGGCGCCAGCCCCGGACGGCGGGCTTCCAGCTACCGTAGCTTCTTGTATTTGATGCGATGTGGCTGGTCGGCATCGGCACCGAGGCGACGTTTGCGGTCGGCCTCGTAGGCTTCGTAGTTGCCTTCGAACCAGACCACCTTGGAGTCACCCTCGAAGGCCAGGATGTGGGTGGCGATACGGTCGAGGAACCAGCGATCATGGCTGATCACGACGGCACAACCGGCAAAGGCGAGCAGCGCTTCTTCGAGCGCCCGCAAGGTGTCGACGTCGAGATCGTTGGTGGGCTCATCGAGGAGCAACAAGTTGCCGCCGACCTTGAGGGTGCGGGCCAGGTGGACGCGGTTGCGTTCACCTCCGGAGAGGCTCTTGACCTGCTTCTGTTGGTCGGCCCCGGTGAAGTTGAAGGCTGCGGCGTAGGCACGCGCGGGGACCTCGCGCCGACCGAGGGTGACGATGTCGTGGCCGTCGGAGATCGCTTCCCACACTTGCTTTTCACCGTCCAGGGAGTCGCGGCTCTGGTCGACGTAGGCGAACTCGACGGTGTCGCCGAGGCGTAGCTCACCGGCGTCGGGTTTCTCGTCGCCAACGATCATCCGGAAGAGGGTGGTTTTGCCGGCGCCGTTGGGACCGATGACGCCCACAATGCCGCCCGGCGGCAACGAGAAGGAAAGATCCTCGATCAGCAATTTGTCGTCGTAGGCTTTGCGCAGGTTCTTGGCCTCGACCACCAAATCACCGAGGCGAGGGCCAGCCGGGATCTGGATCTCGCGGGTGGTGGAGTGGCTATCTCCCTCGCGATCTTCTTGCAGCAATTGCTCGTAGGCATTGAGACGCGCTTTACCCTTGGCTTGACGGGCGCGGGGTGCCATCCGAATCCAGTCGAGCTCACGTTTCAGAGTGCGTTGCCGCGACGACGTCTGCTTCTCTTCCTGCGATAAGCGCTCTTGCTTCTGCTCGAGCCAGGACGAGTAGTTGCCCTTCCACGGGATACCCTTGCCGCGGTCGAGCTCCAAGATCCAGCCAGCTACGTTGTCGAGGAAGTAACGATCATGGGTGACGGCCACCACGGTACCTTTGTACTCGGCCAGGAATCGTTCGAGCCAGGCGACCGACTCGGCGTCGAGGTGGTTAGTGGGCTCGTCGAGGAGCAGCAGATCCGGGGCCTTCAGCAGCAAGCGACAGAGGGCGACCCGGCGACGCTCACCACCGGAGAGCTGGGTGACGTCGGCATCCCCAGGCGGCACCCGCAAGGCGTCCATTGCAATCTCCAGGGTGCGGTCGAGCTCCCAGGCGTTGGCGGCGTCGATCGCGTCTTGCACCCGGCCTTGTTCGGCCAGCAGCTTTTCCATCTCGTCGTCCGACATCTCTTCGCCGAAGCGGGCACTGATGTCGTCGAAACGCTCGAGCAGCGCCCGGGTTTCGGCCACACCGTCTTCGACGTTGCCGCGGACGGTCTTTTCGGGATCGAGCTGGGGCTCCTGCGACAGGTAGCCGACCTTGGTGCCCTTGGCCGGCCAGGCCTCACCATCGAACTCGGTGATGTCGCCGGCCATGATCTTCAGCAACGTACTCTTACCGGCACCGTTGAGGCCGAGGACGCCGATTTTGGCGCCGGGCAAGAACGATAACCAGATGTCTTTGAGCACCTCGCGGCGCGGCGGATAGAGCTTTCGCAAGCCCTTCATAACGTAGATATATTGCTCGGACATGGGAATTCCTATGGGGGTTGGAAAAGGGGGGAGTCGAACCGACGAGACGGGTACTCAGGCGGTGATCTCGGGGGTCTGAGAGCGCTCGTCAGAACTCTTGGGAGCAGCGGATGCGGATCAGGGCAAAAAAGATCAGCAGGTCGACCGCGATCAGCAGGCTGACGGTGACGAGCGTAGCAGACTCGGGGCGTCGAGCGAGCGCCCAGCCCACCGTTGCAATTTGCTGACTAGCCACCAGGGCCAAGATGGGTAGGAAGGCCACCCGATTGCGGGTCCGAGCATGGAACAGTACCGAAACCAAAACCAGGCCGAGGGTTGGCCAAGTGTAGCTTGGCGGTGGTTGGCCACCGGCTACCGATAGGGTCAGGGTGGTAGCAATCAGTGCTGGCAGACTGAGCTTCAAGAGGCGCTCCCAGCGGTGCCGCGCAGCATCGCCCAATTCAGGGTAAGCGGCATCGCGAGGTAACAACTTCTGGCGGATGAACGTGTCCGGGCCGATGAGAGTGAGGAGTCGCCGTATGCTGCCGCGGGCGAATCGCACCGGCGAGCGCAACAATTGGCTGAGGGCTACCCACCCGGTGCGTGATGTTTGTGCCTGCGGTAGCTGCTCCCAGGTCGCCAACGCGTCGGCGATCGGCTGCTCGATACCTGGTTGCCGGTCGGCCTCGGCGAGGGTCTCATAGTGAGCCGCCAGTAAATTGAACGACCATGTAGTGTCGGGCAAGGCGATGCCGTAGCGCCGGAAGTTGCGGATCGTGAGCGCTGCCAGCAGCACGATCGAGGGTCCCGATAGGGCGGCGATCGTAGCCAACGACAGTGCCTCGAGCGACAGTGCCTCGAGCGACAGTGCCTCCAGCGACAGTGCCTCTGGCCAGGCGACGAGTAGGAACGGCAGGGCGGCAAGAAAGTCGATCCGAATCGAGACCCCAAGTGCCACCAACAAGCCAGCGATGAGAGCGGTAGTTGTCGAGGTTGGTAAGGATTGGGTGACGGCTAAGGCTGCCAGCGTGGCGGCGAGCAGCGTCTCTGGCCACAGGTGGTTGGCAAGCAGCAAGCGTTCGGGTTGGGTGGCGAATAAGACTGCAGCTATTAAGGCGACTCCTGGACCCGCCAGCAGCCAGCCGGCATACGCGGTCAAGGCGATGGTGAGACAGCTGACGGTCGCAAAAACCAGCCGCAAGCGGTTTTCCCCTGACGCCGGCTGTAGATGACTGAGTTTCGCCAGCCACGGTAGGGTGGGTGGACGCAGAAACCGTTCCGGTGCGTGGGGATCTCGAGACCTGCCGCGGTGGAGATATTCGACCTCGTCACCGATCGGTAGCCGCCGACCCATGCCCCGCCAGATCAGGACCTGTACCAAAACAGCCATGACAAAGACGGTGACGAGGCCTGGTACCATGGGGAAACCCTTGACTAGAAAGGGAGACAGACGACACTGTGGAGGAATAGCAGTAAAGAGGGTTGGAGACTATCACCCGAAGCTCGACAAGGCTGCTGCTAGATGCGTGTGGATCACGCACCCTTCCTCCCGAGCGGATCGTGGCGACCACCGTTGGCGTCGGCTCGAGTTTTATGGCTCGTGGTAGAATAGTTCCGATCAGCTTCTGCTGATCGATCACGGCTGCTAATCAACGATATCGTCGCGTTCACCAGCCATTCTCAGTCAGCCTGTAGATCGAGCTACCGGCGAACACTCGAAGTGCGCCCTTTGCAGACCCCTAACCCCCGCTCCCACCCCCCCCCCCCCGCTTCACGCTCACTCGGGGAGAGGGAATCAGAAGGAAGAGGCAGGATTCCTTGAAAAGCGAAAGCAGGACTGCCCATGTCCGCACCAGACTGTGGCGATTAGTGGCCCTTGGCTTAGCGACGATTGGGTTGCAATCGTCTGTGTTTGCGGCCGTTCCGACGCCTTCGGCACTCGAGCCAGCGCTCCCCGGTTTCAAGATGTTCATCGAATCATCGGGGGCCTACCGCCTGGGCTTTGAAGACTTGGTGGCAGCAGGCCTAGAAGTGACAGGACCAGACCGCAAGTCAGGGCTTCCGAGCGCTGGCCTGGGACTGACGTCGGGTGGGCAGGCGGTGCCGGTCTGGTTGGAAGATGGTGAAGATGGTTTTTTCGGCCCTGGCGACTGGATCGAGTTCGTCGGTGAACATTTGGCCGGAGAGTACTCTTATGCCAGCGAGCACTCCCGCTACAACGTCTACTTTCTGCGCTTCGATCATTACCAGCCGCGTCGGATAGTCGCTGCTGAGGAGTCGATTGCTGGGGAGCCGAGCGCGTCCGTTGCTTATCGTCGTCTGCAACATCTCGAAGACGACGCGCTGATTCTCCGCCTGCCACCGGCCGCTACCGGTGAGCCAGAGGAGCTCTGGTTCTGGGCCAAGATGGCCCACAATACCCGTGAGCCGTTCTCGGTCGATTTGGATCTGGCCGACCTCGCTGTCGAGTCGGACGGCACGGTCGATCTGCGAGTCCATTTTCGAGGTTGGTCCAAACCGCGTACCAAACCTGACGCCGAGACTCCGGACCACCAAGTTGACATGACGCTCAACGGCGCGAGTTTGACCTCGGCACAATGGAATGGAACCAGCCCCCATCTAGTGGAAATACCGGCGATCCCAGTCAGTGAGCTGATCTCAGGAGACAACACTCTGGTGCTGAAGGTTCCGATCCGTCCCGACGGTAAAGAACGTCATTTGATTGATGTCGTCATGCTCAATTGGATCGAAGTTGTGTATCCGCGACACGATCGGGTGGGTACGGGGCAAGCGGTGTTTACCGTCGACGCCGCGACCGAACCGCCTGCGATTCAGTTGGCGAGGGATCCCGAGCGGGAAATCCTGGTCTACGGGGAGCAAGGAACACGATTCGCTATTGCGCCAGGACCGCCGGGCACGTCGGCTTTTGTGCCAGCTCCCGGCGAGCAGACGTTTACTGCGGTCGCCAGCACTGAACTGTCGACACCAGACGCGATCGTCTTCGACCGACCGACGCGACTGACCGAGTCCGACCAGCAAGCCGACTACCTCATGGTGGCGCATCACTCACTGATCGACGCGATCGGCCCGTTGGCGGAACTCCATCGCTCACGCGGTCTCAGTGTCGAGGTGATCGACATCGCCGATGTTTATGACGAGTTCAACCACGGCGTCAGCCATCCACGGGCGTTGCGGGCTTTTCTCGCGCATGCTCACCAGCACTGGCAGAAGCCAACGCCAAAGTTTGTGCTGTTGGTGGGAGACGCCAGCTGGGATGCTCGCAACGAGGTCACGATCGACGCCAACTACGCTGACTGGACCTACCGTCCCGGCGAGTCGAAGCACTTCGGCAAGAATCAGAGCACTCCCTACAGCGAAGACGCCGAGCTCAACCATCGTCATCTCGTGCCGACCTGGAGCCACGCGACTGGCCAGGGGCACTCGGCCAGTGACAACTACTTCGTGGCGGTCGACGGCGAGGATCGCCTGCCGGATCTTGCGATCGGCCGCTTGCCGGTGGTTACGCCAGACGAGGTGGCGGACATCGTCGAGAAGACGATGCGATATGTCTCCGAACCGGAAGTGGGCCCCTGGCGGCGTAATGCATTGTTGATTACCAACGAGAGTCGCGGCTTTCAGCGTCGCAGTGATCAGTTGGCCAGCCGCCTAACGACCGCAGGGTTCTCGTCCGACAAGGTCTACCCGGCGTCGACCGAAACGTCGAACGAGCTGCATACTCGCAAATTGCTCGAGACCTTCGACGAGGGCCAGCTTTTTGTCCATTTTCTAGGCCATGGGGGGCGCTACATTTGGCGTACCGGGCCGCCGGATCTCGAAAAGAATCATGACCTGCTGACCCTCGATCACTTGGAGCAGCTGGAAGAGACCCGGCGCCTGCCGGTGGTGCTGAGTATGACGTGTTACTCCGCTCCTTTTGATCATCCGAGTGCTGATTCGATCGGCGAGAAGCTGCTACGAATCGCTGACCGTGGAGCGGTCGGCGTGGTCGCCGCGTCCTGGCGCAATAGCCCATCACCAGCTTGGGGAGCAGCTTTGCTCGACGAGCTGATGACCCCTGGAGCGACCATCGGAGAGGCGGTGCAGCGAGCCAAGCGTGACGTAGGGCATCCGATGTTTGTCGAGACTTACAATCTGTTGGGCGATCCAGCGGTACCGGTGGCTCTTCCGGCCGGCCAAATCGACCTGGTCGCTGTGCCAGCTGAGGGTGAGGATCGTCCGATACGGGTAACCGGGCGGATCGACTTGGAGGCCTTTGACGGTTCAGTGATCCTCGATCTGGTCGATCCTGCGGGTAGCATCGTGCACACGGTGTCGGCCGAAGCGGAAGCCTCCGTATTTGACCTCGTGCTCGAGGTCGGTCCTGCTGATCTGGCTGCCGATCCGGCAGCGGACCGTTCGTTGGTGCTGCGAGCTTATGCCTGGAATACTGGTCGTGGGATCGATGCGGTGGGGGCATTGGTTCTCGAGACTGGTGTCACAGCGTTGGCTCAGGGGGTCTTGGTTCAAGACCGTGAGGCGTTGGCTCAAGATCTTGAGGTATTAGTTCAAGACAGTGAGGCATTAGTTCAAGACAGTAAGGCATTGGTTCAAGACAGTGACGGGACACCGCAGGGTCCGTCGGCGAGCGATGCAACGTTGGGAGGCGTGTCTCGATGAAGCGAATTCTTCTGATCGCTCTGGGGCTTACGGTCGGGCTGCTCGGTGGCTGTCGAACTGGGGTCGAGGTCGTAAGCCCGGATCCGGCATCGATCCCTGAGCTGGAATCCAAGGAAGCTGCTGCGGAACAGCCAGCCTCACAGCCTGTGGCGGCACCCGAGCCGGCACCGGCCGCCGAGCCTGAGGTCCACGAGAACAAGATCAAGTGGACCACCGCCAGTGAAGTCGACAACTTTGGCTACGATGTTTATCGTTCGGAGAGCGAGGACGGTCCTTTTGAGGTGCTCAATGGTGAGGTGATCGAGGGGGCTGGCACGGTGGACGAGCCGACTGCCTACCAATTCGTCGATGACACCATTGATCCTCACAAGGCGTACCACTACTACGTCGAGAGCATTTCGATGTCCGGTGTTCGCGAGCGATTTACCCCGATCATTCGAGCATCACCCAAAGTACCGTCCACAGAGCAAGTACCGGCCGCAGAGCAAGTACCGACCGCCGAGCCCGAGGTCGACGAGGCCGTTGACGAAGACGGCGAGTGATTTATCGGCCGAGGGTAGACGGTCGAGGGTCTAGGGTCTGTTAAACTTCGGGTAATGCATCAACAACTCGAGGTCAGCTACCTGCCAGAGGCGGTAGACAACACCGCTGTGCTGCATCTGCGTGGCAAGGCGACGTACCACGAAGCGCCAGAGCTGCGCTCGAGCCTGTTCGAGGCGATCACTACCCTCGATCAGAACCATCGTCTGGTGGTGGAGTTGGCCGAGGTTGAGCAGATTGACACTGCGGGGATGGCGGTTTTGGTCGAGGGGCTACTCGCCACCCGCGAACAGGGGCCCAACCTTTTCTTCTGCACCCCCTCGGAGTCGGTGCGCAAGGTCTTTCGGCTTTCTGGACTCGAAGAAGCGTTGCAGCGCTGCTACGGCTGTTTGGGCGATGTGCCGGAGCGGATGGCCGGAGGCGGATGACCGGCAGCCCGCTGCGGCGTTTCGGCGTGGCTTCACAGCACCTGCTGGCGGATGTCGGTCGCCATTATCTCCTCGCCACGAAGGTGGCCGAGCGAGTGTTCGTCGGTCCCTGGCGAGGCGAACGGGTTCGCCTGAAAGAGACCCTTGTCGAGGTCTACAGGGCGGGCAACGAGTCGCTGCCGTTGGTGGCCTTGATCTCTGTCCTGGTCGGCATGATCCTGGCGATGCAATCGGCCTATCAACTGCAACAGATGGGAGCGGAGCGGCTGGTCGCCCAGTTGGTTGCGGTGTCCGTCACTCGCGAGCTTGCACCGTTGTTGACTGCCATCTTGGTAGCGGGTCGCGTCGGTTCGGCGATTGCCGCTGAGCTCGGCACGATGAAGGTCTCACAAGAGATTGATGCGTTGACGGTGATGGGGATTGATCCGATCGGAGCGTTGGTTGTACCTCGCTTGTTGGGGCTGATGGTGGCGGTGCCGTGTTTGACTCTGTTTGCGGATCTGGTCGGCATCCTGGGTGGCTGTGGTGTCGCAACGTTCCTGCTCGGCCAGAGTGCCAGTGGCTATCTGATGGACAGCGTGCATGCTCTCCAACTCGAAGACCTCTGGGGTAGCGTGTTGAAGGCCTTCACCTTCGGGTGCATCATTGGCCTCGTGGGCTGTCACCAGGGACTCGAGACGCGGGGTGGCTCGGGTGAGGTCGGTCGATCGACGACCGGGTCGGTGGTGCGGTCGATCGTACTGATCATCGTGGCCGATCTTTTTGTGACCGCGCTGCTTTACGTGAGGCATTGACGGTGGCGGACCAGGCAATCGAAGTGCGCGGGCTCGAGAAGAGTTATGGTGAGCGCCAGATCTTGAAAGGCGTCGACTTGACGGTGGCAGAGGGTGAAACCCTGGTGATTCTTGGTGGCAGTGGCAGCGGCAAGAGCACGTTGCTGCGCTGCCTGGTGGGTCTCGAGCAACCCGATGCGGGCAGCGTCCTTGTCCAGGGGATCGATCTTTTTGCCGTTGACCCGCGAACGTTGGGAGCGCTGCGTCAAAAAATGGGGATGGCCTTTCAAGGCAGTGCGTTGTTCGGGTCGTTGACGGTGGCGGACAACGTCGATTTGCCGTTGCGTGAATTCACTCGGCTGCCGGCGTCGACCCGCCGCATCGTGACGCGCATCAAGCTTGCCCTGGTGGGCTTGGAGGCGGCCGCGGAACGCTATCCGGCGGAGCTCTCGGGCGGAATGCAAAAGCGGGCCGCCTTTGCCCGCGCGATGGCACTCGACCCCGAGCTGATGTTCTGTGACGAGCCCTCGGCGGGCCTCGATCCGGTCACCGCCGCTGGTCTCGATCGCTTGTTGATTCGGCTGAAAGAGGTTTTTGGCATGACGTTGGTGATTGTCACCCATGAGATGGAGTCGGCATTTGCGGTGGCGGATCGCATTGCGCTGATGCACCAGGGCCGATTTCTAGTCGCGGGACCGCCGGAGGAGGTGCGCCAGAGTCAAGATCCGATCGTGCGGCGGTTCCTGGACCGATTGCCAGAGGATGACGCGGATGAAGGTGAGCGTTACGAACAGCTGATGAGGAGTTGGCAATGAGCCAGGCGAGCGAAGCACGCACCGGCCTGTTTGTGATCACGGCGTTAGCAATTCTGGCGATTGCCTCGTTGTGGATCCTGGGGGTGAATCCCCTCGGCGGCAAGGGGGCCAGTTACGAGGTATTGATGCGAGGTGCGGGCGGTGTCCGGCAAGGTGACGAGGTGCGGCTTTCTGGTGTGAAGGTCGGTCGGGTAGACGAGGTTCGGCTGGCCGCTGGGGAGGAATGGCCGATCACCTTTGTGGTGACCTTGGACGACAACCTCTCGCTCACCGAAGACAGCAGTGCTCGATTCGCCAGTGACGGGCTTTTGGGTTCGAGCTATTTGGAGCTTGTTGCCGGCGAGCCTTCGGCGGCGCCTTTGGCGGCAGGGGGGAGTCTCTACGGCAAGGGAAGCGGGGGACTCAGTGACTTGATGGGTGGTCTCGACGAGATGATGCACAAAGTCGAACGGCTGTTGGACGAGGGATCGGAGCTGTTCGCGAGTCTCTCCGGCGTTGTGGGACCAACCCTCGATCGTGTCCAGGCATTGCTGGCTGATGGCAACTTGGACGCTGTGTCGGCCACGCTCGCGTCGTCGCGACGCACCGTTGCGGAGCTCGAGAACCGCCTGCCGCCCTTGCTGGAGCGCCTCGACGGCTTGGTTGTCACGGCAGAAAGCGGTTTGGCGGAGGCGCCACTGATGGTGGCAGAGGCTCGCCACTTGGTGTCGGATGTGCGGTCCGCCTTGGGTGAGGAGGGGGCGCGTTTGACCACGGTCTTGGACAATGCGGCGTCGGCGTTGGAAACTGCTGAGCAGACTCTCGGCATGATGGGAGACCGAGAGACCGACATTGAGACCGCGCTACGCAACCTGCGTGAGGCGTCGGCCAATCTGAAGGCCTTTTCACAGTCGATCCGTTCCCAGCCGTCGCGCTTGCTGCGCACACCGAGGACGCCGGATCGCAAACCTGGCGAGGGGGTTCAGTGATGGTTCGAGCTGTCTGGGTGTTGGGGGTGTTGCTGATGAGTCTCGGCTGTCGGTCAATGCCCGAGATCCACTACTACACGTTGGTTGTACCGTCATCGGCGTCATCGGCGTCATCGGCGTCATCGGCGTCATCGGCGTCATCGGCGTCATCAGCGTCATCGGCGTCACCGGCGCCCGTGATCGCTGAGCAGCCCAATAACGGGAGCGGGGGAAACTGGCTCGGCGTCGAACCGTTTGTCGTCGATCCGCCTTATGACCAAGGTTTGTTGGTTTATCGCCTCGGTGGCGACTCTGTAGAGGTTGGGTTTTATGATTACCACCGGTGGGCGTCGCCCCTAGGAAGCCTTGTGGCACAGGCTTTCGTCGAGGGATTGCGAGACAGCCCAAACATTGCTGGTTGCGAGTTGGCGATGTCGGAACGGTCGTATGCGGCGGTTCTGCAGGGCAGGGTGGTTTATCTCGAAGAGGTTGATACCACGGCAGGGCTGCAAGCGCGGATCAAGCTCGAGTTGGTTCTCGAGTCTCCTGCTGGCGAGCCCTTGTGGCGGAAGGCGCTCACCAGCGAAACACGGCTTCAAGCCGACAGTGCGACGCAAGTAGTCGATCAGATACGTCGGGATCTGGCTCAGATGGCGGCCGAGAGTCGACTGGCGATCGATACGGTTTTGGCCGAGTACGAGCCCGACCAGCGGACAGCGACTGCGACACCGTCAGGTGTCTGACCCGTGATTCGACTTGGGGGGCATCGTGTCGAAGTAGTCTTCGACGCAGCCAGGGCACAGCCCGTGAGTGAATTCGGCCTCTGAGCGGTCGCGGATGTAGACTTCGATGCGTTCCCAATAACCGCGGTCGTCGCGCACCTTCTTGCACGAGGAGCAGATTGGGAGCATGCCACTGAGAGTTTTGACTTGAGCCAGGGCGTCTTCGACTTTCCTTTTTTCGTCAATCAGCTCGCTGGTCCGTTCCACCACCCGCGCTTCCAGCTCTCTATTTTTTGCCGCGAATCGCTTCAGACGAATGCGGTGAGAGGTTGCGACAAGGGTGACGACAGCCAACGCGCAGAGTCCGGCGAACCATCCCCGGCGCCAAAATGGGGCTGCAATGGTGAGTTCGACGGGAGCTTCGGCTGCGGTCCATTGACCGTCCGAGCCAGCTGCTTCAACCAGGAAACGGTAGGAGCCGGGGCCGAGGTTGGTATATCTCACACTAGTATCGGAGCTCGGAGCACTGTAGGCCTGATCATAGCCTTCGAGTCGCGAGTGGTAGACCACATTGCGAGCGTCGCGAAATGAGATCCCGACGAAAGAGAAGGTGACGTCCCGCTCATCCCAGGGGACGGACACTTGGAATGGTTCTTCGACGAATTGCTGACGGAGGGTCTCGACCGAGGTGATCCGAACGATCGGCGGTGTCAGATTGGTGTCACGAATCTCAGGCGGAAAATGTACCAACCCACCGTTGTTGGGGAACCCGAACCAAGCGGCACCATCCGGGGTCGCGAGGGCAGCGTAGGCCGACAACTCATCTTCGATCAATCCGTCGCGCTTCGAGAAGTTGATCCACCGTTCACCATTGAACATATCGAGGCCGTGATTGGTGGCGAGCCAGATTCGCCCGCCGGTATCTTGTATCAAACCCCAAGTGAAATCGTCCGAGGGGCCGTCACGGGTGCCTTTGGTGTTATCGCGATCCGCCAGCAGCGTGGTCCATTCGCCTTCGAAATATCGGTAGAGTCCGCGTCCGTCGGTTCCTGCCCACAGCGAACCGTCCTGAGCATAGAGGAAGGCTCGGACCGCCACACCCTCGAGAATCTCGAATTCCGGTGGGACGATAAATCGATCTCCATCGAGCCGAGCCATTCCTTCGCTGGTAGCGGCCACGATCCTGCCCTCGAGATCCTCGCCAACCATCAACGCTAGGTAACTAGGTAAACCGTCGTCGTGATCCCAGAGCTCGAACGCTTCTTCCGCGAAGCGGACGAGCCCGCGCCGAGTGGCGAACCAAATCACGTCGTGTTGATCGAGGTGAGCGCCGTAGAGTCGGCGGGCTGGAAACTCTGGCGGCTCGAAATGTCTCCAACTCTGGCCGTCCCATCGGTAGAGACCGTTGTTGCGAGTACCGAACCACTGCCGTCCTGCGCTGTCGGTGAGTATCACTCTCACCATCTCGCCACTCAGTGGGTTGGGCTCCTGCCACGGGGTCGAGCGTTTGCCATCGAAGCGAAAGACACCGCCTTCCGTACCGACCAGCAAACTTCCGTCGATATCGGCTCCGAGACTCCAAACAGATGCGTTGCCTAGTCCATCTTCAGTCAAGAAAATGCGAAAGAGATCGCCAGCGAACATCGTTAGACCACCGTCCGAACCGATCCATAGGTTACTTTCGCGGTCCTCGAGCAAAGCATAAAAGCGGTCCTGGTTTGGGAGTCCCTCCGCGAGCCCCAATCGAACCAAGTCTTCTGAGGCCTGTTGACGATAGAGCCCATTTTCGGTTGCGATCCACAACGTCTCTGCGGAGTCGGCAGCCACAGCTCGGCCTTGGCCGATCGATTGACCGCGGTAGGTCCATTCGGTTGCGGTCTCTCCTTGCCATTGCCACAAGCTTTGCGGAGTCGAGAACAGCAATACCCCGTCCTCAGTGGTATGGAGCAAGGTGATGGGCTCGTTCCACGGGCCCGGTTGTAGATTCCAGCGCGTGCTTCCGTCACGCCCAACCCGAAAGATACCGTCTCGTGTTCCGAGCAGGAGCTCGCCGTCCAAGGTCTCGGTCAGGACGTTGAGGGCGTCGGTTTCGATGTCGGGGGTTGCGACCCGCATTGGTTTTCCGTCCTGCAGGTAGACGATGCCACCACGTTGTGCTGCCGCCCACAAGGTGCCTTGATGGTCGATATAAAGGTCCCTGACAGAGATCGGAGTCGGGTCGTCGAACAAGGGAGACGCGATCGGAATCACCTTGGATCGGTCTCCGGCATTAATCCGCGCCAACCCGTCGCCAGCAGCGAACCAGAGGTTGTGCTCAGCGTCCTCTACGATGTCGAAAACGAATGAACTCGGCAGACCAGAGCGCAGGGCTATAGACCGGAATCGAGTGCCGTCAAACCGGGCGGCGCCGCTCCAAGTGCCTACCCAAAGTTCGCCTCTGCTGTCTTGCAGCAGGGTCAATACCTGGCTCTGTGGTAGACCGTCAGCGGTCAGATAGTGGCGGAATGGCAAACGCCCGGCCAAAGCCGGAGAGCCCAGAAAGAGGCTGACGCACTGGCTCGCGATCAAGATTCTGGACAACGTTGAGAGCATCGGCCGGTATCCTACCCGGTTCTAGGGTGTGGATCCTTGATCTGGTTTTGGCTGGATCTTTGTGTTTTTCGAGTAAGTTCTAGTCGTTTGGCAAAGAGCACAGAAATCAGGTGAGGGTAGATAAGTTTGATTTTGTGTTTATCTCTTTTTTGAAAGATTGTTTGCTTTATTGGGGTCTTTCGATTTTTTGTCTTTTCTTTCTAGAAAGAGAGTGGCATAATTCCTAAAAATCGAACTAGACATTGCGACAGAAACCTAAACATCGCGACAGAAACTAAACATCGCGACGCAGTTGTGGATCATTAGTCGTCGGGGGGCGGTGAATGAACCAGGAGAAGCATTTCATGAGCTGGCCCGCACGGTTGATCATAGCCGGCACTCATTCCCTTTTCCGCGAATGTCTCGCTTCGATGCTTTATAAGCTCGGGCGTTTTCACGTAACCCACCACACGGACGATCTAGAGAGCACCCTAGACTTGGTTGAAGAGTATCAACCCGACGTTCTGGTGATCGACCTCAATGGCTCAGGCGAAGCTGCTACCGAGTTGGTACGCGGAACTCGCAAACAATGTCCGCAAGTCAAGATCATTGTTTTAGGACAATGCAATTCTGAAACGGCAATCCTCAAGTGTATTGAAGCCGGTGCAGGCGCTTGTGTGTCGAAAGAGTCTTCGTTGGAGGAGCTCTGTCGGGTGATCGAGCGCGTGTTGAACGGTGAAGCGATCTACTCGCCACAGATTGCCTACTCGATGTTTGCACGGCTAGCCGAGCTGTCGCGTGAGCGCGCTCGGAGTGAGCGTGTGGAAGCGCTCGAGCTCACTCCTCGTGAGATGGAGATCCTGCAGCTGATCGCCCATGGTCTGAGTAATCGTCACATCGCTGAGCAGTTGGCTTTGTCGGTCTATACCGTGAAGAATCATGTCCATCACATTCTGGAAAAGCTTCACGTGCAGGATCGTAGAGAAGCCGTCGAGCACGCTTACGCCCGCCATTGGTTGCGGCCGCAAAGGGTTGCCGAGAGATGACCGAAGCCTCGGTGAAGCGGGGTTCGGTTTGGCGAGAGCCTCGGGGGATCTATGCCTCGATAGATCTTTTCTGAATCGAGTGGTTCATTGTGACAAGGAGAACGACTAGGATAAAAAAAGAGATCTGAACGGTCGATGGGCATTCTAGCCGAGGTTGGGTGGGGATCTGGCCTTGGCCCAACAATGCGGGATTGGGCGAAGTTGAAGATTCTATTGGCCAATAGGCCAAAGATGCTTCGTGAACTCCTACGGGAGCTCATCGGCGGCCAAGGCGATATGCAGGTCGTAGGAGAGGCACTCGACCCTCTGGAGATTCTCTATGCTGTCCGGAAAACGGAGGCGGATGTGGTGGTCACGACGCTTCCCGCTACAGGCGAGCCAGCAATTACTAGCCACCTCCTCGCTGAGTATCCGGACGTCTTGGTCCTGGCGCTGGCGCCGGACGGCGGCAGAGCAGTTCTCTACCGTCAGGTCTTACTCAAAGAAAAGCTTCAGAGCACCAACAATAGCGTGTTGCTGTCGACACTTAGGCAAGCTAGCGCCGAGCGTTGACCTGCGGGGCAAAGGCAGTTGCACTGCGCGAGCTCGAACACTTGGTGTAGGGCTGTGCTGGCGGTCTCGGCAATTTTGGCGAGGGTGGCCACCTCGCCGTACTGTAACGGTCTTGCGACAGTGGACGAGGTTCTGCACTGGCTGAGAGAGATGACTCCGTGGTTGACGTCTTCCTAATCCATCGTTACCGACTTCTCTCCGAGGCCATCGTCGGCTCGTTGAGCAGCCATGGCGCCGTGACTTGTGTTGGTTCGTCGGATAGCAGAGATGACGCGATCGACCAGCTGCGCACCCTGGAGACGGATGTTGTCCTGGTGGATGCCAGCCTAGGGAAACGTGAGGTCTGCGAGACGATCCGCGAGCTTCGTGAGACGAACCCGAAACTCAACATCTTGTTCTTGGGCAACGAGGGTAGCGACGAAATCCTGGATTACATCGAGGCTGGAGCGACCGGATACGTTTCTCGGGAGGCATCTTTTTCCGAGATGCTGGAAACGATCGAAGCTGTGAGTCGTGGCCAGACCCCTTGTTCACCGCAGGTTGCGGCTTCGGTTCTCGCCAGAATCGAAGAGTTGGCCAGCCATCCGTCGCAACGCTGCACCCGCACTATCGATCCCGCAGTCCAGTTGACTCCGAGAGAGTCGGAAGTTCTGCAATTGGTGGCTGCAGGCTTACGCAATAAAGAGATCGCGCAGCAGCTGCAAATCAAGTTGCCGACGGTCAAGAATCATGTCCACAAGATATTGGACAAGTTTCAGGTCAAGCGACGGCGCGAGGCCATTCGTTTGGCCTACGAAGCCGGATTGCTGGAGGATCCGTTGCCGAGGCCGTCCGTAGTGAAGTTCGAGAACCGCAGAAGGAGAGTTTGAAGGATCCCTGTGAACCCTTTTTAGATCTACAACAGTTCCCATCTAGACCCTCGTTCAAAATGGCTAAGATCCTTTATGCATCGCCGGATCTATTGTTCACCGGTGAAGGACTGTTAGGCTTGTGTCCGCATTCAAGACCCAGTGCTGCTGGATCGACTCGGAGGGCCAGTCTAGGCTCTGAACTGAGGATTCAAACCCGATGAAATCTCCTGGAAACGAGAGACTCTCAGTGGCTGTGAATTGTTGTGGAGGACCAAGGAGGCCTACTTATGGATATTGAACAGATACGTGGCAAGATCAAAGAGGTCATCTCGAACGTGACGAACATCGATCCGACCGAGATCGGTGATCGGGCTTCGTTTGTTGAAGATCTTCAACTCGATTCCCTGTCATTGCTCGAGATTGGCGTTGACGTGGACTATGAGTTCAAGCTCGGAGTCCCGGAGGAGAAGCTGGGCGAGCTCCGCACGGTTCAGGATACCGTCGACCTCGTCCAGCAGTGCCTGGCTGAGCGAGCGGCATAACAGTGCAGCAGCGCATCGCCGTGACCGGCATCGGCGCGGTGACTCCCGTAGGTTCGGGCCGGGAAGAGGTTTGGGAAAACCTCCTGGCCGGCCGTTGTGGCATTGGCCAAGTCGAATCCTTCGACACAACCAATTACAGCGTTCACGTCGGTGCCGAGATCAAGGACTTTGACCCTGCGCCCTACTTCAGCCGGCTCGATATTTCGCAGGTTGGACGGGCTTCTCAACTCGCGGTTGCTGCGGCTCGGCAGGCGGTCGCCGATGCGGGAATCGATATGTCGTCCATCGAGCCCGAGCGTGCGGGAGTGGTCATGGGCACAACTTCTGGTGAACCGCGTGAGGTCGAGCTATTCGACGATCATGTTGTGGCGGACGATCTGGATCACGTCGGCCCGGAGTTCATCACTCGTTATCCGTGCCATGTCATTGCTGGCCACGTTGCCAGTGAGCTGGACTTTGCTGGTGTCAACGTCATGATCCCAGCAGCTTGTGCTGCCGGCAATTACGCCTTGGCGCATGCTTTCGATATTCTGAGGTCGGGGCGTGCGGACGTGATGGTTGCAGGGGGTGCAGATTCGTTCTCACGCATCACCTACACCGGTTTTGCCAGGCTGGGTGCAATCGCACCGGAGGTTTGCCAACCCTTCGACCTCCACCGCAAGGGCATGATCCCCGGAGAAGGCGCCGCAGTTTTGGTGCTCGAGCCGCTAGACCGGGTGTTGGCCCGTGGTGGAGAGGTTTACGCTGAGATCACCGGCTATGGTTTGTCGTGTGATGCGCACCATATGACAGCTGCGCACCCCGAGGGGGCTGCCCGGGCCATGTCGAGGGCGCTCACCGACAGTTCTCGGAAGCCATCCGATGTCGGCTACATCAGCGCTCACGGGACCGGTACGCCAACCAACGATCGCCAGGAAACCAGCGCCGTCAAGCGGGTCTTCGGGGAAGCCGCTTACAACGTACCGATGAGCTCGATCAAATCGATGATAGGTCACACGATGGGTGCCGCGTCGGCAATCGAAGCGGCGGTCTGTGCGTTGGCTGTTGCGACAGACCGTATTCCTCCGACCGCCCACTTCCAAGATCCAGACCCGGAATGTGACCTCGACTACGTGCCCAACGAGGCCCGTGAACAGCGGGTTGATGTGGCGATGAACAACGCTTACGCATTCGGTGGTAACAACGCATCGGTGATCTTCGAGAAATGTCAACTATGAGTCCAAGTCGATCCTCGCGCCGAGTGGTTGTAACCGGGATCGGCATGGTGTCGTCTCTCGGTGATAATCCAGCAGATTTTCATCAAGCGTTGGTCGAAGGCAAGAGCGGTATCCAACCTCTCAGCCTGTTCGACACCGAGAAGCTTGGCCTCTGCCTGGCAGGGGAAGTGCAGGACTTCGATCCCCTGAAGTATCTCGGCAAGGTCAATCTGAGGCCGGTTGATCGTGCTGCCAGGTTGGTCATTGTTGCAGCACATCAAGCGTTTGCAGCCAGTGGTTGGACGCCGGAGTTGCGCCAAGAGCACGACGTCGGATTGGTCCTTGGGACGATGTTCGGCAGTGTCCATACGATCTCGTCGTTCGATCAGCGGGCGTTGGTCGCCGGTCCCAAATATGCCAAGCCGTTTGACTTTGCCAACAGCGTAATCAACGCTGCTGCTGGCCAAACTGCTATTTGGCATAGTTTGCGCGGTATCAATTCGACCGTCGCGGGCGGCACTGCGGCTGGCCTGCAGGCGTTGGGTTATGCCACGGAGGCCATTCGGACCGGGCGCTCGAACGCGGTTTTAGCCGGTGGAGCCGACGAACTGTGTTTCGAGTCGTTCTACGGCTTTCGCCAGGCAGGCATGCTGGCAGGCGACGGGGATGATGCGTGTTCGGTGCCGTTCGACGCTCGGCGCGGTGGTTTCCGCCTGGGCGAAGGAGCGGGGCTGTTGATGCTCGAGGAAGCAGGCTCCGCGCTCGAACGAGGTGCGCCGATTCTGGGTGAAATCCGTGGGCATGGCAACTGTTATGACTGCTCTCGG